>JBAWFN010000182.1:0-8906 GCA_049591935.1 Terriglobales bacterium | reverse complement strand
GTAGTACGCATTGGTGTGGTCAAGATCAAGGACATGAGCGGGCAAGGACTGCCCACGGACAACTTGCGAATCAACCTGATGAGCGAGTTTGCCCGCCAGCAAATGGATCCCGTACCGCTGGACGCCGAATCGCCCCAACCAGATGTGGAGGCCGAAGCTCGTGCCAAGCAATGTGACTATTTCGTCTACACCGTTTCCACGCAAGTGACAGAACCCGGCAGCGCCGGCCTATCGCCGTCCTCGCTGCCGAAAGGAGTGAAACTGGATCCCGCCAAGTTTCAGGCCTTGAGCGCTGTGACCCTATATAAAGTGGGGAAGCCGCTCCCAGAGATCAAAGACCTGGCCTTGCCAGCCGATGCCGCTCAGTTCAATGTCGATGCCGTCATGGCGACCTTTGTCCAGGAGTCGGACAGGGTCGCCCAGCAGATTGCCGACGATGCGCATCCTAAGCCGAGTTCGAAAGGGGCGAAGGCTGCGGCGAAGCCTGGTGCAAAGACAACCAAGCCGAACTGAGTCTTCCGTTGTGCGGTTTCGGCGTTCTTCGAATCGTGTAATAGTTTTGTAATGTGCTTGCCATCACCGCAAAAAACTTCTCCGAGGGGTAGGCTCCAAATAGAAGCCTATGGAAATTCACCCGAAGGGAAGTTGTGCACGCATCTTGCTGAGTTCGGTCTTCGGGCCCTACGCGCAAGACGACGAATTTGGCAGCCGCTCCATCAATCCCATGGAGCTCTACCACAATCAGGTCACCCGCGCGCAAGGCAGCTTCTCGCTGCGCATGTTCCATCGCTCCTGGGGCATCATGCTGATTCAGGAAAATATATCCGCACCTTGCAGCGTGCTGGATTTTCCTACCCGCGAGGCCTTTGCTCGGGAATTAATCACCAACCACTATGACGTCGTAGGTATCTCTTCCATCATCGTGAACGTTTTGAAGGTCCGGGAGATGTGCCGAATGACGCGAGAACTATCGCCGACTTCCGTGATCGTGGTGGGCGGACACGTAGCTGCCATTCCCGGCCTGGAGCGGATGATTGATGCCGATCACATTGTGCGCGGGGAAGGGATCTCCTGGATGCGCCGTTATCTTGGAGAAGACGAGCACGCGCCGATCCATCACCCGGCGATTGTTTCCGGTCTCGAGACCCGCATCATGGGGGTGCGCCTGCCACAGCGAAAGGGCGGGACGGCAGCGACCATCATCCCATCGGTGGGCTGCCCCATGGGCTGCAACTTCTGTACCACCTCTGCTTTTTTTGGTGGCAAAGGAAAGTTTGTCAACTTCTACCAGACCGGCGACGAATTATTCGATGTGATGTGCGGGATCGAATCTGAGCTCAAAGTGCATTCTTTCTTTGTAATGGATGAGAACTTCCTGCTACACCGTTCGCGCGCGATGCGCTTGCTGGAGCGTATGAAAGAGGCCGGCAAGAGCTGGGAGCTTTCGGTTTTTGCTTCCGCGAATGCCATTCGCAAATACACCATGCTGGAACTGGTCGAACTGGGCATTTCCTGGGTGTGGATGGGTTTGGAATCTCCCAAGTCCAGCTACACCAAGTTACAGCGTACCGACATTGGGCAACTCACGCGGCAACTGCGCGAACACGGTATACGAGTGCAGGGATCGACGATCATCGGACTGGAACACCACACGCCAGACAACATCGTCGAGGAAATCGAATCGGCAGTCGGCTACCAGACTGACTTTCACCAATTCATGCTCTACACGCCAGTTCCCGGTACGCCTCTTCACCAGGAAATGGCCGAACAAGGCCGTTTGCTGACGGACGTTGACTTCGCCGACATCCACGGGCAGTACAAGTTCAACTTCCAGCATGGCGCAATCTCCCGTGAAGATTCCAAGCGGTTTCTGGATTGGGCGTTCTGGCGCGACTTCGAGCGTAATGGGCCGAGTCTTTACCGCATGTGCCAGACCATGCTTCAGGGCTGGCAGCGCTATAAGGACTACCCTGATCCGCGTGTACGGGAGCGGTTTGCGCGAGAAATGAAGAAGCTCAGCAGCGCTTACAACGCGGCGTTGTGGGTAATGGAGCGAGAATTCAAGAAAGTCAATCGCAGCGTGAGTGAGCAGATCCACAAGCTCCGCCGTGAAGTCGAGAAGGAGTTTCCCGTCATCGCGCGCTTCACCGCCGCTGCGCTGGGTCCTGTCTTGTTGTGGTCCGCACGCCGGGAGGAGAAGCGGTTGGCGTCAGGGCGCACTTACGAGCCCCCCACCTTCGTCGAGCGCCGCAATTGGATTTCAGCTTCGTAGCCCTTTTGCCGGTTGGCTCCTATCGCCAACGCATGGGTTAGCAACCAGAAGAAAAGCCACCCGTGGGTGGCTTTTTCTTTCATCTGCCAATGATTACTTGCCGAGCGTGTAGGTGCCCGTGCAATCCCAGGTTGCGCCCCCGGCGCCATCACCCTTGCCGGCGCAGGTGCCTTCACCTTTGAGCGCGGCAAATTTCCCAGTCCCGCCCATCATGGTCCACTTGTTGCCCCCGGAGACAAATTGTCCATCCTTCAACACGCCCTTGCCCGAGTTGGAATAGTGATAGTAGATTTTGTCGCCATTTTCCGCAGTCACCACGAACACCCCATGCCACGTGGTCGTGTTTCCCATGGTTTCGTTAAATTGTGTGCCGACTCCTTCTTTCTCATTCACGCCGCCGACCTCGCCTTTGGTGGCAGTGCAAGTCGTCTTGGTGACCGCATACGTATGATTTGCCTTGTCGCCCACATCGACACTGTGTGCGTCTGAAGCTTTGGGACAATTCCATTGCGACGACGACTTCTCCTGCGCCAGCGACCACGATGCCAGCAGCAACAGCGAGCAGCCAATCAACCATAAATTACGCATGTTCTCATCTCCTTTAAGTTTGAAGTCAACCTAAGACCCTGGATCGGATCTACTGAAATGCCTTTTGCAGAATCACCCGACGGACGTACGCAAGACGCCTCACTCTTTTCCAGGCGGGAAAGCCAGATGTCTGCGAATGGATATCCTGAACTGTATGCCTTTGACAAGACAAGTCAAGAAAAATCAGAATGCTCTGTCTTCTTCAGAAAGCCAGTGCCCCAGGAAAATATCAAGAGAAGCCACTGTTGTATCCCGTGACCCTTGTCCTGTTCCTCCCAGCTTCTAGGTAACCCCAATCTCGCTGTGGCGCTGGCTAAAGTGCACACTCCATTCACGTCTTATCCCCTGGAAGTAGGCCGAAAGGCTCTTTCTAATATTGGGTCGGCAGGCTAGGATGTTGGGCGCCTGACGCGGGCGAGTGACCAAAAACCCACGCCAACATCCGATCGAAGGGCATAGAAAATCTGGAAGGACACAACGACAATGACTCGAATTCCAAGGATACTTGCAGCGGTAACTTTGGGCGCCCTGCTTCTGTCGGTTTGCGGAGCCAGCGCCTTTGCGGCAACTCATTATTATGTCGTGACTGACGATGACAACGCGGTTAGCAACAGCGTCTCCGTATATAAGGTAGCGGGAATTTCGCTGACCCACTTGACCACGGTGCCGACTGGCGGAACCGGCCTCGGAGGAGGATATTTTTCTGAGGTCCATCAATCCGTTGCGCAGGACGGTTCCAATACCTGCGTTTTCGCAGGAGACGCGGGTTCCGGGGACATTGCGGGGATGAAGGTGATCGGCGCAAGCCCTTATCTGCAAGTGGTGGGTAATTATGTTTCCCCGGATGGTGATCTGGGCAACGTGGACGGAATTGGAATCACGATATCGGGCGGCTACCTCTATGCGAATTACACGACGACGCCCAGCATTGGCGTGTGGAAGATTAATCCTGGATGCACGTTGGTTTTTGTGACCCACCTAATCGGTACCAGCGGGCTCGGTGGAGGAATAATCGATGGCATGACGCCTACGCCCAACGGCAAGTATCTGGTGGCGGCATACGGAGATGGCTCGGTGGGTTCTTATGCGATTGGAGGAGGCAGCATCTCCCTGATTGGACAGGAAATCATCGCCGGGAATGGCGTTGGTTCGGGAGCTTATGCGGGGAGCGTGGTGATTTCCTCGAACGGAAACTGGGCAATTTTCGGGGATTTCTCGTCCTCAAATACCACCCAGCTCGACGTGGCTGCCATCGGCTCCAATGGGGTGTTGGCTCCAACCACCACCTATGGCGGTACCGGAAGTCTGGGGCCTGGTGTGGACACCAATGGCATCCAACTCAGCCCTAACAACAAATTCATCTACGTTGTGGATACCGAGTCCGGACAGGAAACCACGGTGTCATTTAACTCCACAAGCGGAGCTGTCTCCTACCCCAATGCCTGCCTGACCACTCTGAACGGTTACAACACCGAGTGGTTCTTTGCATCGCAGGTGGCGGTCGCCACGACTTCGGGAGCCGGCGGCGGGCTTTACATCTCGGAAGGCTTCCTCAATGGCGACTCCTATATCGCGCTTCTTCAGGTCAACTCCACGACCGGCTGCGCGACCGAGGTGCCGAACTCGCCAGTGGTGGACACCGCTACGCCAAACCTGGAGTCGATTACTTCCTACTCGCACTAAAGATGACGATTCGACTTGGGCGCGGCGGTCTGCCGCGCCCAGGTTCTTCACCCGGATTTCGCTGGCACCCTTCAATATCCCCAGAAATACTTCAGCCTCGCCACAGCAGTCGCTCACCCAAGCGATTTCAGCATAAGATAGTAAACGTTTCAGCCCATCTCACATCGTATTGGGGGAGCAATGGTGTTCGCGCAAAACTCTGGCAGTAAGCAATCGCCTGTGGCCCTTCGGCCGCTTGACCGCTTGACGCTCGCATTGATTGGGGTGGGAGTGATATTTGCTTCACTCGGCCTGGGCGAAGCCGTGTATCGGTTAACGTTCCTCGATTTTGATGGAGCGACGGATCGTCTTCCCATCGAAATGTTGTTCGGGCTGGCGTTCGCCTGGATGACGACGAAACTGGCTCGAAGAATTTATCAATATCGAATGGAGATTTCTGCGAGAATCAAGTTGATCCGGGATCGCCACTACAAGATTCGCCATGCGGCAGAAGCCATCGCGCCTCTGTCCTATCCCAGCAATCAGCAGGCGATCCGGGTGATTCGTGAAGAACTGGATCGAATTGAGTGGGCGTTGACCGACATACCTCGGTAGGCGCATGCAGTGAAGTCGCGGTTTGCGAGGAAACTCCATGGCTAGTCGATGGTTGCAATTCGCTTTCCTGCTGATACTCTTGGTCGCTGCGCCACTGTTTGCCAGCGGTCCTACCGGCACCGTCACCGGCACCATCACCGACCCCTCCGGCGCCGTCGTCCCCAAGGCACGGGTGGTGGTGCGCAACGAGGAGACCAACGCGACCCGCGATGCGGAGAGCAATGAAGACGGCGACTACACCGTCGCGCTTCTGCCCCCGGGCCGCTATTCCGTCACCGGGGAGAGCAAAGGTTTCCGTCGCAGTGTTTTGCGCGGTGTCAGTGTCGATGTGGATCAGACGGTACGCGTCGATTTCGCACTCCGGGTTGGCGGGACCAGCGAGGAAGTGATCGTCACCGATACTCCTCCCATGGTGCAGACTGACACCTCCACCCTGGGTCAGGTCGTCAATAATCGCCTGGTTCAAGACCTGCCACTCAACGAGCGCAATTTCCTGTCCTTCGCGTTGCTGGTGCCGGGGAGTCAATTGCCCGCGGAAGGCTCGCAAAATTCCACGCAAGGTGGTTCCCTCAGCGTGAACGGCGCACGCGAGCAGTCGAACAACTTCCTGCTCGACGGGGTAGACAACAACGACCCCTACATCAACCAGTATGTCGCTCTCCCTTCCATCGACGCCATTCAGGAATTCAAAGTGCAGTCCAGCGATTACTCGGCCGAGTACGGCCACGCCAGCGGCGCCCAGATCAACGTCATTTTGAAGAGCGGCACCAACCGGTTCCACGGCACCCTTTTCGAGTTCTTCCGCAACCGGCAGATGGACGCCAAGAATTACTTCGACCTTCCCGGCTGCACCGCCAACTCGGTACCCGGCACCTGTGGCGCGATTCCGCGCTTCGATCGCAACCAATTCGGGGGAACTCTGGGTGGACCCCTGCGCAAGGACAAGACCTTTTTCTTTCTGTCGTATGAGGGCCTGCGTTTGCGGCAGGCGACCACGCGGGAAGCTACCGTGCCCTCAACCCTGCAATGGCAGCAGGCTTCGGGCTTGGCACAGACTCTGTTTGGGTGCCCGCTAAACCCGTCCTGCCAGATCGGCCAGAATGTGTTCAACCTCTATCCCACAGCCAACGTTGGCTCCGATCTCGCTAACTCGAACACCTTCCTTTCTTCTCCGGTCATCCGCAACACCGAGAATTTGGTCACGGTCAAGGTGGACGAACATGCCAGCCCCGTCGATACTGTGTCGCTCCATTACTCGCTGGCAGAGGAAAGTCTCTTTAGTCCTTTCGATCCCGTCAATGCCTTTACTTCGCTGCCCGGGTACGGCAGCTTCACTCTGAATCATGGCCAGAACGCTGGAATCGAATGGACGCGCGTGTTTCGCTCCAGCGTGGTCAACGAACTTCGCCTGGGATTTATTCGCATGCGCTCCACCGTGCTACAGCAGAATCATGGCGATGACATCGAAACCCAATTGGGCTTTCCCAACGTCCTAACCAACCCGGTTGACCTCGGAGCCCCCAACATCAGCTTGATTGGCTTCGACGGCATTGGCGAGCCCATCAACTATCCCCAAGACCGTCACGACACCACCCTGCAACTTTCCGATAACGTGGCCTGGACGGTGGGCCGCAACCAGTTCAAGATCGGGGCGGATTTCCGTCACGTTCGCATCGACGACTACATCGACTTTCTGGCACGGGGAGACTGGGAATTTCTGGGGCAGACCGCCGCCGGCATCCTGGGCCAATTCGGCGACCCCACTCCCTGCAGCGGGGCTCCCCCCGATGACCCCTTGACCTGCTCTCTGGCCCAGTTGCTGGGCGGGGTTCCGGATTTCGCTCTCGCGGTGAGCGGCAACACTTACAACAGTCTGCGAAGCCACGGCATCAGCACTTACGTTCAGGACGATATCCACGTGATCCCGCGCTTTTTGCTCAACGTTGGCTTGCGCTATGAATTCAACAGCCCACCGGTCGAGGCCCTGAATCGCTTCAGCGTTCCTGATCTCGTTCCCTGTCCTGAGCCCTGCGCTGCCACCCCGCACTTCACCGTAGCCGGAACCGATGGAATCCCTCGCGCTACCTACAACCCTACTTACAGAGATATCGCCCCACGGATTGGAATTGCATGGCGGCCGTTGAAGTCAGAACGCTGGGTGGTCCGCTCCGCCTACGGCATCTTCTACGACGTCCCCATTTCCAACATCAACATTCTTCCTCGTATCAATCCGCCGTTCTACAACCTGGCCTTGTTTCCCCAAAACCCCACCAATTGTCCGGGTGGTTTGTGCACGGTTCAAGACATCCTCAGCCAGACCGGTCAGCAGTCGGGTGTGGTCCAGGGCAACATGATCTCTCCCAATTTCCGCGACGGATACATGCAGCAGTGGAACGCCGATCTCCAGTATGAAGTGGGGCCAAACTGGATGATCGACCTCGCTTACGTCGGCTCCAAGGGTACCCATTTGTCGAACGTGATTGATCAGAACCAGTCGAACCCCCTGACCGGTCCGCCATTCGGCCAGTTCTCTTCGGTACTGACCGTGGAATCGAACGCCAGCAGTTCCTACCAATCCATGCAGTTCCGCTCCGAAAAACGTGTAAGCCACGGGTTGACTTTCTTGGCTGCCTATACGTTTTCCAAGTCGATTGATGACATCTCTTCGATCTTCGGCGGAAGCGTAGGATCCGGCTTGCCGCAAAATTCACAGAACCTTAGCGGCGACCGCGGTCTTTCCGACTTCAATGCAACTCACCGCTTGTCCCTCAGCTTCGTCTACGACGTGCCGTTCCGCGGCATCTGGGCCCAGGGTCCGGACTGGAGCCGGAGACTGCTGGATAACTGGCAGGCTGGAGGAATTCTCACAGCGCAGTCGGGATCCCCCTTTACCGTGGTCCTGACGGGAGCTCCGGCCGCCTCCGCCGCGGCTTTCGGCAACCCAGAGCGCCCCGATCTGGTGGGAAATCCCAACCGAGGCGGACCCGTGGCTGGAAACCCAACTTGCCAGGCCCCCGCTCAAGTGGGGACGCCACAGAACTGGTTTAACCAGTGCGCATTCGCCGAACCTGCCGCAGAACCTTTTGGTCCCGCATTTGGCACCGAGGGGCGCAACATTCTGACCGGCCCGGGCTACACCAATCTCGACTTCTCCCTAGCCAAGAGTATTCCGCTCCACGGCGAGAGCCATCGCCTGCAGCTGCGCGGTGAGTTCTTTAACTTACTGAACCATCCTAACTTCGACATTCCGAATCATACGTTCGACTTGACGACCTGTGCGCAGAACAACTCCCTGCTCTGCCCAACCGGGAATTATGGCTCCATCCTCTCGGCCAATGCCTATGGCAATAAACCGCCGCGACAAATTCAGGTCAGCGTCAAATACATCTTCTGATATCGAGCGGTGCGCTATGATCTTCGCCCATCGCAGGTCTAATCCGTAGACGACAGAGTGGGCAGTCACTGAAACGGGAAGATCGAACCGCAAACTGGATACCGCGGCAAATAAAAGGCCTCTCCTCATTATCGGAGTGGCGAACGAAATTGCAGAGCCGGCCTTCACTTGGCCGACATCACGAGCAACAGCACCACCAGCATTGCCATCATCAAGGTCGTGATCAGCGAAACCGTGCCATGCAACGGGTGGCTGTGGAAGTAGCCTCCGTCGTGGGTTCTGAAATGTAGCATGGTTCTCATGCAGGCCTCCTCGCAGGTTTGTGCGGCAGAGCAGAAACCAGAAATACCGTGCACACCTGGCATGGTCTCATCT
>JBAWFN010000181.1:0-8225 GCA_049591935.1 Terriglobales bacterium | reverse complement strand
AACACAATGGTGTTGCCGGTACCGTTGATGCCCAGCGGCTGACTGGCCGGGGTCGGAATTGCCCACTCCGTGAAGCCACGGGTTACTACGCCGGTGACGTTGTTGGTCGCGGTGGGTTGAACGGTCGTCTGGTTCGGCTGCAGAGTAACGTTGCTGGAAGTGGCCGGAGAAACCTGGGGCGCGACGCTGGTCACCACCGGCGTGACAACCTTTGAGATTCCTTTTTCCAGCGCGGGGTTGAACTGGCCGATCTTGTTGCCGTTGCGCTCGGTGAAATTGATCAAGCCTGAGGGAACGAATACATCGGGTACGGCCGCATTCGGAGTCGGCACCGGCCCATAAAAGACGGTATTCGTCTTCGGATACAGAGCGCCAATGATGCTGCTTCCCAAGTCTCCGAAGTAGACCAACCCGTTATAGAACCTCAGGTGCTCGACCTCCTTTACCGCAGGCAGCGCCCATTCCGTAATCGTGTTGGTCACAGTATTAAGCATGGCGATCTTGCTGGCGCCCAGTTCGGCGACGAAAATCTCGCCATTCTGACCGACCACAACTCCGCGCGGGGTGGAGTTGGCGGTGGGGACGAGCCACTCGGTGATCTGGCCCGCCACCGGATCGAGCAAGCCAATCTTGTTACCCAGCGCCTCGGTAAAGAAAAATGTCGAGCCTGAAATGTCGAGGTGTATGGTCCCAGCGCTCGCGGTCGGCACGCTCCATTCGGTCAACAGCGACGTGTCGACATTCAAAATCCCGATAAAGTTACCGCTGTAGGCGCAGAACGCGATGGTGTTTGAGGCGGGCAAGACAATCCCGTGGGGCATGGAACCCGACGGCAGAACCCACTCGGTGAAAACATTCGCGGAGGTGTCCAGCTCGGCCACCCGGTTCCTGTTGCTTTCCGTGAAAAAGAACACCGAACTACTGGCGGGTACCACGTGTAACGGCTCACTTTCAGCCGTCGGGACCGACCACTCGAGAAAACTTCCGTTCTGCGCCCCCGCCTGCAAGCAGAACAGCGCCACGCCCATTGCTACCAAGACTCGCCCTGTCAATCGGATCACTTGCATTTCCTTTCAATCCCGCCGGGACACTCAACTTCCAGGCACAGGGGATTGTGAGAGTTTACTTCCCCGCCCTGCCAGAATCAACGGGGGTATTAAGGCCCTTCTGCCTACAGGTCTTTCTACTCCAGCTTGCTCGATTTCCGTCTACCCCGCCTCTTGCTAGGGGCAGTTGCTCAGAAAATTGGTGAATCAGGGGGAGAAGACCTCGTGATAAGGCAAGTGCAGCAATGCCAAGTCAAAAAACAGCGTAAAACCAACGGTTGAAAATTCCGGGCAGGGTCAGCATAGTCGATGCTGGCGCAAGTTGTCATGGGGCCGAAAGTCCCTGAGCAAGCGAGCCCCGAAAAGCGCGGCCGCTCTTGGTCGAAGCGCTGGGCGGTAATCGTGTCTGGGGTCGAGCGTCGTTGATCCTACAGTCCCAGGACTCGCAGAGGAGACTCGGCCTACAGCCCTGGCATTGCAGTAACCACATTACTATTCAACTAGTTACAGGCTTGGAACTTGATCGCGGTGACCGGGATGACCGGCTTGGGAGCTGAGGGCTGGTGTTACATTGGAGACGATCGTCAAATGGTCGTTCGTCTCCTCGCTAAAGCGATTAGAAGCTGCTACATTAGGATTTTGCTGCCCATGATACGGGGCGTCAGAAATCATGGAGTAATGGATTTGTTCCTCAGTGCCCCCTGCTGAGACCTTGTCTCCCCTGAAACTCGCCGCTAAATCAGTTCGAGGCGGCCCCAGCCAGTGCAGCAGTGTTGCTGTCTGGGTTTGAATCAAGCGTTGCGAAGCTGGTAATGCTGTAACCAACGATTAAAGGAAAAATGCCATGAAGTTTATACGCACTGCCTCACGAAATCTCGGGGTCGCCGGGGAACTGTTTTCATTCTTCATGAACAACAAGCGCTGGTGGCTGGTACCGATGATCGTGGTGCTGTTTCTGCTGGGCGCCTTGATTGTGTTGGCGCAGAGCTCAGCAATTGCGCCGTTCATCTACACTTTGTTTTAGGAGCTGCGATGTTAGACGCGATAAAACGTGCGTGGGCAGCCTGGAAGAAGATCGCTCACAAGATCGGCAACTTCCAGGCGCGGGTGCTGTTGACCATTTTCTATGGCGTGCTGGTTTTGCCCTTCGGGCTGGCGGCACGCCTGTTCTCGGACCCCCTCCGAATCAAGAAGTATCCAACGGCGTGGCTTGACCATCCCAACGAAGCCTGCGATTTAGACTGGGCCAGGAAACAATAACTGTGTATATCCTAGGAATTTCTTGCTACTACCATGATGCGGCAGCCGTGCTGTTGCACGACGGCGAATTGGTTGCCGCTGCCGAAGAAGAACGCTTTTCGCGCATCAAGCACGATTACGGGTTCCCCAAACTGGCCATTCAGTACTGCCTGGAGGAGGCCAAGATCAAGGGTGAAGATCTTGACTACGTAGTCTTCTTCGAGAAGCCCTTCCGCAAACTCGACCGCATCCTGATGACCGCGCTGCAGACCTATCCGCAATCCTGGAAGGTGTTCCGCGAGTCGATGATTTCCTGGATGCTGGACAAAATGTGGGTTGCCACCACCTTGCAGGAAGAGTTGGGCATTCCCAAGAGCAAGGTGCTGTTCTCCGAGCATCACCTGTCGCACGCAGCCAGCGCCTTTCTCTGTTCTCCTTTCGACGAGGCCGCCATTCTCACGGTGGACGGCGTCGGCGAGTGGGTGACTGCAACCTACGGCGTGGGCAAGGGCAACAACATCAAACTGCTCAAGCAGATTGAGTTCCCGCACTCACTGGGCTTGCTCTATAGCGCCTTCACCGCGTTTCTGGGATTCGAAGTCAACGAAGGCGAATACAAGGTCATGGGCATGGCCCCGTACGGCCAGCCCAAGTACGTGGACAAGGTGTGGAAGTTGATCCAGCAAAATGCGGATGGTTCCTTCCACCTGAATATGGATTATTTTTCCTTCCATCACTCCACCGACCGCACTTTCAGCAAGAAATTTGAGCAGTTGTTCGGCGATCCCCGCCCCACCAAGCTGAATTTTTTCACCGAGGGCACCGGCTATCCCAAATATTTCGGGGCGCAGCCTTCCAATTACAACGAACTGTGCAAGCTCAACCAGCATTACGCCGACATCGCTTCCAGCATCCAGAAAGTGACCGAGGAAGTGCTGCTGGGCATGGCCCGCAACGTCCAAAAGCAGACCGGCATGAAACGCCTGTGCATCGCTGGTGGCGTGGGACTAAACAGCGTTGCCAACTCCCGCATCTTGCGTGAGACCGATTTTGAGGAGTTGTACGTTCAGCCGGCTGCCGGAGACGGCGGCGGCGCGCTGGGCGCAGCTCTCTGGGCCTACAACACTCTGCTGGGTAAGCCCCGCACCTTCGTGATGAAGCATGCCTATTGGGGTCGCGCCAATTCGGAAGCTGAAATCAGCGATTTCCTGCGCTCGAATAACATTCCATATCGTCAACTGAGCAACGAAGACGAAGTGATCGATACCGTGGTGGAACGCCTCACCCACGCCAAGGTGATCGGATGGTCGCAGGGTCGCTTCGAGTGGGGTCCGCGAGCTCTGGGCAGCCGCAGTATTCTGGCCGATCCCCGCAACCCCGAGATGAAGGACATTGTGAACGCGAAGATCAAATTTCGCGAGCCCTATCGTCCTTTCGCACCGTCGGTGCTGGCCGAGTCTGCCGAGAAGTATTTCGATTTGCCCAACGCCTGCCAGCATTATCCTGCGCGTTACATGCTGTATGTGGTTCCGGTGAAGTCGGCCGCGCACAGCATCCTGCCCTCCATCACTCACGTGGACGGCACCGGGCGTTTGCAGACTGTATTCAAGGAGCAGAGTCCGCGCTACTACAAGCTGATTGAGCGTTTTGGACAAGCCACCGGCGTTCCCGTGGTGATGAACACCTCGTTCAACCTGAAAGGCGAACCGGTGGTGACTACTCCTGCCAACGCATTCCATACGTTCAAGACGAGCGAAATGGATACGCTGGTGCTGGAGAACTTCATCGTCGAGAAATCGTCACTGAAATAAGGACGGGCGTCTTCGCCCGTCCTGTCTGTTTTCCCTCCCCTATTCAATCTCCGGGGGAGGCTCGCAATGCAAGTCACCTGTCTACGTTGTAACGGTTCGCTGGAAAAGTACTCGGTCACGTCGATGACCTTCCTGCCTTACGGGGCCGAATCTTCTCACGCCATGCTCGAGTGTCCGAGCTGCGGCCACGTGGAATTCGTCGCCAGAAACAGCTCCATGTTGAGCAGCCTGGAAATGGTGGAACACTACGCTGGAGACGGCGATTAGGGTCCAATCAATTCCCACGAACCGCTCACACGCCCTCTGCCTACCTCTTCTTGGCTGAAACTACTCTCGGCATCTGCTCCGGGGCCTTGTCGGGAGGAAAGTTCGTACTCAAGTATTCGATGAAGCTGTCGCGGTCAGCGGGGTCAACTACCGCTCCCCACTTGATCATCTTGTCCACTTCTTTAGTCCATGCGCCTTTGCTGAGACGCTGCTGGATGATGATGCGCGACTCATGACACTCGGTGCATGTAGTCGTAACCTTGGCTTGCGCTGGTCCAGCTGGTAGTTCGGGCGACTGCGCGCGCAGCCACGGCAAACCGTACAGCGCGAGTAGGGAAACGGCGACCGCTAATCGCAGACTAGCTTTGCACATGAATGTTCACCTGATCGTAGGCGTTATACAGATAGCCGCTGGGATTCCAATCGGCAGTTTCCGGCTGGGTGCGGCCCTGACTGTCGGTGGCGCGTGACAGAATGGTGTAGTCGCCCGCCTGGGGAGCTTTCAAACTGTGACTCCACAGGCGCCACGCGTACTTCGAGCGGTCGCGTCCCAATTGCGCGGCTCGCCAGGTCGCGCCCCCATCGGTTGAGACTTCGACTTTAACAATGTCGGCTTCCCCGGCCCAGGCTGCTCCACTAATGCGTACCGTCCGCGACTTTGAAGTCCAATCGTCCGTCGGGCCCGCAATGATCGACTTGACGCTGAGCGCCGTCAGAGGGTGAGTGTCGTCCAAGTTGAGCGGGTCGCCGGGTTTTAAGGGATGATTGGGCATGCGGTATCCCGGCTTCATGAAGTTGCCGTCGAATTCCTTGTCCAGCACTTTGATCTCACTCAGCCACTTGCAGGAAGCCGCGCCGATCCAGCCCGGAACCAGAGCACGGGCGGGGAAACCGTGATGCTTGGTCAGCGCTTCGCCATTCATGCGCATGGCAATGAGCGTGTCTTCGTCGGTCGCTTTCTCGATGGGGATGCTGCGGATGAACGGAGGTACTTTCCCCGGCACTTCGTCGAGACCGTGAAACATGACGTGCTTCCCTGTGGGCTTTACGCCAGCCCGCTGTAAGACATCGCGCAAACGCGGACCGCTGAAGCGCGCCGTACCGACTGCGCCCTTCTGCCATTGCACGCCGGGCACACGCGGATGTTGAAAGCCCCGCCCGTTGCCGGCACACTCCAGCGTGTTGGTCACAGTGTGCGGCTCCATCCTCACTAATTCGGCGAACGTCAAAGTCAACGGCTTCTCGACCTCACCGGAGACCGTCAGTTGCCAGGTTTCAGGGTCGAGCGTGCTGGGCTCGTGCATGTGATTGCGCACGAAGAAATGTGGCACCGGAGTGATCCAGGAATCGAAGAACTCAGGTGGCATTTCCAGATCGAAGAACCGTGCGGAGCGGACGATCATTCCGCCTTCGCCCGGAATCACGACCGGAGAATCTTGAGCAGCCCAGGTGAGCAAGGGATGAACGGCGCCCGCCGCCGCAACCACGCCGGAGATTGCTTTCACAAAGTCACGCCGCGAGATCATCGTTTTCTGCCTTTGCCGAAATGAATGTTAACCAAATTATAAGAGAACGGCCACGAAACAATCTTCCGAGACCGATAGCAAGCTCATCTGAGAACGAATCACCACCGTGGCCCGCACCTTACGGTACTGGCCGCGGTGGTAGTCGTGGAGCAGAGCTTCGGCTTTGAAAGCTGGAGCCCCCGGGACAAGCTACTCCTTATCCGCCGCTTGGCAACGGTTCGAGAGGGTACGCACGTCGGTATCGACGTTCGCTACTTGCAGTGGAACGCCATCGACTCCGTGTACGGTGTCGCTGGGATTGCTGCCTGACTTCTCGGGCCTCACCCCCGTCTTGATGCTGCCGGGTAATATTGTTCCCTTTACCTCAACCTGATGGCGCCGTTGTTTGTCGAGCTTGTTTCCCACACCTTTCAAGACATACACCGCGCCGGTGTTGTCCTCGATCAGGATGTAGTTCCCTCGCTGACCGCGCAAGCACCCGTGAACGGTGGCGATATTGGGCGCTGGCGCAGTCGCTGATTGTTGTGCCGGAGCTGCCACCCCGATCAGCGATAAGGCCAGGATGGCAGCCAGAGTGTTCGTGCGGTCCATATAAATTCTCCTCGAAAGTAGTCGTTCTGCAACCCTAGGATCTCGCCTAGAAGCTGTAAATCAGGTCAAACTGCAACCGGTTCAGGTACGGCTCTTGCTGGCCAGCTTTGCTGATGGTTGGAACGCTGGTGTTGTAGTTGTTGAACAGGGCAACGTTGTTCTCCAGATCCGTGTTTAAAGCGCGGCCTCGCCACCAGGTAAAGCTGGCGAGCGTATTGGCGCGCAATTTCCACAGCGCGTAGATCCGGTTTTGCAGAATGTTGGTGGGAGCGCGCTGGTCGCTCTCCACAAACGAGGCGATGGCAGCGTCCTGCTCTTCGCGATACCAGGCGTAACCAACTTGGATGTCGTTCTTGTTCTTGGTTTGGCCCAGACTGAAATCGAACCCGTACTCCTTGTTCTGGCTGCCCAGGCTGGAAATCACCGCGCCTTTGCTGTTCAGCGGATGAGCCGCGGCGTCCGGGTTGTCCAAAAGCTCGACCAGCAAGTTGATGGGGAAGCGCGTAATTCCATCCTGAATCTGGTTGTTCACGATGAAGTCCACGTAGTTGAACTCAGAGTAAAAGTGCACGACGCCTTTGGAATCCACAAAGGTGGCGTTGGTCATCCCGTTGGGCGCGAATACGCAGGGCGCAAAACTAGCGAAGCTGCTGCCTTTGGCGCAACCCTGGCCCTCGCCCGGAACCGGAATCCCGGTTACAGGTGTGGTGGCGCCCGTCGGCAAGAACCCGGTGGTGGTGGCCCCGGTAGTAAATGCGCTTTCACTGAGCAGTGCGTCGGGACGATTCCACTTCAAGGTCAGAAGTGAGGGCGTGGCAGTCCAGGGTCCGAAGCGAAGGGTCGCCGAGACCTGTCCCCCCAGCGCGTAGGAATCTTGCGACGCGATGCTGGTTTTCCCGTTGGCTGCGTTATACAGGAGCTCAAGCCCCTGCACGGTGAAATTCTGTACCGGCCCAGAGAAATTAAACGAGGCTTTTTCGTTGAAGCCCTCTGGATTGATGTCAGGATCGAAGGTGACTGAAGTCCGTTGCCAGGTGTAGGCAAACTTGCCGCCGGTGAGAGAAAGCCACGAGTACGCCACCGGATTGTAGGTGATGTATCCACGGTCCAGGGCGATGGTCTTGCGATCAAAGGCGCCGCTAAGGGTCTCGTTGGTGGTGGTGGGATTGCCCAGAGCTCCCGTAGCCAGGGCCAGGCCGCCGACGAAGTCTTCGTTCAACTTACCCTCGACCCCGAAGCGGACGCGAATGCGCGCCTGGTTGAGGTCGGGTACACCCTTCTGGAAATAATCCTCGCCCCGAATCCTGACATCGCCGCTGAAGCGGAAGCGGCTCAGCGCGGCTTGCAGCGCACTGATCTGCCGGCCGTCCTCCTGAGTCTGGGTACTGACCGCGGCCAGCGCGGTGGTCGCGTCCGTGGCCTTGGAAGAGGCTTGAGCGGCCACTTTCTGGGCCTCGGCTGCCGATTGCTGGGCTTGGACGGCCGCGCCCTGAGCCTGATCCACGCTGCTCTGGGCCTTTTGCGCACTGGCATTGGCCTGTTGCGTGGCATCCAGCAGTTGCTGCACCTGCGACCTCAACTGCTCCAGTTGCTGGTTCTGTTGCTCGGTCTGGCGTTCTTGCGCCGCCAGCGCCTCGCGCAGCTCTTGCACTTCCTTCGCGCTTACGGTTGCAGATTTGGTAGTTGTTTTCGCACTTGCTTTGGGCTGGGAGTCTGTCTGCGCCGAGACAGTCACCGCCAAGGCC
>JBAWFN010000180.1:0-117380 GCA_049591935.1 Terriglobales bacterium | reverse complement strand
CGCTTGGAAATCCCGCCAACCGCGCGGGATTCCCACTTTCCCACAACCTCGGCTACGGCTGGTTAACTTAAAAACCGGACAGATCGTGTGCTACCAAAACCGGTCATTTTAATTTGCTAAGAACAGCCGCAAAGCTTCCCAATATGGAAGAATAAACAAGGACCTCAGGTATTCGTCAGCCATGAAGAAACTTCGAGTCGGGATCCTGTTTGGCGGGCGCAGCGGCGAGCACGAAGTTTCGCTACTCTCCGCCGCTTCTGTCTTCAACGCTATCGACAAGAACAAGTACGAAGTGGTGCCCATCGGCATCACCAAGCAGGGGCACTGGGTCACGGCGGCCGATGCCGAGCGTTTACTGAAAGGGGAGTTTTCCCATTCTGAGGCCAAGCACCTCAGGGCCGGCGACCCCGAAGTCACTCCCGCCGCTGCTGTCCTGGCCAACGGCGAATCTGTGGTAGTGCCGCCCGAACCGCAACAACCGGGCAGCGGGCTGGCAACTTTCCAGACCGATGCCTCCACTCCTGCGCTGGTTCGCCGCGCCGCCGACCGCGCCATCAACGTCGACATTATTTTTCCCGTGCTGCATGGCACTTTCGGCGAAGACGGAACCATCCAAGGCTTGCTCGAACTTGCGGACCTCGCTTACGTGGGTGCTGGAGTCTTAGGCTCCGCTGCCGGCATGGACAAAGACATCATGAAAGCCCTGTTCCGTGCCGCCGCTCTGCCCATCGTGAAACATGTAACCGTTTTGCGCGGCGATTGGGAAACAGAACCGAAGAAAGTTCAGAAACTAATTGAGAGCAAGCTGAAGTATCCCGTGTTCGTAAAGCCGGCGAACCTGGGATCGTCGGTGGGGATTTCCAAAGCCCACGACCGCAAAGAACTCGGCCCCGCCATCGCCGAAGCTGCCCGCTTCGACCGTAAGATTGTCATTGAGCAGGGCGTCGGCGGGAAGCGCAAGGCCCGCGAGATCGAATGCTCCGTCCTGGGCAACGACAAGCCGGAAGCCTCTGTGCCCGGCGAAATCGTCCCCGGCCAGGAATTCTACGACTACAACGCCAAGTACCTCGACGAAGGCTCACAACTCATCATTCCCGCCAAACTGTCGAAGGCCGAAACTCGGCGAGTCCAGCAGTTGGCGATTGCCGCTTTCAAAGCCGTGGACTGCTCCGGCCTGGCTCGCGTCGATTTTCTAATGGATCCCAAAACCCGGAAGATCTATTTGAACGAGATCAACACCATGCCCGGATTTACCTCCATCAGCATGTATCCCAAGCTGTGGGCCGCCACCGGCGTGACCTATCCAGAACTAATCGAACGCCTGATCCAGCTGGGCATGGAACGCCACCAAGAGAAGAAGAAAAACCAGTACAGCCGCTAACTTTCGTGCAAGGGGCACGGTACCTCCGTGTCCCCCCGTGCACCCGTGTGGTGAAGGTTTTGGACTTGCGGAAGGACTCCAGTTGGAGTATTATCTAACTAACTGGTTAATTAATATGTTAGTCCGTAAATCCCGTCTCGGTTCCCGCGGCCGCCCCGAACAGAGCCGGGCCGCCATCCTGCAGGCCGCAGTGCGTGAATTCTCCCGCGAAGGCGTCGCCGGCGCCCGCATCGACGCCATCGCCCGCCGCGCTCACGTCAACAAAGCCCTGCTCTACTACTATTTCAAGGACAAGGAAGCCCTTTATTCCGCCGTCCTCGATCAGGTCTTCGGAGGTCTGGCCGCGGCCGTCAACACGGCTTTCGCCTTGACCATTCCTCCCCGCGACAAAGTTCTCGCCTACGTCAGCGCCCACTTCGATTACGTTGCCGGCCATCCCCTGTATCCGCGCATTGTGCAGGGGGAAATGATGAGCGCCGGGCGCAACGGGTCCAGCCAGCTTGACCGCATCGTCAAACAATATTTCCGTCCTCTGGCCGCTCAACTCTCGCAGGTGCTCACCGAAGGCATGGCCGCCGGCGACTTCCGCTCCGTGGATCCCATGCAGGTGGTTCCTTCGATGATTTCGGTGATCGTTTTCTATTTCATCAACGCCCCAGCCATGCGTTCCATGACCGGGATCGACCCTCTGAAGCCGAAGCCAGTAGCCGCCCGCCGTGCCGCGGTACTGGATTTTATCTCCGCGGCTCTATTGCGGCAGTCTCCTGCGCAGCGCAAGAGAGCACACCGATGAGGTCATCCACCAATAGGGTCGTTACAGGTCCGCAGTTCGCCGGTAGTGCGCCGTGGTTCGCCGAAAACGCTGCGACTCGCAGCGCGTCAGCTTCTAGGCTTGGCTCGCTAGGAGTTGCAGTCGTGTCCAATTCAGGAGTTTCGTTATGAGCGTTCGCAACAAATTTCTTATCGTTCTCGGCGTGATCTTCGCTGCCGCGCTGACCTACTACCTCATCTCCACGCCCTCGAACAAGGATCTAATCCTGATCGGCACCGTGGATTCGAATCAAGTCATCGTCAGCCCGCAAGTCGGCGGACGTCTGGCTCAGCTTCTGGTGGATGAAGGCACTGCGGTGAAGCAGGGAGATCTCATCGCCGTGCTGGATCCCTCTGAACTCGAAGCCGAAGCCAGCGCCGCCGCCGCCACCATCGACAGCATGAAATCCAAGGTGGCTGAAACCCACTCCACTCTGGAAGCCACTCAGGGTTCGACCTCGAGCGGAGTTACCAATGCCCAAGCCCGCCTGCAATCCGCGCGCGCGCAGTTGCTCCAGGCCGAGGCCACGCTGGAGCGCACTCAAAGCGACAGCCGCCGCACCATCGAACTGGCCGCTCAGGGGGTTGATTCCGACCAGGATCGTGTTCAGGCCGAAACCAATCTGGCGGCTCAGAAGGCGCTCGTGCAGTCGCTGAAAGATCAAGTCAGCGCCGCCGAGGCCGATCTGAACACGGCGATCGCCAACACTCACCAGGCTCATGCTGCGCAGAGCACGGTTGAGTCCACGCGCGCCCAGTTGGCCAACGCGGAAGACATGCTCAAGCAGGCCGAGGTTCGACTCGGCTACACCAAGATCTATGCGCCGATCACCGGGACGGTCTCGGTGCGCGCGGCCCGCGAGGGAGAAGTACTGAACCTCGGCCAGCCCATCGTCACCATCGTCGACCTCAGTGACACCTGGGTACGCGCCGCCATTCCCGAGACCGAATCCGATCACATTGGCCTCGGAGACCCTCTGCGCATTCGCTTGCCCGGGGGCACGGTCACTTCAGGGAAAGTATTTTTCAAGTCCGCCGAAGCCGACTTCGCGACGCAGCGCGACGTCGGCCGCCGCAAGCGCGATATTCGCACCATTGTGCTCAAAGTGCGCCTCGACAATCCCAAAGGCGCATACGTTCCCGGCATGACGGCCGAAGTACTGGTTTCGCCGCAACAGCTCAAGGGCATTGCCCAGACGGACGCCTCGGCGGAGCGCCATCCATGATCTCCGATCCCACCCCCGCCAACGAATCGACCGTTGCACCGACCAACGGACACGATTCTGCGCCCGCTGTGAATGCCATTGAAGTTGACCACATCGTCAAGAAGTACGGTGATTTCACGGCCGTGGACGACGTTACCTTCAGCGTGAAAGAAGGAGAGATCTTCGGCTTGCTCGGCCCCAACGGCGCCGGCAAGTCAACTCTCATTCGCATGATGACCACGCTGATCCCGATCACCTCCGGGCACGCGCGCATTCTCGGCCACGACGCTCAGAAAGAACCGGACGCGGTTCGCCGCCTGATGGGCGTAATCCCCCAGGCGTTGACCAGCGATCTCGACCTCACCATCGAAGAGAACCTGAACATCTACGCCAAGCTCTACGATGTTCCCTCGAAGAGGAGAAAAGCTGCGATTGACGAACTCCTGCAACTGGTCGATCTCACGAAATGGCGTTCCGCCCAGACCAAAACCTTGTCGGGCGGCATGCGGCGGCGCCTGGAAATTGCCAGGGGTCTGGTTCATAGCCCGCGCATCTTCTTTCTTGACGAGCCCACTACTGGACTCGATCCGGTCTCGCGCGTGGCGGTCTGGGAAATGCTGACCAACATCAAGCGCCAGCGCCAACTCACCATCCTGATCACCACCCACTACATGGACGAAGCCGACCGCCTCTGCGACCGCATCGCCATAGTCGACCATGGCAAGCTCGTCGCCCTCGATACTCCTCCCGCTCTGAAAGCCAGCGTGCCGGGATCGAACGTGATCGAGGCCCAGTTCGACAACGCACCTGCCGACTGGGAAGAGCGTCTGCACAAGTTGAGCGACGTGACTTCCGTCCAACACGAAGGCGCGGGCATGTATCGAATCCTTACTGGAAACGGCTCACAAACCACCACCGAACTGGTGGAATCGGCGGTCAAGGCGGGAGTGGGGGTCAGATCCCTCTCCGTGCAAAACACCACGCTGGACGACGTGTTCGTCCACTACACCGGGCGGCAGTTGCGCGACGAGCTGGTGAAGGCCTTCGCCTTCGTCATGCCGGCCAGACCAGGATTGCAGCCATGAACCGGATGCTGGCCATCGTCGAACGCGAAATGCGCAAGTTTTTCCGCTCCCCGGCGCTGATGATGGCGTCTATGATTTTCCCCCTGGTCCAGCTCATCGTGCTGGGCAACGCCTTCGGCGGCAAGATTCGCGACGCCCGCCTGGGCCTGGTCGATCAGGATGGCGGGACCCAGGCGCTCAAGATTCGCGAAGCCTTCGACTCCGTGCGCTCCAACATGCGCACCTTCGAGCCGGTCTACTATCGCGATCCCAAAACTGCCATGGACGACGTGCGCAATGGCAAGATTCAGGGTGCAGTCATCATTCCTCCGCAGTATTCGCGCCGTGTCTATGAACAGGATCAGCCGCGCATCGCGCTCGTGGTGGACAATACCGATAACTTCATGAGCTCTGCGCTGGAGGACGAACTCGGTTCCATCACCGCCGCTCTGAACCAGCCGACCGTGACGCCTCGTATTCTGCAACAGACGGTGCTGCAGATTGTGGAGCTTTATCCCTACGTCGAATACATGAAGTATCTTCTCCCCGGCTCCATCGCCCTGGCCATGTTCGTTTCTGTGATGATCGGCGGCGGCATGCTCTATATCGATGACAAGGCCCGAGGTGTACACGAAGGCTATCTGGTCACGCCCATCACGAAAACCGAACTGGTCTTTGGCCTCAACGGAGCGGGGGCCATCAAAGCTGTCATGACCGGAGTGGTCATCACTATCATCGGCTCACTGCTGGCCGGCGTCGGCACCCTATCCAACCCCATCACCGTGTTCGGGCTGCTCATCATGATTGTGCTGACCTCGATCGCCTTCAACACCATGATGTTCTTAATGATGGTGCGCGTCGAAGACCCGCTGGTGCCGCGGGCCATTTTCGGCATCCTCAACACGCTCTTGTTTTTCCCCAGCGGCTCCATCTATCCGATTCAAGCCTTCCCCTGGTGGCTGCGCGCCATCGCCAAAGCCGACCCGTTTACCTATGCCATCCACGGCTTCAAGTCGCTGCTGCTGAAAGAAGCCGGACTGAGCGCCATTGTTCCTGACGTGATCTATCTTTCCATCTTCGCGTTCGTGACCCTAGCCATCGCGACGCCGTTGTTCAAACGCACCTTGTAAATCATTCACCGCCGAGTACGCCGAGAGCGCCGAGAAAGGCAATTTCACAAAGGCGATCTCAGCGGCTCACTGTTTGTGGGTTTTCGTTCTAAGGGGTGGTTTTTCTCTGCGATCTCGGCGTGCTCGGCGGTGAATGCCTTTTAGTTCGCCGCTGGCATCAGCTATGCTTACAGCAGCCATGACGCTGCTAGACGCCCAACCCTATGACGCGGCCCGCAGTCGTCGCCGCTGGACTGTGGTCGCAACACTAGTCGCGGCCGTTCTGCTCGGCGCCTGGCTCGCCTACCACTTCCGCAACTATTCCGAACGCACCACGGTGAACCGATTTTTTGCGAACTTGCAAAAGCAAGACTACGAATCCGCCTACGCCGTGTGGTTTCACGATCCCGACTGGAAACAGCGTCAAGAAAGGTACTCGAGCTATCCCTTCAGCGATTTCTACCGCGACTGGGGCCCGGGAGGCGAGTGGGGTCTGATCAAGTCGCACGCCGTGGATTGCTCGCTCAGCCCCGGCGGCGGCAGCGGCGTGATCGTGCAAGTCACCGTAAATGGCCGCGCCCAGCACGCCTACGTCTGGGTACAGAAATCCGACAAGACACTATCGTTCTCGCCCAGCGAAATCGAGTGCGGCAATTGGTGGACCTGGGTCACGGAGTAGATTATTGTGGCAGAGAGGCATAGGTGAAGCTGCAACTGCCGGGAGCGTTCAAGGCGGCGAAATGGCCGACATATTCCTGAAGGCGATACCTAAAATTAAGAATTATGTTGCCGAAAACGCTGCTCCATATATCGTGAAAGTCTCGAAGGCTGGGCTGTTGTCCAAAGTTTATCCGTGACCTAGCGGGCCGGATGCTCCCACAGCCATCCCCTCCACTGCCTTCTGCAACGAAGTCTCATCTGCAACGTTCAGCGCGGTCTTCGAGCGATCAATCTGCCGCATCAGGCCGCACAACACTTTCCCCGGCCCGACTTCCACGAAGGTCTGTACTCCTTGCCCAATCAAGTCTCGTATCGATCGTTCCCACTGCACCGCTCCCGTCACTTGGCGCACCAACGCGTCCTGGCCGCGTTCCCCGTCGATAATGAATTCCGCATCCACGTTGCAAACCACGGGAACTGCCGGCTTGTGAAAACTGAGTGTTGCCAAATCCGCCGCCAGCCGGTCCTGCGCCGGCTTCATCAGCGAACAATGGAAGGGAGCACTGACTTGCAGCAGGATCGCGCGCTTGGCGCCGCGTTCGCTGGCCAGCTTGGTGGCGCGTTCTACCGCCGATTTATGCCCCGAGATGACAATCTGCTCCGCAGAATTAACATTGGCTGGCTCGCAAACTTCTCCATGGGCCGCGTCATGGCAGACGACCGTGACCTTCTCCAAATCCATCCCCAGAATCGCCGCCATCGCGCCCACGCCCACTGGAACGGCTTCCTGCATATACTTGCCGCGATTGCGCACGGTGCGCACCGCGTCAGCAAAGCTGAGCGTGCCCGCGGCCACGTGCGCCGAATATTCACCCAGGCTATGCCCGGCAACAAACCCCGGCCTTAGACCTCTTTCCGCCAAAACGCGAAACGCCGCCACTGACGCCGTCAAAATTGCCGGCTGGGTAATCTCGGTCAACTTCAATTGATCTTCCGGTCCTGCAAAGCAAAGCTGCGAGAGCTTGTAACCCAGGGCTTCATCGGCCTCGTCAAAAGTGTGGCGGGCCGCAGGATATTTCTCGGCCAGTTCCTTGCCCATGCCGACCGCCTGTGATCCCTGCCCCGGGAAAAGAAATGCAATGTTGGATGCTAAAGTTGGCATTGAAGAATGGCCGATCTAAACGCTCGCCGCCACCGCGGGACGTATCGCGGCCAGTTCCTTTTCTATCTCCCCATTGATCTGGTGCGCAGCAAACTCTGCCGCCACGCGAATCGCGTTTTTGATGGCATTCGCATTGGACGACCCATGAGTGATGAAGCACACGCCTTTTACTCCCAGCAGCGGCGCGCCGCCGTACTCAGTGTGGTCGAGGCGTTTTTTGAAGTCGGCAAAGGCGCTACGCGAAAGTAAATATCCAACCTGCCGGGTAATGGTGGCTTTCAGCGATTCTTTCAGCGTGTACCGCACCAGGCTGGCCACGCCTTCAGAAATTTTCAGCGCCACATTTCCCACGAATCCATCGGCCACAATCACGTCCACTTCGCCGTTGTACAAGTCGCGGCCTTCCACGTTGCCGATGAAATTCAACCGCAACTGCTTCAACAGCTGCATCGCTTCCTTGGTCAAATCGTTCCCCTTGCTCTCTTCTTCGCCGATGGAGAGCAATCCCACCCGCGGCCGCTCGGTACCGAACATGGTGCGATAGTAGATTTCGCCCATCACCGCGAACTGCTCGAGGTTTTGCGGCGTGCAATCCACATTGGCGCCCACATCGAGCAGCGCCGCCGCCGATCCCTGTATGGTGGGAAACACCGCTGCCAGCGCCGGCCGGTCCACCCCCGGAATCGCTCCCAGCACCATCTTGGCCGTGGCCATGGCGGCACCGGTGTTGCCGGCAGTCACGAACCCTGCCGCCCGTCCATCCCGCACCAGCCGCAAGCCAACACGGATCGACGAGTCGCGTTTGGCGCGCACCGCCTGCACCGCTTTATCTTCCATGGTAATGACTTCGCTGGCGTGGACAATCTCAATGGGGAGTTCGCCGGCGCTGGAGTGGCGCGCCAGTTCCTTTCGGAGGGTCTCTTCCGGCCCCACCAGCAGGACGCGCACGTCATAGTGCCGCGCCGCCTGGATCGCACCTTCGATCTCAGGCTTGGGCTTGCGGTCCGAACCCATTGCGTCCAGGGCTATGACGCTTGGCATGGAGTTGCGCTACTAGCTGGCTTCCTTGACTTCCAGGACTTCGCGGCCTTTGTAATAGCCACACTTGGCGCAGGCGCGATGCGGCAGCTTGCGCTCGTGGCAGTTGGGGCATTCTGAGAGCGAACGGCTTTTCAAAAAATCATGGGCGCGACGACTGCTGGTGCGTGCTTTGGAGTGTCGCCGTTTTGGATTTGGCATCGAGTTCCTCTTTCGGCATAACCCGCAGGCTACACCCAGAATTTAGTAGGTTTCGTACGAGACTGAACAGCGCGTCAGCGCCGAGTCGGACTGCATTCTAATGCTCCAACTTACCCCGCAAATCCCTCAGCCCCGACCATCGCGGATCTTCCACCGGTTCCGCACACGAGCAACGCTTCCCGTTCAAGTTGGCCCCACACTGCGGGCACAATCCCTTGCAATTTTCGCGGCAAATGGCCCGCAACGGAACCGCCAGCAATACCTGCTCTCGCAGCACGTCCTCGAGCAGCAACCCTTCCCCCTGATAATAACTGATTTCAGCCTCGGCGCTGGTCACCGAAAGCTCCGGCCGGCCGGCATCAGCCCCCAGCGGGCGATACAGGAGATCAAAACTGTGTTTTACGTCCGTAATCACCGGCTCCAGGCAGCGGGCACAATCCGTTTCCAACTCCACGGCCACCTGGCCATCCAATCGTATGTCCTTAATTGTCTGATGTTTCCCGTGATGTTCCTCGACCAGTTGGGCCCGTCCGCTGGCCCGCAACGGGGTTCGCTGCCGAAAATCAGGCCCCAAATCGATGGTACCCGGAAAGATCTCCTCCCGGAAATCTATCGGATGTAATTGCAACTCACGGATTTCGATGAACATCGCGACCTCCGCGCCCCCACCGATTACGCTCACAACGCGGAGCACGCCCTCAGGCGTAACTTCTCTCGGGAGCTACACTTAAGAATAAAGGCCACTGGAGCAGAGTGTCAAGAAAGGGAGTTGCGGTGCGAAAGACCCCTGTCAGGCGTAATATTTTCGCATGTTCGCGCCATTTTACGCGCTGTACATCTTTATCGCAGTAGTCGCGATCGTGGTGTGGGTTGTGATCCGGAGGCTTGAGTGAGGCCTTTCGTGCCCGGGGTTCACTGAGAACTATTTCGTTGTGAGCGACTCGCGAACTTTTTCTCCCACCACTTCCTGAAACGCAGAAAACCCCGGCGCTTCCATCAACCGCAGCCCAAGCTCGTCGGTTTGGAAATTGTCCGCGTGCGATTCGCTGGCCCCGTCTCGCACCGCATTCAGCAGCCGGGCTGCGGTGGTCGAATCGAAACTCTCAGAAACCAGCACGGTGTTGTCGGCCCACTGCTCAATGATCACCGGCCCAGTCTCTGTCGAAAACTGTCCCAAGGCGACTGGGCACTGGTTCCCGGTGCAGGCCGCGGCAGTGTCCGGAACTGCATTCTGATAGCGTTGTGCTACCGCATCGGCATAGATCTTGGCAAAACGTCCCGCGGCCTGGGCTGACTTCCATCGCGACACATAGACCAGTGCTAGATCGGCGAGTGACGGCGGCGCCGAGCCTGCGGCGTCTCCGGTCTTGCGAAAAGCTACATAGCGGCCCCCCTGCCAGGCGGCCGCCAACTCATCCGCGGCTCGCCTTTCACCGTACTGCTTGAACAGTGCCCGCAGATCGAGTTCGCCAACACTTCCGGAATCGTAAACCTCATATTTGCTGCCTACGATGGCCCGCAAATCCGGTAACCCAACCGTGGGCGGCGTTTCATGCTCCAGATAGGCCTTGGGTTGCAGCACCTCGTGCGTGGTTCGCGGCGGATGCGCGAACGCCCCCGCAAACGCCATCGCCTTGCCGCCCTTCTGCAGCAGTTCGCCTTCGAAGATCAATCCGGCTTTGTAGGGGAACGTCCCCAGTTCGCGCATGATCATCGGCGCGTTGTGCAGCAGCTCGGAGTCTGCCACCGCCTGTACCGCAGGTTCCTCCATCTGATAGATCAGACCCGGCGTGTTCTGCACCGTCCGGCCAAAGGGAGCCAGCACGTAATCCAGATAAACCACCTGCGCCTGTCCTTCCACCACCGCGCGCCGCACCGTCGAGACGCCATCATCGTCCTGCTTGCTGGTCGCCTCCACTGCCGGCTCCTCCTCTTTTTCGTCAAGCTTCATCCAGGTTTTGAGGTTGTAGCTTTGGTCTTGCAGAGCGTGCGTCAATTCATGCGCCAGGATGGGCTTCTGCTTATCCAGCGGAATCCAGTTCAACATCGAAATGGTCTTGGTTTCAAAATCGTAGTACGCTGCGATCTGCTTGCCATTGGCTTTCACCAGGAACTCGCGCAAGTCGAAGTCCTTAGGCAGCAGGCCGAATTTCTTCATCGTCAACTCGGAGCGGGTGAAACGCTGTGCGAATCCTTCTTTGGCTTGCTGCTCGCGGGTGTATTTCTCTACGTCGACGGAGCCGACCAGCCTCCGCTTTACGCTGGCTTTTTGCGGAAAGCCGGTGTCTTCCGCCACAAAGGTGAGGATCTCGTCCACCGAACTGAACAGCTTCTTGGCGTCTGCGTCCGACATTTGCACTTCATCGGTGTGATCTTTCCGCACCTTCCGTGCCAGGTCGCCCAGGCTTTGACCCTGATTCGCCGTGGAACTGGTATCCACGATCTGCTGTTGCGCGGGCGCGGCCATCCAGCTGACAAAGATCCAGACAAAAACCAGGCATGACTTGCCGGACAAAACTCGCATAAGACCCCTCAGGACGCTGAAATCGCGCTCCTGAAATTGTCTCTGAGTCGGTTTGCCGAGCGAGAACGAAAAGTGCAGGTAGGCTTACGAAGGTAATGGGGGAATCAGATGGATGGCGTCACCAGATCGTTTTCAATAAGGGACAATCTCGGATTCTTCGGTCATGGGTGACCAAAGCCATTCCTTCCGCGCGCGCAGTCGCGCCAATAATCCGATCCGCTGGATCGCGGGGATAATCCTCCGCGAACTGGGTTGCCAGTACGGCAACCTCAACCGTCAGCGGCTTCACAACCACGCCGACGGTCTCCAACACTTGGCGAACCGAGGCTTCCACCGTAGTGTAGGACTCAATGCGACGCCGCGCGAACAGCGACGCAGCCTCCCACAAACTGATTGCTGCAACCGCCAGCCCGTCACTAACCTTGGCCCGGCGCAGGGCGGCATCGGCAGCACGAGAAAGTCGTTTCGGCTCAATCGCCGCCCAAACCAGCACATGTGTGTCCAACAAAATCACCGCTGTGCCTCCCAAGCTTCTGGATCTTCGATCGGCTGTGTGATATCCCCGACAATCTTCATCGATCCAGACAGCCTTCCGAGGAAATCGTCCGAAGGCTCGGTCGTCGGCACCAACTTGGCTACCGGACGCCCCCTCTTTGTAATCACCACGGGCTCGCGCGTGGACTGCACATCGTCCATCACTTTGAGGCACTGGGCCTTGAATTGTCCCGCCGGCATGGTCTTCATAACTACTCCTGATGACTATGGTCAGTATATCATGACCACATAGCTAGGACTGGGACTGACGCAGGAATCTGGGAAGGACGGCTAATCGCCTGCGGCCCGGCTCTCCCGTGCCAGGGCAAGCGCGGTCACATCGTTGTGGGTAGGGGGAGTGTGCATGAATTGTTGCAGCTGATCGAGGATGGCAAGAGAGAATTCCTTAGCTCCCACTGCGGTCGAACGTTGAAAGCCGTCCTTTACCGAATCCAGACCCCACTCCTGGCCGCCGGATTTCGCTTCCACAATCCCGCGCGAAACCAGCATCAGGACGGCCCCCGGCTCCAGCGCAACCGTGGACGCATCGCACGTGCTATGGGAGAACAGTCCCAGCGGCAGCCCGGTGGCAGGGAGTTCTGCGACCCCGGTCGAGTCTCGCACCAGTCCGGGAGTGTGGCCGGCATTGAAGTAGCATACCGTCCCCAGATTCTCGTCGTAACAACCGGCAAAGGCGGGGCAGGAGTGCACGCCGCCGGCGGTTTCGAGAATGGTCCGGTTGAGTTGCAGACAAACCTCGATCATGGCTTCGGCTTCGTTAATGTCTTCCTTGGCAAACAGTTCCGCACCCAGAGTTCGGAAGGTGTGCTGCGCCGCTGAAACAATGTCGTGATTCTCTTCCTGGCGGCCGGCCACGTCGAGCAGGCCAAACAACACCCGTTTGGGACTGACTCGCAGGAAGTCATAGAAATCGCCGCCCATGCGCTGGCCGTAATAGACCGCCGCCAGGTTCGCCCCGCGCAGTGCAGGCACATCGGCGTGTACCGCGTCGCGGGTCAACTGGGGCCGCGATTTTCCGAGTTTGAACAGAGGACTCATGCTCGTCGAGCCGAGAAGTTAGCACAAAACCGGCCTCGAACCAACCACTAAACGAGGGTACTAATATACTTGGCTGACTGTGGACGTTTTGACCACTACAGGTTGTGGTTGGAGATTTCGGGAGTAGTTTGACAAAATAGTTGCTGGATGACTAGCTCTGCGGCGGAACATATGCACCTCGAAAACCCAAAGGTAGCCTTGGCGGGTGATGATTGGCGCACTGGGCGCTATGGGTACGCCACAAATGCATCTTTGCCGTCGCAAAAGCGGGTTTCCCCTCTTTGTGTTTCGTTCCTGCGAGAAGTATTACGGGAGATACGCAATCTGTGGCATCGCATTCGAGAGATAGAATCTCGACAGTTAGATCGGCGGGGAATTTCGATAGATCCACGTCGCGAAATACCTTTGCTGGAAGGATCGGAGATTGCGTCAGCGTGTTGCATTCAGGACATGCGTAGTTTATATAGCGCACATCCTCACGCAACACTGATTGATGTTGAATTATTCGTTCAAGGGTGGATGCGGGGTGCCGCGTCAGCGTCCCGCAGTTGGCGCACTCAATCTCCCGCATGAAAACGTCCATACTGCCTCGTGGAACCATGTTTGAGACTTGGAAGAAGTGCTGTCGGAGGCTAGGCTTCAGCAAGAGAATCTAGATCGGGGCCGAACGATTGCCAGCCGACAGCACAAAAATTATACGCTATTTATGCGATGGCACTTTCAACGGCTTGGATGAAAACTCCGGTGTCTAAGAAGTAGTTAGGATATGCGCGTTTCAATGATGCTAAGGATTCAACAGATACCAGAACCGCGTCAATCCCGGAGCCGCTGCCAGATCGCTCTGCTTCCTCATAATCAGCACTCGCCTTCAGTAATTCGTGTTGCGGATATCCAAACACTTTGACCTCTTTTGCAACTGGGTCAAGTTGCAGCAGAAAATAATGCGCTTTCTGTGGCCCCGGATTTTCGGTCACTTGAAGCGCCTGACTAAATGCGTGTAGATGGTTCACTACATCCAATGAGGCCGCACAGGCACGAATCTCCTTGGTGAGTTCTGCTTTATCTATTGGAGTTCCGGGCACAAGGGGTTGACGCTCGCGCTGCGCGAGTGCGCTACCCATCAACGCAAAGAAGCGAAGCCATTCCTTTTGTCCCTGCCGAGATTTAAGAGCCTGCTGAGTAAATAGTCCTACCGTTTCCACTGCGGTCGCCCATGCGTGCTGAAGAATTGACCGCACCTGAATCTCTATCCTGAGTCCATTGTAGGTTTTGCTTCTGTCGCTGTTATACCGATAGACCAGATGGACACTCCGATATCCAGTAGGTTTTGGAGTCTTAATATAGTCGTGCAGTTTTTCAAGTTTGTGTTTGATGTCGCTTTCTTTATAGTCCTCCACCAGATTGTTAACGCTGGCAACACTCCCGAGAACCGCTCGACACCCACCAATATCTTGCATTTGGGAAAGGGTTATCCACTTCTGCATGATTCGCAACTTATGACGAATCGACGGAAGGCGCTTAATCCGTTGTGCTACTAGGCTGTTCGCGTCAATCTGTTTGGCCCGTCTACGCAATCCAATCTGGAACGTATTCAGGGGGAAGTTGTGGGATGAGCGGAAATTGTTAATGGTAGAAAGCGCAAGCAATAATGGAACATCCAAACGGTCTGATTTACTCTTGGCGAGAACAATGCCCGCCTCATCAACCTCTGCCAATGAATATTCTGGTATCGCCCACGCCATATCGCCCTTATCAGTGAATACACTTGGGGCCAAAGGTTGCAAATACAGCACAGACATGGCACACTTCTCCTGTCGTGCCGCAAAAGCCAACTCGCCCGGCCCCTTCCGCCAAGAATGAATCGGGCGACTTTGGAAAGTTCGCGAATTTTATGCGGCGCCTGGTTGCCGTTCCCCATTCGGAGATCAAGGCTAAACTAGACGCCGAGAAGCAAGCGAAGAAACAGCGGACGAAACGATCCTCCGTTTCCCACGTTTCCCACGCCAAAGGCTAGAAGCGCGTTTCACCCACCTTGCCAGTCACCTCAGCAAAGGTTAACCGCTTCCCCGCAACCTGCGATAAAGCTAACGCGAATCTCTCAGCATCACTGAGTTTTCTTCCGTTCTCGTCCTTCCGGTGATTGTAGCGGAAGGTCTGCTCATCCAGATAGCGGGAGAGATGGAACGGCTCAACCGCAACGTAGGTTCCGTTCAATCCACGTTTCAGGAGTGCCCAGAAGTTTTCCAGCCCGTTGGTATGAACTCGGCCTTTGACGTACTCCTGCGCATGGTTCACGATCTCATGAACGTAGGTGCTCGGCAGATTCTTGTAAGCTGGTGCTTCGTCGGTGTAGAGGTTGGTGTCCTCTGCAACATGCTTCAATACCTGGGCCTGCAAGGTGATGCGCGAAGTGTTTGGAACCACGGTGGTCCGCACCTTGCGTTGCTCACGATCAAGAAAGCCCATGACGGCAGTCTTGGAAATGTAGCCAGCGGTTGCGCCCAAAGTCTTTACAATGCGGTTGCGCTTGCTGCTGTGCATGTTCCGCACCTTGCCGCCGATGAAAGTCTCATCTACTTCCACTTCGCTGTTCATACCTCCGCCAAACTTGGCGAATGACTGGGTCTGCATTGCCAGCCGGATGCGGTGCATCATGAACCACGCTGACTTCTGGGTTACACCCAAAGCGCGGTGAATCTCGTAGGACGAAATTCCATTCCGACAGTTCACCAGCAACCAAACCGCAGGTAACCACTTCTCCAATGGGATGGGCGAGTCCTCGAATACAGTTCCCACCTTGAGCGAGAACTTCTGCTTGGGATGGTCGCCGTAGCAGCGATAGAGCCGCGCCTTTGCCAGATAGGTGACCTTCTCCGAGTCGCAATAGGGGCAGCGCACCTTGGCATCTGGCCAGAGGACGGCTATCATGAATTCGCGGCAGTTGTCGAAGTCTGCGAAGTACTGAATTGCTTCTTGGAGAGTCTTTGGGGCTTTCATGACCCCAGAGTAACAGAAGAGTAACAGTCAGTCAAGTATATTATTACCTAAACGAGCCATTGACGCACCGCAGAACCTGTGAGAAAATGCCCGCCACTTCGTTATGACCCGTCGCCCTCCACTACGGGCTCGCTCTAGACTGTCGCTGGAAATTGCTGCGTGTTCTAGTCTTCTGCTCCTGACATCTTATGCGGGTGCTCAGGGAGCCGCCGGACCAGGCGGTCTGATTGCGCCGGTCAATAATGGCTCAGAAGATATCACCGAAGCCTACCACCAAGGCGCTTCCCTGCAGGTAACGGTTCTCGGCGAGAACAAGACCAAACTGGACCGCCAGTCCGTAGTGCGCATGCACTGCGACAATCCCCTCGGCACCACTTACCAGACCACAAAAGGCGGCTCCCAGACCACTTTTCTGGGATTGTCGATCGGCAAGTACAGCCTCGAAGTGAGCGCTGCCGGATACGTGAGCGGCCGTAAAGACGTTGATGTTGGCGGTGTCACCGACAACCTGCAAGTGACGGTGACGATCCAGAAGGACCCCGCAGCCATTAACTTGGATTCCACGGGTACTTCCGACGCCCTGATGTCCTCGAAGGCCTCGAAAGACACGGCCGCGGCGGTCGCGGCCCTGAAGTCGTCCAATCTTAAGGATGCCAAGAAGCGGCTCGACGCGGCCTATAGGGAAGTACCCGAAAGTGGCCGTGTCAACTTCCTGATGGGTTATCTGCTCTTCGAGCAGAAGGACTACGATCAGGCCACGACTTACCTGACTCACGCTATCGCCCTGAGCCCGAGCGATGCGCAGTCGCTGGCCTTGCTGGGTCGAGTGCAGCTCTTACGCGGCCAATACGAACCCGCGAAAGCATCGTTGGAACGGGCAGTGGTGGCCAATCCCAACGACTGGATGTCGCACAATCTTCTGGGCAACGTATATCTAAAGCTGAAGGAATACGAAAAAGCCCGGCAGCAAGCCCAGTTGGCGATTGACCAAGGCAAGGGAGATACCAGTGCCGCCCGGTTGGTACTGGGCGAAGCCCAAGCCGATTTGGGCCACATTGCTGAGGGAATTCAAACTCTGAAGAGTTTTCTTGCGGTGGCGCCGGCCAGCCCGCAGGCGCCTCAGGTGCAGCAGTTCATCTCCCAACTGGAGCAGCGGGCAGCCAGTGCGCCCACGGAAGCGGCAGTCCTGACCACCGTGGTGCAACCGGTTGCCGCAGGTGACCCCGACCCCCTGGCCGACACCGCCGAGCCGGAATTGTCGGTGGCGTGGCAACCCCCCGGAATTGATGAGGCGAAACCATCCGTCGCGGCCGGCGTTGCCTGCCCCGCCGAACAGGTACTCGCCAAAGCCGGTGACAGCGTACAAGAACTGGTGGATAACGTAGGCCGTTTTGCCGCCATCGAAGACTTGCTGCACGAACGGCTCGATAATCAGGGCAACCCTACCACGCGGGAGACGCGTAAGTTCGATTACGCCGCCTACATTTCCCAGCCCCGCGCCGGAGTTCTGCTGGTCGACGAATTTCGCACCGAGCGTTACGGGATTGACAACCTGCCCGACCAGATCGCCACTTCCGGATTCCCCGCGTTGGCGATGATATTCCATCCCACCATGCAGCCAGATTATGAGATGACCTGCGAGGGCTTGGGAGAATGGAAGGGGCAAGCGACCTGGCTGGTGCACTTCCGCGCCCGCGATGACCGGCCCAGTCACATTCAGGATTACGTGGTCGGCGCCCATACCTACCCCATAAGGCTCAAGGGACGCGCCTGGATTACTGCCGACAAGTTTCAAATTATCCGCATTGAGTCCGAGTTGATCAATCCCTTGAAGGGAATTGGATTCCTCGCGGAACATCAGATCGCCGAATACGGCCCGGTCCTATTTGAAAAGAAGAACGTGCAGCTCTGGCTGCCGAAGACCGCTGAGGTGTATCTCGATTTCCATCGCCACCGCTACTACCGCCGTCACAGCTTCGACAAATACATGCTGTTCTCGGTGGATTCGACTGACAAGGTGAAGGTGGCGAACGCTCCCCCGGGGCCGGGATCAACCTCCCCGCGCAAGCGCAAACGCTGGCACGCTTAAGCTGGTCGGCCTGCTACTGGCCGTACTTGCTGGCGAGGTATTTCCCAACTTCTTCTTCGAGCTGCCCGTAGTCCGAGTGGATAACCGCGCGCAACGCCGCTTCCGAAGAGCTCCCTTGCCCGAGCCGCTCCAGCACTCGTTGCACATCGCTCATGCCGTAGGTGTCAATGATGTACTGCACCGCCGCCAGCGACTCCTCATAGGCCACCGCCGCTTCCAGGGGCGAGAATCGCATAAAACCCGCTTCCAGCGCGTTTAGCGGAATCTGCTGCTGGTTGCGGTAAAGCCCGGCCAAGCGGCTTCCACCCGTAAGCATCTTGGGCTCGACCGCTTGGGCAATACCCTCGTTCAGCCACTGCGGGCAGCGTCCGGCAGAAAGTTGGTTGATAAAGGAGTGTGCCAGCTCGTGCTTGAGCACACGCGCCAGCTCCGGAGTGACAGAAGCGAGACCGCGAATCGGGATCCGCAATTTACCGTCATTCACCGCGCCGGTCCACGAAGGCGCCTGCGTAACGTCAAAGAAAGCCTGATCGGTATAAATGACCACGGCGATGCTGCGCGGCGTGATGCCCAACTGGCGGGATAGATCGTCATAGGCCGACTCCAGCGTGGCCAGCAGTTGACCACGAACTGCTTCCGAAGTCTGCGAGCCTTCGTAGTGCAAAGTGAAGTGCCCACTTTCGCGCTCGGAATAATTGGCTTGCACCGTGGCATCACGCTCCGCTCTCGCCAGGTATTGTTGCACCGTGGCGTCGGGACGCAGTTCCAGAGAATGTTTCCAGGTCCGGACAGCGTCCTGCTCGTGGTCCGCGGCAAACTGCACATACCCGAGAACCGCCAGCGCGTCCGGCGAGTCGGGTGCGTTACGAACCGCCCGTTCCGCATACGGCAAAGCTTCACTGGCGTTGCCAGTCTTTACCAGCAGGGCGGCGTAGTAGTTAAGAACGGTTGGATTCTGCCCATCGAAACGCAGCGCGGTGTCTAAGTAACTACGCGCTTTGGGATACCTTCCATGGTCGAACTCGTGCTTCCCGGCAATGAAATATCCCGCAGCGATGGTTGCACCATTCCCCGATTGCTCCAGCGCCGCCAGTTGCTCTTCATCAACCTGGTCGTCGGGAATGATCCGGCTGGCCAGTCCAGCGTCGTTTTTCAGATTGTCGGCGGGCACAAAGGCCGGCAGATCATGTCGGTCCCCCGTCCCCGAAGAGCTACTCTGAGGAGGAACCCCGCCCGTGTCGATGCGTTCCACCAGGGATTTCGGGATACCGTAACTGTCGTCCCCAACGTCATACTCAATGCGGGAGCCGTTTTCTCGGACGTGGTCCGCCCAGATGATGCGACCGTTCTTCAAATGGATGACTTCGGCCCGGGCACAATGAGGCGAAAGTATAAACCCACAAGCACTTACGAAGAGGATGACAGGTGCCCGCATTGAGGCGCATTCTAGAACAGGGGGAGTCGCTACGCAGGTGACCAAGGTAGTGGCACGAACGCGACGTAAGCTGTGCCTGGTAACGGGGTTACTGGCCGCCTTGATCCCTGCTTTGGGCCAGGACATCGCCCACCCGCCTCCAGCCCAACCCGGCGCAACGTCAGTTCCGCATAGCGCCGCTGAGAGTCTATTTCTGCAGCTAAGTAGCGTGGGACTCGACAGCTCACGGATCTACCGTGCCCGCGAACTTTCGATCGACCGTGCCGCCTTCCACATTTCACTCGACGACGGCGTCATCGGCTTCACCCAGGACGTCGCCGGTTGCGTCACCGGCGCGTTTTTCGAGGGCGAAGGTGAAATTCTGCTGACTCCGCCCAATCAGGTCGAACGGGCCTCCATGACTTTGCAAACCGGAGCGGCCATCCTGGAGGAACGCTTCAACAACGCCTATTTCCGCTTCAACGACGACACTTTTGTCGAAATGCAGCCCTATCTCACCCCCGCCGAAGGCTCGACGGAATTCGTCCCCCGCTGGAACCAGACCGCGCGCAATCTTGCCGAACCAGATGCGCTGCGTTTGTTCATGACTTTCAGCCAACATCCACAGGTGAGCGACGCCACCAACCAAACCTCAAGTCATTGCGGTGATCCCGACGACCGCTTTCTGCACGCGCGCTTGCAGGGCCAGACCAAGGGAGTTTTCGATGTCTTTTTTGATTCCGGCGCACCCGAACAAGTTTGGGCTGGCCAATCGAAAACCGTCGAAGGTACAACTTACTACAATGTGTGGACTTCCTATTCGTTGCTCAAGAAAAAATCGGAGGCCCAGGGCGCCAACAGCATCGCTGCCGAAGAGGGGAGAGCTAGCGCCATTGATATCCTGTCCAACAAGCTTCGCGTCGAGATAAAGCCCCCCACTACCATCGATGCCGTCGCCACCCTGGACTTGAAAGTACGGCAGGGGGGTCAGCGCGCAGTCGTGTTCGAACTGGCAAGACTTCTTCACATAAACGAAGTGCTGGCCGATGGTCACCCTGTCGAATTCATCCATAATCCTGCCATCGAAGGCACCCAACTTGCCCGGCATGGCAATGACATGGTTGCCGTCGTTTTTCCGTCCTCACTTCAAACCGGACAAAGAATCCAGCTGCGCTTCACCTACGGCGGCGAAGTGCTTTCCGAAGCCGCGGCGGGACTGCTTTACGTAGGAGCCCGAGGCACTTGGTATCCCAACCGCGGCATCGCCATGTCCAACTTTGATCTCGAATTCCATTACCCGCCGGGTTGGACGCTGGTGGCAACCGGCCAACGCGTCGATACCCCCGCCGCCGCGGGTACCGCGCTGGCAGAAACGATCTCGCCTGCAGAGCAGGTAAGCCATTGGGTTTCGGAACGGCCCATCCCCGTAGCCGGATTCGACCTCGGCAAATATCAACGGGTTGAAGCGCACGCGGGAGACGTGGTCGTGGAAGCCTACGCCACCAAAACCGTCGAGCGCGGGTTCCTGGGCGACCGCGAGACCGTCGTCCCTGACATTCCCTCCATCAGCAGGACGGCCCCCGCTATGGCGGTCTCGGCCGCGCACTCCCCTGCGCGTAACGAGCAAATGGTGGCCAATATGTCCGCGCATGCCATCGAATCGTATTCGCGGTGGTTCGGACCTTTCCCGTATCACCAGTTGGCCTTGACGCAATTTCCAGGAAACATGAGCCAAGGCTGGCCGGGTCTGGTTTTTCTCTCCAGTCTTTCCTACCTCAGCAATAAAGAAAAGTCGGATCTCCACCTCTCGCCCGCGGAAAAAACTCTCATCGGCGTGGTCATCGGACACGAGACCGCACACCAGTGGTGGGGCGATCTGGTCACCTGGAACGATTACCGCGACCAATGGATCCCGGAAGCTTTGGCGAACTACAGCGCGCTGATGCTGGTGGAAGCGGAAGATTCGACGAAATTCCACGAGGTGCTGGAGAAATACCGGAACGATCTCTTCTTCAAGAACCCGGACGGCGTCCGTCTGATGGAGGATGGCCCGGTCACTCTGGGCACGCGACTCTCCTGTTCTCAGTTTCCCAACGGCTATGAGGCCATCAGCTACGGACGCGGCACCTGGCTGCTTCACATGCTGCGCTACATGATGCGCGACGCAGAACCGCCCGTCGCCTCTGGCCCGGACTCCGTCCGCGATGAACCTTTCGTGCGAGCACTGCGCAAGGTACGTGAGCGTTTCGAGGGGAAACCCATCAGTACTCGCGAGTTGCTCCACGTCTTTGAGGAGGAACTCCCCGGTCCGGTATGGTACGAAGGCCGCAGATCGCTGGACTGGTTCTACGACGGATGGGTCAATGGAACGGCGGTCCCGCACTTTGAAGTCCGCGGGCTGAAATATGCGGACACCGCCGGGGCCACCACCATTACGGGCACGCTCTTGCAGAAAGATGCGCCCGACGATCTGGTAACCCCGGTTCCGTTGTACGCGTTCCGCGCCGGGAAACTGACGCTGCTCGGACAGGTGTTTGCCGACGGTTCCGAGACTCCATTTCATCTAACCGCACCGGCGGGTACGCGCAAGATCTTAATCGACCCTAAGCAGACGCTATTGGCACGTGAGTGAACGCCGGCTTGGTTGATTCGTCCCGTGTTGCAACACGAATTCCCGTAATGAGCACGTCCCGCGCCTTGCTCCGGCGTAAATTCCAGTTGCTCACCTCGGTCGCGCCCGGCAAGGTATTCAGAATGAAGCCATCCCTTTGGTGTCCGCCTAGGCTCCAGCGATGGCTGGGGAAATGCAACAGTTCGCCCGTACTCTCGAGTGAACCTAATGTTGAATGCGACTCAAACAACCGCGAACGAAATCCAGCCGACACTCCTGACCAACCCCTGCCATGATTTGTTCGCCGCGCGGAACACAATTCTGGTCGTAGAAGACGAAGCTTTTGTGCGCGAAGCCGCGTGCGACATTCTGGAAGGCGAAGGCTACCAGGTCTTGCGAGCGCGTGACGCGGCTGAGGCACACGCTGCATTCCACCGGCAACAGGGAAGTGTGCATCTCCTGCTTTCTGATGTCGTTCTGCCCGGCCAGAATGGCCCGGAACTGGCGAAGGATCTGTGGGCCGCTCGTCCCACCCTGAAAGCCATCTTCATATCGGGTTACCCTGAGAACGCGGTGACCAAGTATGGCCTGGCGGTGGGGCAAACGGCGTACCTGCCCAAACCGTTCTCGGCGGAGTCTCTGCTGGGAAGGGTCAGACAAGTTCTGGAATCAGAAGAAGAACGGATCTGTCTTCAGACTGGCTAAAAAGACGCTCTACGGTTCGGACTCTTGCAAGAGCACAACATCAGAATCGCTGTGGCCGCGGACCATGCCCAGCTTGGTGCCATCGAAAGACCAGTGAAAGTCCGTGATGTCCTCCGATTTGAAGTTGGTGATCGGCTTTCCCGTGACCCGTAGATCGGCTGTAGCCATAAGTCTTCAGCCTGCCGGTCACGAAAAGGAAGCCACAGCCTTGCCATCGTGGGTTAAGCAGACGGTCAGCTCCTCGACTGGGTGTTCCTGGTCCAGAATCTTTGGTTGCGGGCCAAACCCCGCGGTTCTCAGCCCGACTCTTTCCGCGCTCGTTCATGATAGCGAGTCGCCTGCAATATCTCCCCGGGGATTTGCGTCAAGGGCACCACTCGTTGCAGCACCCCGGCTTCAGCGCAGGATCTGGGCATGTCGTTGATGGTGGTCACGATGTTGGCGGCCGCGTCATAGGCATTCTGAAACTGCACCGTATTGGCGGCTTCTTCATCCAGCGAGACCCCGGAAATGCTGGCCCGCTGGTCCTGCAACTGGTTGAGAATCGACTGCGACGCGCTCAATTCTGCCGAGTCATTGGACACCTCATTGCCCACGGTGTACACGATGTTCGAATAATAGTCAGTCGGCGTTTGTCCTCCCACCACCGGCTGGTTCTGCACCCCGGCCAGTACGGTTAGGTTGCCGTTACTCCCCGCTGTGCCATCGGAACTGGCCGCGATCAGCGCCGGATCGGTGATGGCCAGCGCCATGCCGGCTGCCGCCCCTTGCCCGTTCGGCGCCGGCGGAACGAACAGATTCACTCCGGCATTTCCATTCAAGTCAAAGCCCTGCTGATTGGCCGTGTTCAGAGCGTTTGAGATCCCTGCCGCCAGGGTGTTCAGGTTCGAGAGCAAGCCGGGAATGGTTTGGTCCCTCGCCTGGAGCACCCCCGCCAAATCCCCCGAGGTCAGATCGGAAGTAATGTCTGTGCCTTGCGCATATACGTCTTGCAGACCGGAAGCGTTGGTTTGGGTGTTCAGCGCGAAACTTTGGCCGCCGACCACTAACGCGGTCCCATTCGACGTGGTCAGGGTCAGCCCGCCGTCACTCGGAATGCTGGAAACATCGATCAGATTGGAAAGAGTCCCAATGAGTACGTCCCGCTGATCGAGCAGCGCGCTGGCATCCTGATTGACCCCCTGCAACTCACTGATCTGGGTGTTCAAGGTCGCAATCTGGCCGCTCAGCACATTAATCTGGCTCACATCCTGGCTGACATTCGAGTCCAGGTTCGATTGCTGGGTGGAAAGATTGTTGGCCACGTTGTTGAATGCCGTCGCCATGTTTCCCGCGGCAGTGAGCGCGCCTTGGCGCAAGGCCAGGTTGGTCGGGTCGGTGGAAATCTGATTCAGACTGCTGAAGAAGTTCGAGATTTCCGTGCCAATATCTCCGCTGCTGGTGGTGAACTGTACTTGCGCCTGTTGCATCGCCGTCAGCGATGCGTTCAGCTGCCCTTGCTGCTGGGTTTCTTCCTGAATACGCAGCTGCAAAATGGGATCGCGCAAGCTCTGCAGTTTCTCCAGCGACACGCCGGTACCGTAACTCACCGGGCCCACTTCGATCGGACTGCTTTCCACCAGCACTGGCTGCAGCCGCGAATACCCCGGCGTGTTCACGTTGGCAACGTTGTTGGTGGTCGCATCGAGCGCGCCTTGCTCGGCGCCCAGCGCCCCAGTGGCGATCGAGAGCGCCCCATTCAGACTACCCATGCTCTATCCCTTCGTTCTTATCCCTTCCCCAGGCGGGCGGCACGGCGGCTTGGGTGCTGGGTAAGTGGTTCCGGAATTCGCCAGCACCCGGCAAAAAATGTCTACCGTGCGGCGCCGGCGCCGCAGCAGCGCCCCGTAGAACCGGTTCTGAACCGCGACTCGCCGCGCTGCTACTTGCAAGTCATCGGCCAATCGGGCGGGGATCGGGACCGGGAGCGCACCCGGCGCCCCGGGAGCCAGCGCGCACAACTCACGCCAGAGCTCCCGTTGACGGGCGGTATGCCGGTCAAGTTTTTCCGCAGTGGTTGCCGCCAGTGCCGATTGGGCTTGCTCCAGCGAATCTGCCAGCGCCAGCAGCAACCCTCGCCGCCGGATCAGAAGTTCATGGATGGAAGGGGGAGAGGCATGAGTCATGCTGATTCCAGTTCAAGCCAGGCTATCCACCTGGTGGGGTGTGGTTTCGGATTGATCAGCGGGCTCAGGGTTGGAATCGGCGGGGACGGTGGCCACCGGGCGGCGCGGGCGCGGTCCGCGCTCGCGCGCACCTTCATTGCTCACCCGTTCCCCAACCGGTGCCGTTGGTTCCAGACGCTCCGTCCCAATTTCGCTCATGCCGTTTCTCCCGCCCTAAGACGTGCGGTTTGTGGTCAATGCGGTCAGCAAGGCTTCGGCGGTTTGCTGCGCCGTGACTTGATAGCTACCCTTCTGCACCTGCTCCGTCAGCGCCGCCACCCGGTCTTGCCGGATTTCCGGCAATTGCAACACTGCCGCACTCAGGGCCTGCACATTGGCCTGGTCGGTTGACAGCTGCGTGCTATCGCCTTCCGGGACAGCGTTTTCCGCACCCGACACTGCTCGCGAACTCGCTTTCCCGGCGGCTCCGGCGTCCGGCGTCTGTCCCACGTTCGCGTTTAAGTCGATTCTCATTCCAGTCTCCTCGACTGCCCTTTGCCATGCAATTCAGGTATCGGCAGCGGGTTAAGAGTCTTTAATCTCCTCATCCCTCGCTCTACCCTGCCGAAACCTTACTATTCTTTCATCGGCAGTGTGCCTGCCAACTTTAGCCGCCCGGCTGCCTTGCCCCCACTAAAGTGTTAGTCACAACAACGGGGTTGTCGCCGAACGCCCGCTATGCTAAAAAGTGAGACACACCTTGAGCCTATGCCAACCGCTTCCCGAGCCGCGTTGAGTTCCCGGCACAAGACCCCCGCTCCCCACCTCCGAGCCGCGGATGTGGTCATTCCAGAAAAGCTTTATTTCCGCATCGGGGAAGTGGCCCAGCTCTGCCGCCTGCCAGCTTACGTTCTGCGCTTCTGGGAAACTGAGTTCCCGCACCTCAAACCGGTCAAGAGCAGCACCGGCCAGCGCATGTATCGCCACAAGGACGTGGAGAGTGTGTTGCACATCAGGCGCCTGCTTTACGAGGAAGGCTTCACCATCGCGGGCGCCCGCCAACACCTGCGGGTGGAGAGCAAGACCGACAAGAAGCAGACCCCGTTGCCCTTCCCCGAGCGCGCCTCCGATCTCAAATACATCCGCCAGGGCCTGAAAGACATTCTCGGCCTGCTCTCCACCCGCCACTGACCTCAGTCTCCGTCACCCGCCACCCGGAAGCCATAGTCGGCATACTTGAACTGGGGTGGGATGCTGGAGCGCGCCGCGCAACGCGTCACCTTAATATGATGACGCCACGACCCACCGCGCGACGCCCGGCGCTCGCCCGTCTCCGGCCCGCGCGGGTTGCGTTCCGGAGACGACCCATAGTAATCGCCCTGAAACCAATCACTGCACCATTCGTGCACATTGGCACACAGGTCGCGGAGACCGAATCCGTTCGGATCGGCACACCCTGCCATTTCTGGACCGTTCCTCCAGCGCTTCGCATAGTCCGGTAACGACTCCGGTGGAGCGTCACCCCACGGAAACAGCTTACCTGCAACTCCGCCGCGGGCGGCGCGCTCCCATTCCACCTCGGTTGGCAGGCGATAGCTCCCTCCGTGCAGACCGCTCAGCCACTCGCAATATCGCACCGCCTCGAACCAGCAAATCGCCACCACCGGTTGTTGCGGGTGATTGAAGTTAGGATCATTGAACAGCGGAGGCGCTTCCGCCCCGGTTGCCCGCACAAACTTCGCGTACTCTGCATTCGTCACCTGACATTCCGCCAGCCAGAAATCATCCACCCATACTCGATGCACCGGGCGTTCATTGTCCTGACCATCCTCCGATCCCATCAGAAACCAGCCCGCGGGAATCGCGATCAGCTTGGGCCCATCCTCGGTTTGGTGTAGGCTGTTTGGCTGCCGCATGGCGCTCACAGTAAGCCGAGCCTAGCACAACCAATCGGGGGGCAAAGAGGCATGAAGAAACTCAAATTCAAAGTAAAACTCGTCGGCCAGGAAGGCAGCTCCGTGGCCGCGCTGGCGGCGCCTTTCGATGTAAAGCAGGTCTTCGGCACCATCGCCCGGGTGCCGGTGCGCGGCACCATCAACGGATTCCCCTTCCGCTCCTCGCTGATGCCCATGGGCGGCTGCCATTACATGGCGGTCAACCACACCATGCGTGAGGGTGCGGCCTGCAAAGCTGGAGACACAGTCTCCGTGGTCATGGAGCGGGACTCAGCTCCGCGGGTCGTCGAAATTCCCGCCGTCCTCAAGCAGGCCCTGGCCAAGAGCAAGACGGCGCTAGCTAATTGGAAGAAATATTCCTTCAGCAATCAGAAAGAAATGGCGCTCGCCATCACCGGAGCCAAGCAGGAGGAAACCCGCGACCGCCGTTTGGCCCGGATTATCGACATCATCAAGACCGGCAAAAAATGGACACCCTGAAAACCGGTGTGGCGCGGACACTCTTGTCCGCGCAGCCGGGTAGCGGCGCAAGAAGACTGTCACTCTCCATCTCGTAGCGCCCTAACCACCCCAGCCACCTCATTCTCCTGAAACAGCCGGATCCCCGCCACGCCCGCAGCTCCCGCTTCCACGCACCCATGCGCATTCTCCAGCGTGATCCCGCCCAGCGCCAGCACTTTGATGGGGTGTTCACACGCCTCGTGCAGAGCAGCTAATCCAGCCGTGGCAAGGCCTCTTTTCTCGAATACCGGAGCAAACACCGCCAAGTCCGCTGCCTCCGCCGCCGCACGGGCCACTTCAGCCGGGGAGTGACAAGATACGCTGATCATCGGCATAGCCACCAGACTATGTATCCATGCGGCTCGCACCTCGCCCGGCAAAACATCGTCCGAACGCAGATGGACGCCATCCGCCCCGCAGGCAATGGCCACGTCAGTTCGCGAGTTGATCAGCAGCCGGGTCCGAGACGAATTCTCCCGCACCGTGCGCACGGCGTCCCGGGCCAGAGCTTCCAGTTCGCCCGCACTTAGGTCCCGCTCGCGCAACTGAATGAAATCCACCCCGCAGAGCGCGGCCTCCGCGATCCTGCCGAGCAGAGCGCGGCGCCGGGACGGTTCGTCCCCTGCAAATTGCGTCCGGTCGGTGACGTAGTAAAGCAGCAAAGTGGTTGAGCCGTCGATCAGTTTCAAAGTCGGTTGACTTTGCGTTCTTAGCGGCAGTTCTTGGCGAACTTTGCGGTAAGGAAGCACTTGATCGCGAAGAACGCCGAGGATTCCGCTTACGGGTTCGTCTTCGCGATCTCCGGCATGGTGGTAATGTTGCGCCTTGGTTCCGGCCCCAGATGATACTTGGTCAATCCGTCGCGCAGGAACTCAAACCCTTCCTCGGGCGAGTCCACGAACTTGAACAGCTCCAGATCCTCCGGTGAAATCGTGCCGGCATCCACCATGGCCTGAAAGTTCAGCACCTGGGTCCAATATTTCTTTCCATAGATCGCCACTAGGATTTTCTTGGCCAGCTTTTGCGTCTGTGCCAGAGTGAGGATCTCAAACAGTTCATCCAGGGTTCCAAATCCGCCCGGGAAAATCACCAGCCCTTTCGCCAGATACGCGAACCAGAACTTGCGCATGAAGAAATAATGAAATTCGAAATTCAGAGAGGGAGTGATGTGGGGATTCGGGTTCTGTTCAAAGGGCAGATGGATATTCAACCCAACCGTCTTGGCGCCAGCTTCTTTCGCGCCCAGGTTGGCCGCCTCCATGATCCCCGGGCCTCCGCCGGTGGTGACCACAAAGCGGCGGCGGCGGGCGGGAATCTGAATCGACCACTGGCTCAGCAAGAAGGCCAAGCGGCGCGCCTCTTCGTAATACTTCGCCATATCTACGGCTGCCAGCGCCTGTTTCCGGCCCAGGGCTGCGCCCGCTTTCCCGCTGTCCAGGGCTGCCAGATTCTTCTCCGTAACTTTGCGGCTGGCAAACCGTGCCGATCCGAAAAACACCACCGTATCCTGGATCTGCTCCCGGCGAAAACGCGCCAGAGGCTCTTGGTACTCGGACAGAATGCGCAGGATTCGGCCATCGGGGCTATTGAGAAAGGTTTCGTTCTCGTAGGCCAGAGGCGCGCGCTTGGATTGGCTATCGCTCATGATCGGTTTCTCTTTCGTGAACCGGGGATCGGTTCAGGCCTATTCCCCTTCGTGGTAGTGGATCGCTTCCCAGAATCCAATCCAGATGTCCAGAATGCCCAGGCCGCTGCAGATCCCGCGCACAAAACCGTTGGCCACGATGGTCCGCAAGGAGGGATAGGTCAGCAACAGACGGTTGTCGGTCCACTCCGGCTGCCAAGGAAGAATGACCAGCAGCACCCCCACCACTGCGCAAACAAATACAAACAGCAGCACCGTGATCCGATGGAGCCACAGGTCGAGTCGCGTAGGGTGTACGGCGTCTCGCTTTCCCGGTTGCGATTCTGCTGCCGTAAACGAAGCGGCAGATCGCTCGCGGGAATCGATCTCCGTCCCATCGCTCCCTGAAGTTCTGTCCTGGGAGGTCTTGTCCTGGAAAGTCTTGGGGTCCGCCGTCACCCGGCGCTCCTAACAGGCAGAGGCCAAGCCCGGCGCAACCGGACTTTGTGAGACCACGTCCCAAGCCTCGGGGAAGATTGACCCATCGGGACATTCTACGACTTCAAGGTCTTAATGCGCTCGGCGACGTCGCGATAGTCAATATTGCTGCCGTACACTTCCATGAAGTGGCTCAAGGCAGCCGTCTTGTTTCCCGCGACTTCGTAGGATGAAGCAAGTTCGTAGTGCAGGGCAGTGCGAGTGTCTGCGTCCAAAGTGGGCAGGGTAAGCGCTTTTTCATACCAGCGAATGGCTGCTTCCGGCACGCCCTTGTCCAGGAAGCACTGCGCCAGCCAGGTATAGGTTTGCATGATCTGCGGGAAGGGATGGCCACGCTCCACCGACTGGCATACTTTCTGCAGTTCGCCAATGGCTTCGTCCAGCAACCCCATTTCGCGGAAAGCAACCCCCAGGTTGTAATGCGTTTCCGGATCTTCGTCGGCGGCGGTGGTTTCTTCTTCCAGTTCGTGCTTCAACTCCCCGAACATGTCCGCTAGATCCACTCCCGCGCCGGCGTCGGACTTGGACGGCGGAACGGCTCCCGGAACTTGCGGGAGCAGCGGCCGAATCGGTGTAGGTTGGTAGGTAAATGTCGGAGACGCCACTGCCGGTGCAGCCCCGGCGGCCGCCGCCATCGCGGTTGGAACCACCGGTGGGGCCGGCGCCGGTGTAGCCTGCGCTGGAACTGGTGTGGTTTGTGCCACCGCAGCCTCAGCCATGAAACTGTCTCCCAGCGAAGATTCCAGATCGCTGACCAATGCGTTGAGCACCGGGGCTGGTTGCGCCTCGGCGGTGGCCAGTGCCGGCTCGGCATCGGCTTTGACGGGCAATTCCTGCGTGGTTGTCTGCGGCAGGAATCCGTCTCCCAAAGAAGACTCAAGATCGCTGACGAAGGCATCGAGCGCAGCCGGGGCCTGCTCCGGAGTCGCCGCCGGTTCTTCCTCGACCCGTACCGAGTTTTCTGCTACTTCCACCGAAACCGCTTCGGTCGCCGGCGCTTGTGCCTGCGCAGCCTCAAGTTCAGCACGCAGGGTCTCCAGTTTGGAGGTATCGGGTTTCAGTTGTTCCAGCTTGCGGAAGGCAGTCTGTGCTTCCTCCGCCATGCCGTTGGCCAGGTAAAAGCGGATCTCCTCAACTGCCTCGGCAATCGCGGCTTCTGATGCCACGCCCGCCGGTTTGCCGCCTGGGGCTTGGCTCTTCGCACTGCGAATCGCCGGTGCCTCGGTGAAGCCTTCTTCCCATTCCGCCGAAAGATCAATCTCCTGAGTCGGCGCGGCCTGCACCACGAATTCAGTGGTTTCCGGTCGTGCTTCACCGGCATGAAAGAATGGTGCTGACTCTTCCGCGGGTGTGGCTGGAGCCGGGCGCACCGCCCCTTCGGCAATCTCACTGACCTGAGCTTCCTCAGTAACCACGGCAGATTCCACTCGCGCAGCTGCCTTGATCGAAAGCGCCGGCGTCGAGGCCGCGCGCTCCTCGTACTTTGCGGACAGTTCCCCATAGCGGGTGGCTTCGTCCGGACAGCCGGCCTCGTGGTAAATACTCTCCAGCGTGCGGCAACAAACCGCTGCTTCGGTGAATCGTTGCGCCCGGGTATGCAGGGCTGCCAGCCGCTGATTGATGCGCAAATCGCGGGGCGCCTGCGGCAAGGCGGACATCAACGGTCCCAGCGCCTTGGCCGGCATGTTGTAGGAGATGAACAGTTCGGCGTCAGTCAAGGCCGCGCGCACTGCCAACGCCACATCGTCGGCATAGCGTTGATCAATGAACGGCGCGGTGGCTTCCAGTTCATCCACCATCACTGCGCCTTCTTCCGCACTGATCAGCCGTTCGCCCGAGGAAGTGCCCAGCTTGCCCAGTACCTGTTGATAATTGCGGGCATGAATCTGGTTCTCAGGCTCGAGCTGGGTCAATTTCAAATAGTAGTCGCGCGCCTTTTCCAGTTGGTCGGATTGCACGTAGGCATGCGCCAGCAGTTCGTAAACCTCGGTGATGTGGGTTGTGTCTCCGGCCTTGTTCAGCAGTTCAAGCAAAGTTTCGAGCGCTGTGGGATTTTCACGGAGATGCCCGATCAGCGAATGCAAGTTCTCAATGGTTTTGCCCGAATCCGCCGCCAGTAACCGCTCACAGTGTTGCTGGTAAACCTGCAAGGCCTCGGCAAAATGGCCTGCCGTCATCAACGCCTCGGCATAGCTGAGCACTGCGGTGATGTCGTTGTGTACCGAGAGTAGTTTCCCCGCCAGGGTTCCAGCCTCGGTCAGACGCCCGCTCTGCACATAGGCTTGCAACAGGGTTCGCAAACCGTCAGGATTACTGTCCAGATCGGCGACCTTTTCCAGGCACTCGATGGTCGCAGCCATATCGCCGGCATCAAATGCATTCCGGCCCCGCAGCAGCAGTGCATAGCTGCTGCCCGGATCCAGCTTCAACATCCGTTGCAGAATCTCTTCCGCCGCTTCCAACTGACCCTTGGAGCGCAGCGTTTCCGTGGCTGCGGAAAAAATCTGCCAGGCTTCATTCTTCTTCCCTAGCCGGACATAAACTTCCGCGAGCTTGGTACGCATGGCCACGTTTTCCGGGTCCATCTCCAGGGTCTTCTGGAAAATGCGTACGGCTTGCTCCAGTTCTCCATTGCGCAGAAATTCTTCCGCCACTTGCAGGTATTGGGCGCGCGCGTCGTTGAACAATCCCTGTTGGGTGTACAGTTCCGCCAGCCGGAGTACGCAGTCGAGCGAGGACTTCAGCTTGCTCAACTTCTTGTACATGGCGATGGCTTTGACCGTGAAACCCTGCGACGCATAAGCATCGCCCACAGTCTTGAAGCATTCCACCGCTTTCTCTTGGTTGCCCAGCCGCGAGTACAGATCGCCTACGGTGTTGGCCACCGTCAAATCCTTGGCGTCCGCTTTCAGAACTTTTTCGTACTCAGTGATGGCGTTCTGTATCTTGCCCTGCTGGACAAACTTCTCCGCAGCACTGAGCACCTTCTGTTTGTTGAAGCCAAACCCAAACGCCATAGAAGTGTGGACTCCAGCTCCGTTTCAACTCATGCCCGAGAACCCGCTCACCGACTCGTATCCGGCAAGTGGACCATTCCATCCCGGCCACTCACCTATCGGGAAATGTTCTTTCGGACAAGGGTCATTGTACGGCTGGGTCTACAGAATCGTATGGTTACTAAGGGTTACCGAAAGTGAGTGTACGACTGGGTTACTTGCGAACTACGGCAAGGGCGGTCAATTTCAACTCCGGAGGGTGCTTCGTCCGAGCTCCGCTTGGGCTGTTCGACCCAGCTGGCCAGAGATGACACTTGCTACCACGCCTGATCGAGCTGCCCGGGTCTGAACGACTTCTCTATCTTCGTCGTTGCCACGTCATACTGCGCCCTTTGGCTCTCTGGGAAGCTAAAAGTAAAGGAATTCTGCGAGCCGGGTCCCACGAACATCTTTAAATAGCTCAATGTGCTGCCGTTCCGCCAGGTGATCACGAACCAATTGCCCCCCAGTCTGCAGTACCCCAATTCCCCCGTGACGGATCTGAGGTGCCTATCGTAGTATTCCTTCAGCGTGGAGCCGTCGTTATTTCCCGCAGTGACGACAAGTGTGGCTGTTCCGTCAGGGGAGACGAATTCGAGGCCATCCCCGTTATCCGGCGGTCGTTTAGCCGCAAACGCCCGAGGGTACTCAACTGCGAATCCGAACCTAGCATTGGTGTAGGTCGCAAATCCGGGTTCGGGATTCGCAACTCGAGCAGAGGCGTTCATAGGTTGCCCTCTGTTGAAAGTTAGATCGGAGAAGCCTTCCGTATGATCGGTCGTCTTATCGATGTCCAGCATTGTTGACGCCGCCGAACCCCAGCCCCTCCAGTTGTCGTTGTCGGTGGATGTCCTAGGATTCCCATACTTTGCGGACAGTTCCCTCAGGAGACCGTCGTAGCGCGAGGCTCCGAAGTGGTAGTCCACCGCCACCAACTCATCGCGATAGAAGTTGAGGGTCAGCGCTTCGTCCGGGTCACGAAATAGATAGCAGTACCGAAAATCCTCATCGTTGCCCACGGGTGAATTTCGGAAGACGTCGGACGGATGCTTACAGCCCTTCGATTGGAAGCCAGCACTAGAAGCATTAACTCCACTGCCCGCAAAAGTCATTCCACCGTAGAAGCCCAGCAGATCCATGTCTGAACGCTCGGTAGACGGAGCAGGCGGAGCTTCAGCAGACGGAACTGGTAGACCCGCGTTGACCGGCACTGTAGTTTTGTCCACAATGGTGACTCGATAGGGGACGAGCATGGCATACACGTCTACGTTGCGCCGAGCATAGAGGCTGAGCTGTCGTTCAGCCTCCGGCACGCCGATAAGGTTTCGTCCCAGTTGGGCCCAGCCAGCTATTTCCGGATTAGTGATCCCCGAGGTCGCGGCACTCGGCAGTTTAAGGGTCGCTATGTCAGTTAGCCAATCAATCTCGCAGTTCTCGTTTTGCATTGACCTGGAGACCAAGACGTGCCATCCGACGATAGCTCCAACTACGGCCAAGATTGAGATAGCCTTTCTCATTGCTGGGCTTCGCGGCACGAATTATAACGCGAGCTGCGCGGGTATAATGGGGCTGAAAGCCGGCGAGACACCTAAAAAGACCATGTCGAAAGGGACTTTATGATTCTGGGGTGGGAGATCAGTAGCATGGAATTTACAGCGCCGTTAACCGTCGAACGTATAGGCCACCCGGAGCGAGGAAGGTTCCCAAGCTACGAGGAAGCGAAGAAACACGCCGAAGGGATCGCAGAAAACTATTTTCCTTGGCCCGTCCTTGTGTAAACAAGAACCGGATCCACCGCTGGGTCGGCCACCGCTTTTGCAAGGGCGCGAATAAACCAGCCCATTACCGTACTTGTTCGCTGGACCGGCGTTGCCGCTCTTTCAGGCGAAAGACGAAGCTTAACGTCATCCGCAGATTGTTCTGGGCCTGCGCTGCGCCGGCTCCATCGAAGAACGTCGTGCGTACGTAGTCTCCATTGACGCGCAGGGCCAGATTCGCCGAGATAGAACGCTCGATCCCCGCTCCAGCCGTATAGGCAGGTCGTAACAACCATCCATGAAAAAAGGAGGTCTCGCTGACTGGCACAGCTCCGTCCACCAGACCCGCACCCGCCAACCCGCGAACGAACACTCGGTTTCTACCGTGCTCAATAAGAGAAAACACTGGACCGGCCTGAAAACTTAGCGCATAGCCTTGGTGCGGAGTGCTGAGTACGTTCGAAGTCCGAAGGTAGCTGGAGTCTAACGTCAGCCCCCAGCGCGGGCTTAGAGCCACGCTTGCACTGGAATCCAAGCCGTTGAGGCCCACGCGTCCCGCGGAGGCAATCGGCATGGAAAGGTAGGTATAGCCGACACTTACATCATAGGCTGGGCCAGCGACTGCGGGCGACGGCCCGGATTGCAGCCTTTGCGCCAGAACCGGCGCGACCATCACGAACAGGAAGCAACCAATCGTCCCTGGGACCCTCATCATGTCTCTCATTACGTCCTTTCCGATCGGCAACACTTGTTTAGGAGACGGCCTTGGGGGTCGAGCAGCCGAGGGAGCGAGATGTAACGTTATCCGGCAAACCGGTTCATGGATTTACGGGGCCCTGTGCAACCAGTTTCTTGTCTGCCTGGCTATAGCTTAGAAACGGGAAAAATGGCGTGACCTCGAATGGCATCTTCTCCCGTGAGGAAGCCAGGGCCACCGGGGTCGCATTCATCATGGTTAATTGATTGCTCCACGGATCCAGCTTGATCCGGCTTCCAATCGGAAGCGCGGCAACCTGATCAAGGCGCTGCTTCTCCAAAGTCGGCGCAGCGTTGAACAGCGCCGTCATCCGGGTGCTGTTGCCAGTCGTCATCTTGCTGCCCAGCCGCGGACTGATCAAATTGGTCAGCACGGGTGAATGAGCCTGCAAGGTCTTGAGGAACAGCCCGGCGTTGAGCAGTTTTTCTTTGTAGGGTGAGTTCGCCAGCAACTCCATGGCTTTGGTATCGGCAGCTTCCTCGTCGGCAGCGGATCGCTCGAAATGCAGACGTTGGAAGGCATCGGCATCGGCAAAGAAGAAGCGGTCGTTGAAGGCAAGCCTGGTATCGACGTGATGACCCAAGGCGATATGGGCAAGCTCGTGAGCCAGGATCATCGCCAGAGATGCTTCATCCGGCAGTACATCCAGTAGACCGCGACTGACAACAATCGTGTGTCCGATGGTGAAAGACTCCAACGGCAGCGTCAGCAGCACGCGGCAGCGCACATCCGGCTCGATTTGCAGCTTGTTGGTAATGATGAGGTTGTTGACCACGGTTTGCAGGATCTTGTCTACATCGCCGGGGGGCGCGAGCACGCCGATCTTTTGCAGATGATCCACCGCATTGTCTTCCGCCATCCGTTCCCACATGCGCTGGGCTTCAACCGGAGCATTATCTTTGGCGACGGGACGGTCATCCACCACACTGTCAACCTTGATTTGCGTAAACTCTTCCTCGTGATTCAGCTGTTCCGGGTCGTAGGCCCACAAACGCGTTTGGGCTTTAAGATACAGATCGTGGAAGAGTGCGCTGTTGCGTTGTGTGCCGGACTCTTCGACATAGACGTAGGAAGGCAGCCACACGTCGGCTTGCAGATTAAAACGCCAGCTGTCGAAGTGCAGGTAATAGGTGTAGTCGGAATGGCCGGAGTAGGTCCCGTTGAAGCGGACAATATTGAAGTCGCGGTCTTCCACCCAGATTCTTCCGGTAAACAACCCTTTCGGCGCTTTTTCACGGGGTTGGACATCGATCACGATGCAGCGTGCTTCGCCAAGAAATTCGCGGCGCACAAAAGTGAAACGGTAATTACTTTTCTGGAAGTCAGCATCGAGCATCACCATCTGCGCGAAGCCCTGCGGCAAAAACCGGTAACTCAGGGCAGCCGGAAAAGGATTCAAAACGTGGCGCAGGAATCCTTTGTGGCGCCTCTGGAATACGGAATCGCGGGGGCCATGATTCAGGTCAATCCGCCCCAGAAAATACTGGTCATTAACCGGCTCGACGTTATGGTCGCCGTCTTCATGAAGGTTCTGGATGTAGGTTTCGGCCAGAGGGTGCATGCGCATCATGGTCTCAACAAACTTGTGTTCGCGCTCTACCACCCGGTCCACGGTTTGGTCGAAGGAGAGAGTGGCCGATACCTTGTTTTCGGCTGCAACCCCTGCCATCGACGATACCAGCAGCAAGCAGACGACTGTTCTGAAACTACGCATTGGCGCTCCTCATGAAATAAGTTCGAAAATGATGTGGACCAGGGCCGTCGAATCAACCGGCTGGCCCTCATGCAACGCCGGCGTGAACTTGATCTGCTCAGCCGCCTTTACCGCCTGTTCATCCAGCCCATACCCCAACCCTTGCAGGACTCGCACCACGTGTACTCGCCCGTCGGATTGGAACAACACTTCCAGGCGAACTTCTCCGTTGATCTTCTGCTTCCGTCCTTCATCCGTGTAATCGGGTTTGGGCTTGAAGGTGATTTCGACCGGCGCAGTGGTTCCATTGCTCGGCGGGCGCGATTGTGCTTTGGGGTGGCTGTTGACGGCGTCGATGGCTCCGTTGCCGAATCCGGAACTCATCACCACGCTGGCATTGGTCGCGTTCATTCCATGACTATGGCCTGCTCCGTTGCCGTTAACTTCGCCGAATGTCCCCGATTGCACGGATGCGGCCAGCTTAGCGACCGGTGCTGTAACCGGACTATCGTGGGAAAAGGTGCCCACGGCCACGATCTGGGCCGTCGGTGCACTGGGAATGACCGGCGCCTTGCTCTCTAGCTTCAGCGCTGGCGCCGTGGGTTCAGGCTCTGATGACTTGTGCGCGACGATCACTCTTACCTGCCGCGTGACTACAAGAGGCGCCAGTGGGGCCACGCTTTCCAACGCCGGCTTGTGCTCCGGGGCCGGTTTGCTTTCCAGTGGCGGTTTAGACCGGGCCACAAGGCGTGGGATTACGGGCGGTTGCGCGGGCAGTACCTGCGGCTCGTAGGAGACGAGATTCGTCACCCGATAGCTCGCAAGTCGCATTGGGTTTTCGTGAATTCGGGCACAAACGACAAGCAGACCCACCAGCCAGAAGGCTTGCACGCTCCAGCCGGTCATGAATGACTTCCAGCGTGACTGCGGCGATGGCAGTAATGTGAACAGAAACCCCTCCACTAAGATTTGCCCACTCGGGGAGATTTGGGGCAATCGCGGTGCCACTGCCGATCGCGGATGCCTCGGCAGCATTTTTCGCGGCACGGAACCTCAAAATTCGCACCTGCGAAAGCATTTAGCTCATACGTGAGCGGTCACAAGAGGAGGGCTTTGAGATGTTTATCTAGCACGTTAGTAACCATCGCAGAGCGCTACAGGTCACGCCTCGGTAATCAAAGAATGAGAGGAACGCTGAAAGCATGTTCACATAGGGAAAAAACTTTCCCACCCCAACGGGCTGGCTTGGCGCACCCGGTTGCGGCAAGGTGGCGATGAGACAGGTTAGGTGCCGACCCACCACAGTCCTCTAGATGCGCTACTCTTTCTGGCATGCAGTTGCGCTCACTGGCCGACTACCTGCCTCACTTTCTCAGCCGGGCCCAGGAGACTGCCTACGTCCAGCCTCACGGATACCGCACCCAGCGCTGGTCCTACCAGCAAGTCGCCCTCACCGCAATCGGTTTCGCACGTGACCTGGAAGCACGCGGCATCGGCAAAGGAGACCGGGTTTTGCTATGGGGACCGAATTCCGCCGAATGGGTCGCTGTTTTCTGGGGATGCGTGCTGCGTGGCGCCGTCGTTGTCCCCCTCGACGACATCGCCACACCCGACTTCTTCCTTAGTGTCCACCAGCAGGTCAACGCCAAGCTACTGCTGGCTTCGCGTGAGCATGTCCAATCGTCGATCCCGACGTTGGTACTCGAAAATCTGGCGGAAGTCATGGCTCCCCATTCATCTTCTCCCTACCCATCAGCCGACCTCGCCCCCGGCGACATTTTGCAGATCGTCTTCACCTCCGGAACCACCGCCGAGCCCAAGGGCGTCGTCATTTCCCACGGCAACGTGTTGGCCAATCTCGCGCCGCTCGAAGCCGAGATTCGCAATTACCTCAAGTATGAACGCTTGGTCCATCCCATTCGTTTTCTGAACCTGCTGCCACTGAGCCATGTCTTCGGACAATTTCTGGGAATGTTTCTTCCTCCGTTATTAGGCGGCACGGTCGTCTTTCAGGAAACGCTCAAACCCTCGGACGTGCTTCATACCATCCGTCGCGAGCACATTTCAGTCCTGGTCACCGTGCCCCGCGTGCTGCAATCGCTGAAAGAGAAAATCGAGCGCGACCTGTCCGCTAACCACCGCCTCGAAGCGTTTCAGGAAGCGTTTCGCATGTCGCAAAGCAAACACTTCCTGCGGCGCTGGTGGATCTTCCGCCGTATCCGCCGACAGTTCGGCTGGAAGTTCTGGGCTTTCATTTCCGGAGGCGCAGCACTGGACCACGCCACCGAAGAATTTTGGGACCGGCTGGGCTACGCCGTGATCCAAGGCTACGGCCTCACAGAAACTACGTCGCTGATCAGCGTCAATCACCCTTTCCGTCTGGGAAAAGGATCGATCGGCAAAGTGCTGAACGGACGCGAAGTCAAACTCGCTGAAGACGGCGAAATCCTGGTGCGAGGAGGCGGAGTCGCCGCTGGCTACTGGGATGGCAACGCCCTGCAACCCGTAAGCGACGCACAGGGCTGGTATCGCACCGGCGACGTCGGGGAACTCGACGCCGCGGGCAACCTTTATTTCAAGGGCCGAAAGAAAGAAGTCATCGTTACCCCCGCCGGCATGAACGTCTATCCGGAGGACCTCGAAGCTGCCCTTCGCCGTCAACCCGGGGTCAAGGAAGCCCTGGTCGTCGCTTCGCCCCGTGACGGGAACGCCGAACCCTGTGCGGTGCTGATTCTGAGGCCAGGAGAGAGCCACCCGGAAGCGATTGTCGCAGCCGCTAATCAATCCCTGGCTGAGTATCAGCGTATGCGCGGCTGGTTTCTCTGGCCGGAAGACGACTTCCCCCGCACTTCCACCCAAAAGCCTCGCAGAAATCTGGTTCAGCAAGCGGTGCAAGCTCAGCCATCCGGCCAGGACATCCCTTCCAGCTCAATGGCGGACCTCATCCGCCGCGTGACCGGCCGCACCCTGGCGGATCTTTCAGACCATGCCGACCTCGAATCCGACTTGAACCTCAGCTCATTGGATCGCGTGGAGTTGCTCAGCGCCCTCGAAGACCGCTTCCAGGCCGATTTCAACGAGACTGGCTTGGCCGAGCTGAAAACCGTCGGCGACTTGCATCGCATGATCCAAGGCGAGATCGCCTCCCGCGCGCAATTCCACTACCCGCGCTGGGTTTTGCGCTGGCCGGTGACCTGGGTTCGCTTGCTGGTGCACTATCTGCTGCTGCGCCCTGCCGTGTTCTTGCTGGGGTGGCCTCACATTGAGGGCCGCGAAACATTGCGCGGAGTTCGCGGGCCGGTGCTGGTAGTTTGCAATCACATTAGCGATGTCGATCCCGGCTTCGTACTAACCGCATTGCCCGCCCGGCTCCGCCACAAACTGGCTGTGGCTACCGGTGGCGAGGCTCTGGAGATCCTGCACACGCCGGCCGCCGGCCGCAATCTGGTGGCCCGGGCCTACGATCGCGTGAAATGGATCCTGGGCGTTTCCCTGCTGAACCTGTTCCCGCTCCCCCGCGAGGCTGGCTTCCGCGAGAGCTTTGCTTATGCCGGCGAATGCGTCGATCGCGGCTACAGCATCCTGGTATTTCCGGAAGGACATCACACCGTCGACGGTAAACTGCGCCCCTTCCGCGCCGGTGTCGGCCTACTGGCAAGCAATCTGGGTATCCCCATAGTTCCCGTGCGCATCGACGGACTGTTTGAGGTCAAGCAGGCGGGAAGGAAGTTTGCATGGCCGGGCGAGGTACGCGTCAAGCTAGGCGCACCCATCCAACTCCAGTCCATGGCGAACCCCCAGGAGATTGGGCGTGAATTGCAGAAAATTGTCGAAAGCTTGTGAGCGGATTAAGCTCACGCCTTTGCAGCTCGTCCCTCTTCCGGTCCCAGCGTCGTGATTTGAGTGGCTCGCACCTGCTCGGGTGAGAGTTTCCGCGTGCCGTCGCCCAGGTCGGCATCCCGCGGCAGCATGCCAACTGCACGATTGCGGCCAGCCTGCTTGGCGGCATAGAGAGCCTGGTCCGCAAGTTCCACCACCGCCTCATAACCCACCGCGTCCGGTGCGGCACAAAACCACGGAAACGCTGCCCATCCGATGGAGCAAGTTCTTCGCACCGAGATGCCCGCATTCTTCAACTGAAAAGGCTCGTTCCCCACCATGTGAAGAATTCGCGCTGCCAAGGTTGTGGCCTCGCTACGCTCGGTGTAGCGTGACACCACCAGAAACTCCTCGCCGCCCCAGCGTACCAACACATCGGACATGCGAATGGCCGACTGGATTCGCCGTGTCATCTCGCTCAGCAACTCGTCTCCCGCGGCGTGTCCGTAAACATCATTGACCTCTTTAAAGAGATCTGCGTCGATGATGTAAAAGATCAGATCACGATTGCGCCCGCCGGCTGAACTCTTGTCCATCAGATAGGAGCGAATTGCCTGCCGGGTGTCACCTTCGATCGTGACTTGAAAAAAACGGCGATTGCGGGTTCCCGTCAAGGGGTCGGTGAGTGAGGCCTCGCGCAGTTCCTGATTCAACCGTTCGAGTTCTGCGCTGCGCTCGGCCACTGCCTGTTCCAGACGTTGGCGGTCCTTCTCCAGCGAATAGGTTCGGAAACGAAGCGTCCCATACAGAGCGAAAGCGAACAAGATGATTCCCAACGACCGCGCCCACCAGCTCTGCCACCACGCCGGCAATACCCGGAAGGAGAAACTCGCCGGCAGGCTCTTAATCCCGGTGCCGGTTTCACAGGAAATCTCCAGGGTGTAATCTCCCGGGGCCAGCGATGCATAACGAACCTCCCGGGCAAGAGTTTCCGTGAATTCGCTCTCCAATCCTGCCAGCCGGGACCGGCAGCGCAGCGCCGTCGGATTCCGATACGACAAGACCGAAAACTGTGCCCGCAGCGTGTTTTCCTTGTGCGTGGCCTCCGGGTCGCCATCCCCCAGATGCTCTTGTCCTCCCAGTTGCGCGGAGGTAATTACCACATTGAAAGCTGCCGGCGGGAAGGCTTTCTCCGCATGGGGATCGAAACGTGCCAGGCCGCCGCTGGTGCCAAACAGAATCGTCCCGTCCTGCTCGGCGTAAAACCCGCCTTCGCTTTGATCGTCCCAGAGCAGGCCATCGTCGCGGTGATAACGCCGTGTACAGCGACCCATTACGATCCGCGTCAATCCCTGGGCGCCGCCAGCCCAAATCCTGCCTGCCCGGTCGCGGCCGAGCATGAAAACCTCACTGGTTTGTAGGCCATCTTCTTGGCCGATGTGCTGGACTTCCGCCTTCTGGTTCTTGAGCCGAAAGCGCGTCACCCCGGGCGCGTCCGCATAGCGGACCCAGACCTCGTTCCCGTCTACGGGCACAACTTCGGTTACAAGATCGGACAGGAGTCCATCTTTTTGCGTGTAGCGCGACCATGACTTGCCATCGTACCGTCCCAGGCCATTGTGTCCGCTGGTCCACACCACGCCTTCCGGGCTGGTTGCAAAACTGCTGATTCCATCCACGATTTCTTGCGGGGCGCCTGCGTCGGCAAACCCAAAAGGAGACACGGCGCTGCGCAACACCTGCAAGAAGTGTGGGCCGGACACCCAAAGTCGCCCGTCTGGTCCGGGGCCGATGCCGGTGATATCCCGCCACGGCGTGGCTACTCTCTCGGGTTGCAAACTACGGGGATCGAATCGTGTGAAACCACCCGGATGACACAGCACCCATATCGAACCGTCGGCAGCCACTGCGAGTGTCCGGGCCATCGAGCCGTTCAGACCATCTTTCTGCTTCCACACACGAAAGCGATGTTGCTCCGCATCCCACATCGCCACGCCGTCGTTGGTCCCGACCCACAGCCGCTGTTGGTGGTCACGCAATTCCGCCCACACCACGTTGTCCGGCAGTCCTTCCGCGTCGGTCCAGCCCGACCAACGTCCTTCGCCCTGCCAGCGCTGGATTCCGTTGCCTCCCAACCCCAGCCAGTAGGTTCCTTCGCGATCCTCTATGGCGGAAAACACCGCGTTGGCCGCCGTGCCCCTTCGCTTGTCGATCACATCCCAATGGTCGTCGCAGTGCAGAAACAAGCCAGAAATGGTGGGAATCATGAGCCGTCCGTGCCCATCGATCGACGGTATACCCACATCGTTCGCCGGCGGCAGGTTGGGCGCGTCGGCCACGAACTGTTCGGCTCCAGGATCGAGCCGCAGCAAGTGCCGGGAAGTCCGCAACCAAACCCGCTTTTCCCCGTCCTGCAGCAGCGCCACCACCGGCTCGTTGGAGATTTCCTTCTGTGCTGGCAGAAAGTGAGGGCGGAGGACATGGTCCAACCAGCCCACGCGATTGTCCAATGTGAACCACACCCTGCCGTCATTTCCCCCGTACACCAGCCCGACTTCCTGCCCCGGAAAGACCTGCTGTTTGACCTTCACGGAAGTGGCTCCGGCAGCGGTGAATAGCCATAGTCCGTTGTCACTGGCCACGTAGATGCCCTCAGGCTTTACGACGATCGGTTGGTAGGTGGCGAGCGAATGAAGGGCGGGTGGCAGAGCCACCGGAACAAATCGCTCGCCGCTCAGCACCGCCAGCCCATCCCGGCTAACCACCCAAATCCGGCCGTCGGCAGCTTCGGTGATTTCGTCAATGACGGCCCTTGGGATCCCCTGCTGGGAACCAAATTTCACGGCGCGGGTTCCGTCATAACGCAGCAAGCCGCTCATGCTTGCGATCCAGATAAACCCCTGGTGATCTTGGTACAGGTAGACCGGCGTGATCGTGCCCAGCCCGAGATCTTCTCCCACCTTTTCGAAAACGTAGCGGGCGTGGTCGGGAAGAGACAGGGGTGGGGAAGGCAAATTCGAGGCGTGGAGGGCCGTCAGCAACAAACTTGCTGCAACTGCCAGACTCGGCAACCGCTTCTTAATCACATTCGTCAACTTACTAGGCTGCCATCGCCGGCCAAAATGCTGGCGTACTCGCCTTGGGTGCTATGGGAATGCAGGGGAACGCTCTCAGCCCACCGGGGAATACGGGCCTTTCGGAGCCTTTGGGGGCGGCTCCCACCTGTAAGTTGCAGTCTAGTGGGGGGAAACGGCGGGAAGTAGATGACGCTCAGACATGTACGACCGGGCGGGGCAGAGCACTCCACCTAGGCAGGGTGCCAATCTGGCAACGACACATCCCCCGGTCGAGCAGAAGTGGTTGAAGTTTTCCGGGGTACGTTGTAACTTCTGAGCCATCGGTAAATCCCATGCGCAACCGCAGTAGTGTGGGCGCAGTTCAATTCCAACTCACTCAGGAGGAAGTATGAAGAAGCTGATTGCAAAATTGATGGCCATGTGTTTCCTGGCAGTTTCCCTTGCCGCGTTCGCCCAGACTGGCTCCGACGCGAGCAAAGACACCATGAAACCAGACACCACCAAGACAGACAGCGCAAAGAAAAGCACCAAGAGCGCCAAAGTAAAGAGCAGCAGCATGAAGAAGGACAGCATGAAGAAAGACAGCATGAAGAAAGACACGATGAAGAAAGACGACGCTGCTCCCAAGCAATAGTCCAGGCCAGTCCTCAAGATCCGCCTATTCGGGGTAGCGACGGCCGGTTCGCGCTACCCCGATACTTTCTTATTCCGGGTCTTCCTGCTCCACTCGGGCGGTTTGAATCTCCTCTAGCCCGGCCTTCTTGCCCGCAATCAAGTACTTTCTCAGGCAGCGCACGCAAGGTGCGTAGCCCTCGCGCAAAGCTTGGCCGGCGGTCATCGTCTGTAATTTGTCCTTGTCGTGGATGAAGCGGCAGCCCGGCACATGAAATATCTTGCCATCACTGACCGCGACTACCATCAGGTCAGGCGGAATGTGAAATGCCGATCGAGCCATGTCCGATCGTGAGTCAGGCGCGCTGGGCCTCGAATAGTTCCCCACCTCGAAGCTCAGCAGCATCAAAGCCGCGAATCCCAGGGCCATCATCCACCCAAAGGCATTCCCCCGGCGCCGCGGCATCCCGTCTTCCAGTCTGCGCTGCAGGCGCTGGCTGAATCCCAGCGGTACTTCGAGCATGCGCTCGTCGCCATAGAGTTGGACCACATTTCTCGCGCCGTCCACGACCGCCGTACAGTGTTTGCAGCCCCGGAAGTGCGCCTCCATGGCGGTGTGCATTTGAGGATCGACTTCGCCATCAAGATAGTTCGATATCTCGCGCCACACCTCCGCACACTGCATTACCATGGCTTGTTCCCCTTCTCAAACGACAGAGTCCTGCTCCAACTGCCGCCCAGCCCCGGCGCCAGCAGATCGCGCAACATTAACCTCGCTCTCAGCAAACGGGTTTTCACCGACGGCACCGAGATGCCCAGAGCTTTGGCAGTGTCTTCGATGCTCAGTTGCTGCATGTCACGCAGGATGAAAACCTCGCGATATTTCTGTCCCAACGAATTCAATGCCTCCGCGAGTTTTTGCCGGACCTCGGCCCGCTCCAGCGTCTCCGAAGGAATCTCCCTCCAGTCAGCAAAGTCGCGCGGTGTGTAGTGGCCCTCCTCGTCGCGCTGATCCACCATCGGCTCCATCACCACCGCCTGTTGCTTCCTTCTCCGCATCCGCGCCTCGTTGACGGCAATCTGGATCAGCCACGTACTGAAGCGCGCTTCGGCCCGAAATTGCCCGATGTGCTTGAAGGCCTTGAGCACAGCCTCCTGTGCCGCATCCTCGGCATCGGCTTCATTCCGCAGAATGGCCAGCGCCGCGGCGTACACCCGTCTTTCATAGGGTCGGATGAGTTCATAAAACAGCTCGTGCTCGCCCTGCCGGATTCGCCGGATCAGCGTCTCTTCCGTCCATGGTTCGGCTGGCTTTTCCAGCGAAGCTGTCGTTTCCGGCATTCCCGTCACCGCAACTGAGACTCACCGCAATCACCGCACCTACTCGATCGTGTATTCCGGACGTTTCTTCCATCCCGTGAACATCGAGACAAAATTGTTCCAGCCATGCAGCGCCACCATCACCAGATGCCCAAACACAAACGCCAGAATGGCCCACATAATCGCGAAGTGCCAAACCCGCGCCCAGTGAAAGCCCCCCATCATCCAGGCCAGCCAGGAAAACTGCACCGGCTTCCACACCGCTATCCCCGTGACCACTGACAACGCACCCAACCCGATCACCGTTGAGTAGGCTTGTTTTTGTAGCGGGTTGTAGGCTTCCTTGACCGGCGGCTTGGGTCCGAAGAAAAAGTAATGCCGCAGCATCGGCCACACCCCGGGTAGATCCCGGCGCCCGAACAGAACCTGCTTATAGTTTCCGCTGAACACTTGGTACGCCACATACAGCAGCCCGGTGCCGATGTATATCCACATAAACGTCAAGTGCCATTGCAGCGCGCCACCCAGCCAGCCGCCCAAGGCGAAGGCCTTGGGCCAATTCAGCAAGTCTTTTTGCGGAATCTTTGCTCCAAAGCTGGGGAACGCCCGGAAGATTTGCAACCCGCTGCCCACCATCACGAACAGCGCTACCGCATTCAGCCAGTGGCAAAGCCGCACCATAAACGGGTGCTCATAGACGGCTTCGGTGACTTCGCCCGTCTTCACATCCTCAACTGCGATGGCTCGTGTCGCCATGTCCCCCGCCCTACAACCCGTAGAAACTCGAATATCCCTGGTCTTCCCAGTACCCCACCCGCTCCAACAAATTTGTGACCTTGAGATCAGTCAAATACTTTGCCTGTTTGTATCCAATTTTCGTGGGCAGCGTCAGACGCAACGGCGCCCCATGCTCCCGCGTCAGCGGCCGGCCGTACATCTCATAACAAAGGAGCGACTGCGGATGCAGCGCCGTCGCCATGTCGAGTGATTCGTAGTAATCATCAGCGCACTCCACGTAAACGAAGCGGGCAGTCGTGTCGGCGCCAATCATCTTCAGGAAGTCAGAGAGCCGCGTCCCGCCGAAGCGCCCGATCACATCCCACCCCTCGACACAAACATGCTTGGTGTTTTGCGTGATCTTGGGAAGCTGGCTGATCTGGGCCAGCGTGTAATCGCCCGGCTTCTGTACCGCCCCGCTCACCGTAAGCGTCCAGCGATCAAAGTCCACCTGGGGATCGTCCACGTCATAATCGTTGATGGGAAATTTATCGAACGGCGTGAGTTCCGTGTCGGCGAACGTCGGCGCCAAATGGCCGCCACGAAACAGTCTCGCCGACGCCCAATCACTGAACCCGAGTCCAGCCTCCAGCAACCGGGTTTGCAGCTTGGGAATGGCGAAGGCGCCCAGCCCAACCAACGGAGCCAACTTCAGCAACTCGCGCCGGTTCATGGCCCGGAATTTGCGGCTATCAGTATGTAAACTCATCACCTACACATCTTCCCAAAACCCCTGTGGTAGGAATAGGATGCACCACCGGCCAGCAGGTTACAACCAGCCCTGTTTCTGTTGCTCCGGAGCCGGGCCTTGCCGAATCGGATTCCCCACCTTTGTGCCATAGACACCAGCACCTCGGTTTCGAGACCATGTTACCTGTAGTCGCTCAGCTCAGTTACGTTTGATGCTTGACGCGGCTGGGAATGCTTGATCTTCCCCCCTGTTCGTCCTCCCCAGGACGGCATTCCTGAACCAGAGGTGTTACCGGCAGTGAATCCAGTGAAGAGACTAAGCAAGCACGCATTGAGTGGAAAACTCTTCCGCTCCGAGCACGGGCAGGGACTGGCCGAATACGCGGTCATGCTGGGGCTGTTGTTGGCTCTTTTTTTCATCGCCAAGGCGATAGGGTTCAACGCCAACCGGCTGTTTAACTTCGCCGCTTCTACTTTCCAATAATCTCCGCCTGAGCTCTCATTCGCCGTCGAGCGCGGTGTCACCACCCCAGTTCGGCTACTGGCTGACGTTCTTACTCGCGTCAATTCTAACCGTACCACTCCAACCGCTGATATCGCGGAGCGCGCTCAGGACTTCGAGGGACTTTGCACATTTCCAGGGGATGTTCGCGGTAGGATATATCGCGGAGCGATTTCTGCTGTGCGGTCCGAGGGTTATCGTTTCCGCCACGATCCTGGAATCTTAATGACTTCACCCATCACTGAGAGGCTCCGGAACGCAGTTTCCGAGACCCGTTGGAATGAGGCTGTGGCTCTGCTGCAGACTCGCGATGCGGTGCAAGCAGCCGAGGCGTTGGGTGAGCTTGCTTTCGAACAGCAGCAGTCCCTATTCCGCAACTTGCCCGTGGAGCTTGCCGCTTCCGTCGTCGCTCAATTCCCCTACTATCACCAGTACGTCCTGCTGCACTCGCTGCCGCTGGGAGAAATGCGGGCTTTGGTTGACAAAATCAAGCCCCACGACCGAGTGCGCCTCCTGGATGAACTTCCGGAAGAGGCTTGGCAGCGGCTGATGGACGAGCTTTCAAGTACAGCGACTGCGACCTCGGACCAGGTCACAGAAACAGTGCAGACAGGGGAACCGCAACTCCCCCAGCCGCAGGAACCAATTATCAAGGCATGTCAGATCGAAAAGAATTTTCAGCAACCGGATGGAAGGGAGATTCAGATCATCGCGCCCATGGATCTATCCGTCGAGTCCGATAGCATTTTCGCCCTGCTGGGACCTTCAGGATCCGGAAAATCCACCTTGTTGAGAATTTTGTCGGGGTTGACGGCGCCTTCCAGTGGCAGCGTACTCCTGCATGGCCAACCCCTGGACTCCTGCGCCCCAAACATCGGCATTGTCTTCCAGAGTTTTGCGTTGTTTCCCTGGTTGACCGTGCTGGAGAACGTTGAGGTTCCGCTGGTAGCACGAGGGTTTGAGCACCCGGCCCGGCATGCGCAGGCGTTAGAAGCGCTAGCCATGGTGGGACTCAAGGGTTTTGAAAACGCCTATCCCAAAGAACTGTCTGGGGGCATGAAACAGCGCGTCGGATTTGCGCGCGCCCTCGCAGTCAAACCCGAAGTGTTATTCATGGACGAGCCCTTCTCTGCGTTGGATGTGCTTACGGCTGAAAACCTTCGCGGCGAGTTGATGGAACTGTGGATCAAAGACGAGATCCCCACCAGAAGCGTCTTCCTGGTCACACACAATATTGAAGAAGCGGTCCTGCTGGCGGATCGAATCGTGGTATTGGGAACGCACCCGGCAAAGATCCGCGCTGATTTCCGCATTTCACTGCCTCAACCGCGGGATCGGAAATCCGCTGAATTTCTCGTATACGTGGATTACATCTACAAAGTCATGACCCAACCCGAATTAGAGTGCAGTCCGGTCACCGAGTTGCCCGCGCTGCGCAAACCTCCATTTCAGGTGTTGCCCCATGCCACCGCAGGCGGAATGGCTGGATTGTTAGAGTTCCTCAACGATCGCGGGGGCGAGGAGGACCTGTACCACCTCGCCGAAGAGTTGCTGATGGAAGTGGACGACCTCTTTCCCATCGTAGACGGGGCGGTCATGCTGCGCTTCGCGGATTCGACGCGAGGCGACGTGCACATCACTCCTGCGGGAAAGGAATTTGCAGAAGCAGATATCAGCACTCGGAAGCAGCTTTTTCGCACCGCCATCCTCAGCCACGTCACGCTAATTCAGCAGATTCGCAATGCGCTTGAGCGGAAGTCGAACCGCGAAGTGCCCTTGGAATTTTTCCGCGACGTTCTGGACGAGCATCTTTCCCACGATGATGTTCAGCGCCAGATCGATACCGCCTTGAATTGGGGACGATATGCTGAGATTTTCACCTACGACTCGGAAACAGACCGATTATTGCTGACCGGTGTCGCAGACGCCACGAATTCCAACCAGGCTGTCCCTCTCCATTGATGCCGATGCGGCAATCAATTCACGACGCCTCTCCCCGGCCGGCAGGATGGGGCATCGTGCCGGCGGGCGTTACCTCTCTAGCTAGAGAATTGCCGATCGTGCTGGGCGCGATCGGCCTGTTTTATAGCGTCATTGCCTTTGCCCATTATTGGTCCGGCCCGGTGAACTCCCAGGCGGAGATCAGCCTGCGCCTTGCGGTGTTGCCAAAATATGCTTTGTTCTCGGTCTTGCGAATTGCCATCGCCTACATATTCAGTTTCTTCTTTACGCTGGTCTACGGATATGTAGCTGCCTACAACCGTAAGGCTGAGCGCTTCATGATTCCGCTACTCGACACCTTGCAGTCGATCCCTGTCCTCAGTTTCCTTCCGGGCGTGATGATCTCGATGGCGGCGCTTTTTCCCGGCAGGCAATTAGGCGTAGAGCTTGGATCGGTCCTGTTGATTTTTACCGGCCAGGTGTGGAACATGACGTTCAGTTTCTATTCCTCACTGAAGAGCATCCCCACCGAAATGCGCGAAGCGGCACTGGCCTATCGTTTGAGCTGGTGGCAGCGCTTTTGGCAACTCGAGTTGCCGCAGGCGGCGTTTGGGCTCATTTGGAATTCCATGATGTCGGTCGCTGGCGGGTGGTTCTTCTTGATGGCCTGCGAGATGTTTGTTTTAGGGGATCGGGATTTTCGTTTGCCCGGTCTCGGCTCCTATCTTCAGACTGCCGCCAATGCGGGCGACACGCGAGCCATCTTCTGGGGTTTGATGACCATGATCGGCGTCGTCATTCTCATCGACCAGGTGCTTTGGCGCCCGGTGATCGCCTGGGCCGAAAAATTCAAGGTCGAACAGGTGGGTGCAGCCCAGATACCTCATTCGCCCATTCTGGATCTGCTGCGCCGTTCAAGAATTCTTCCTTTTGTGACCCGCTCTCTGGTTTTGCCGATTCGCGAAAGATTGGATTTACACTTCGCGCAAGACCAGCATCGCGAGTCACACTCGCCAATCAAGGCTACCAGTGGCGTGCGCCGCTGGACTCTACGCGCGCTGGCGGCTGTAGGGCTGGCTGGAATCGCATACGCAGTGGCCAAGGTATTCTCAATTCTGGCCATGATGTCGTTAACGGAATGGCTCCATGTCTTTCGGGGAGCCGGAGCCACATTTCTGAGGGTGGAAGCTGTTCTGCTACTGGCAGCCCTATGGACGGTTCCTGTCGGAGTAGCCATCGGGTTACGGCCAAGGTTGTCCGCAATCGCCCAGCCGATTGTGCAGATTGCCGCATCGGTACCGGCGACCGCGTTGTTCCCCATCATCCTTCTGGTGCTGATTCGCGCCGGCGGAGGTCTCGGAATCGGCTCGATAGTCCTGCTGCTCCTGGGCACGCAGTGGTACATCCTGTTCAATGTGGTTGCCGGCGCAACCGCCATACCTTCAGATTTGAAGGAAGTCTGCGGCGCCTATCAACTGGGCGTGGTCGAGCGCTGGCGAAGACTTTTTCTCCCCGCGATATTTCCCTACCTGATCACCGGTTTCGTCACTGCGTCGGGTGGGGCATGGAACGCCAGCATCGTGGCTGAGTATTTCCACTTCCGGGGCCAAACTTTCTCGACCACCGGACTGGGCGCGATCATCAGTTACGCGACCGACAGCGGCAATTTTCGTCTGCTCCTGGCCGCAACCGTGGTAATGGCCGTCTTGGTGGTTACCATCAACCGCCTGGTTTGGAGACCGCTCTATGCCCTCGCCGCAACCCGGTTCAAACTGGAAGGTTAGCACGCGTCACTGCACCATGTGACCGCCCTCACAGCCCCCGCTCCCATACCTGGCTAAGCTGACAAAGGGGGAGACGAATATGGAAACCAAGTACACCTACCACGCAAGTGCGCAGTGGCATCTGCTTGACCGCGGTTTCGTCGAACTGGAGCATGGCGCGCCCCGCCTGATCAATTTCTCCGCCCCACCCGAGTTCGGGGGCGAACGTGGCTTCTGGACGCCGGAACACTTTCTGCTGGCAGCCGTATCCAGTTGCTTTGTGGCGACCTTTCGAGCCGTAGCCACCGCGTCGAAATTGGAATTCCAGGGAATCGAAGTTGCCGTCGATGGCGTGCTCGAGAAAGACAGCGGCGGTTTTCGCTTCACCAAGATCAGCTTGAAGCCGGTGGTCATCGTCTATGCAGAGGCAGAGCGCGAACGCGCCCAGCGTCTGCTGGAAAAGACAGAAAAGCTGTGTCTGGTGACGCGCTCGCTTAGCTCCACTGTCGAGGTTGAGCCGAAGGTTTACGCAGAGCAGCCCATTGCGGTCTAAAGAACTCGCCGTGACTTGACGTGCCTCCAAGAATGGCCGGTGGTCAGAACTGCGAGTGATAACATGACCTCATGCCCAAATCACTGATGCAGACGGTCGTCGACCAACTCCAGAAGGAACGCACGCGTCTTGAGGGTGAGTTGCGCCGCGTAACCGCTGGCCTGACTGCCTTTGGGAAGGTCTACATGCAAGGGGGCAAGTCGAAGCCCACCGCGACCCGCAAGAAGCGAACCATATCGGCTGCCGGGCGCAAAAGAATAGCCGCCGCGCAGAGGGCGCGATGGGCAAAAGTCAGGGCCCGCAAGAAATAGTTGGGCCGAGCCCAAGCGCCAAGTCCACGCGAATTAACAGTATCCGGGCGCCAAGGAGATAGCGGCGGTCGCGGGTACAACTTACGCCGCTGGACTTCCGTCACGTTCAACACCGGTTAAAAACTGCTAGTGTGCCGTCATGTCCGCCACAGTCGCCGACGCACCGGTTTTGCCCGCGTACCCGCAGGAACGTCGCTGGCCGCGCTACAAAATCGATGTCCCTGTCCGGGCCGTCGTCCACAAGCCGGATAGAACCCTGATTCGTGATGGGCGCGGCACGGAAATGAGTGAAGGCGGCATGTGTCTGGTGGCAGGTGTAGAACTCGGACTCGGCGATGAGATCGAAGTGGAGTTCACTCCTCCGTACTCAGGCGATCCCATTCGCGTCCGCAGTGAAGTACGCAATCGCGATGGATATCGCTACGGAGTCGAGTTTGTTCCTGATGGCAAGGAAGAACGCAGTGACGTTGCCCGCCTGCGCCAAATGCTGAAAACCTTCGCAGAGGCAAAGTTGTCTTGAAGCTTTCCCCGCCCTGCTCCGTACAATCCCATCGGATTCGACCAGCCATGACACAGCGCTAAGTGGCGCCCCGCCGCTACCACACCTTGCACACATTGGCTGCGGGTTTCACCATGGGCTGACCTGACTTGCAGGAGAATGCCTGCGCGAATTCCGGCATGTTCACCACCACTCCGTTGATGCGGTAGCGGGCGGGCGAGTGCGGATCGGTCATAGCCCGCACCCGCATGTCCTCAGGGCGTTCGTTGGCACAGTCCCACTGAGCGAACCCAATGAAGAAACGCTGCTCCGGAGTGAGGCCGTCAATGGGCTGAAGGTGTTTGTCTTGGTTGGCATCTTTCCAGGCCATATACGCGAGAATCTCGCCACCCAGATCGGCGACATTTTCGCCCAGCGTCAGCTTGCCGTCGACGTGAACATCTTCTACCGAGATGTAGCTCGAATATTGGTCCTCCACGCATTGGGTGCGGGCGTCGAATTTCTCCCGGTCCGCTTGGGTCCACCAATTCTTCAGATTCCCTTTGGCATCGAACTGGCTGCCTTCATCGTCGAAGCCGTGGGTAAGTTCGTGGCCAATGGTGCCGCCGGTATCTCCGTAGTTGGGAGCATCATCCATTTTCGGATCATAGAGCGGCGGCTGCAGCACCCCGGCAGGGAAGTTGATGTCGTTCATCTGCGGATTGAAGTAAGCGTCAACCGTGGGAGCGGTGATGTCCCATTCGCCGTGGTCGACCGGTTTGCCGATCTTGTTGATGTCGCGGCGGCCCTCGAATTGATGCGCGCGCTCGACGTTGCCGGCGAAATCATCGCGAACAATCTTCACGGAACTGTAGTCGCGCCACTTATCGGGGTAACCGATCTTGTTGCGGATGCTCGCCAGTTTAATCAGCGCCTGCTGCTTGGTTTCCGGGCTCATCCAGTCGAGCGCCCGGATGCGTTGCCCCATCGCGTCCTCGATGCCCCGAACCATATCCAGCGTGTTCTGCTTGAGTTCGGGGGAAAAGACTTTGGCCACATACACCTGTCCCAGCGCCTCCCCCAGGCCATAGTTGACATACTGCACGCAGCGTTTCCAGCGGGGCTGCTGCTCCTTCGCGCCGCGCAGGTACTTGCGGTAGAACTCAAAATTTTCGTTCACAAACTTCGCGGAGAGATATGGGGAAGAAGTGTCGGCCACGTGGAAGCGCAAGTAGCTCTTCCAACTGTCGATCGGCTCAGATGCCAGCAGGGTGTTGAGCTCCTTGATGAATTCGGGAGCGTCCACATTGAGAATGGGGAACTCCGGATATCGAGCCTCCCGGTAGTAAGTGGCCCAGTCAAAGTTCGGTGCGAGCTGGATGAGTTCGGCGACCTTCATTTTGTGGACCAATTTGTGCGGGTCGCGGCGTTCCACGCGAGTGAGTGAAGCTTTGGCCATGGCAGTTTCCAGGCGCATGACGGTCTCGGCATTCCCTGCAGCAGCGGCCGGGCTGTCGCCAATCAACTGGAACACCCTTTGCAGGTGCTGAAAATAGTGCTCGCGCGTTTCTTTTGTCTTGGCGTCGTCTTTGGTGTAGTAGTCGCGGTCGGGCATGCCCAGGCCGCCCTGGTCCACATCGGCGATCACTTGCTCGGAGTTGTCCGGATCTTGCGTCGAGCCAGCCGCAAACAGCATGGAACTGGTGTAGGAATAGCGGAAGTAGGTCACTTGCAGCCGCGCCACCAGCGGTGCGAGTTCTTTCGTCGACTGAACTTGCGCAATAGCGTCGAGTTCCGGCTGAATCGCCGAGACGCCTCGCTTTTCCACCGCACTTTCGTCCATGCAGGCGGCGTAGAAGTCGCCAATCTTCTGGGTCACAGCATTGCGTTGCTCATTCGGTTGTGCCGCCTGTTCCAGCATGCCGCGTAGAAAGGTCAGGTTGTCCTGATACAGCTTGCCGTAGACCGACCACGAAGTCTGGTCGGGGGGGATCGGGTTTTTCTTCTGCCAACCGCCGCAGGAATAATGGTAGAGATCCACGCAGGGGTCCACCGACTTGTCCATCGAAGACAAGTCAAGAGTGGGGCTGTAGGGCAAGGCCGGACCAGACTGCTGCGCCGAAGGCATTTGAGCAGTCGCCACCGAGACAGCTACAACCAGAACCAACAACAGGCACACCGAGTGTTTAAGCATACTCACCTTGGACTGGGGTCGCGCCAGAAAAAGTCACGGGCAAGGGCGGAGCAGTCTGCCGCTATTCTTCGCAAGATTCTCTGCCAACAAGAAAATATACAGGGAATTTCTTTGTTTTGCGTGTCGAAAATGCGGACACCATCGCCATCTCCTAGTCATTCTGCGAGTGAGGTGTCGCCATGAAGCCACTTGCCGAGGCCGAGGGAGTATCATGCGGATAACCAATGAAGTTGAAAAGAATGGAGTAGAGCAATGTCCGAGTCCATCGACTGGCCGCCGCCCCATCCGGGGCAGCCCCGCCGTCGCCGCCACATCCTTCTCATTGTTGCCGTCGTTGCCGCCATCTTCTTCGGCGGCCGGGCCGCATTGTCCTATTACGTGGACGTGCTCTGGTTCGGGTCGCTCGGTTATGGGGAGGTGTTTTGGAAAACCCTAACTCTTCAGTGGGGGATCTTCTCGGCCTTTGCCGCCGCCACATTTCTCATTCTATTCGGAACGTTCCTGGCTCTGAAGCGGGCACACCTCTCCGATTTGCCGGAGGGTAACACGATTTTCATCGGGCGGCAGCCAGTGAAGCTGCCAGTCGAGCCGGTTCTGCGACTCATTGCGCTGGGCGCTTCGCTCGCCATTGCCGCTGCAACCGGCGGCGCCATGGTAGAGGAGTGGCCAACGCTCGCACTCTTTTGGTACGCACCGCCCACGACTGGCAGCCTCGTAGACCCGATTTTTGGCAAGCCGCTGAACTTCTTTCTCTTCACTCTGCCCGCGTGGCAGCTCATTCTCGGCTGGCTGCTTAGCCTGGCCGTGATGACCTGTGCTCTCGCGGTTTTCTTCATCCTCATCACGGGTGGAGCGCGTGTGCTCGCCGGGCGCCTCAGCCGCCACGTCACTCTACCTTGGCGCGGGCTCTCCATCACCTTTGCGTTCCTGCTGCTGGTTCTCGCGATGCGTGTGTATATCAGTCGGTTCGAGCAATTGCTCGACGATCATACGATTTTCGGCGGGGTCACCTATACGGACGCGCACGTCACGCTCACCGGCATGCTCGTGGTCTGCGCGGCGCTCGTCCTGGGCGCGATGATCGCGATGGTCAACGCCGTGCGGATGCCACGCGGGCGATGGCTGGTCGCAGCGGTCCTTCCGGCTGCCCTCTGCTATATCGCCGTTCAGGTAGTCGGCTGGTACGTCAGCAGCTTTATCGTCAAACCGAACGAACTGGTTCGCGAGAAGCCTTACATTATGTACAACACCGATTTGACGCGACAGGCCTATGGATTGAACCGGGTGTCGCAGCGCGAGTTTCCCGCGGAGACGACGGTTGCGGCGGCTGACCCGGCGAACAATCAGGCTACGCTGCAAAACATCCGGCTATGGGACTGGCACGCACTCCAGGACACGCTGCGTCAGATTCAGGAAATCCGCACTTACTACGACTTTCCCGACATCGACATTGATCGCTATGATATCGACGGCGCCACTCGCGAGGTGATGCTGGCCGCGCGCGAGTTGAACGTCGATAAGCTGCCGGAAAGCAGCCGCAACTGGATCAACGAGAAGCTGATCTACACTCATGGCTATGGCATTACGATGAACCCGGTCAATGGGTTCACGGCGGAAGGACTGCCTACTCTGATGCTGAGCAACATGCCGGTGCAGAGCACCGTGCCTGGCCTAAGCGTGTCACGCCCAGAGATCTATTTCGGCGAACTGACCAATACTGACGTCTATGTGAAGACGCGGCAGAAGGAATTCAACTACCCACAGGGCGAAAGCAACAATCTCACGTCCTACGAAGGCGACGGTGGTATCGTTCTCGGCGGTTTCCTGCGCCGCCTGGTCCTCGCGCTCGACCAAAGCGACCTCGCGAAGCTGCCGTTCAGCGACGACGTGAATCAGAATAGCCGGCTGTTGATGCGGCGCAACATACGGGATCGCGTGTCGGAGCTGGCCCCGTTCCTCACCTACGATCCGGATGCCTACGTCGTGCTCGGTGACGACGGCCGGCTGTCGTGGATCATGGATGCCTACACGGTTTCAGATAGCTATCCGTACTCCAGCCATTATCGTCTCGACAACAATCTCATTAACTACATGCGGAACAGCGTGAAGGTGGTCATCGATGCCTACGATGGCACCACAACGTTTTACGTCTTCGATACGGAAGACCCGATCATTGCAGCGTACCGCCGCATCTTTCCGGGCTTGTTCCAGGATGCGTCCATGATGCCGCCCGGACTGCGAAAGCACGTGCGCTATCCCGAGTTGCTGCTCAAGCTGCAGGCCGAGGTTTACGGCCTGTATCACATGACGGATCCGGAGGCGTTCTACAACCGTGAAGATCTGTGGACGGTCGCGACCGAGGTCGGCATGAGCGAGGGAGGCGAGCAAACCACCCAGGCGATGCAGCCAAACTTCGTGCTGATGAAACTGCCGGGCGAAAGCGGCGAGGAGTTCGTGGAAATTCTGCCCTTCACGCCGGCCAACCGGAATAATCTGATCGGCTGGATTGCCGGACGCAGCGACGGCGCACATTACGGTACGTCGGTGGTCTACAACTTTCCCAAAACCAAGCTGGTCGACGGACCGCTGCAAATCGAGGCGCGAATCGATCAAAATGCCCAACTCTCCGGACAATTGACGCTGTGGAATCAGCAAGGCTCGCATGTGCGGCGCGGGGCCTTGCTGGTGATTCCGTCGGGGCGCGCGCTGTTGTATGCGGAGCCCATTTATCTGCAAGCCGAGCGCAGTCCGATGCCGGAATTGCGCCTGGTCGTGCTCGCACTGCAAGATCGGCTTGCGTACGGCCCAACCTTTGAGGCGGCCATGGCGTCACTTTTTGGCGGAACAGTCTCGTCGCTGACGGCTGCATCCACGACCGCCACAGCAACCACCGCCGCGGCAGCCCCGGCGGAGTCCGAGCGAAGCAGCCCAGCATCCGTCGCCTCCGCCCAGTCCGCAACCGACCTCAACCCGCTCATCGCGGAGGCTGCTAAAGACCTTGCCGACTACCAGCGCCTGACGGCCGAAGGCAAACTCGGCGAAGCTGGGCAGAAGCTTGAAGAATTGAAGCGTGCACTCGACAAGCTAAACGCGCGGCACCGATAATCTGGCTACCGGGCTGCGCTCGGGGCTCGACCGTGACCGATTGTGCGCCACGAAAAGCGTTACTCTGGGACTCTGAACATCGATGTTCATGCGGAAACTCTCCTTACTCTTCGCGCTCATCGCTCCATGGGCTGCGATCGTTTCCGCCCATGCACAGAACTACTCTCGGGACATCACCGAGACTTCGGCTTGGCTCGCCACGCAGCAGCTTCCGGACGGCGGCATCCTCTATACCTCGACCGAAATCGAACCCTACTTCGCGAATCTCGCGGCTATCGGCTGGTTACAGGACAGGACCAGGGTTCCTCAGGTTGAAGCGTGGATGAGTTGGTACATCGCCCATCTCAATTGGCCCGACCGGTGGGGCGAGTACGGCACCGTCTACGACTACCACGTCGCCGGGACGATGGAAGCCTCATTGCACACCTTCGATTCTGCCGACTCGTACGCTGCCACCTTCCTGTCTCTTGCAGAGGCGCTCTGGAACACTGGCGATCCCGGCGCTCGATCGTTCATTAAAGATACGATTGGCCAGTACAACCTGAACGTCGTCGGCAACGTCATCACCAACCTGCAACAGAGCAATGGGCTGGTCAATGCCATGCCAACTGCCCCGGTCGAGTATCTGATGGACAACTCCGAAGACTATCGCGGCTTGATGGATTTTGCCCGTCTGGCTGCGCAGGCCTGGGGTGATGCTGATGCCGCGAGTTGGTACGCGGCCCATGCCCGTACCGTCCGCGCGGGAATCCAAAGCGTGCTCTACCTTCCGAATCGCGGCTTGTATTATCCGTATGCTGGGTCGGATGCCCCCGACCTCAAAACCTGGTACCCGGATTCGGTAGCGCAACTCTACCCCATGGTTCAGGGAGTCATCGCTCCCGGCAGCTCTCAATCCAGGAGTGTGTATGCGGCTTTCAACCAGGCTTGGCCGGGCTGGGTGGATCTATCCTTCCATTCCCAGGACAAATTTCCCTGGGTGGTGGTTTCCTATGCAGCATTCCTTACCCAAGACAAAACGAGGGTCGGCCGTTACCTCACCACGATCCGCAACCAGTACCTGATCGCGGACCATGTTTTTCCCTGGACGTGGCAGGGGGCGGAAGCCGGATGGTTCATGCGGGTAAATGCCAAGATTGGCGCTTACCATCCACGCTGATGGACTCAAAGACGGCGGGTGCTGATAAAGTCAGGTCGCTTTCGCAGAATCATCGGTTTGCCAATCGCAGAGACCGCGGAGAGAAGCCGCGAGGACGCGGAGAAAAACTGGCCTCGGACTCAGCCCCTTTCAAAGGCGTGCTTCTTTTCTAGTTCTTCCAGCGCCACGCGCATATCGGATTCGAACTGCTCGGCGCGGTCCATCAGGGCCGGCTCGGCTACGGCAAGATCATTTTCCAGTTTGATCAGCTTCTGGTCTTGGAGTTTGCGGGCGAGTTCCAAAACATGGACAGGTGTGGCTTCCACATAGAGGGCTTCGGTGGGATCGCCAAGCCAAACGGTCCCGCCCACCAGGCGGGCCTGCCAGTAAACCTTACGGGCCAGCATCTGCAAGATGTCTTCGTCATTGGCGCGGCCAAAAACCCATTGGTGGCGTTTGAAATCCCAATGGCGGCTTGAAAAATTCACCGGCACCAGCTTGCCGGACTTCACGAACTCCAGTTGTCTGCGGTCCACTTCTTTGCGGAGAGAATTGATCACGGGGCCCTCGGCGTCTTGCGGTTCAAGCGAAGGCATGACCTCGCGCACGGTGGCGGAGAGATTGACCGCCACGGGCGCGTGCAGTCCGGAGGAGTTCTCGAGGAGGACGTCCGCGTGCAAGAAGAAAAAGTCGGCTCCCGAGGTAGATTTGCGGAATGGCCACTCCAGGTGGAAGGACAGCGGCAGTCCGGCAAGGGTCACGTAAATGGTCTTGCGGTTGGTCATGAATGATTTTTGCGGATATTCTACCGGAAAGTTGGCCGGGTGAGGGGCTGCGGAGGGAGAAAATGGTGGGTTTTGTCCCACCGGTTAGGGTCTTGATTCGTGCCTGGCGAGATGCGCCGGGGATTTCGGCGACCGCAGTTTATTTTCCGGCGGAGGCGGCGCGGGTGAGCGCGGGCTGAAGTGTTGACGACAGGGTGGCGATCTTTGCCAGCACGGCGTCGATGCTGCAACCGGTGTCCAGATTGGCGTCTACGGCGGGGTGACGTTCGCCATCGGTGTGCATGACCAGCACGCGGGTGGTCTGGTTCGCCTTCTTTACCATGTATGCGAGGTGGTGACGGTCGTTCTTGCTGAGGGTTGGCCCCAGAATCACCAGATCAAACGTACCCCGGCGCAACGCCTCCTGAACGGTTTTCCGGTCGGGTGCGGTTTCCACCGGGTAACCCGCCTTTTGAATCGAGGCGGCCTGAGCAGCTAATACTTCCACATCACCTTCGCTGTAGAGGAGTTTCAGTTTAGAGACAGGCTTTGCCGCGTTTGCCATGTGGTTGGATCCAGCCTTTCCTCGTGCCTTGTCGCGTTGTGATATCACGCTAACAATGGGAGGAAGGTAAGAGAACGTCACCGAAGACCAAGCACGATTGGGGGCTACCAATCACCCCGGGCCGGCCCCCAAAGCCGCGGTGGTGGGCATCCAGAACAGGTTCGGCAGCTTTTTCCCTCGAACGTTGAGACTCCGACGTACAATGATCTGTCGAAACGGGGTCGTTCCCAGGGAGGCTTCAACATGCGCGTGCCGGCAATCTGTATTGTCATTCTCGGGCAAGTGCTGGTTGCCAGCGCAGCCTTTGCTCAGAAGCAGGATGCAGATGCTCACACGGCAACCGCCTTCTGCGATTTCGATGACAATCAAGAGATCAGCGTGCGCTACAACAACGCTGCCGGCACCTCCAAGGAGGAACCCCGCAACGGCAAAGTCTGGCTTCCCGCAGGGAGTCCACTGACGCTGTTTGCCGGAGCTCCAATCAGCCTCAACAACACTCCCATCCCGGTCGGCGCGTACAGCGTTTACATCATCCCCAACCGGAAAGATTGGACTCTGGTGGTGAACAAGAACGTCACTCCTGGCGCAGCCTACGATCAGGCGCAGGATGTGGCACGAGGGCCGATGGAACTCGGTGAAGTGGATACACCCGCTGGGCAACTGCAGGTTTCCTTTGCTCACGTGGGTCCCAAGCAGTGCAGCATCCGCCTGTACTACGGCAAAATCGGAGCATTCGCGGAGTTCATGGAGAAGTAGTTGTCTTAGGATCTGTCAGGCGGTGGATCCGTCAGGCGGCGTGCCGATGTAGCGGATTCTTGAGCGGCCTTTTCCGGAACACGATTTTGACCCCCTGCCGCCATCTTTCATCAATCCCCAACAACTCCCACTGGATTTGTGGCGAAAGATAATGCAACAAGGTGTCGGCTGAAGGATGGACGTGCAAAGCGGGAGCGACCAGAAACAGCAGCGGTTGGGCCGGACTGAGTTCGCGAAGCGGAAAGTATCCAAACCGCTGGAACTCACCGCGGGCATGGTGCCAGGCCACGCGTGACCAATAATCCAGACCCTGCAAGGGCAGGTGAATGTCTTCATCGGCTTTGAGTTCGACCACCGTGAGGCGGCCCGCCCGGGTGACGGCCAGGACATCAATCATGGCGCGGTCGGCTGCGGAAAAAGCCGGCACCTGGGAATAGAAACATGCCGGATCCAATTGTTCATCCACCGCCGCGACATTTTGTATCACCAGGGATTCCAGCCAACGCTCGGGATGCAGCCGCCACAGCGGATGGTCACGTGGACCCTGGGGGTGCCGGACTTCGCCAATGCTGTGCACCAGTTGGGTGAAGCGGGCAAGGTTGGCCTCGCAAAGGACGGCTTCGTGGGGGCCTACTCCGAATACGATTTCGGTGGTGCTGCGGAGGGATTCAGGCTCATGGGCCAGACGGGCGCGAGCAAACTCCAAGCCATGACAGCGAAAGGCGACCTCCGCAGGCGACAGAACGGCGATTTCGGCTTCCGGCATCAGGCTTTGGATTTGTGCGATGGGTGTCGCGAAGCGGCTACGAGCGCTGGCTTCGTCGGTGAAGTGAACCAGGCGAGTCGCGACATTGCCGCAGTCGGAAACATCCAACTCTTTCAAGCTGTCATCGTGTTCCTCGAGTTCGTAGAGATGCCATTTGGCAACGCCGGAATTCAAGTGAGCCATGCGCTCGCGGGTCAATTGAGCGGCGCCTGCTGGCAGAAACAGTTTTAGCCCCTCCACCACGAACTTTCCCGCCTGACCCTGGCGGCAGACGTCGAGCCATAGGATGCCGAAGGTCAGCGCGGCATCGATGGAAGCCTGGGTTTCCTGGGCATTCACACCCAGGACCGCGAATGCCGATTGCCCTTGATGCAGCAATCCGCGGGAATAGATGGGGCCGAAGGAGCGTTCGAGGTCCATTGAGGTGCGGAGGGGAGCTGCCTGGAAGGAAGGAAACCAGCGTTGCAGGGTTCGTTGCAAGCTGCGCTGGTAGGCGAGGCGAGCCAGGCGTTTTACGGTGGGCGTGCGGCGGTCGCGTTCGCGGAAGATTTCGAGCTTGCTGGGCCGGGATTGCCCGAGGCGCTGCACCGCGAGGCGGAGAGTTTCGTTCTTGACTTCAGCTTCAATGACTCGGCGCACCACGTTGCGCTCGGAGGACCAGACGTGCAGCAGGCATTTATTGTGCTCGCCGGAGATGGAGTACTTCGACTGAGCCAGATCGAACAGAGCCACGCTGTCTTCAAGGATAACGGCATTTTGGGCGCTGGCGAGGAACTCTTCGAGGGTCCGAGTGAGCTGTTCGGGGGTCATGGGGAGGATTGTCGCAGGGGAAATGAACTGGCGTCTGTGACGGGTGACCATCGATTGAGTCCCGAAGTGGTTTCGCGGCGAGCTATGGGATAATGAGTCTATCCCGCATGGAGCCGTTCCTGGGTCAAGGGCATCTAATACGCAAATCACTATGGACAAGAACCGGTTCTTTTTCGAGCATTATGGGCTGACGGAGCGCGATCTGGAGCGCTATTTGACGGCAGCATTGTCGGCGGGCGGCGACTATGCCGACCTGTACTTCGAGTATCTGTCCTCAACTTCGCTGATGGTAGATGAATCGATGGTGAAGTCGGCTTCGCAAGGAATTTCTGCCGGATGCGGAGTTCGAGTGATTGCCGGGGAGCGCACGGGATACGCCTACACCGATGATTTGTCTGCGGAACGCATTTTGCACGCTGCCCGCACCGCTGCTCTGATTGCCAGCGGGCCGGCTAAGACTCCCAGCGTGGGTTTTCAAGAAAAAGCCGCGCGCAGCCTGTATCCGGTGACGTTGCCATCGGTGGACGCCGAGATCACTGCCAAAGTCGAACTGGTGATGCGGGCGGACAAGGCCGCGCGGGCGCACGATCCGCGGATCAAAGAAGTTCGGGCGAGCTATGCGGATGAATTGCGCAATATTTTGGTGGTGGGATCGGATGGAACTTTCGCCGAAGATTCGCAGCCGCTGGCGCGCCTGAACGTAGCGTGCATTGCCAAGACTGAAGGCAACTCAGCGCGGGGAAGTGCGGGCGGTGGCGGACGAGTGGCGCTGGATTTCTTTTTCGGAGAGAAGACTCCCGAGTATTTTGCCAAAGAAGCGTCGCGGCAGGCGGTGCTGCAATTGGACGCGCGCGAAGCCCCGGCGGGCGAAATGGAAGTGGTGCTGGGTCCGGGCTGGCCGGGGGTGCTGCTGCACGAGGCGGTCGGGCATGGGTTGGAGGCAGACTTTAACCGCAAGCAGACTTCGGCGTTCGCGGGGCTGATTGGCAAACGCGTGGCCAGCGAAAAGTGCACGGTGGTGGATAACGGGACTATGCCGTGGCGGCGCGGGTCGTTGAACGTTGACGACGAGGGCAACACCACGCAGGACACGGTGCTGATTGAAAAAGGGATTCTGAAGGGTTATTTGAGCGACAGGCTGTCGGCGAAACTGATGGGAATGGCCAACACCGGCAACGGGCGGCGAGAGAGCTACGAGCACATTCCCATGCCACGCATGACCAACACTTATATGCTGGCGGGGCAGGATGATCCGCATGACATTGTGCGTTCGGTGAAGCGCGGCATTTACGCGGTGAATTTTGGCGGTGGGCAGGTCGACATTACCAACGGCAAATTCGTGTTCGCGGCGTCGGAAGCTTATTTGATTGAAGACGGGCAGATCACGGCTCCGATCAAAGGGGCCACGCTGATTGGAAATGGGCCGGATGTGCTAACCCGCGTGTCCATGGTGGGCAACGATCTGAAGCTGGATGAGGGCGTGGGAACTTGCGGGAAAGACGGTCAGGCGGTGCCGGTGGGGGTGGGCATTCCGACCATTAAGATCGACCGTTTGACCGTAGGCGGAACGGCTAAGAAAGAGACCGGCGGCTTCATGCAGTAAACCTTTTTTCGCCGCGGATTTCCGCGGACCAACGCGGATACTTCAAGTAAACAAATCATGTCTTCTACTCAACTGGAAACTAGAAACCAGAAACTGGAAACCGATCTCCGAGAGCTTGCGCAAGACATCGTCCGTCGCGCTATGGCAGGCGGGGCAACGGCTGCGGAATGTGTGGTTCGCGAGGGCGATGAGTTCTCTACTTTGGTCCGTTTGGGACAAGTGGAGACGCTGAAGGAGTCCGGTTCGAAGGCGATTGGCGTGCGGGTGTTCAATGGGCAGCGGGCCGCCAGCACCTATTCGAGCGATTTCTCACGCGCGGGACTCGATCGCATGGTGAAGTCTGCGCTCGAACTTTCGAAGATCACCTCGGAAGATCCGTTCGGCGGAATCCCCGAGGCATCTCAACTGGGGTCTCTGGCCGGGGATCTCGATCTGTACTCTGCCGATGTGTATTCGCTGCCGGGAGAGGAGCGCATCAGCTACGCGCGGCGGGCGGAGAAAGCGGCGCTCGATTACGATCCCCGCATCAAGAATTCTGATGGGGGGTCGTTCGACGCAGCTACCGGGCACAAAGTGCTGGCCAATTCGCATGGATTTGTCGGTGAATACCAGAGGTCGTATTGTTCGGTGGCAGCGGTGCCGATCGCGCAGAACGAGAACGGCACGATGCAGCGGGATTACTGGTTCTCAGTGGCGCGGAACCTGGGCCGGTTGGAATCGCCGGAGCATGTGGGAACGGTGGCAGCACAGCGCACCTTGCGGCGGTTGGGGGCGCGCAAGGGGAAGACGGCGCATGTGCCGGTGGTGCTGGATCCGCTAGTGGCGGCATCGATGCTGGACCATATTTTCGAAGGCGTAAATGGAGACTCGGTATATCGCGGAGCGTCGTTTCTGGCGGGAAAGCTGGGCGAGAAGATCGCCGGCGACCGGGTAAACGTCATTGACGATGGAACGATCGCCGGCGGTTTCGGGACTAGCCCGTTTGATGGGGAAGGCATTCCCACGCGGCGGACGGTGGTGATCGAGAATGGCGTATTGAAGTCTTATCTTCTGAATACGTACACCGCAAAAAAGCTGGGCTTGCAGACCACCGCGAATGCTTCGCGCGGACTCGCGGGAACTCCCGGCATTGGGCCGGGAAATTACTTCTTGCAAGCGGGTTCGAAAACGCCGCAGCAGATTATCGGCGAGATCAAAGATGGCTTGTATTTGACCGAGTTCCTCGGACACGGCGCGAATCTGGTGACTGGGGACTACTCGCGCGGCGCTTCGGGAATGTGGATTTCGGGCGGGGAACTGGCGTATCCAGTCGAGGAGATTACCGTCGCGGGGAACTTGAAAGACATGTTCTTCAACATTGTTGAGATCGGCAACGATCTGGAATTTCGCGGGGCGATGGCTTCGCCGACAATTCGGATTGAGGGGTTGACGGTGGGGGGCGAGTAGGTGACGGCAACGCCGGCCGTCACTGAGCGTCCGCGCGGACGGCGGAGGCGAGTCTCGGTTTGGATAGTGGCCCTAGTTGCCGTGCTTTATGTCGGGGGCATTATCGCCTGTCATTTCTACCTTGAGCCGAAGCTCATTTTCCCTGCGCCAACGACCTATTCGCACCGTACTCCGGCGGAGCTGAATCTCCCCTTTGAAGACCTGCACATCCCTGTGGACGCGTCCAGCCAGATGCATGCCTGGTGGATCCCGGCCGAGAAACCAACTGCCAAGGTGATCCTCTACTTCCATGGGAATGGGTATGTTTTGGAATCCGAGGTGGTGCGGACTCCAGCCCACGAGGCCCTGTCGCTCCATCAAACGGGTGCGAACTTGCTGCTGGCTGACTATCGCGGGTATGGCGAGAGCAGCCCGGCCCAAACCAATGGTCCCCGCACGGCAGAAGACGCGCGCGCCGCGATGCGCTACTTGATCGAGCAGCGTCACATGATTCCCTCGGATATCTACATCGCGGGCTGGTCGATCGGTTCGGGCGTTGCCACCCAGCTTGCCGTCGAGTCGCCACACTCCGCTGGACTCATTCTGCTCAGTCCCATCTCAAGCGTCTATGATGTCGCCAACCAGGACTTGATTTACAGCACGCTGCTGCGGCCGAGTCAATGGATCGATAACGCCAACAATTTCGAAAACAAGAACAAGATCGCAAGCGTGCACATGCCCGTTCTTATTGTCTCGGGGACCGCAGACACAATTGCGGCTCCCTGGATGCCCAAGTTGCTTTACGATCGCGCCAACCAGCCCAGGACTCTATACATGCTGAACGGCGTGGAGCACGACGATTTGTGGGATAAAGGAGACGGCGCGCTGATTGGCTATATCAGAGCGTTTGTTTCTGAAGGGTCTAGCGCGACTGCAGGTCAGTAGGTTGCCCAACAGCATGGGGCTTCCGGTGACCGCTGATACAATCGCTTCATGGGCGGGTTGATTGAGCCATCTCCGCTGGAAGAAGCGCAACCCGATTCCAACGTTCGAGCTATTGTCGTCGGAGTGGCGGCGGTTGTGGTTGTGGTTGGCGTGATCGCTTTATTGACCCGCAGCGCCCCTAGAAGTCCGGTTGCGCTTCATCCTTATGCTTCCAGCCTGAAATTGTCCGCTTTGAAAATGAGCACGGCCGAGAATTTTGTTGGCGCCAGCGTGACTTATATCGATGGCACCGTGGCCAATACGGGCGATAAGACCGTGACCCATGCTGTTGTACATGTAAATTTCAAGAATTCTCTGGACCAGATTGCGCAGGCAGAAGACGTTGCCTTACATGTATTGCAGACCAGCGGGCCATATCCGGACACGGTTGACCTGAGCGCTTCGCCGTTGCCGCCGGGCCAGAGCAAGCCATTTCGGCTGACGTTTGAGCACATCAGCGCGGACTGGAATCAGGCTTACCCTGAGCTGCAGATCACGGATGTGAGGCTGAAGTAGCCGCAGACTTCGCGGATCAACGCAGAACAAGAACGCCACGGATTTACACGGATTCTCACGGATCAATTACGAGAAAGATTTATCCGTGAAGATCCGTGCAAATCCGTGGCCGCGTTTTTGTGGTTAGAATGGCTCATGGCTGATGCAAAGCCGTTTCGGTTGACGGAGTCGGTGAAAGCTGCGGGTTGAGCTTCCAAGCTGAGTCCGGCGGCGCTGGACGCGGTGCTTGGGAAATTAGCCCGGCAACAGGACCCGAATGTGCTGGTCGGCTTTGACCATGCCGACGACGCCGGAGTGTATCGACTCGGGCCTGAGACCGCGCTCGTCCAGACGGTCGATTTTTTCACGCCGATTGTGGACGACCCTTACACGTTTGGGCAGATTGCTGCGACCAACGCGCTGAGCGACGTGTATGCGATGGGCGGGAAACCGCTGACTTCGCTGGCCATGGTGTGTTTCCCCGAGAAAGGCGATCTGGCAATTCTTGAGCGCATTCTGGCGGGCGGCCTTTCCAAAATGATGGAAGCGGGATGCACGGTGATCGGGGGGCACAGCATTCGCGATGATGAAACCAAGTTTGGCTACGCAGTCACGGGAGTGGTTGATCCGGCCAAGGTGTTGACGAATGGCGGCGCTCAGGTGGGCGATCGTTTGTTGTTCACCAAGTCGCTGGGGACGGGAGTGATTTCGACCGCGATCAAGAAAGGTGTGGCGAAGCAGGCTTGGATCGATGCGGCGGTAGCGTCGATGACGGCGCTGAATAAGACGGCGGCGGAGGTGATCGCGAAATTCTCCGTGCATGGGCTGACTGATGTCACCGGGTTCGGCATGATTGGTCATGCGCGAGAGGTGGCGCTGGCGTCGAAGGTTTCGCTGCGGTTGCATGCGGGACGGATTCCGCTGCTGGAAGGTGCGCTGGACTGTGTGCGGGCTGGACATATTCCGGGTGGGCTGAAAGCGAATCGGGAGTTCGCGGAATGCGTGGTGGGCTACGACGGAGGAATCAGCGAGGAGATCAAGACGATGCTGTTCGATCCGCAGACGGCGGGAGGGTTGCTTATTTCCGTGGCTGCGGAGGACGCGGTGGAGTTGATCAGGGCGCTGGACGCGGCGGGAGTGGCGGCGGTGGAAATTGGAGAAGTGTTGGCCGAGGGGAAGCCGTTGATCACGGTTGCAATGTGATTCTTACGATCCGAGGGCAAGGTGCCCTCGCGACAGCCACCGAGGACGCCGGCGCTACTCTTTGACTAGTTCCCAGATTGTGGCTAGATGATGATCGTCGTGTTCGGCGACGAAATAGAGATGGTCTACCAACCGCATGGGCTGTCTCAACCGCGGGTGCAACATGGAGCGGGAAAACAGTTCCGGCTGAAGTTCTGCTACGTGATCGACGAGACGAAGGCGCGCCTTGCGGAAGCCGGCCAGAATGTCGTCCAAGGGGCGGGCATTGTGATTGGCTTCATCAGTTTTACGATTGCGGAGGTCGGCGGTGGTGAGTGTGTCTCCGCCTGCTAAGAAGTCGTCCACGCGAGCCATCCATAAAGATTCGAGATCGAGCAGATGCCCAGCATGTTCCTGGGCTGACCACTTATTTTCGGGCTTCTTGGTCAGACGCTCATGGGAGCGGCCGCGCAGCATTTCTTCCAGGCGCGGCGGGGTCCCCCGCAGACGAACACACAGGTTGGGATACTGCTCGACGGGAAAGGTAAATTCGAATTTTCGCTCGAACCAGACGGGGACGTTGGTCATGGATTTCCTTCGCATCCTGGGAGTTGATTGCTGCATTCATCGCCGCCGATTTCCGCGGATGAACGCGGATTCAAAAACTTGGGGCGGCCTTTTGGCCGCCCCATTTAGAACACGAAACTAGAAACTAAGCCCTGGCCGGACTTTCGCCGCCCTTGGCGATGCCAGGGCGTCCCGGCTCGGGTTTCAGCACCTGCTGCACACCGTCGTCCTGGCGGGGTGGGGGAGTGATCTTGGGCAGCTCTTTGCCTTCGATAATCAGTTTGATTTCGTTGGCATCGAGCACTTCGCGGTCCAGCAACGCCAATGCGATTCGAACCAGGCAATCGTGGTTTCCGCCGAGAATACTCTTGGCGGTGTCGTAACCACGGCCGATGATGCGCCGCACTTCTTCGTCAATTTTGACGGCGGTGGATTCGCTGTAGTCGCGGTGCTGGGCGATTTCGCGGCCGAGGAAGATCTGCTCTTCTTTCTTCCCGAAGGTCAGCGGGCCAAGTTCGCTCATGCCGAACTCGCAGACCATCTTGCGGGCCATTTCGGTAGCGCGTTCAATGTCGTTGCCGGCGCCGGTGCTCATCTGATTGAGGAACATTTCTTCGGCGATGCGGCCGCCCATCATGATGGCGATTTCAGTCTCGAGATATTCCTTGGTGTAGTTGTGTTTGTCGTCGATGGGCAGCTGCATGGTCACGCCCAGCGCCATGCCGCGTGGGATGATGGTGACTTTGTGGAGAGGATCGGAATTCGGCAGCTTGGCGGCAACCAAGGCATGTCCGGCCTCGTGATAGGCAGTGACCTTCTTTTCGTCTTCAGAAAGCAGAAGCGACTTGCGCTCTACGCCCATCAGGACTTTATCTTTGGCCAGTTCAAAGTCGTACATGAGCACGGCCTTGCGGTTCTGGCGGGCCGCAGCCAGAGCGGCTTCGTTAACCATGTTGGCCAGATCGGCGCCTGAAAAGCCCGGTGTACCGCGAGCCAAGACAGAAAGATCAACATCGTCGGCGAGAGGAATCTTGCGGGTGTGGACCCGGAGAATTTCTTCGCGTCCGCGCACGTCGGGCCGGCTCACCACCACCCGGCGGTCAAAACGTCCGGGCCGTAATAGGGCTGGATCGAGCACGTCGGGCCGGTTGGTAGCGGCCATCAGGATGACGCCTTCGTTGGATTCGAAGCCGTCCATCTCGACCAGCAACTGGTTCAGAGTCTGTTCGCGCTCGTCGTGGCCGCCGCCGAGGCCGGCGCCGCGATGACGTCCAACGGCATCGATTTCATCGATGAAGATGATGCAAGGAGCGTTTTTCTTGCCTTGCTCGAAAAGATCGCGAACCCGGCTGGCGCCCACGCCCACGAACATCTCTACAAAGTCCGAGCCGGAGATGGAGAAGAACGGAACGTTGGCTTCGCCAGCAACTGCTCGCGCCAGCAAAGTCTTGCCGGTTCCCGGAGGGCCGACCAGGAGCACGCCCTTGGGAATGCGACCGCCGAGCTTCTGGAACTTCTGCGCTTCGCGCAGAAACTCGATGATCTCCTTCAGTTCCTCTTTGGCTTCCTCGACGCCGGCGACGTCTTTGAAGGTAACTTTCTTCTGTTGCATGGAGAGCAGACGCGCCCGGCTCTTGCCGAAGGAAAGTGCTTTATTTCCACCAGTTTGCATCTGGCGAATCATGAAGAACCAGAGCGCTGCCAGCAAGACCAGCGGGGCCAGATTCAGCAGCCAGCTGGGCCAGCTTCCGTTACTGATGTCTTTGATGGTGATGTTGACGCCTTTATCGCGAAGGGTCTTGATCATGTCGGGGTAGTTGGCGGGCACGGTGGTATGGAACAGTGAGCCGTCATTCTGGAACTTGCCCCGAACTTCCATGCCGATGATGGTGACCTCTTTGACGTTGCCCTGGTCAACATCGGACATGAATTGGGAGAAGTTGACTTCTTTGTCTTTTTGTCCGGATCCTCCCTGCTTCACAACTGTCCAGAGCAGGAATGCCGAAACCACGATCACCAACCAGAAAACCACCGTCTTAACTGTCGAGTTCACCGATACGACTCCTGAGGAAACAGCGTCTCGTTCCAAACCACAGTTTCAGCACTGTAGTCTTAGATGCCCTTCGCCGCATTTCGATTAGCGAAATTCCAACACCTGCCGTATTTTACCGCGTATCGGGGGAAAAAGGCGGACGTTCTCACCGTGACTTAAGTCACGGACAGGCTTTAGCTTGCAGAGGCCAGATAAGGCAGGTTGCGCTGGGTCTGACCCGCGGAACCCAGGCCGTAACCGACCAGAAAGACCTCGTCCACCAAAAACCCGAAATAGTCAGGCTGCAACTGCACCCGCCGGGCCGACTGGCGGTCGAGCAAAGTGGCTACCTTCACGGAAGCCGCGCCCCGTCCGCGCAGATCGCTCATCAGAAATTCTGTGGTAACACCGGAATGAACCAGGCCCTCTACCAGCAGAACGTGCTGGTCGCGAATGTCGGCGTCATGGCTGAAGAAGATCTCCAAAAAACCTTCCGGCTTGCCCTCTTTTTCACGGCGGTATCGAGGCTTTATGAATTGACAGATGACCGGAATCTCGAGGGCGCGCACCAGGTCGGCCATGAACATGAAGCCATTCTCCAGCAGCGCCAGAGCATGGATGGTGTTGCCCTGATAATCGTCGGAGATTTGTCGCGCCATCTCGCGCACGCGTTTCTGGATCTGCTCGGCGGAGATCACGGTTCGAAGCTGCTCGGATTTGGCGGCGGGATTCATCCGTGGCGTACCATTTTCTCAGATTTCGGGCGGTCAGGCTCAGTTATTCCAATGGCGTCTCTTGAATGATGATTGCCTCATCCCCATTCTGCGGCTGCAACTTTGCCGGGGTTGGAAAGCCGCGGGCCCAGATTATCTCACTTCCGTCGACCACGACGGGCCAGAGCTTGCGCTCGGGGCCGGCCGAGTCGCGTCCTGGCAGCAACTCCTTGATCTTTTTGGGAGCCTTGGTATGAGCCGGCCAAAAGCGATCTCCCGGACGCCAATTGCGCACCCGCAACTCCTTGCCAAGCAAAGCGCGGTTCAGCAAATGATCGGGATTGTATTCTTCGACGCGGTTTCCGGGAACCAAGAGCGTTTGAAAGCGCGAGTTGACCTCGGGAACCGGGGTCGAGCCGGGGATCGGCAAAGGATACTCGTAGTCGGAAGCGACCGCCACCAGCTTACGCTCCAGGCACAGGCTGTGTTTCTTGCGCGACACGACCCATCCTGCCGGCAGCTCGGTTGATTTGGAGTCGGGGGAGGAAGCCAGGGCCAGAATTTCCTCCACGTGACGAAACTCGAGGCGCAGGCCCAGGGACTCACATGCGGCCCGGACAATGCGACGCTGAACAGCGAGAGGCAATACGAGTAAAGCTGCAGAGTTCAGCGTGCCGGATGGCGGAGTCCAGATTTGCGGGAGGACGCGCGCGACTTCGCCTTGCCAGTAACTTTCCTCAGCGCGTGCGATCTCGGCAGTTTCGGCCAGCGCCTGGCGGACTCCCGGATTCAAAAAGCGTTCCAGCCGCGGCAGGATGCCGTGACGTACCCGGTTGCGGGCGTGGCGCAGGTCACGGTTGCTGGCGTCCTCGCGCCAGGGTTGGCGGAGGCTTTGCAGATAAGCTTCGAGATCTTGATGTTTGGTTGCCAGCAGCGGGCGGACGATGGTTGCGGTTTCTACACCGGCAACGGACAACTGGGGGTAGATTCCCGCCAACCCACGGCTGCCGGCTCCGCGGACGATTCTGAGCACAACGGTTTCCGCCTGATCGTCCAGGGTGTGAGCGGTGGCAATGCGGTTCAGACGGGCTTCGCCGAGCAAACGCCGGAAATATTGGTAGCGCAATTCGCGGGCAGCGGTTTCGATGCTTAAGTGCTTTTGCGCGGCGTATGCAGCAGTGTCAGCACTTTCACAGTGCAGGTCCAACTTATGGTGCCGGGCAAGGTCCGCGACGAATTGTGCGTCTCCATCAGAGTCGGCTCCGCGCAGTTGGTGGTTGAAGTGAACCACGGAAAGAACAATGCCAATTTCGGAGCGGAGCTCAAGCAGCAGGCGAAGCAGCGCGACCGAGTCGGCGCCGCCGGAGACGGCGACGCCCATGCGATCTCCGGCCTTCAGGAGCGCGTGCTTGCGGATGTAGGCGAGAACGGCGGTGGCGAGGGGTCGCACGCCAACATGGTACATCCCTACCTCATCATCTTGTTCACATCACCGTGGGCAGGAGCGCCTTCGAGAGCATGGTAGGTGCCCGAAACCTTCAACTCATCCGCCATCCGGCGCATCAGGCCGAGCGTTGCCCGCATCGGGGCCGAGCCCAGACTGACTCGCGCTACGCCCAGCTTCTCCAGTTCGCTGAGGGAGAGCGAGCCGGGTCCGGCGAGAATGTTCAGCGGACATTGAATATCTTTGACTAGCCGGGCAATGGTCGCTGCATCCTGCACTCCGGGGGCGAACACGCAATCGGCTCCGGCGTCGCGATAGGCTCGCAAGCGCTGGAGGGCGTGGTCATATCGGGTTTCGGGGGCACCAACCTGAGACAGATAAACGTCAGTGCGGGCATTCAACACCAGAAGCACGCCAGACTTCAGCGCGGCCTCGCGAATGGCGTGAATCTTTTCCAACTGCAGAGAGAGGTCGATCAGCGGGTGCTGCGGATCCTCTGTGCCATCCTCAAAATTCATACCGACGGCACCGGCCTCGATCACCTCGCGGGCGGTTTGAGCGGCGTCTTCAGGGCGATCGCCGTAACCGGCTTCGGCGTCGGCGGTGACCGGGACTTTCACCGCTCGGGCGATGCGGGCCACCCGGGCCAGCATTTCCAAGCGGGAGATTTTCTGTCCGTCGGGGTAACCGAGCGAAAATGCGATTCCAGCGCTGGTGGTGGCGATGGCGGGGAAACCGGCGTCTTCGATGATGCGGGCGCTGGCTACGTCCCAGACGTTGGGGAGAACCAGGACCTTGCCGCCGTGATGCAGGGCGCGAAAGGCGTTAGCTTTTTGCAGAAGAAGATCGGGCATGAGTCGATTCTAAAAGAGAAAAGATAGGCGCGGACGGCCCTTCATCAAAGCTGGCTGCTAAGCTCTCTTGGTTTTCATCTTCTCCATGAACTTGCCGATGCTCACCACGGCGCGGCCGACGGTGCCATGGCCGATTTGCTGAGTGTCGTCCCGTGCGATGACGCGGACGGTATAGAAGCGCCCATCGAAGGATTCGAGTGTGGCTTCTACTCGAATTCTGGCGCCAATGCCGCTGGCGGCGCGGTGCTCGACATGGATAGCGGTGCCCACCGTGATTTCGTCGCCTTCACAGTAGGGCTGGAGCGCGTGGAAGGCGGCGGTCTCCATCAGGCGAATCATATCGGGCGTGGAATACACCGGCGGCAGTTCGGAATGGTGCGCGGTCAGGGTGTGCTCGAAGGCGACAGTTTCCTCGGCTGTGCTGTGGGCGCCGATGGGGATGGGTTTGGGCATGGTAGCGAAGATTCCCGCGAAGGTGAAGAGCCACTGATTCTATCGAATCAGGGGCTCCGATCTCGACTCAGTGCCTTTACAGGTTATGCTGCAACCTTCGCCATCCGCCGGGCCTCGATTCCATCCAGCGCTTGCCATAAGGCCTTGGCAGCGTTCTCGGCGGCGTCCAGTGCCTTCCCGGTATTTTCCGGATGCGTTTCCAGGCGCTTGGCCAACTGCTTGCGCCATACCTGCGAATGAAGAACGTCGGCGGTGGTGTGCAGAGTGAAATACGCGGTAGTGCGCTGATCGGCGCCGTACATTTCTTGTAGGCCGCGGGCTTTTTCCCTGGCTACGCGGGGCACCTGCGACTCGTACGCATAGAAAGCGGCGAGGGCCTCTTCCGGCGTGCCCTCACTAGCCACGCGATGAAAAAAGGCGGTGAGCTGCTTAATTTCCGGCAAAGGCGACTGGCGCAGGTTGCGGCGGGATCCCATGCCCTCGGCGAAGTCCAGCCACAGCTCGGAGTGGGAACGGGAGGGCTCGCCGAATACGTCCTCGCCGCCCTTTTCGTCGGCCAGGTTGGCCAGAATGGCGCGGCGAAGCTCGCCTTCGTCCAGGCGTACGCCCAGTTCAGCCAGATACGTGGGGAAGGCCTCGACGTGATGGTAATAGTCCTGGGCGTATTCCCGCAGATCGTCGCGCGTGAGCTTGCCCGCGGTCCAAGCTTGGTAAAAAGGATGGCAAAGCAGGTCGTACCTGGCGATGCGGGTCTCGAGCTGCTGGAAGAATTCAGTGTGGTTCATTGCGGCCTCCGGAAAGAATCAATATACGAGGCGCAAGGCAGTGTGGCAACCGGGGAGTTAGGAATTCTTGTTTTGGGAATTGGTTCGGCTATTTTGTGCCAGCGAAAGCGCCAACGATTGAAATCCGAGGAATAATGGGCAGGCAGAAACAAAAGCTCAACGCAGAGGACGCCGAGAACATGGTGGAGGACGCAGAGGGAAGCACATGAGACAGCGTATCTTTTTGATTCTAGGTCTACTGGCTGCCCGGTTGTATGCATCCGGAGCCAGTGACGCTCCTGAGGTCATTCGAATTTCGCCGACCAGCGGGCCGGAGGGCACGCGGGTTGAAATCACGGGCAGAAATTTGCAGGAAGTGGGCCGCGTGGTCTTTGGTACGACCGGCGCGGATTTCAAAGTGATCTCTGCGGAGAAGTTGTTGGCGATTGTGCCGCATCGGACGGCCAGCTCCAACCTAACTCTGATCACGCCGCAGACGCGGGCAACCAGTCCGTTTCCCTTCGCCGTGCTCAACGATCCGCGAGTCCCGGACGAAGCCAGCTACAAGGCCGGGTACGTCAATTCGACGCCGGCGCCGGAGGGATTTTCGTCGGTTTTATTGTGGGGAATTGCCATTGCCGACACGCGAGTTTCAGGCTACGCGTCGGCCACGGTTGAAGTAGCGTGGACGCAGCTTTCCTGCCGGGCGGATGGCCGCGAAATCGTGCTCAACGACGACCGCGGCAGCGTGCGCGGCGGGCTGTACCGCCGCAATCCCTGGTTTGGAACGAATGAGCACGAACCCATACCGCTGCTGCATGACAGGGTGAGCGGAGCAGTCGTGCTTCGAGTGGGCCAGCGCCCTGATCGAGTCTGGCATTTCTGGCCCGCCTCGCCGCGGGCGGCGCTGCCCGAGGGGAGGTTGGAGGGTTGCACGGTAAAGGCGCGGGTGAGGATTTCGCCGGGGGCGCTGTTGCAAATGGGCATGGATTACTGGCTCAGCCCAAGCGTGGGGTACGGCGCGGGCGGCAACAATCACGAAGCCGGAGCCAGTAACTGGTACTTTCCTTCGGAAGGCTGGCAGGAGGCCGAGTTTACGGACATCGGCGGCGTGAGATTCTAGAGCGGATCGTCAGAAAGACGCCACGGATCTGCACGGATACCACGGATAAAGCTTGAGGCTGATGCGGGTTAATCCGTGAAAATCCGTGGCCTGATGTTTTGCTATTTCTTTTCGGCTTTCTTGCTGGACGATTCAGACTTCGGTTTGTCGTCTTTCTTGGATTCAGACTTAGAACTGGATTCGTTCTTCGAATCAGACTTCGATTCCGATTTCGCACCGGAGTCGGAGGATGACGCTGACGTACCCGACGATTTCTTGGGGTAGTCGTTTACGTACCACCCTGATCCTTTGAACTGCACGGCGGGAGCGGAGATCATTTGCTCGATCGGGCCACCGCATTCGGGGCACTTCTTCGTATGACGGGCGGCGAACGTCTGGATTCGCTCAAAGCGGTGATGGCACTTCTTGCACTCGTATTCGTAAAGTGGCATGAACCCTTAGGTTACCATTTTTTGAAAATCACGAAGACCGCAGCCACCATCATGACGAAGCCGACGGCATAATTCCAGCGCATCGGTTCCTTCAGGTACAGAATGGAAAAGACCGAAAAGACGGTCAGGGTGATCACTTCCTGAATGGTCTTGAGCTGCGCGGCGGTGAATTCATAGGAGCCAACGCGGTTGGCCGGGACTTGAAAGCAATATTCAAAGAAGGCGATACCCCAGCTGAGGAGAATCACCTTGAATAACGGCGCCTGCCGGTATTTCAGATGGCCGTACCAGGCAAAGGTCATAAAGATGTTGGAGATGGTGAGTAGGATGATGGTGGTCATGGAGTCCATTTTCTACCAATTCGGTAATTCTTGACCACAGGGGGCACAGAGGAACACAGAGGAAGGCAAGTGCTTATGCAATCGGATGGTAGACTCGGCTTCATGGCAGCAGAGGAAACTCACGCGGGTGCCCAGCCTCTGTCTCCGGGGCTTTACCTGGTGGCGACGCCGATTGGGAATCTGGAGGACATCACGCTGCGGGCGCTGCGGGTGCTGAAGGAAGCTGACGTAATTGCCTGCGAGGATACCCGCCAGACGCGGAAGCTGCTGAATCACTACAGCATCACCACGCGGACCACGAGCTATCACGAACACAACGAAATGACGCGGGCGCCGGAATTGGTGCTTGAGCTGGAGCAAGGCGCGCGCATCGCTTTAGTGACGGATGCGGGCATGCCGGGGATTTCCGATCCTGGGTTCCGGCTGATTGGGTTGGCGATCCGGCATCATGTGCCGGTGGTGCCGATCCCGGGAGCGTCGGCATTTCTGGCGGCGCTGGTGGCCAGTGGGTTGCCGACGGACGCCTTTCGATTTAGCGGATTCTTACCGGCAAAGCAGGGACAGCGGCGGGCGTTGCTGGAGAGTGTTCGCGAGTCGCCTCGAACGCAGGTGTTTTATGAAGCTCCACATCGGGTAAAAGAGGCGCTGGAAGACATGGTTGAAGTGCTCGGAGCGTGCCGGCATGTGGTGGTAGCACGGGAAGTGACCAAGCTGCATGAGGAGTTCTTGCGCGGGCATGCGGGTGATGTGCTGGAGACACTCAAGTCGCGCGGCGAGGTGAAGGGCGAGATCACGTTGATTATCGGGAAGGCGGAAGAAGGCGAAGCTCGTGTGGGGACGGGCCTCCTCGCCCGTCCTGCGATTCGCCAGCGGCTTCAGCAGATCATGGCCGAAGAAAAACTGGACGAAAAGGCCGCGCTCAAGAAGATTGCCAAGGAGATGGGCGTGTCGAAAAGCGAGGCGTACCGGGAGTTGCAGCGGAGCAAGGAGCATGGCTGAAGGTTGCTAAGTGATTGAGGATGGGAGGCACTTTTGGCCAAGCATCGAGGCACGTTGAATGGCATCATGTGATGCTATAATTGGTGCCGAGAGTTCCCATGAGAACAACCCTTGCACTGGATGACGACCTCTTACGGATCGCCCAGGAGTTCACCGGGGTGGCGGAGAAGACGGCCTTGATTCGCGAGGCCCTCAAAGCGTTGATTGAGCGTGAAAGCGCCCGCAGATTGGCATCCCTCGGAGGGACGATGCCCGCATTGAAGAATGTTCCGCGCCGCAGGGTGCGGCCGGGTTGATTCTCGCTGATACCTCGGTGTGGATTGACCATCTCCGGTCGGGAAACACGGAAATGCGTAAGCATCTTGACCGAGGAAGCATTGTGGTCCATCCCTTCATCATTGCGGAGCTTGCGCTCGGGTCATTGCGGGGCCGAACCCAGACGCTTGCACTCCTGGACTTGATGCCACAAGTGAGAGTGGCGCGACTGAGCGAAGTGCGACTCACCATCGAGGCGCGCCGTCTGTACAGCCTGGGTATCGGCCTGGCCGACGCCCACTTAATCGCATCCGTCTATATCAATCCCGCTACACTTCTATGGACAAGGGATAAGCGGCTTCGCAAGGCCGCCGAAGCTCTCGGCATTGCCGCCAGCTTGGTTTAGCACTACTTCGGCAAGGGAAATCCCTTCATGCAGACCACGGTGCGGTCAGCTTCCTCGGGCGTGGCGTGAGTGAAGCCGAGGTTGGCGGTGCAGAGAACATCTCCCTTCATAACCAGGCTGGTGTTGTTGTCGAGCGGGGCGTTCTGCTTAGTCGCAATCAGGATGCGATGGGAACCGTCTGGCGAAAGGACCCAGATCTGATTTAGCAAAAGCTCGGATACGTAGATGTTGCCTCTGCTGTCGAGTTCGATTCCATCGAATGCCGAAAACCCGTAAGGCAGAGCCACCGGTTCGCCTGCCGTCCCGTCGTCTTTAATCGGGATCCTGAGTATCAGCGGATCGCCATCAGTGACGGCATAGATGTTTTTCTGTTGTTGATCGAGCACGAGGTCATTCACGCCCAGAGGGAATCCCGAATAAGGCTTGGCCGACCAATTCAGCAAGGGGTGTGCCGACCACAGGTCCACTTTCTTGCCATCGGGAGAGATTTTCCAGATTCCGGAGTAGGTGAGGTCGGTCACGTACACGTTGCCACTGGAGTCGATGGCCACATCGTCGGGATAGCAAAATGGCCAACCGTCGGCTTTGGTCGCGAGCGCCGTCACTTTTCGGGTTTTGGCGTCGATCTTATAAACGCCAGAGCTGGTGACCGTCGCATCGCGGCAAGCGGGATGGAACGGATTTCCCAGGTCCTTGCGAAAGTCACGCTTCGAATGGCCGGTGTAGGCGACGTAGATGTTGCCGGACTGGTCGAGATCGAGTCCGATCAGGTCGCCCTTTCCGCTTTCCTCTTTCGACGGCACCCAGGCGACGTGATCGTAGCTGCCGTCATCCTTGAGCATGACGACTTCGCCAATATGCATCAGGGTCGCGTAAAGGTTGCCTTGCGAATCGACTCCCAGACCCTCAGGCGTGTCGGGGAGTTTGGCCATGACCCAGGCCTTGAACTGGGCGGCTGCGCGCGGAGGAGCGGAAACGACGAACAAAGCACAGGCGATCAGACAGAACAGCGCCCTCAGATGATGTTGCGTGCGCAGTCGCGATTGGATCAAGTTGCTCCCTCTTTATTTCGGAGTTAATTCTCGTTTGACGGCCTCGCTGACCACTTTGCCATCCACGCGAATGCCTTCAGCGGTGAAGCGCGCCATCACGCTCTTCATGACAGTCCCCATTTCTTTTATGGTGGGCGCGCCCATTTCTGCGATTACGGCTTTCACTCCGGCGGCAATATGTTCCTCGCTGGCGGCCTTGGGCAAGTAGGCCTCGATAAGGATGATTTCGGCGGCTTCTTTGTCGGCCATCTCTTTCCGGCCGCCCTTGAGGAACTGCTCGACGGATTCTTTGCGCTGTTTGATCTGGGTTGTCAGCACTTGCTGGGACTCTTTGTCGTCGAGCGGGGCCATCTTCTCGATTTCGCGGTTCTTGAGCGCGGTCTTCACCATGCGTAGGGTGGAGAGGCGCTGCTCCTCGCGGGCCTTCATGGCGGTGACGATGTCTTTCTGGATCTGATCGATCAGGGGCATGGTGGAATTATAGCGGGAAGCCGACGCAGCAGGCTCCGTCACCACCGTGACCGTAGAGACGTGCGTCACATCACAGATTGCACTAGGGTTCGTGGGGTAAACTACCTCGTACCGTTCGCCAGGACTTATCCCATGTTGCGCAAGAACCGCCTGTTCACGCCGGGGCCGACGCCCATTCTTCCTGCGGCCCAGACCGCCATGGCTGCGTTTGCCATGCACCATCGCACCACCGATTTTCGGGCGTTGTATTCGCGGGTGCTGGCTGACATGAAAGACTTCATCGGCACGAGAAATGATGTCCTGGTGCTGGCGTCATCGGGGACGGGAGTGATGGAAGGTTCAGTCTCGAACCTGACGTCGCCCGGCGATAAAGTTCTGGTTCTTAGCGCGGGCAAGTTTGGCGAGCGCTGGCGTGATCTGGCGAAGGCTTTCGGATGCGTCGTGGAAGTGGTAAGCGCTCCCTATGGTCAAACATTTTCGCCCGACGAAATTCGCGGGAAGCTGACCGCAGAAGTTCGCGCCGTGTACATGCAGGCGACCGAGAGTTCGACCGGGGCACGGCACGACGTGGAAGCGGTTGCCCGGTTAGTGCGCGAGAGCGGTCATGACTCATTGCTGGTGGTGGACGCTATCACCGGCCTGGGCACGACGCGATTCGATGTGGATGGCTGGGGAATGGACGTGATCATTGGAGGTTCGCAGAAGGCGCTGATGATCCCGCCGGGACTGGCGTATTGCGCCATTAGTGAGCGCGCCTGGAAGCGCATGGAGACAGCGAGATCCCCACGCTACTACTTCGATTTTCGCAAAGAGCGAAAGGCTGCGGTAAAGGGCGAATCTGCGTTCACGCCAGCGACTTCGTTGTTTGCGGCGTTGGGAGCGGCGCTGGACTTCATACGGCAGATGGGGAATGGGGACTTGACTGCAGGGCGTAATGCGCTGATCGAGAACGCAGAGTTGGCGGCCGAAATGACGCGAGCTGGGGCAAAGGCGCTGGGACTTGAACTGTTTGCTCCGACGTGTCCAGCGGCGGCCCTTACAGCGATTCATGCACCCGCCGGGGCGGATTCGAGCGCGATGGTCAAGCAATTCCGCGAGGACTTCGGCGCCGTTGTGGCTAACGGGCAAGGGGAAATGAAGGGCAAAGTGTTCCGCATCGCGCACCTCGGCTATTACGACTATCTGGATACGATTGGGATTTTGGCCGCACTGGAACATGTCATGGCGGGCGTGAATGCACGAGTTGTACTTGGCGCGGCAGTAAGGGCGGCGCAAGAAGTGTACGCGCAGGCTGCCGGCGCCCGCGGCTGACCTCCAAAACCAGCCACGGATTTACACGGATCAACACGGGTAACCATGAAGATCGTTGTAGCTGAAAAAATATCCGCCTCGGCCGTGGATCTGCTGCGCGAGCCGCGCTGGGTCGTGGTCACTCCTGACAACATGCCCGGAGGGCTGGCGGCGCAACTGGAATCGGCAGATGCGTTGATCGTGCGCTCCGCAGTGCAGGTCAATGCGGAATTACTTACGCATGCGCGCAAGCTGCGGGTGATTGGCCGTGCCGGGGTGGGCGTGGACAATATTGAGCTCGATCCCGCCACCCGCCAAGGCATTGCCGTAATGAACACGCCCGGTGCCAACGCCGTGGCCGTGGCCGAACACACATTGGCCATGATGCTGGCCATGGCGCGTCACCTGTGCCGGGCGAATGATTTGATGCACGCCGGCAAGTGGGAAAAGAAATCGCTACAAGGAACCGAACTGCGGGGCAAGACTCTGGGCATCGTCGGCCTGGGGCGTGTAGGGATGGAAGTTGCACGGCGGGCGCGGGCGTTCGGCATGGAAATTGTCGCGCATGATCCCTTTGTTTCCGTGATGGTCGCCAAGGAGCAGGGGATCCAGATGGCGGCCCTGGAAGAGCTGTATGCGACTGCTGATTACCTAACTCTGCACGTCGGACTTACGCCCCAAACCACGGGAATGATCAACGCTGAAACGATCAAGAAGATGAAGCGGGGCGTGCGGCTGGTGAACTGCGCACGCGGCGAACTGATTGACGAGGCCGCGCTGGCCCAGGCCGTGAAGCAGGGGCATGTAGCCGCGGCGGCGCTGGATGTTTTTGCCGAAGAGCCGCTGAAGAATTCGCCGCTGGCTGCGCTCGACAACGTCATTTTGACGCCTCACATCGGTGGGTCCACTTTTGAGGCGCAGGAAGCGGTGGGCTATCAGATTGCGCTGCAGGTGAAGGAATATCTGAAGAGTGGTGTGATTCAGAACGCGGTCAATGTGCCTTCGGTTTCGCACGATGAGTTTGTCGAACTGCAACCCTACATCGTGCTGGCGGAAAAGCTGGGTTCGTTCCTGGCGCAGGTCAGTGAGGGGGCGCTGGAAGAGATTTCGTTGGGCTACAGCGGGCATATCGCGGAGTGGAAGACGGAATTGATCCGCAACGCCGCGATCAAGGGCATTTTGAACCAGGCGCTCGAGGAGAAAGCCAACCTGGTGAACGCGACTGCAATCGCGGCCGCGCGCGGACTGCGAGTGCATGAGGCCCGCAAGTCCAAAGCATCGACCGGCGGCGCGGGCAGCGTGCTGTCCATTCTTATGAAGACGCAGACCGAAGAGCACTTGGTCAAAGGCGCGGTATTGCACGGCAAGACGCCCCGGCTGTTACACGTGGACGGAATCGAAGTGGAAGCGCCGCTGGAGCGAAACCTGATTTTCCTTGGCAACCGCGACGTGCCCGGGGTGATTGGCAGAGTAGGCACGATTCTTGGCGACCACAAGATCAACATCGCCGATTTTTCCCTGGGCCGGCGAGTGGGGAACGAGAAGCCGGGTAAGACGCGCCAGGCCATTGCGGTGGTGCACGTCGATGGAATCGTGCCTGAGCGCGTGCTGGAGGCCCTGAGAAAGGTTCCGGCCATCGCGCGCGCCAAGGCGATCCGGCTGGCGTAGCGTTCCTTCTGATTAACCACACGCAAGCTCCGAATGTGGCACAATTCTGCATCAAACCATGAAAGAGGATACGAGATGCTCAAGCGGGCAGGGATTGCGCTAGCAGCAACAATTGTTCTGACTTCTTTTTTCTTAGCTTCGACTGCTTTCGGTCAAGACGGGCGTTTCGACGCCAGCATAAACGGCGGAGAAGTGTTTACCAGCACGGCCAGCGGGAATTCGGTTGTCCAAAGCGCCACTGCGGGCTTGAATGTCTTTGGCACCGTTCGCTACAAGTTCAAATCCAAGCACTCGTTGCTGTTCAACTACGGGCGGTCGAGAAATTCGCAGACCTACCAGTCGGGCGACAACTTTCACGTTCTGAACTCAATTTCAGAGATCAGCGGAGCGTATCTGTTTAGCCCGATGCCCAACAGCAAGTTTCAGCCTTTCTTTCTAGCAGGGGGCGGAGCGCTGATCTTTAGTCCCAGCAGCACCTGGGTCGTTTTTCCTGACTTGCCGGGCAATGTGATGGATCGCGTCCAGGTCAACCTGGGCGCGTCCAGTCAAACCGAGTTGGCATTTCTCTACGGGTTGGGAGTGGATTACAAGCTGCCATGGTTCTCCAGGGTTGCGCTCCGTTTTCAATACCGCGGCTTTCTCTACAAAGCGCCCGACTTCAAAGTGGACCAGAACGCGGGCAGTCAGGTGAACTTCTTTACCGGCGGCAAGGAACACATGGCCGAGCCGTCGATCGGGTTTGTGTACCGCTTTTAAAAAACCTGGCCACAGATCTTCGCGGATCAACACCGATGTGCCAAGAACCCTACCCGGCAAAGACGCAGAGAAGAACTGCCCGCGACTCCGAAGACTTTAACCACAGGGGACACCGGGGTTCACAGAGCAAATGCGTGGCCGATCTTAAGAGTTGAGTGCGGCCTTGCGGAGCTTGCGGCTCTCGGCCAGCAGAGCCATGGAGTGCATCAGGTTTTGCAGGGTCACGATGCCCACCAATCGCTGATCTTCCACCACGGGAATGATGCTCAGATTGCGCACGGTGAGCTTGCGGAAGGCTGAGGCCAGCGACTCTTTTTTCTGCGCGACTTCGAAGATGCGGTTCATGACCGCCTGCACGTATCCGTTGCCCTCGGCACGCAGGGCCTGCAGGATTCTCTGCTTGGAGATCACACCCACCATGTCACTGCCGCGGATCACGGGAAAATCATCCTGCAAGGAATGCACGGCCTTGTCGAGTGCGTCCTCCAGGGTGTCGGCCGGGGAGAGCGTAGCGAAGTCGGTCAGCATGATGTCTTCCAGACGCACCGTTTCCAGCACCGACTGGAATACGGCTGAGCGCTCCTCCAATTGAGCGGCAATGAACAGGAAAAAGCCGATCATGGTCAGCCAGATATTCCACAGCATGCCGGTAAGCATGAACAGCGTGGCAAAGGCCTGGCCGATGGCGATGGCGCGGCGGGTGGCGCGGACGGGATCCATGCGGCGGCTAAATAGCGCACGCAGGATCTTTCCGCCATCCATGGGATAGGCGGGCAACAGGTTGAACAGACCCAGCCACAGGTTTGACCAAACCAGGGCCCGCGGCAGATTGCCGGATTGGAGGTCCCAGGGCTTGGTCCAAAGGTGAATCTCGGGAGCGACGGCCAGCAGAATGCTGGCGGCGGCAAATGCGATGGCTAGATTGACCACGGGGCCGGCGATCGCGATGCGGATGTCGCGTTTCCAGGTCAGGACGCCGGGTTCGATCGGTTGCTGAGTTTCGTCTAGCAGCGTGATTCCGCCAATGGGCAGCAGGATAATGGCCTTGGCGGGGATTCCGGCGTGCGTCGCGACCAGCGCGTGCCCCAGTTCGTGCAGCAGCACCGAAGCGAAGACAATTCCTACCAGCGCCAGGCCACGGCCCGCGCTGGCGGGCCCATGCGACGCCGACTCGGTCAGCCAGACGAAGAGCAGCAGAAAGAAAAAGGTCAGATGGATTCGGAGTTCGACTCCGAAAACCCGACCCGCCGGAATGGACCAATTTCTCATTCGCGACCGCCTACGCTTCTATTCTATATAGTTTTAGATTCTGAGGCTGGAGACAGGATGCGGTTGCCCACTCGGAAGTGCTGGACCGCGGGTGCGGCCGGAAGACCATGAGAGTGATCGCAGGAAAATTTCGCAGCCGAAAGCTGAAGACGTTGCCGGGGATGGAGTTGCGTCCTACCAGCGACCGGCTGCGCGAGACGCTGTTCGACATACTCACGGCGGGCAACCCGGCGGCGCTTGAAGGGACTGTCTGGATTGATCTCTATGCAGGAACCGGAGCAGTTGGAATTGAAGCGCTGAGCCGGGGCGCGGGCATGGTTTACTTTGTGGAATCGGCGCCGGACGCAGCGGAGTTGATTCGGAAAAACCTGCTCACGCTGGGAATAACCAGCGGATTTCAAGTTCTTAGACAGGATGCTGTCCGGGCATTGCAAGCGTGGGACAAGAGCGGAATCAAGGCTAGCTTTGTGTTTATGGATCCGCCTTATCGCATGGAAGAGGCTTACGCTCAGACGCTGACGACGCTTTCAAATTCAGCTTTGCTGCTGCCCGAGACTGTTGTGATTGTGGAGCATCAAAAAAAGTTCGATCCTGGCGAGCAGGTAGCGTCGTTGCGGCGATACCGGCTGCTCAAACAGGGAGATGCGGCGCTGAGCTTCTATCGCAGGAAATGATAATGGATCATCGCAGCTATCACGAAGGCGAGTTAGCTGTGCAGGCCGGGGTTGGAGTCGGCGCTGATGGCCGGGCAAGAGAAAATCTCCTTGAGATTCGTTGCTACATCACAATTTCATTGACCCGGCGCACGATGGGATGTTGCATCTCCTGAAGATCGTTCTTGACCCGGTTGAGGCCGTAGACGCACTGCTCGAAATGGCTCGACAAGCTGGCGAACAGCGGCGCGACCTTGGTGTATTCGAAGCAATCGAACTTGGAGACGATGTAATAGCTCTCCTTGCCGGCTTTCATCCAATCCACGAAATTCTCCAGGCGATTGCGGCGCAGGCGAAATTGATTGATGCTTTCGGGAAACATGCCGGTGAAAAACAGAGTGTAGTCGCCGACGTGTTTACGCACCTGGCGTTCGCGGTCGAATGAGGGCGCGGGTCCGAATACAGGATCGGTTTCGAGCAGCATCTCACCGACGTCGGTCAGTGGCCGCCCGGCGGCCGTGCTGCGAATCTTGAATAGCTGTTCGACTTCGCAAAATTCCGCTAGTAGGTGAGCCACGTAGTTGACGATCTGAGGATCGCGGATGCCGATCTCCTCAGCGTAATGACGCCCCACAAGTTCGAGGAACAACTTCTGCAACGGATGCGATTCTGGAATCATGCGGGGCTCACCTCCGTAAAACCCGCCAGCGGCGGCGCACGCCGCTGTGTTGAGTGATTACTTATCTCACCTTCACTGCGAACGCAAGTGACTTCTGTGTTTCGGCACCCCACGTTCGTGCCATGTGACTTAGAAGTGTGAAGAAGCGCAAGGGTTTTGCCAGCTTTCTGTTGGCAGTCGCCGTCGTCGGCTGCCAATTGTGAGGCCATCTGTCCAGTACAATATCGGCTACGGAGGGATCAGGATCGTGGAACGAAAGAACATATCGAGCGGCGCACCTTGGGAACCAGTGGTGGGGTATTCACGCGCGGTTCGGGTCGGCAACAACGTTCACGTGGCGGGGACGACCGCAACTGGCCCTGATGGGAAGATTGTTGGTGTGGGAGACAGCTACGCGCAGGCGATCCAGACGCTGAAGAATATCGAGTCAGCGCTACAGAAAGCGGGCGCAAGCATGAAAGATGTAGTGCGGACGCGGATGTTCGTCACCAATATTGCGGATTGGGAGAAGATCGGCAAAGCGCACGGAGAGTTTTTTCGCGACATCCGGCCGGCAACTTCGATGGTGGAAGTGAGCAAGTTGATTTCGCCGGAAATGCTAGTGGAGATTGAGGCGGACGCGGTGATCGGAAGCTCATAGAAGATGAATTCGCAGTCACGGAGGAATGGAATGAATGCCTTCCGGACGTTTTTCTTAGTTATCGCTGCAGTGATGCCACTTCTGGCCCAACAGAAAACCGGTACGCCGGCGCCACATTCTTTCACGGTAATCCGTGCCGGAACGCTGATCGACGGGAAGTCGGACGCGGCTCGCCACAATCAGGTCATTGTGATCCGAGGGGAGCGGATTGAAAGCATCTCAGATGGCGCCACAGCCGAGATTCCTGCAAATGCTGACGTCATCGACCTTTCGAACGCGACGGTTTTGCCGGGGCTGATCGATTCCCACACCCACATTTTCTTGCAGGGAGAAGATCCGGCGCAGGGCGGATATGACGCCAACATCCTGAAATATCCGTTGGCGTATCGGGCGGTGCGAGCGGGAGTGGCTGCGCGGCGAGCGCTGGAGCAGGGATTCACCACTTTGCGCGACGTCGAAACCGAAGGCGCAGGCTACGGCGATGTGGGTATCAAAATGGCGATCGAAGAGGGTTATATCCCTGGGCCAAGACTGTTTGTGGCGACGCGCGCGATTTCGACGACCGGCGGATACATGTTGGAGGATTACGCCCCGGAATTAGTATTGCCGAAAGGGGCACAGATCGTGGACGGGCCGGTGGAGGCCCGCAAAGCGGCGCGGGAACAACTAGATCATGGAGCGGATTGGATCAAGGTGTACATGACGCACCGATCTTGGCTGGGAAAGAATGGCGAGCTGGTTTCACAGCCAACGCTTACGGTCGAAGAACTCAAGGCGATTGTCGACGAGACCCACGGCTGGGGGAAAAAGGTCGCATGCCATGCTTATGGCGGCATCGGACTGCACCGTGGACTGGACGGGGGCTGCGATTCGATTGAGCACGGGCTTGATCTGGACGACGCTGCCATCGCGCAAATGCTGAAGCAGGGGACCTGGTATTGCCCAACCATCAGTGTGTACTACACGGATTGGGCGCCGGCGGACACCCCCGCGGGGCAACGGGATCGTAAGCGGGCAGCGGTGCATGAAGTGTCGTTTCCCAAGGCGCTGCACGCGGGGGTGAAGATCGTTTTCGGCACCGACATGGGAGGCATTCCCTGGAGCCAGCCCATCGCAGCGGAATTTTCCCACATGGTTCGCCTGGGCATGTCGCCGATGGATGCCATCAAGAGTGCGACCTCGCGTCCGGCAGAAATGCTGGAGATGCAGGGGCAGATTGGAGCCATCACGCCGGGAGCGCTGGCCGACATCGTCGCGGTCGATGGCGATCCGGTGCGCGACATCAAGGTCCTCGAAAATGTGCAGTTCGTGATGAAGGGTGGAAAGGTGTTTAAGAGCGGAGGCAAGGTCAATTAGTGGCTCGCGCCGCCGCGAAACCGGCCCAACCAAAATTATTCACCGCGGATGAACCAGATCGACCAAAAACAAAAGGCCAGCGCGAGGCCGGCCTTTGCACGGAACTGATCCCGCCGACTACTTCTTGGGTGAGGGGGCGATGGCGTCTTTCGTAGCTTTCGCCACACGGAACTTCACCACGGTCTTGGCCTTGATCTGAATGGGTTCGCCGGTCTGCGGATTGCGTCCCATGCGGGCCTTACGGTGAGCCTTTACCAGGCGGCCCAGTCCGGGCACGACGAACACGCCGTTCTTCTTGGTCTCTTTTACCGCGGTATCAACCAGGTGCTCAATGAATGCGGCTGCGGTCTTGTTGTTGGTCTCGAGTTTCTCCGCCAGATGGCGGACGAGTTGGGTCTTGGTCATACCTGATGCCATGCTTCCTCCTAATAAAACGTTTAGATTTCCTGCGGTAATTGGCATCTTATATCAGCTTTCCTGTGGAAAAACAGCGTTTTCACCGCATTTTATGCGGTTTTTTCAAAGAGGAACCACAAAAGCCCACAAGAATGGCCCCTTTTGCCCTTGCGGGCTGCGAAACCCCTGCTTTCATCGGGGGAGGGGCTTTCTCTGGAGACGCTGGGCAGACGCTCACTCCATGGGATAATGAACCCACGGAGACCCTACTCGTGAGTTGCGCGATCTGCGAAACACGCAAGGAGAAACGTTTTTGCCCGGCGGTCCACGGGCGCATCTGCGCGCAATGTTGCGGTGAGCAGCGCGAAGTGACGCTCGCTTGCCCGAGCGATTGCGTCTATCTGCAGCAGGCGCGGGAGCATGAAAAGCCCCGCGAGTTGCGGGATTTGGACCACGCTGCGCTGTTCTCCCAGATCGAAATTGGCGATCAGTTTCTCTACGAACATGAGCACCTGATTGTGGGACTGACGTTCGCGCTGGCCAAGTGCGCGCGCGCCGATCGCGGTATCAACGACGCCGATATGATCGCCGCGCTCAGTGCGATCACCAGGACTCACGAGACTTTGGCGAATTCAGGATTGCTCTATGAGGCGCCAACTACCAGTTTGAGCCAGCAGGCAATCGCCGCGGAAGTGCAGAAGATGCTGAAGGAATATCGCGAGGCGGAGCAGAAGCATTTGGGATATTCGCGGCTGCGGGAATCCGACGTACTGAAAGCCCTGGTTTTTCTGGTGCGCATGGGATACGCACGAACATCTGCCAGGCCCAAGGCACGGGCGTTTGTGGATTTCGTGCTGGCGCAGTTTCCCGAGCAACCGGCGATTGCCGCGCCGGAAGAGGCGGGCAGCCGGTTGATTGTGCCGTAAAAACCTGGCCACAGATTTTCACGGATTCTCACGGATCAAACAAACAACAAGAGAACGAACTATCCGCGTTGATCCGTGCAAATCCGTGGCTAGGTTTTTCTAACGGCTTGCCCGGGCGGCAGGGCGTCCCGCAACTCCCGAATGGTCTGCTTCAACAGCGGATGCTGCACATCCGGGGCGATTTCTGCCAGCGGTTCCAGCACGAAGCGGCGTTCTTGCAGGGCGGGATGCGGGATGGTCACGCCTTTGGTTTCTACGATCGAATCCCCAAACAGCAAGATGTCGATGTCGATGCTGCGCGGGCCCTTTTTCTGGGTTCGCGTTCTTCCCATTTTTTGTTCGACTGCAAGAATCGCGGCCATGAGGTCCTCGGGCGTCTTCTCGGTGTTCAATTCGACGACGCAATTCAGGAACCAGGGTTGAGCGGTGAATTCGACCGGCTCGGTTTCGTAGAGGGACGAAACTTGCAGGACGGTTCCGAGAGAACGCAGCCGGTCGATGGCCGTATTCAAGTTGGCGGCGCGGTCGCCAACGTTTGAGCCGAGCGAGAGATAGACGGTGTTACGCACCAGGTATCCAGTTTTGGACTTGCGGTGGAGCAGCCAGCGACGGAAGCTTAATTGAACCACAACCAGGGACAACTATGCTTTCCATCTATACCAGGATCGACCGTACCCAGCGCCTGCTGCGCATGTTGGAAGAAGATGCGCCGCTATTGGCGGTGCGGGTGGCGCCGCTGACGGCGGAACGGCAACGGACGGCGAAAGAGTATGCCGCCCAGTTGCGGGCCCGCACGCGCGAAGAACTGGAAAAACTAATCGAGCAGTGTTCCTTGTGGGATGCCAACGATCGGACTCCGCAAGCCGCGGACTAAGGGTTTCCTCGCCCCGATCCGTTCAGATTACGAAAAAGCAGCAAGCTCAGGCGATTTGGCCGGCGGCGGCGCGCAGGGGCATGGGAGTCTCTCGGACGTCTTCCTCCAGCGTGGTCTCTTCCCACAGAGAGCGATCGCGCAACAGGCGGGAAACCAAGGCGGTGTGCATGGCATGGCCAGCGCGGTCGGCGACGACGTTACCCAGGATTTGCTTGCCCAGCAGCGCCAGGTCGCCGATGAGATCGAGCACCTTGTGGCGGACAAATTCGTCGGCAAAGCGCAGTGGAGGATTTTCCATTGCGGTGCGGGTCAGAATGATGCAGTTGTCACGGGAAGCGCCGCGGATCAGGCCCATATCGCGCATGGCCTGTTCATCTTCACGCGAGCCGAAGGTACGGGCGGGGGCAATTTCGCGCAAGTAGTTGCCATCCTGCAGGTCGACCCGAAAGCTTTCCTTGCCGATCAACGGGTGCGGAAAGTTGATGGTATAGGAGACGGAATAGGTGTCGGCGGGATAGACCGCAATAAACTTGTCACCCTCGCGCAGTTCCATCTCCCGGCGGATCCGCAGATGAGTCCTGGCCCGGCGCTGCATGCGAATGCCAGCCCCTTTAATGAGTTCGACAAAAGGCCGGGCGCTGCCGTCAAGGATGGGAAGCTCCAGGTTGTCGAGTTCGACGATGGCGTTATCAATGCCGGTACCGATAAAGGCGGAGAGCAGATGCTCGGTGGTGGAAATCAGCACGCCCTTTTTCATCAGGCTGGTGGCGTAGCTGACGCGGGCCACGTTGCGGCCCGTGGCTTCGACTTCGAAACCGTCCAGATCGGTGCGGCGGAAGACGATGCCGGAGCCTGCGGGGGCTGGGAGAATGCGCAAGTGAACCGGGGCGCCGCTATGCAGACCCACGCCGGCACACTCCACGGCCGCACGAATTGTTTGCTCGTGTTGCACAGTCAGTCTCGCTATCTATGGCGGTATGAACAGATTAGCAGCGAGCAGCGAAATGCTGTCTGTGGCAAATTAGCCACAGTTCGTGGGAATTTGCCGACCTTGGCGCGTCCGATTCCTAAGCTCCAAGGACACAAGGGTTTGGCACCCGCCGAGGGGGGTTACTTCCTGGAGCCTTTGTTGGGATCGTAAGTGACACTGACGTTGAACAGGGAATCATTCAGGCCGGTGTTGTAGCGGATGGAGTTCAGGAAGCGCTGGCTGGCCATGTCCCCGTTGTAAAAGTGGGTCACGCTGAAGGGCGTCATGACGCCTTCGACCGGCTTGTAATTGTCGTACACGTCTTCCTCCAGGTTGCGTTCCCGGTCGGTGGGATCGCGCCAGGAGAAGGTCTTCTTCACCGGAAGATGGGTGGTGGTGTCGAGGTAGAGGGTGACGGACTGGTTGCGGGCGTTTACGAGCGTGACTTGCTGCGTGTCTTTCTCGGCGGCGACGCTGGCCCCGTCGTAGAACAGGGCCATGCCGGGTTCATGCAGCCACTTGCGCAGCACCCACTCCAGAGAGTACTTGCGGCGGCGGATAAAATCGGCGACGGTCTTGGGATCGTCGGAGCGGACGCCCTTGTAGGTGATCTCGAACCCCTCGTCTCCGCGATACACGTAGGCCACGTCACGCTTCTTGGTGAGCTCAATCCGCTCTTTGTCGGGAAAGCGATAGAAACGCCAGAAAAGGCCGCCGGCGCCGCTGGGTTCGCCGTGATGAAAGCCGTAGGAACGGCCCTGCTGGGTCATGTCCTCGATGTTGAGATAAGCGTTGCCCCCGAGGGCTTCGATGGCCTGGTCAATCAGAGCACGGGCTTTGGCCGCGTTTTGCTGGTCAATGGGGATGGCGGGAGCGGCTGGAGGGTTAGTCTGGGCGACGGTAATCGCCGCGAGAAGCAGGATAAGAAAATAATGCTTCATTGTCTTAGGTATGACGCTCCGTGATGAATTGTAGCTGCCTGTACCCTGCAAGCTTATATTGATATTATCCTCGACAGAACTTTGGGGGCAGACCATGAGATTCACCCGCGTCGTCGGCTGGGTTTTACTGGCGTTCGCGCTGTACTCGCGGGCGGAGACTCCGTCCGGTGTCATAAAAGGGCTAGTAGTCGATGAGCAGGGAAAACCTGTGGAGTTGGCTCACGTGACGTGGGTTAACGCTACCAAAGGCGTAGCTGAGGTTCAGGTCGGCATAGTCGCGTTTGCGGCGACGGACGGGCAGGGACGATTTTTGATCCGGGGACTGGCGGTTGGCACTCCATATCACGTCTACGCGCAAAAAGAAGTAGATGACTATGCCGACATGGCCATGGGTTTCAACAACTCCAAGGATGATGCTATTACTGCAATTGCGGCGGATCAGGACAAAGCAGTGGATGTCACGATACGCATGGGTCCTAAGGCGGGCCGCCTGAATTGGAACGTAACCGGTGCTGCAACCGGTAAGGCGCCGAATCTAACGTTTATGTTCGTGCGAACCGAAACAGGCGCGAGTGTCGGCGGCAGTGCCCCCGCGGATTACGACCGTCTGGTGCCTTCCAATACCGACATTGAATTCAGCGTTTCCGCCCCCGGCTATCGCACCTGGTACTACCCAGTGGGAGACGAGCGGCAGCGCGCGCCGCTGCGATTAAAGCCGGGCGAAGAGAAGACGGTGAACATTCAACTCCAGATCGAAAGGTGATCTAGCCCACCAACACTGCTCCGCCGTTGACGTTGAAAATCTCCCCGGTGATGAATCCGGCATGCGGCGTACAGAGAAACAGAATGGGCGCTGCGATTTCCTCGGGCTTGGCCACGCGCTCGAGAGGAATCGTGGCCAAGACCTTGGCTCGGGTCTTGGGATCGCCCAGGGTGCCGGCGGACATGTCAGTATCAACCCAGCCCGGCGCTACGCAATTCACGTAGATTCCATCGCGGGCCAGTTCCGTCGAAAGGCCCTTCACCATGCTGATCAGCGCGCCCTTGCTGGCGGCGTAATCACAGTGGAAGGCTTCGCCGCGCTGCCCAGCGGTCGAACTCACCAGCACAATGTGTCCGGATTTTCCCTGCTTCTTCATTTGCCCGACGGAGTGCTTGATCAGTTGGAAGACGCTCTCCAGATTGATGGCAATCGTGCGCCGCCATTGCGCCTCGGACATCTGATCGACAGGGACGTCGGCGGATTCCCAGACGCCGTGATTGGCGACCAGAATGTCGAGACGGCCGAAAGTCTCGATGGTCGCGGTGACCAGCGTGGAGGGGTTCTCGGGACGGGAGAGATCGGCCTCGAATGCGGCACAGTTCTCTCCTCCGAGCTCGTTCACTAATTGCTCGGCGGGTTCAATAGCCTTCCTGAAGCTGAACAGTACTTTTGCACCCGCGGCGACGAACATGCGGACCGTGGCGGCGCCAATGCCGCGGGAGCCGCCGGTGATGAGCGCGACTTTGTTGTTGAGCGATAGTTGAACTGGCATGAGAAGACAGTTTCCAGTTTTCAGCGGCGAGTTGCAAGTCGTATCGGACCTCAGCGTTCTCTGCGAGGTTCTCCGCGATCTCCGCGTTTCAAGCTTCTATGGTTGCTCAAGACCTAAGTCTTAAAACGCAGAGAACGCAGAGAGCAACCGCCGAGTGCGCGGAGGAGGTCGCCAATCGCCGGTAGCGGGCGGCGATTCGCCGAAAAAGGCAGGACGCGGGGCTGGGTCGGGGCTAGGCTTGCGTCAGGAAGAGAAGACACTGGGCAAGGAGACCGGAATCTAGAGAAAGTGACCAAGGTCGAGCCCTACAGCAAGGACAATCACGTGGTGGTGCTTAACGGGACAAAGCTTCCAGTGAGCCGGAGCGGGTATGCGCGGTTGCGGGAGTTTCTGGACCAGACTCGCGCGCCGTAATGTCAATCTCCCAGGCTGGGGTGGGTACGTTCGCTTTTCAATTCGTGGAACAGCAGACGCGCCAGCATCCCGTCATAGCGGATACCGCTCAATCGTTCCAATTCAGCTAGCGCCTGCTCGTTACTCTTGGCGTCGGCGAAGGAACGCTCGGTGGTCATGTTGACGTAAGCGTCGGCGATGGCGAGGATGCGTCCCCAGAGAGGAATCTGTTCACCGCGCAGGCCGTCGGGATAGCCGCTTCCGTCGAAAGCCTCATGATGATGTTCGATGGCGTCGCGTAGCTTTTCGCTTCCTGGGATGGTCTCTACAATTTCGGCTCCCACGTGAGCGTGCAGTTTTACCAGATAAAACTCATCTTCGGTCAGCGCGCCGGATTTATTCAGAATGCGGTTGGGAACAAAAATCTTCCCCACGTCATGGATCCGGGCGGCGTAGGTCAGGTCATCCACATCTTCGGGAGAGAAGCCCAGGGCGCGGGCGATCAGTTGAGCGTAGCGCGACACCAATTCCCCGTGTCCAGTGCCGTTGAGTTCGCGTAGTTCCGCAGCGCGAGCCAGGGCCTCGATGGCCTCGCGCAACACCTGGGTGTTGAAATCTTCTTCTCCATCTTCACGGATGCACAGTTTCTTCAGAGTGGTGAGCAATTCTTCCAGATGCTCGGGGCCGGTGTGCTCGCGCTGCAGAAAGCCTTCAATGAAAGCGGAGATTTGTTGGCGTTGCAACGCGCCGGTTTCGTCGGTGGCAAACTCATCGGAGATGGAAACGCGGTCCCCGCCGTGGTGCTTGGAGACATACATGCCGGAATCGGCCACGCGAATGATGTCCTCGACTGAGAGACCATGCACGGGAAAACTGGCCACACCGAAGCTGCCGGTGATGTGATGCTCCTGCAACATGGGATCGGACGAGAGCCACTGTCGCAGGCGCTCGGCCAGGCTGTGGGCCTGGTCCATTCCGGTCTCGGGCATGAGGATCACAAATTCGTCACCCCCATAGCGGGCGACCACATTGGACTGGCGGCACTTCTGCTCCAGCAGCCGTCCGACGCGGGCCAGGACCAGGTCGCCTTCCAAGTGACCCAGGCTGTCATTTACTTCTTTGAACTTGTCGAGATCGATCAGCACCACCGAGAAGGGACGGCCGGAGCGGGACGCGCGCTTCCACTCCGAAGTAAGAGCTTCCCAGAAAAACCGGCGCGTCTTAATGCCGGTCAGGCCGTCCGTAATCGACTGTTGTTGCAACTTCTGGAACACGAAAGAATTGTGCAGCGCCGTGGCCAGCAAGTCGGCTAGCGTATTCATGATCAGCACATCGTCGGGCGAAAAGGCGTCTTCGTCGTGGCTCTCGATGTTAAGTATGCCGAGCAAGGTCTCGCCATAGGCGATGGGAATACACAGCACGGAGCGGGAATCGGGCAGCACGCCCTGCAAATTTTCTTCGCCGGTGGTTTGCACCAGTGCGCTCTCGCCGCTCCGGGCCACGCGGCCCAGAATGCCAACCCCCAGCGGAATTCGCTTGCCCAGCGCTTTCGCGGTGATGCCGGCCTCGGCTTTGATCTCCACATCTTTGCGAATGTAGTCGAAAATTCCGATGCCGATGTGGTCGAAACGGAAATTCTTTTGAAGGTGGCCGACAATCTCCAGCAGCATTTGCTCGGCGTCTCCGCTGGAAATAGCGGTCTTCGAAATACTGTTGAGGAAGGCCAACTGGCGCGAACGGCGCTGTTCTTCGGCGAAAAGACGGGCGTTTTCGACTGCAACGGAGACTTGGCCGGCGGCGGTCTGCATGACTTCGAGGTCGCGCTCCTCGAAAACGTGCTCCCGCTCCGTGCTCAGGGCAGCCATGACCCCGGCTGGCTTTCCTCCAAGCATGATGGGGGCGCCACAGAAACACTTGGCAGGACGTGGGGGGATGTAGGTGACACCCAGGCGTTCGCGAGTCTTCTCCAGATCGGCGCGGATGAGCAGCGGCTGCCCGGTGCGTAAGATATATTCGGTCAACCCGTTGTCGGCCCGGCGTGAGCGCTTGGCCATCATCTGGCCGTTTTCCACGTCGAACTCGAAGCGGATCTCATCGCCTTCCTCGAAGGCGACATAGAAATTTCCGGTATCGAAGATCTGACCAAGCTCCTTATGGACGGTACGTAGAATTTCGTCCTGATCGAGGCGTGAGCTGATGGCCTGGCCGATCTGAGTGAGAAGTTCGTACTCCTTGGTGCGGCGCTGGGCATCGTGCATGACCACGTAGTTTTCCAGGGTCAAACCGATCTGCAGGGCCAAGCCGATCAGCAGCCGCAGGTTGGAGGACCCGAACATGTGGCGCGCCGCATCCGGGAAGAAAATAACTCCGAAATTGTGCTCGCGAGTCTGCAGGCTGACGGCGGTAATATTGCGGACATTCTCCTGCCTCATGACGTCGCGGAACTGCTCAAACTTGGCGCCGGGGAAGGCGGGAAGCGGCTCCGACATTTCTGCCACGTTGTGGAAGGTGACAAATCCGCCGCGCCGGTAGGCCAGCTCGGCAATGTATTCCCCAGCCCCGGTTTTCTTCATGTTGCTAACCAGTTCGGGCGAGAAGCCGCGCTGCACCGAGGGGAGAGTGGCGCGCCAGCGCTCGGAGACATAGATCAGCGCCCGCCCCGTGGGCAGCGGCGCCACCAGGCGATCCAAAATGCTTTGCAGGCTGGGCACCAAGTCTTCGGCAGACAGCAGCCGCGTAGGATCAACTCCCAAGGTGGAGAAGGCGAGCGCGTTTTCCTGCACGGCATTGCGCTCGTTCTCGAACAACACCATCACCATGGCGATGCCGAGCAACATTTGCGGGATGGGTCCGAGGAAATGGCCGGCACTTCCAAAGATGGCGATGAAAGGATCGTGCAGCTCACCAAAAATCATCAGCACGGCCCACAAGGCCAGCGATACGGCCAGCAGCGTGAACGCTAGAGAATTCTTGCGATGGGCGTGACGGTAGAAATAGGCGGAGCAATAGAGAAGCACCGCGCCGATGCCCACGTTCAAGGGCAAATGTGCGCTGGGAGAGGCTTCCGGCTGAAACACGCCGCCCACCATTTGCGTCTGCAGGGTCCACAGCGCGAGGCCCACCCCGGCCAATGCAAGGGCCGCATCATCCCAGCGCAAGTTGTACTTCTCCCGCATTAACCGGGTCGAAACATAGATGCAGATTGCCATCGCCACCAGAAGCAGCGACCCAAGAAATGAGACCGGCGCCGAGGGATGAATGAAAACCTGCCCCGCCTCGAGGCCATAGTAGAGGGTGTAGAATCCCCAGGCGAACTGCCAGGCGCGGAAGTACTGCTGGCGGCTTTGCTCGTAGAGATAGGTGAAAAGCAGTACCAGCAGCAGGGCCACAACCCCGGGCACGATCACCATATTGAGGGCAACACTATTCATGAGCGGCGGAAACCTCTCCTCGCTGCTTCCCGCGACCAGAATTCGGATGCAGTGAGTGCTATGTTTTCATATGATCTGCGACAACACAACAGTTTTGGATGGCGGAAAAGAACTAGGTAGTTTCTCCGGCGTAACCGGTTTCCGGTTACCAACGATTGGGCCCCTTGACGGTGCTTTTCGCTGGCCCGTAACATCGCAAGGGACCACCTTTCCATGAACGACCTTTCGCATCCAGCAGTCTCGGGGAGTAGTCCCCGCGTGCGCTTTGCGCCCTCACCGACGGGCTTCCTGCACGTTGGCAGCGCCCGCACCTTCATCTTTAACTGGCTCTACGCCCGCCATCATGGCGGGACCATGATCCTGCGTCTCGACGATACCGATGTGGAGCGCAACACCGACGCCTCCGTAAGCTCCATTTTCGACGGTCTGAAGTGGCTGGGCTTGAGTTGGGACGAGGAATACAAACAGTCGGAACGGTTGCAACTGCATCGCAAGATCGCCTGGGCGATCTTCGAGAAGGGCTTGGCCTATCGCGACTTTACCCCCGCGCACGCGGGCGCATCTGAGAGGTCGGGGACGCAGGCAGCGTGGCTCTTCAACCCAGGGATGCGAGAGCTTTCGCGGGCTGAAAGCGACCGCCGGGCAGCTGCCGGAGAATCGTTTGCTCTCCGCTTTCGTGTGCCGCGCGAGGCTGCGCAGCCAGTTTGCTTTCTTGATGGGGTGTACGGCGAGCAGGCTAAGTCGGCAGCCGACATCGAAGACTTTGCTTTGCTGCGCAGCGACGCAATGCCGACCTATCACCTGGCCTCGTGCGCCGACGACGCCGACCTGCGCATCACTCACATCATTCGCGGCCAGGACCACCTGACCAACACCTTCAAGCATGTGCTGATCTTTGAAGCTGCCGGGGTAAAGCCGCCGCAATTTGCCCACTTGCCGCTGTTAGTAGCACCCGACGGGACCAAGCTTTCGAAACGGCGGCACGGGCCGGTGGTCAGCGTGACGACCTACCGCGATGCCGGGTTTTTGCCCGAGGCTTTTATCAACTTTCTTTGTTTGCTGGGCTGGTCGCCGAAAAACGATCGCGAGCAGATGAGCCTGCCGGAGTTGACCCAGGCATTTTCGCTGGAAGGCGTTAATCGGGCGAACGCGGTGGTGAATTTTACCCAGGAAGATCCGTTTGATGCCAAGGCAGTGTGGCTGAACGCCGAGCACGTGCGCGCGTTGAGCGTGGAAGACTTGAGCGCCCGTTTGCTGCCCATCGTATGCCAGGCGGGGTTCAACGTCGATTATGCCAAGATGCTGCGGGTTACACCCCTCATCCGCGAGCGAATCAAACTGCTGCGTGACGCGCTAGTGGTGGCAGACTTCTTTTTCGTGGATCAGTTGGCGCCGTACGATCCAGCCGAGCTCATCCCGCAAAAGGGCGATGCGGCTATGGCATTGCAGGTGTTGCAGCGCGCCCGCGAAGTACTGCAGAACACTGAATTCAAGCACGATCCTCTGGACGCCGCGTTGCGGGCTGCGGCGCAGGAGTTGGGGGTCAAGGCGGGACAGATGTTTCAGCCAATTCGGGTCGCAGTGTGCGGGCGAAAGAATGCCCCGCCATTGTTTGAGACGCTGGAAGTGCTGGGGAAAGACGCCACTCTGGCGAGAGTCGATCAAGCTATCAAGAAAATCGAGTAGATTCGTGCATCCATGAACACCTCTTATAACCGCAGTACTTGAGCATCGCCTTCATTGTGCTGGTGCAACTCAACTATGCCATTGCGCCCCCGCTTCGGCCGCCGAGGCCGTGTGTAGCATTTTCGTAGCGCAACTGATTCCTGCATCCCTGTGCGCGGCTCAGCCATCTATAGCCTTGTTCCAGTTCATTCCTTCTGCGGACGCGAAAGTCTACTTCACAATTCTCTCTACCGAGGAAGAAATCATGGCCAGTATGAAAGCGGTGCAAGTCGGCAAGCCGGGAGGTAATTTCGAAATCGTGGAGCGTCCCATACCCGAGCCTGGGCGGGCGCAGGTGCGCATCAAAGTCGAAGCGTGCGGTATTTGCCACAGCGATGCGCTGGTGAAGGAAGGGCTTTGGCCGGGATTGCAGTATCCGCGCGTGCCAGGCCACGAGATTGCCGGACGTATTGATGCGGTCGGGCCCGAGGTCACGCAGTGGAAGCCGGGCCGGCGTGTGGGTGTGGGCTGGCACGGTGGTCACGACTTCGTGTGCGATCCCTGCCGTCGTGGCGATTTCGTTCTCTGCCAGTTTGAAAAAGTCACGGGCATCAGCTTCGATGGCGGTTATGCCGAGTACATCGTGGTTCCCGCCGAGGCCGTCGCCGCCATGCCCGATGAATTGCCCGCAGACCAGGCGGCTCCGCTGATGTGTGCCGGGATCACCGTATACAACTCGCTGCGCAATGCGGGCGCGAGGGCGGGTGATCTGGTTGCCGTGCAGGGTATCGGCGGCTTGGGACACCTGGGAATTCAATATGCCCGGCAGATGGGCTTCCGCACCGTGGCCATTGGGCGCGGAGGCGATAAGGAAGCGCTGGCGAGAAAGCTGGGCGCTCACGAGTACGTTGACACCAATAACGGAGAACCGGCAGCTGCGCTGCAAAAATGGGGCGGCGCGCGAGTGGCGCTGGCTACCGCTCCCGACTCGAAATCAATGGCAGCGTTGGTAGACGGGTTGGCCCCGAGCGGGAAATTGCTGGTGGTTGGGGCCACCATGGATCCGCTAAACATCACACCGTTGCAACTCATCATGGGCCGTCGCACAGTCCAGGGCTGGCCCTCGGGTACGGCGATGGACTCCGAGGACACACTGCGCTTCAGCGTGCTCAGCGGAGTGCGTCCGATGATTGAGCGCTATCCGCTGGCAAAGGTTGCCGACGCTTACCAGCAGATGATCAGCGGGAAGGCGCGGTTCCGGGTGGTGCTGACGATGGGTGGGTAGGTCCGAGTTTCAAACATTCGAGGCTTGCCTAAAGGTAACTTGTATGTTACCATCAAATCCAGTTGAGATCCTTGAATATCTCGACCCGGACGGTCGCAGTCCGTTTGCGGAATGGTTCACAGATTTGAACGCGCCCGCTGCGGCCAAAGTGACCGTCGGCCTGACTCGTTTGTTGCGGGGAAACCTTTCCAACGTCAAAAGCGTTGGCGCCGGCGTCTGCGAATACAGACTCGACTTTGGCCCTGCATACCGAATCTATTTCGGCAAAGACGGTGAGCGTCTCGTCATACTGCTGGGCGGAGGAGTGAAGAAGCGTCAGCAAAGGGACATCAACGACGCCATCAGCAGATGGCAGGACTACAAGAGGAGAAAGAAGAAGTAGAGGTCGAACCATGGCATTGACTCGGGACTTCAAGGAAACGATCCAAATCCGGGTGCGGCGCGATCCTGCATTCCGAAGGGAACTTCTGCGGGAAGGCGTTGAGTGCCTCTTGTCCGGAGACGTGGAGACAGGCAAGACTGTCCTGCGGGACTATGTCAACGCCACGGTGGGCTTCAGCGAGCTAGGTAAGATGACGCAACATTCGCCCAAGAGTCTCATGCGGATGCTGGGCCCATCGGGTAATCCGCGGGCCCGTAACCTGTTCGAGATTGTTCGATGCTTACAGGATAGAGAGAAGATTCGGTTCAAACTGCGCGCTGCCACAGCCGGCGCGTAGGGACGGTTCAGGTCCGTTGCCTTCTCCTCTTCTTCGATTTTCCCTTCGCGCGAGCAGCAGGCTGCTCTTCCACGATCGCAAACTGAATTTTCTTTTCGACCGGGTCGATGCGGTCCACGAGCACGTGGATTTTCTCGCCCAGGCGGAAGATGCGGCCGCTGCGCTGGCCGATGATTTCGCGAGTGTTTTCGTGGTAGGTGTAGCGGTCGTCGGTGAGGGAAGAGAGCGGCACCAGGCCTTCAACGAAGAGGTCGGTGAGTTCTACGAAGAAGCCGAACTTGGTGATGCTGATGATGAGGCCGTCGAAGTCTTCTCCCACGCGGTCCTGCATGAATTTCACTTTCTTCCATTCCATGAGGTCGCGCTCGGCGTCGTCGGCGCGGCGCTCGGCGTGGCTGGATTCCTCGGCGATGTCGTGAAGCTCGTCGAGCGAGATGGGGCCGGTGACGGGAGTGAGCGCTTCGCGATGAGCGGTGTGGTCGCGGCGTTTGGACCAGGGTGAGGGGGCGTCTTGCTCGGGGGCGAAAGCCCCGCCCTTATTTGCACGTTCATCGGCACGACTGAAGTCGTGCCCTCCCGATCTCGCGGGCGAGGCGCCCGTGCCCGCACTTCCCTGCAAGACTTCCTTCAAGATGCGGTGGACGATGAGGTCAGGATAGCGGCGGATGGGTGAGGTGAAGTGGGTGTAGGTCGGCGCGGCCAGGGCGAAGTGTCCGAGATTCTCTTCCGAGTAGCGGGCTTGCTTTAGAGAACGCAGCATCAGGTAGGAAAGAATGCGTTCTTCGGGCTTGCCCGCGATTTTCTCGGTCAGCTTCTGGTACATGCGCGGGGTGATGTGAACTTCCTTGGGGATTTCGATTTCCCGCGGGCGCTTGCCAGTGCCGTAATTGGAGCGGCGGTCGGATTTGAAGGTCATGCGTTGAACGGGCAGTGCGCCGACGCCGAGCGAATAGCCGAATGTAGCGGCGATGACTTCGAAATCGTAAACCCGTTTGGCATCGGGCTTCTCATGAACGCGATAGAGCGATGCGATGCGGCGGCTTTCAAGATATCCGGCGACAGATTCGTTGGCGGAGAGCATGAATTCTTCGATGAGGCGATTCGCAATGTTGCGTTCGGAGCGGGTGATGCTCTTCATGAGGCCATGCTCGTCGAATTCGATGATGGGTTCCGGCAGGTCGAAATCGATGGAGCCGCGGCGTTCACGCTTGCGATTGAGAATGAGGGCGAGGTCGCGCATCATCTCAAACATGCTCACCAGGGGGGCGTAACGCAGGCGCAAGCCGGCGTCGCTTTCGAGGATCGCATTCACGTCCGTATAGGTCATGCGCTCGACGGAGCGGATAACCCCCTCCGACAATTCGTAGCCGAGGATCTCCCCGTGGTGATCGATCTCCATTACACAGGAGAGGACCAGGCGGTCGACTTGCGGGCGCAGACTGCAAATGTCGGTGGAGAGTTCGAGGGGCAGCATGGGCACGGCGCGATCGGGGAAATAGACGCTGGTGCCGCGCAGGCGGGCTTCGTCGTCGAGCGCGGAGCCTGGCGTGACATAGTGGGCGACGTCGGCAATGTGCACCTGAAGCTCGAAGTTACCGTTGTCGAGGAGGCGGACGGTGACGGCGTCGTCGAAGTCGCGCGCGGTTTCGCCGTCGATGGTCACGATGGCGAACTGGCGGAAGTCGCGACGGGTGCGGGTCTCGGCGGTGGGAATGGTCGCCTCGACGGCCTGCGCTTCGGCCAGAACTTCAGCCGGAAAATGGTGAGGGAGGTGGAACTTGCGAATGATGATTTCGACGTCCACACCGAAGTCGTCTTCGTAGCCGATGATCTCGACGACCTTACCGCGGGGATTTTGGGTGGCGCTCGGCCAGTCGGTGATTTCGACGTCGACCACGACGTTTTCGAGATCGTCCCAGTCGGCGCGGCGGGCAGCTTCTTCGCCCAGCACGCGATGAGGATCGTTCTTTCGATGTGGCCCTTCGAGTTTGGAGACTGAACGAACCACAGCGGGCACAGAGGACACAGAGGGTTCTGAGTGCGGGCGCTCCAGACCCGGAGGGATGATGATTTCCTGCGAAATCTTTTGGTCGATGGGCGTGACGTAGTTGCGGCGCTGGCCGTAGTGGAAGATGCCGACGACGGTGGCATGAGCACGGTTGACCGGGCGAATGATGCGCCCTTCGGCGCGGCCGTCGGGGCGGATGTTGCCGACTTCGACCAGCACCAGGTCCCCGTGCATGGCAGAACCGACAGCTGGCGGAGGGATGAAGATGTCCCTGGAGAGCTGGGATTTCAGAGGCTCCTTGAGAGAAGCGGGGTCGGGAATGACAAAGCCAAAGCCATCGCGATGCATGCTGAGCTTACCGACAACCATGTTCTTGCCGCTGGCCGCCTGGGGGAGAGCGTAGCGGTCGGACTCGACCGGAATGAGCTGGCCGCTGGCTACCAGGCCTGCGAGACGGTCGGAGAGTTCGCGACGGGCATCGCCGTGGAGGCCCAACTCGCGGACCAGTTGCTTGAATCCGGCAGTCCGCTTGGGCAAGCGTTCGAGCTTCTTCAGGATGACGGAGTCGGAGAGCATTTGGGGGACAAAAGCACTTTCGAGTTGCCGCTTCTTGGTTCTCCGTCAGCATACCCGAAGCCGGCAAGAAAGTGCCTTGGGTAGGGAGAAATTGCCTGGTTCAAGCTGGATAGGTGGCGCGTTAATCAACGAATTTCCACAAGACGGCACAGGGTTTGCGGAGTAAAATGCGATTGGTAGTTGAAATGCCAGTCAAATCCTTCTATCGACACTCAGGAAAGGAATTCTAGCGCCATGTGGAAGCCCACGACTCAGACTCCTACGACTCCAATCCGGCCCGGTGAACCCGAGCGTCCGGCCATGCCTACGATGCCCGTGACTTCAGCCCCCGAGCCCGCCGGCCGTCCGGTTACAGCCACGGCGGCGGACCAGGCGACGATCGGCAAGTCTTTGGTTATTAAAGGAGAGGTGAGCGGCTCGGAGTCGCTCTATATTGATGGGCGAGTCGAGGGATCGATCAACCTGGCCGGCAACCGGGTGACGGTGGGGCGCAATGGCGTGGTCTCGGCCAACATCAATGCACGAGAGATTGTGGTGCTGGGAAAAGTTCGCGGCAACCTGACCGCCAGTGACCGGGTGGACATCCGCAGCGACGGTTCGTTGACCGGGGACGTAGTGGCGGCACGCATTTCAATTGAAGACGGCGCGTTCTTCAAGGGTGGCATCGATATCCGCAAGGCCGGACAAAAGCCCAACGGCGAGGAAGTGAAGCCCGCAAGCTCCACCGAAGCCGTGGCCGCGCGCGCTTAAGAATTCGGGAAACGATCAAGGCGGGCGCTCTCTACTCGGGAATGAGGCCCGCTGTTCTTTTGTCTGCGCTATGCTGACCCTATTCCAGCCGCACCGATGCGGCACGGTTGCAAGGAGAATCTGATGAGCCGCACCGGTTCAAGAATCCTAATTACCTGGCTAGGCTGTGCTTTCCTCGCGGCGGCTTCAGCCCGCAGTTCATGGGCTGCCGCACCGAATGGCCCGACCAGCTCAAGCTCTCATCACATCCGTACCGTATTCATCATTCTGATGGAGAACCACAATTGGACGGGCGACAGTCCAAACATGAATATCAAGGGCAATCCGCTAGCGCCCTACATCAACAACACGCTGGTCCCCATCGCTTCCCACGCCGAGAGCTATTACAACCCGCCGGGTCTCCATCCCAGTCTGCCCAACTACTTGTGGCTGGAGGCTGGAACTAATTTCGGCATTCTGAACGACAATCCTCCCAGCCAGAATTCCCAGAGCACCACGCAACACCTGGTCACGTTACTCAAGAACGCCGGCATCTCGTGGAAAGCCTATGAGGAGAATATCGACGGCACGGACTGTCCGCTTATCAATGAGGGCCCAATTGACCCGAACGGCAGCCAGCTATACGCTCCAAAACATGATCCGTTCGTCTATTTCGACGACGTGACCGACAATCAGAACCCCAACTCCGCGTATTGCATCGCGCACGTACGGCCGTACACCGAATTAGCTGCGGATCTGCAGAATAACAACCTGGCCAGCTACAACTTCATAACGCCCAATCTGTGCGACGACATGCACGATAGCTGCACCGGCGGAAATATCCCGGATGGAGACAAATGGCTTTCCCAGAATATACCTGCGATCCTCAACTCGGCCGCTTATCAGAAGAGTGGCGCGCTTTTCATCACCTGGGATGAAGCCGATGAGGGTGATGGGCCCATTGGGATGATTGTCCTTTCGCCGTTCGCCAAGGGCGGCGGATATTCGAGCCAGATCCACTACACCCACGGATCAACCCTGCGAACCATGCAGGAAATTTTCGGTGTGGGGCCGTTTCTGGGCGACGCTGCCAAACAGACGGACCTGAAGGATTTGTTCCAGGTGTTTCCGTAGACCGTCGAACCTTCCCTAGGGCTCCACGCCGCGACTGATTTCTTCCGCAGTTTTTTCCGCCACGCGGGGATAGCTCGTGCCCTTCCGCAGGAGCAGATCGCGGAGCAGGTGCGATCGCGTGAGCCAGAGTCCGGCGGCAACGGCTCCAGCCCAGGTGAGGGTAGTCAAACCCAGTGATTTAAGATCGGCCATACGGCTGCCTTGCACCCGCACCCCACTCGCAATCCAATAACTCAGTGATCCCGCAATGAAGGCGGTGATGCCTGCTTTGCCGAATTCTCCCCATTCCAGTCCGTCCAGCGGCACCAAGTTGCGTTGGTGCAGCAGCAGGGCGATGGCGACGGTGTTGGCCAGAATTCCCAAGTCGGAGGCTATGGCGAGTCCGGGAGTGGAAAACGCGTGATAGAGGGTGGAATACAGGGGAAGCGATGCGATCGTGATCAGCGTACAGGCGACCATGGGGGTGAGCGTGTTGCCGGCAGCATAGAAAGCGCGTGAGTAGAGGGATTGTGCCGCCCAGAACGCCAGAGACAGCGAGAACCAGAAGAAATAGACAGCCGTGGTTTCGGAATCTGAGAAGTGGAAATGCCCGCGGCGATAGACCAGGTCCAGGAGAGGCAGGGCGGTTGCGGCCATCAAACTTGTGGCGAGCAGTGAAGCGGCCACGATACGGGAAATCGATGCGTTCACGGTGGCGGCGAATTCCGGCATGCGCTTTTCTCCGAAGAGGCGGGCGAAGAAAGGCAGCGAGGCCTGACCGGTGGCTTGTCCCAACACCGCAATGGGCACGGCGAAGAGCCGCTTGGCGTAGTTCAGGCGAGTGATGTCTCCCACGCTGCCGGAAGCGAAGTAGCGCAGAATCCAGTCGTCGGCGGTAACCAGCGAGACCCCGATCATCAGAGGAATCGACATGCGAACCCATTCGCGAAAGGCAGGATTGCGAATGTCGAAGGAAATCCGGTAGCCGGTTCCGATGCGCGCAGCTCCGATGGCATTGACCAGGAATGGGCCGAGGATGGCGCCCGCGAGCGCTCCATAGGCCAGGGAGGAGATCCCCAAACGGCGCGAAAATAGAACACCGCCAAGGATAATGGCCACGTTGTAGAGCAGTGGCCCGAAAGCGGGAAACAGGAACAGCCGGCGCGACAGCAACACAGCCGAGACGACTCCGCCAACGTAGAAGAAAATCTGCGCAGGCAGCAGGATTCGGGTGAGGTGAACGCAGAGATTGAGTTGATCGGAGTTGAAACCACTGAACAGATGGCGCTCGATCTGCGGAGTGAAGATTTCGGCGAGGGCGGTGCCGATTCCCAGCACCACCGTCATCACGGTGATGATGATGGAGAAAGTCTTCTGTGCTTCCTCTTCTTTGTTTTGCGCGAGGAAGCGGGTGTAGATGGAAACGAAGGTGATGGAGGCGGTGCCGCCGGCGACAATGTAGTTCAGCCAGTCGGGAATGGTGAAACCGGCCACGTAGGCATCGGTCTGCGGGCCGGCGCCGAAGGCCCAGGCAATGTAGGCCTCGCGCACGTATCCGATGACGCGCGACGCCATGATGGCTGACATCAGCAGCAGGGTAGCCGAATAGGCGCTGTGCTGGTGCGAAGGCCGGAGATGGCGGAGCAAACGGTTCATAGCCGCAGATTTCGCAGAAAAACGCAGATTGAGGTTATCAGAACGAAGGAACTGCCGCAGATTTACGCAGAGGAACGCAGATGTTTCTTTTCATTGGCGAATACCAAACGTTTGAGCTTTGGACTGGGGCCAAAGTTTGAGCCGCAGATTTGCGCAGAAAAGCGCAGATTAGTTCTTTTCCATCAGCGTTCATCTGCGAAATCAGCGGCTATAATCGGGGCGTGCTTTTGCGGCGGTCATTTCGTAAGACGTTTCCTTCTGCGGTGCGCGGCGAAGGTGTGTATGTGTGGGACACGGAGGGGAAACGATATTTGGATTTTTCCGGCTCGGCGGCGGTGAACTTCATTGGTCACGGAGTGCAGGAAATCTCTGCCGCAATGGCGGCCCAGGCAAAGCAGTTGGAGTTTGTCCACAGCAGCCAGTTCACCACGCCGGTTGCCGAGGAATACGCCCAGGAAATGCTGGATTTTGCGGGGAAGAATTTCGCGGGCGGTTGTGTGTACTTCACCAGCGGTGGTTCCGAGTCGATTGAGACCGCACTGAAACTGGCGCGGCAGTATCAAGTCGAGGTCGGGCAGAACAGACGGCATCAGGTGATCAGCCGCGGCCAGAGTTATCACGGGTCAACGCTGGGAGCGTTGGCGGTTTCGGGAAACAAGCGGCGGCGGGAGATGTATCTGCCAATGGTGCGGGAATTTCCCCATGTGGCGTTTCCCTACTGTTATCGCTGCGCTTACGACTGCACGGATGGTTGTCGTAATTGTGGACAGGAGTATGCGGCGGATCTTGAAAAAGCGATTGAGGCCGCGAATGGCCAGGCGGCCGCGTTTATTTTCGAGCCGGTGAGCGGGGCGACTTTGGGAGCGGTAGTGCCGCCTCCGGGATATTTGCAGAGCCTGGCAGAGATTTGCCGGCGGCAGGGCGTGTTGCTGATCGCCGACGAAGTTATGACCGGCATGGGACGCACCGGGCGGAATTTCGCGGTGGAACATTGGGACGTTGCGCCCGACATCTTAGTCGCGGCCAAGGGATTGTCGAGCGGATACGCTCCGCTAGGGGCAGTGATCGTTACGAAGCGGGTTGCTGATGCCATCGCGGAGGGATCGGGAGCGTTCTTGCACGGATTTACCTACAACTCGCACCCAATTTCAGTGGCGGCGGGCCGGGCGGTGTTGAAGGTCCTGCAACGAGAAAATCTGGTTCGAGCGGCAGACGGATCACGGGCGGGATCTGCGGCGGCGTTACTGCAGGTCGCCCTTGAGACATTGCGAGAATGCAATGCAGTCGGCGATGTGCGCGGGATTGGGTTGCTATGGGGAATCGAGTTCGTGGCCGACAAGGTCAGCAAGAAACCGTTTCCGCCGGAATTGAACTTTGCCGGAAGCGTTGGGCAGGCGGCGGCAAAGCGAGGGTTGATGGTTTATCCCATGCAGGGGTGCGTGGATGGGGTTGCGGGCGATCATCTGCTGATCGCCCCTCCAGCCGTAATCACTAGCGAAGAGATTGGCTGGGCGGCGGAGCAGTTGGGAGAGGCGATCGAGGAAGCGGCCAGTTCGAATCCGGTATCGTAGCCTCGCCGTGCCGCTGCCTAATCCATGTGCTCGTGGGCCTGGCGCTCCACTGACCAAATATCTTCCGGCTTCTGCGCGAAGGGATACACGTGCACCATCCAGCCGAAAATCTGGGGCATGAACCTGCCGCCGGCGGCGTCGCATGCTTCTTCCGTGGTGATTGAGCCGTGCAGGCCAAACTGCGAATTTGGTCCCCATGCCTCTTGTCTCTTGTCTGCCGGGGGGATGCACAGATTCACGTGGGCGTGCCACTGGGCGATGCTGAGCGGGATGCGGGCGTCGAGGTCTTCCTGCGTCGCGGTCTTGCGGGCGGTGTACATGACCCCAATCAACTTGTAGCCCTCGCCGTTCTTTTCATACAGCAGCGAAGTGGGATGGTCGGGGTTGAAGCTGAAAGCAGCTTCGAACCCGTATTGGTAGTTCGTAAAGTGATATTGCTTCTGCGGACGGTCGGGCATGAAGATTTTGAAGCCATCGGCCAGAGCGACTTTGTAGTCGGAGTATTTCTCAGCCGCACGGCGGGCGGCCTGCACAACCTTGTCAGCTTTTTCCTGATCGCCGGGCTGAAGCGCGCGCACCGGAGTCATCTTCATGTGCGGCCCCATATCCATGTGGTGACCCTCCATGGAGTGCATGGCGTGAGCGGCGCCGTCATCGTCCATACCCGGCATGCCCTGCATGTCGGATCCATGGGCCGGCAGGTTCATCGCCGGAGGCGTCGCTTGCTGCGCCCAGAGCGGACAGGAGACAAATAGTACGAAGGCAAAAAGCTGCTTCATGCGAATTTCCTCTTCACAAATGTTAACCCGAACTGGCGCGAGTTGTTGCCCAGGGCGAGATTACGGGAGTAATCGGGCAGCCAGGGCTGACGATTCAGGCTGCAGCAGGCCGAGCGACTTCAGAACATTGGCAGCAGCATCGGCTCCAGAGCGAACGCAGTCAGGTACGCCGATGCCGTGATAGGCGTTGCCGGCCAGGGCGAGGCCTGGTAGTTCGCGGCAGGCCTGCTCGATCGCCTGGATCCGTTCGATGTGACCGACGTTGTACTGCGCCATTGCGTCCTTCCATTTATAGACCCGAGTGAAAAGCGGTTCGGCCGTCAAGCTGAGGATTTGACGAAGTTCTTGCCGGACCACGTTCACCATCTCGTCGTCCGGCACATCAAGAAGTGTTTGGTCGCGTGCGCTGCCCAGGAAACAGCGAAGCAAGGCGCGATCTTCCGGGGCGCGGTGGGGGAACTTGTTATGGACGAAAGTCACCGCCAGCAGACGCCTGCCTTCGCTGCGGGGAACCAGGAAGCCGAAGCCCGCCGGAAGGCTTCGTCGTACCTGCTGATCGTAGGCGAGAGCGATGGTGACGGAAGAGGTATATTCGATTTCGCCGAGAGAGCGGCGGAGTTCGTCGGGCAGGCCCAGCTGGGCGGCGTCTTGTGCGGAAGTCGCGAGAATCACTGCGTCAAATTGATCGGAAGCGTAGCCGGCAGAGACTAGCCAGCCGCTGTCCTGTCGTTGAAGGGCTTGCACAGAAGTGTTGATGTGCAGGGAGGACGCAGCGAGATGAGACACGACCGCCTCCACCATCTGCTGCATGCCGTCCTTCAAAGATGTGAAAAGAGGTCTTGCGGCCGCGGGTGCGGGTGCCTTCCGGCGAGCCGAGAGCATGGCACGGCCCAAACTTCCGTGGCGGGCTTCCATCTCGGCGAACCGGGGCAGCACGGCGCGCAGGCTGAGCTGGCTGGCTTGGCCGCCATAGACGCCGGAGAGCAAGGGATCAGCCAGACGATCGACCATTTCGGGGCCGTAGTGGCGTTCGACGAAGGAGGTCACACTCTCGTCTGCTGAGGATTTTTTGGGAGGATGAAACCACTCTCGCATCATGCGGAACTTGGTGCTGGCGGAAAACAATGGTGACCAGATGACCGGCAGAATTTTGGTGGGGACCATGAACATCAGGCCGTCGGGGATGGGCACGAGCCGGTTTTTCGCCAGGATATAAGTTTTGCGCTCACCATCGTTGGAGCCGATGAGTTGATCACCCAATCCGATTTCACGGCAGAGGTCAGAGGCCCAGGGTTTTTCGGTGAGGAATGAGTCGGGGCCAGCCTCGACCAGGCATCCATCGATATGTTCGGTAAGAAGTACACCGCCCAGGCGCGGCGAGGATTCAAAGAGACTGTAGTCGAGCGCGACCCCGCCGCGCCGGTGCGTTTCCAGCGCAAACGCGGCCGCAAGGCCTGAGATACCTCCGCCGATGATGGCAATGCGTTTCATACTGGTTGCGATGATGAAACGGAGCGGCGGCTAGGTTCTGTTGCGACGCTCCATCAAACTACCCAAGAAGTACCACCATAGCGTTCCGAGAATTCCCCACACGGCCAAAGCGTAAGGGAAACGCGCATCGGAACCGAACATCACACCAAAAGCAACGACAGAAATCGGCAAGTCGGCAATAAAAAGAATTCTGAAGGGCCAATCCGCCGGACCATTCGCCAGTGGCTGGGCCTGTATCCAAAACAGACCCCATGTCAGTGCGAACAGGCACACGTGCAGCGCCGGGGCAGCTACTCGCGGTCGTCGGAGATCAAGCACCGAATGAATGGTAACACCGAAAAATCCGTCTCCGCGCCCACCCTCGATCACGGGCAGCCTGCACTTCTACCTTGATCGACCGACGATCTCGGCGAGGGCATCGGTGAGCCAAGACGAATCGTTCAACGACTCAGCGCGTGTCAAACGCATGCCCTGTTTCTCCGCGAATTGCTTGAACCCGATATCAATGTCGTAGAGTATTTCAACGTGGTCGCAGAGAAAACCGACGGGTTGTACGAAGACCCTGCGATGGCCCTTTTCTTTCAAACCGAGGATGGTGTCTTCCACCGTCGGACCAAGCCAGGCTCCGCCCGACATGCCCTGGCTCTGGAACGCGAAAATCCAGTCTTGGGGTCCGAGGGCAGCTTCCTTCGCTACCAGCGCGGCGGTCTCTTTGGCTTGACGCTCATAGGGATCGCCCTCTGTAACCGTACGCTGGGGGACACTGTGCGCGGTGAAAATGATTGCAACGCCGGGTTCGCGGCCGGCACGGAGTTTTTCAGCGAAGGCCCGGATCAACCTGGGATGATCGTGCCAGGACTCGACGAAATCGATGGAAAACGAGTGATTCTCGGCGGCCAGCGCGGCGCGGTACAGTCCCACGCTGGTGCGTGAATTGTGCGGCGCCATGCAGATCACCACGGCATGGCGTACGCCATCCGAAACCATGGCGCCGACGGCATCCGCGATGTAGGGCTTCCAGTTACGCATGCCGACGTAAACGCGAACACCCAGTTTGCCGGCGAGAAGCTCGGCCTGTTTCAGCGTGAGTTCGGTCAGAGGCGAGCGGCCGATCAGCCCGTAGCGGCGCTGCACTTCCTCAACCACCTTTGGGGGCAGAGAATGCCCTCCCGTCACACGCAAAAGAAATTCCGGGACTTGGTCGACGGAGTCAGGGCTGCCATGGGCCAGCAGGAGAACGGCAGTAACGGATTGTGTAGCCGGGTTCAATGTTGGAGTCCAAAAGCAAAATGCTTCAACCACAAAGGACACAAAGGTTCACAAAGGAAATCATATTGAATACCCTTGCACGAGTTCCACGAGTGCCTTTACGTTCTCCACCGGCGTATCGGGCAGGATGCCGTGCCCCAGATTAAAGATGTGTCCAGGGCGGCCGCCAGCCCGGCGAAGAATATCTTCAGCGCGGGATCTCAATTCCGGCCAGCCGGCAAAGAGCAGAACCGGATCGAGGTTGCCCTGAACCGCCTTCTTGTTGCCCAGTCTGCTCCAACCTTCATCCAGCGGAATTCGCCAGTCGAGGCCAATTACGTCGGCTCCGGTTTCCTGCATGGAGGGCAAGAGCGTGGCGGTGTCAGTGCCAAAATAGATGACAGGAGCGCCCGTGGCTTGTAATTTCTTCACCAACTCGGTGGTGCGAGGCAACACGTAACGGCGATAGTCTTCGACGCTCAGGCAGCCGACCCAGCTATCGAAAATCTGGATGGCATCGGCCCCGGCGCGGACCTGCTCGGCGGCGTATTCGGAAGTGACGGCGACCAGTTTGCCCAGCAGCTCGTCCCAGGTTTCTGGAGACGAATACATCATCTTCTTGGCGTGAACGTAATTGCGCGAGCCGCCACCCTCAATCATGTAGCTGGCAAGGGTGAAAGGCGCGCCACAGAAGCCGATCACGGGAAGGCGGGTGTGGAAGTGCCTGGATACAAGACGAACCGCTTCGGAGACGTAACCGAGGTCGGCAGCGCGATCGGTGCGCAAGCGGGTGACGTCCTCTTGGGCTCGCACGGGTTTCTCGATGACCGGGCCTTCGCCGGCAGAAAAATGAAAAGGCAGGCCCATGACTTCGAGAGGCAGCAGCAGGTCGGCGAAAATGATGGCGGCGTCGACCCCCAAAATTTCCGCGGCGGTAATGGTCACTTCTGCGGCCACCTTGGGCTGCTTGCAAATCTCGATGAGCGAATATTGCTTGCGGACGGCCCTGTATTCCGGCATGTAACGTCCCGCCTGGCGCATGAACCACACCGGAGTGCGATCCACGGGCTGGGCGCGGCAAGCCTTCACGAAGCGGGATTCAGGGGCAGACATGGAGCTTTAAATCTAGCATGCCCTTCCGAGTGTTGGGGCACCAAGAGAGATAACCTCGGAGGGAGCGGGAGTGAGCCTATGATCTCAGTAATCCGTCCGAGGAGGTGCTGGCATGGCGGCAAGCCAGGTGGTTCTATATTTCGAGAAGCAGGAGGATGCCCTGCTTTTTGCTCTAGCAGCCAGTTCGGCCATGTCAGCGGAAGGGCCGACGCGGGCGAAAGAGGCGGGCGTCAGGATTGCCAACGAAATCAGCAAAGCCAGCCGGATTACCACCGAGGGAGCGTTGCACGGCGGCAGCGCGGAAGACGAAGATCGGCGGAAGCAACCTCGGCACAAAGTCGCATAGGCGGCTAGTCTGACCAAGGTTGGGGATGGCGGTCCCATCGCTGTGGGCGCAACCTGCGCAAGAGGTCGTCATCCATCGGGCCGGCGTCGCTGGCCGCAAGATTTTCCCGCACGTGATTCGGGCGCCTCATGCCCACGATGGTCGTGCTCACGACCGGATTCGAGAGGATGAAACGCAGCGCCATCCCAGGCAGCGTCATCTCTTTCGGCAGAGCTTCTTTCAGTTTTGCGACTCGCGTAACGGTGTTCTGGAGATTTTCCGGGCCAAAGTAGAGTGAGCGCCAGTCGTTTTTTGGAAATCTGGTTTCCGCGGTCAGTTCACCCGCCAAGCTACCTTCGTCGAGAGGGACGCGGGCAACAACGCCGATGTTCAGCTCACGGCAAACAGGAAATAACTTGTCTTCGGGCGACTGATCGAAGATGTTGTAGATCACTTGTACGGCGTCAACCAAGCCGGTGCGAAGGGCGCGAATACCGTTCTCTGGCTCCCAACGATTGAGGCTCAAGCCGAATGAGCGAATGAGGCCGTCGCTCTTAAGTTTTTCCACCGTCTTGCGGAAGTCGGGCTCGTCCGTCCAACTGTCGTCCCAGACGTGGAATTGCAGCAGATCGATGGAATCAGTACCGAGTTTCTCGTGGATCATGCGGGCGTACTTAAATACGTGATCGGCGGGAAAAACGTCGTGATATTTGTCTTTGGGCGACGCCGGCCACTTGTCATTGAGCGGTGGAACTTTGGATGCGGCGTAGAGCCGCCTACCGGGGTTGCGAGACAAGATTTGTCCGAGAAGCGCGTCGCTGTGGCCGTTGCCGTAAGACCAGGCGGTGTCGAAAAAGTTGCAGCCCAGATCGACCGCGAGTTGCAGAGCGGCTAGCGATTGAGTGTCGTCGGAGCCGGTCCAATCGCCCATGCCCCACAGCCCGTGGGCAATTTCGCTGACTTCGAAGCCAGCGCGGCCGAGAGTGCGGTGTTTCATCAGTCTCCGTTCATCCAGGCAGGAAGCCTTTGACCGCAAAGGGCGCAAAGTGTTCGCAAAGATCGCAAAGAGAGTCCCGACACTCCCCTGAGCCGGCCGGCCCGATTGACAGACTTGCCGCACAGTTCTTAACATGGGAGTTCACTCGAAGGCTCCCAAGGACGGACCGTTTCACGATGTGTGAGTTGCGCATCTTACCTTCTACAAGCAAATCTTATGATCTCAGTCAAACAGCTTACCAAGAAGTACGCGCGTAACCTTGCGGTGGACCACATTTCTTTCGAGGTCCAGAAAGGCCAGATTGTGGGCTTTCTCGGGCCGAACGGCGCTGGCAAAACCACCACCATGCGCATGCTGACGTGCTTTCTGCCGCCCACGTCGGGCGGCGCGACTGTGGCCGGATTCGACGTGCTGGAGCAGCCGCTCGAAGTCAAGAAGCGCATCGGATATCTTCCCGAAATTCCGCCACTCTACCCCGAAATGGAGACTGGCGAATACCTGACGTTTGTGGGCAAGCTGAAAGGCCTTTCTGGCGAGGAACTCAGGAAACGGGTCGATTACGTCTGCGAGCGTTGCGCGGTCGCGGATGTGAGAAACAAGCTGCTGGGACGACTGTCAAAGGGATATCGCCAACGCGTAGGTCTGGCGCAGGCGATCATTCACAATCCAGATGTGCTGGTGCTGGACGAGCCCACCGCCGGCCTTGACCCCAAGCAGATCAACCAGACACGCGACCTGATCAAAGGGCTGGCGGGGGACCACACCATTATTTTGAGCACGCATATTCTGCCCGAGGTGGAGCAGACCTGCGAACAAGTCATCATTATCACCAAGGGCAAGCTGGTGGCGACAGATTCGGTGACCAACCTGCAAAACCGGGCGCGGGGAGCGGAATCGTTGCTGGTGGAAGTGGGGTCTCGCGACGGGGCCCTGGAATCGGCAATCGTGGTGGGACGGCTGCAACAGATTCCGGGAGTGAGTCGTGCCCAACTCAAGACCACTCACGGAGATCGCAAAGTGTTTGAGGTGGAGGGTCAAAAAGGCTTTGCGCGTGGCGATCTGGCGCGCGCGGTGGTGCAGGCGGGATGGGACCTGAACGAGTTGCGGCCTGCGGCAGTAAGCCTGGAAGAAATATTCCTGCAACTCACGGGCGCGGAAGAGCCGGCAGAAGCCGCGAGCAAGGGGGCAGCGTAAATGCGAAATATCTGGATCATCTGGCGCAAAGAACTGCGCAGTTATTTCGTTTCGCCGATCGCGTATTTGCTATTGACCATGTTCGCGGTGATTTTCGGGTTCTTCTTCTGGAACGCGCTCGGCTATTTCGTGATGATGGGCATGGAATCGCAGATGCGCGGCCAGCCCATGCCGATGAACCTGAACGAAGAGGTCATACGGCCGCTGCTGTCGAACGCCAGCGTGATCGGGTTGTTCTTTATTCCCATGATCACCATGCGCTTGTTCGCCGAGGAGAAGCGCAGCGGGACGATCGAATTGCTGGTGACATCGCCCATCCGCGACCTCGAGATCATTCTCGGCAAATGGCTGGCGGCGCTGACTCTGTATGCCTGCATGTTGCTGTTTACCGCGCTGAACTTTGCATTTCTATTTAAGTACGGGAACCCCGATTGGAAGCCGCTGGCCATCGGCTATCTGGGTCTGCTGCTGCAAGCGGGTGGGCTGCTGGCGATTGGCACGTTCATCTCCACGCTGACCAAGAACCAGATCATTGCAGGTGCCGGGACGTTCGGCGTCTGCCTGCTGCTGTGGGTGCTGGAATGGGTCAGCGGGTATGAAACTGCGGCCTGGGCGCAGGTGCTGGCCTACATGTCGGTGATCACCCACTTTGAGTCGTTCGCGAAAGGCGTGCTTGACGTGAAAGATGTGCTCTTTTACTTAACCGTGATTTTCCTGGGATTATTCTTCACCGCGCGCTCCATGGAATCTCTGCGCTGGAGGTCATAAGTGAACACAGAGTTGCTCAAAGCCAGACAGACCCGGTACGTGGCCTACGCCACGGTGTACGTCTTGGTGGTGCTGACTGCGGTGGTGATTGCAAATTTTCTCGCCAACCGGCACGACAAATCTTATGACGCGACGGCGAACAAACGCTACAGCCTGTCAGAACAGACCGCCAAGATCGTAAAGGGGTTGAAGCAGGACGCGACCATCACCTATTTCGATCAATCGACACGATTCCCCCGCGCCAAGGATCTGCTGGGCGAGTATTCGAATCTTTCCCAAAAGATTCACGTCGACTATGTTGACC
>JBAWFN010000179.1:0-34121 GCA_049591935.1 Terriglobales bacterium | reverse complement strand
GTGATAGACTCCATCAAACATGTTCACGCCGCACCCCAATTTGAGCGAGGAAGTGAACTCCAACATCGTCCAGTCTGAAGTTGAAGGCGGCGTGCTTTTGGCTGCTTTAGAGCCCGCGACAGTGCTTGAGATTCGAACTCAGAACCACCGCTATACCGCCGTTCTATTGGGCGGGAGCGAGGCATTGATTTCAGGGCACCCCAAGTATTGCCCAAAGCCGGTGCAGGTAGCGATTGCGGGCTCGACCTGGGGAGGATCCATGTTGAAGCAGCGCTACATTGGCCGGGGCATGCACCTGGAATTTTGTCACCCCGAATATAAGACTCCGATTGTGACTTCTCGGATTGAAGAGATCAGCGAGTGCCCCCGCAAACAGGAAATGCAAACCGCATTGGGCGCATTTCAGATTACCGCGCCAGCCTAACCGCACCGTAGATGATTGCGGCCCACAGCATACAGGTGACCGGGAAACACAGGAGCAGGCTGATGAAGGCTTGCCGGCTGAGTCCGGGCTTGGGGTAGCGGGCATAGCAGTGGCGGCCGGAGAGTTTACTCAGCAGGATTCCAGGTTCGAAATCCACGGCGATCCCGGTTCTGGTCGCGGCCATCGGTTCCCCCCTCGATCTTTTCTAACCCAACTTCATTGTCGAGGTTGCGTGGGGCGTTGGGTATTGATTAACGATTTACTTGTCTGCGGGGGTTCCGATTTTGGGTCTCGTGTCTGATTTGGGCCGCTGGGAGTATTCTTTAGCGAGACCAGAAACACGTCCGGAAGGGCAAACAACGCTGCGTAGATTATGGCAAACGACACCTCGATCAGTTCGGAATCCCACCCACTTACCAGGGAGCAGTTGCTTACCCGCATCCGAGAAGTAGGGCGGGAGCGCTATCACCACCAGCATCCCTTCCATCTGATGATGCATGAGGGCCGGTTGAATCGCGGTCAACTGCAAGCTTGGGCGCTCAACCGCTATTACTATCAGAGCCGGATTCCGATGAAGGATGCGATTATCCTGTCGCGCAGCGAGGACCGCCAATTCCGGGCGGCATGGCGCAAGCGGATCGTAGACCACGATGGAGATCGGGGCCACGAGGGCGGTATCGAGCGCTGGATTCGGTTAGCGGAAGCCACGGGATTGCAGCGCGAGCGGGTGCAGAGTGGCAAAGAGGTGCTTCCGGCAGTTCGTTACGCCGTGGATGCTTATCTGGATTTGGTGAAGAACCGGTCGTTTGTGGAAGCGGTGGCCTCTTCCCTGACCGAACTTTTTTCCCGCGACCTGATTGCCCTGCGCATGGATGCGCTGCGCAAACACTATCCGTGGCTCGCCGGCGGCCTGGACTACTTTACCGCGCGCTTGGATCAAGCGCCGGAAGATGCGCGCTTTGCTTTCGATTGGGTGGCTGAAAATGCGCACACGCGAGCCGAACAAGAAGCAGCGATCGCGGCGTTGACCCGCAAGTGCGACATCTTGTGGGCACAACTCGATGGTCTGCATTTCGCCTATGTACAGCCGGGGTGGCCACCTCCCGGTGCGTTTCTCCCCGAGGAAGGCTAGCCGCTGTGCCCGGGCCTGACGACAACAGCAAGCCGCGCCTGGCCCCCGGTTGCCGCTGGGCGGAAGCCAATGGCGAGGAACGGATGCTGATGTTTCCCGAAGGCGCGCTGCGTTTGCAAGGCACCGGACGCGAGATTCTGGAGCGCTGTGATGGCCAGCGCAGTGTGCAGCAGATTGTGGAAGAGCTGCTGGTGCAGTATAAGACGGGGGACCGCGGACGCATCCAGCAGGAAGTAAGCAGTTTTCTAGAGAGGTTGCAGCAGAAACGCGTAGTCGATTATTAGAGCAACCGCAAGTGCCGACACCCAACCCTTTAGCGCTGATTGCAGAAATCACCCATCGTTGTCCGCTGCATTGTGTCTACTGCTCGAATCCGCTGGAGATGCAGAAAGCCGCCGTGGAGCTTTCCACCGAGGAATGGGTGCGCGTGTTTCGCGAAGCCGGTCAGCTTGGGGTCTTGCACCTACACCTGACGGGTGGTGAGCCCCTGGCGCGTCCGGACCTGACGGAACTGATCACGGGCGCAAGGGCGGGCGGACTCTATGTGAACCTGATTACTTCCGGCATCGGCCTCTCCGAAACGCGGCTGGGGGCGTTGGTGGACGCGGGGCTGGAGCACTTTCAGCTTAGTTTCCAGGACTCACGGGAAGCGGGAGCGAACGAGATCGCGGGCACGCGGAGCCACGCTCACAAGCTGCAATTGGCTGGGCTCATCCGGCAATGCAAGATTGCGTTCACCGTCAATGTGGTGGTGCACCGGCAGAATCTCGACCATCTCGGCGAAATCATCGCGATGGCAGAAGGGCTAGGCCCGGATCGCTTGGAAATCGCCAACGTGCAGTATTACGGCTGGGCGCTGCGCAATCGGGATTTGCTGCTGCCGACCCGGGAGCAGGTGGAACAATCGCAGCGCACGGTTGCCGCCGCGGAGGAACGGTTGCGCGGGCGCATGCGGATCGACTACGTAGCTGCTGACTACTACGCGCGCTATCCCAAAGCCTGTATGGGCGGTTGGGGACGCCGTTTGTTGCTGCTCGATCCCGCGGGGCAGGCGCTTCCCTGCCATGCTGCCGGCGTGATCCCTGGCATGCAGTTTGACAACGTTCGCCAACACTCTCTCGACTGGATATGGCGCGAGTCGGCAGCCTTCCAGCGCTTTCGGGGTGAAGATTGGATGCCCGAGCCCTGCCGTAGCTGCGAACGCCGTACTGAGGACTTCGGAGGCTGCCGCTGCCAGGCGTTTCTGCTGACCGGCAATGCGGCAGCAACCGATCCAGTGTGCACGCTGGCGCCGACGCATGGGGTGGTCGAGCAGGCGCTGAGCCAGGTGGGTCCTGATGGCCCTTCCGTGGCGGTACCGGCCTCGGCGGCAAGCTGGGTTTACCGTCCGAATCCAGGCTAATTCCTCCCCGACTCCAAGCCCCGACTCTAGGGCCCCAGGGAAAAAGATGTGCAAACCTGTTCACTACCCGAAAGTGGTGGTAGGGCTGTAACTTGCTGACAGACAAGGGCCGGATTTTCCCTTTCTTTGGCCCGTAACCTGCACTAATGACTTCCGTACTCCCTCATGATTCTCCCCAAGAAACGACTTTGCTTTTTACACTTCCCCACTAGTTGATACTCCCCACATTTCGCCCAGGAGCGACCTTTCAGATGCGCGTGAAGATTCAGTTGTGGTTTCTTGCCACTCTATTGACATTGACTTTAGTGGGCTGCGGCGGAGGTAGCCTGAGCAGTATTTCGAGTGACTTGCCGACTGCGGTCACACTGAAAGCCATCACGGTGACGCCGGGTGCGCGAACGGTGGCCGCTGGACAACAGGAACAGTTCAAGGCCACGGGTAGCTACAGCGACGGCAGCGCGAAAGATCTTACCTCGAGCGTGACTTGGAAATCGTCGGCGGCCAATGTGGCCAGCATCAGCAACTCAGGCTTGGTCAAAGTCCTGGGTGCGGGCCAGACCACCATCAGCGCCACGCTGAAGTCGATCAACGGATCTACCGGCTTGACGGCCACGGACTATCTGCTATCAATTGCCGTCCAGGCCAGCGGCTCGAACGTCAATGTGGGAAGCTCACTGCAACTGGCCGCGATGGGAACATTCCAGGATGGCAAGCCGGCCACGCCCCTCGCCAATGTGACCTGGACGTCGTCCGACCTGAGCAAGGCGACCATCACCAACACTGGACTGGTCAGCGGACTGCATGGCGGACAGATCACGGTTACGGCAAAATCTGGATCCATAGCAGGCGATGCGCAGTTCAGCGTAACCGCGCTGCTGCAAACCATCACTCTTAGCCCTGTCGGGCCTGCGGTTCTAGTGGGCGGACATCAGCAATTCTCCGCTATGGGTGCATTCAACGACGGCACTACGCAGGACCTGACGACATCCGCCAGCTGGAAATCTTCCGACCAGACCAAAGTCGCGATCGCAAAGGGTCTGGCTAGCGGGGTCGCCGTGGGTGCAGCCAATCTGACGGTGAGCCAGAACGGTGTGAACAGCGTAACTGCTTTGAACGTTGTCAGCAGTGTTTACGCCAATCTCTCGGGCCCCTACGCTTTCACCCTCACCTCTTTGGATACCCGCGGGCCTTCGATGTACGCGGGCTCGATCAACCTCAACGGTAACGGGAGTCTGAGCGGTATCGAAGACTCCAACACCATGAATGGCGTGCAGCAACAGGTCGCGGTGAGCGGTCACTACGTACTTTATCCAGATGGACGCGGCAACCTGGTCTTTAATGCCAACGCCTGCCACCCTGCCGGAATCACACTAAGGTTCGCACTGAACACGGGGGCGACCTCCGGCAGCTTGATTGAATTTGACGGTCTGGCGACCGCCAAGGGTACGCTGACGCAGCAGAACGCGGCGGCATTTAACGCTGCTGCCATCAACGGCATCTATGCGTTCCGCGCAGCCGGACTGGACACTCGTGGAAATCCTGCCAACGGACCCGAAGGCCTGGCGCTGGTAGGCATGTTCGCAGCCGACGGAGCGGGCAACATCAGCGGCGGCGTGGATGACGTCAATGACTACGGCACGGTCAATGGAGAAAATGCGCTGAGCGCATCGACCTATTCGGTGGACAGCAATGGCAGAGGCGGGTTGCAGCTGACGGACGCTTCCGGCACGTACAACTACGCGATGTACGTGGTGGACGCCACCAAGAGCTACTTCATCGAAACCGATAGCGCTCCTGCCACCGCAGTGCTCGGCGTGGCCGAGCTACAGACGTCGCAATCCTACGGCAACATCGCCGGGAGCTTTGCTTACCTGATTGACCAGCCGGTGGTGGTGAAAGCCAACATCCCGCAGACGGTGGTGAAAGAGGGACAGCTTGGAAATCTGTTCTTGACCGCCCCGTCTTCGCTGACCGGAGTGCTGAACGACGATTCCGTGACCGGAAGCTACGTCAACAATTACGGCGGGATCAACGGCCGCGGAGAAATCTCGACCTGCGGATCCGGCCAGACCTGCAGCGAAGCGACTGATCAGCACACCTACTTCTACTACATGGTGTCCGCAACCAAAATGCTGATCCTGCAAGCCTTCGCGTATGACAATTATCCGCAATTCGATCCTGCGGTAGGCGAAGCCGACCTGACTACGCAAACGCCCTACAGCGTAGCGTCGGTCAGCGGCAACTACGTACTGCAGGCGCACAACGGCAATGGTCTTGCCGATGCGCTGATGCTGCTCACCTTTGACGGCGCCGGCGACATCCGCGGGGTGGTTGACTTGTCCCAAGTGGGAAGCGTCTCCAGCACCGTGGTCGGCGCGCCGCAGTTTGTACTGACTCCTACTGCGCAGGGGAACATGGTGATTTCGCTCTCAACCCCGGCGGCCACTCAGAACTACTACTTCTATCTGTACTCCAACTCGAATGCCTTTCTGGGCAGCGCGGTCACGCCTCTGGACGGCACACTCACACAACAATAATTCCTTCAGATCGGTAATTCGGCCAGCCTCGTGAATGAGGCTGGCTTTCTTTTTACTGGGAAGAGCACGGTTACGGCGAGCTGATCAAACGGACAGGGATGGCAGAAGCACCATTGCCGCCGATGACGGGTGCGTTGCCGTTGGGGGTTGAGCTGCAGCCGACGATGTTCATCACGGTGATGTGCATGTCGCCAGCGTTCCCCGGCGGACCTACATAGTCGATAAATGCCTGGAAGAATCCCACGATCGTGACGGGACCGGTAGTGGAGGGTATGGACGCGTTGTTCATGATGGGAATAGTCACGATCGAACTGCTGGTGGTTACGGTTTGGCCATTCATAGGACCACTGCCAGCGGTAATGTCGGGTGGAGTGTCGGGAAAACCCATCAGCAGTGAGTCCTGGCCCACGCCCGTGCCCGAGCCGGTCGCGTGGATCAACTGCTCGACGGCGGCGGTGTTCCTGCCAAGATACTTAGGGTTAACGGTCGAGGCCCAAGAGGTCGCATTGCCGCAGGCGTAGGCATTCACATCGCAGCATTCGATACTTTGTTCGTTGGGGGTCAAACCCAAAGCGGCGGCCGGGCAGATATTGGCGGTGTTTGGCGCGACCAACGCCGGTACATACCCAGCTCTGCCGCCGATTGAGCTAGGAGGATTGTGAAGCAGGGAACAGTTGGATATACCCGAGCCGCCGGTGCAGTCATCCGCCAGATAAAATTGCTCTCCAATCACCGCCGATCCGGCGTTGATGGCACCGGTCACGGGATTGATGAAAGCCCCGGGGGTGTTGGGATCCAGGTTGACCACCAGCCAGGGCTTTACGCAACTGGGAGTGATCGGCGTGGAGGTGGCCAGGTTAGAGGGGTTGTAGGCTTCAGCGGTGGCGGAGGCGCTGGTGGTGGATGCACTCTGGCCCCAGATGCGCGCGAAGAACGTGGGCAAATTCGTCTGCTGAAGGATGACGGTGACGGTCGGATTGTTGTTCGGGACAAAGTTAAAGTTCGGAACACCCACCAATGTGGGCGGCGAGCCGGCCACCCGGTTAATGGGCGGAGTCGCGCTGACCACAGCGTTGATGGCAGAGGTGGCCATGGATTGCGCCAGAGTCTTGGCATTGGGGAGATTACCGTCGGCGGGAGGAAGGGTGGTGAGGCCGGAATCGGCAATGGCCTTGGCGCCGGCCAGTGCGGCAGCATCGGCGGCCCGCTGGACTTCGGTGCGGGCGACGTACAAGGTGACCACGTCTATAGCCAGTGCCGCCATGGCCAGCAAAGACACCATGGAAATGGCGATCAACAGAATGGTCTGGCCGCGCTGGGAGCGGCGTCGGCGTAGATAGTCTTTCGAGGGCATGGTTAATTCTCAGCCACGCGGCAGTATATCTCCAAATCAGCAGGACAATTCAAGCCCATTGCATTCGGCTTCTCTCCGTGTGTCAAGCCCAGTCGGGCCGTGCCGAGTGTGCCTTGTAGTCCCCACGCGGCTGTGGGATTCTATTTGAGCATGGCAAACGATCTTCTAACGGCTCACGAGCCTTCGCTCGAAGGCGGCGTTGCTGCCTCCCACGGAACGCACTGGTATGCAATTCGTACCCGCTCCCGGCATGAGAAGGTGGTGGCAAAGCAACTGGATGGTCTAGGAGTGGAGAATTTTTTGCCTCTGGTCACCAGTGTGCATCGCTGGGCCAACGGGCCGCGGGAGGTGGAATTGCCGCTGTTTCCCGGCTACGCGTTTGTGCGGCTGGTCTATTCCCCGGACCAGCGGGTGCGGGTGTTGCGCACCCATGGGGTGGTGGATTTCGTAGGGACGCAGGGCCGGGGCACGCCGATTCCGGACAAGCAAATCGACGACGTGAAGATTCTGCTCAGCCACAAAGTCCCGTTCAAGAATTCCGCCTCGCTGCGGGTGGGACAAAAAGTGCGAGTGCGAGGCGGGTCGATTGAAGGCGTCGAGGGGATTCTGGTGGCCCGCAGGGGAAAACGCCGCCTGGTGATTTTCATTGAACCCATTCAACGATCGCTCTCCATCGACCTGGAAGGGTACGACGTAGAGCCGCTGTAGGCTTGCGGGGCCTCAGGCAGCCTGCCCAGACCCAGGCCTTTTCTGCTCACGCACGCTCCCTTCACAAAACTTATGTCACTTTTCGCCTGGGGCAGCGATCGGTGACACTGGTGTGGACGCTCCGGCTGTCCTGAATGGCTACGCACCCGAACCCGGCGATGAACCCGCGGCCTGCGCTCAACGACGCTCATTTTGATGTGGCCGTAATCGGCGGCGGGATCAATGGTGTCGCCATCGCGCGGGAATGCGCCCGCGCAGGGCGGAGCACGTTGCTGGTGGAGCAAGATGATTTTGCCGCTGGCACCACCAGCCGATCGACGCGAATCATTCACGGTGGCCTGCGTTATCTCGAACATGGCGATCTGGCGCAGGTCAGGGAGTCGCTGCGGGCACGGAGACAGTTGCTGGAGCAATATCCTTATTTGGTGCGTCGTCTGGAGTTTCTGTTGGCGCTATCCGAAAAGAGCCGTCGCAGTGCGCTGGCGGTGCGCGCGGGATTGTGGCTGTACCGCCGGATGGGCGCACAAGAGGTGAGCGGCGCGAGCGAGTTGCATCACCTGGAAGAATTGCTGGACGGCGACAGGCCTTTTTCTATCTTCAGTTTTGACGATGCGCAGTGTGAATTCCCCGAACGCCTGGTGGCAGAGTGGTTGATGGAGGCGGTTCGGGCTGGCTGCATGGTGCGCAACCACGCGCAAGTCCTCAGCGTAGAGGTGGGGAGGGGTAAGGTCAGCGGCTTGCGGCTGCGGGACCAAGTGGGTGGAACCGAGGAGTCGGTCCGAGCCACATGGATCATCAATGCTACAGGGCCATGGGCCGACCAACTCTGTGAGCGATCCAGCATCCGGACCGAACATCCGATGGTTGGCGGAGTGCGCGGGTCCCATATCGTGTTGCGGAAGTTTGCCGGTGCGCCGGAGGCGGCGGTGTATAGCGAGGCGGTGGATGGCCGGCCGTTCTTTGTCATCCCCTGGAACGAGCAACTTCTGGTGGGGACGACCGAGGTCGGGGACACGGGCGATCCGGGCAAAGTGCAGCCGTCGGCGCAGGAGATCGAATACCTGCTGCGTTCGGTGCAGGGTCTGTATCCGCGGGCGCGGGTGTCGGCGGGCGATGTAGGTTGCGCGTTTGCCGGAGTACGCCCACTTCCCTATTCTCCGGGCGCGGATCTCTCGGGATTGAGCCGACGCCACTCGCTTCACGATCATTCTGCGGAGGGCGCTGCGGGCATGGTTTCCGTCATCGGCGGCAAGCTGACAACGGCGGCCAGCCTGGCGCGCGAATGTGTGGCCTTGATCGGCGTGGCGAAGATCGACGTAACGAAGACCGGCGTAGCGAAGACTGGCGTGGCCGCTCCGCCGCTGCAAATTGCTGTGGCAGATGGAAGTCATGTGGACGACTGGCTTGAGCGGAAGATCGCTGAAGTTGCAGAGTCAGGGAACATCAGCCGCGATTCGGCGCGCGGCCTGGTGGAGTGGTATGGACAACAGTCGCTGGCGATCGCGAGTGCGGCGCGAAATCGGCCGGAGTTGCAAGCACCCTTGTGTCCGCATACGAACCACATGGTTGCCGAGGCGGTGCACGCTTTGACCCAGGAATTTGCCGTCACTTTGGGGGATGTGCTGTTGCGGCGGGTGCCTGTGGCCCTGGGTGCCTGCTGGTCGCTGGAGTGCAGCCGCGAAGCGAGTGGGCGCGTGGGCGCCGCAATGGGGTGGGGTGAGCGCCGGACGGCAGCAGCGCGGGAAGAATTCGAATCAGAACGCGAAAGGTTCCTGCGGAAGCCGGCTGCCGCGGCCAGGAGATCGTCTTCGGCGTAACGGCTGACCTCGCTGCTCGCAGAGTGCGAGAGAAATAGGGCGCCCAGCGCCTTAGGCTGGGAAAGTCTTGATCAGGAGTTCGGGATCGTCCGAGACGATTCCATCCACTCCCCACTCCGCCAGCCGCTGCAATGTCTTCTTGTCGTTCACCGTCCAGGTAAGCATGGTTCTACCGGCGCCGTGGACGGCCTGCACCAGTCGCGAAGTGATCAAGGGGTACTTGGGGATGACATACTCGACCGGTAGTTCCCGCCAGCGATCCAGGCTCTTCTTTCGATCACAAATGAAGCCGAGGGTGACCTCCGCGCTGCGCAGTCTCAGTTCCAGCAGGACTTCCGGCAGGAACGAAGACACCACATAGCCGCGTTCCGGGGGATGCTCACGCAATGCAACCAGCACATCCGACTCCAGGCCCGGCACTTTCAGTTCGATATCCAGGAAGGCACGGTCCGCATAGAGCGCCAGAACATCCGCGAGGCGAGGTAGAGACTGCAGTTGGCCGCAAGCAGCCTGGGCGATGGTAATGCCTTGTACCTGTTCGTCGTGGCAGATGACAGCGTGTCCGCATGCGCTGCGGCGCACGTCAAACTCAAAGCCATCACAACCGAGGCGCAGGGCGAAATCGAAAGCGGCGAGCGTATTCTCCGCCGCTGTCTTGGAGACACGGGTGCCCCGATGACCGAGGAGAAGGGGGTGGTCGGACATCGCGGAGATTGTAACTGCGGAATCCAGGCTCTGGACGGCGAAGAAATCCACAGCCGTTGGAAAACTTGGCCGACTACGAGTCAAGATAGTTAGTCGAGGTCAAAGTCGCGGATAGGTTTACCGGTGTCGGGTGACTCTTTGGCCTTCTTGACTGCTTCTTGAAATTTCTTTTCCAGCAGATCTGAAGCGTGTTTTTGATTTTCAACCGATTGGCGGAAGATGGAGTCACGGCGGCTGTCCTGCACCTTCATGGCCCGGGCGGCTTCTTCGATGTCGTTGAACATCTTGGGTTTGACGGCCGCGGTATGAGCGATGACCGCCTCGCTCTCGGAATCGACTTTCAATACTGCGCTGCAACATGGGCAAGTTACTTCGAAAGCTGGGGAAGGCCGCGCCATGCAAGAATCATACCGCAAAAGCCGGGTTCAGCGAGGCCCCAGCTTCAGCGGGAAGATGTGGAACAAGTTCAGCATCTCCAACGCCAGGAGGAAAAGGGAGAAAAAAACCACGGTGATCGCCAGTATCTCGCCAAAGTTGAGGCCGCTGCGCCGTGGCTCAAACCGGCGCAACACCAAGCCCAGAATATTGAGCGTGGCGAAGCCAAATACCAGCACCCAGAGGACGTTGTAGACGCTGGTCTTTTTCTGCGCATACACATCGGACAGTTCTGAGAACTGCAAGAGGAGCAGCAAGGCAAGCGGGTTGTATCGGGAACCAAGACGAGAGGCCGTTCCAAGGAGTGCGTTGGTCAGGGATAAGTACATGGGCCCGGTCAGGAGATACGATATTACCTTTTTTCGGAGACGACTGTCAGCGCGGAGGGGCACGATTTCCATGCGAGCGTTTAAGACCGCGGTGCGTTGCCCGTGATTTATAATATGAGATTCCCTACCCCTTTCCGGGCAGTCTGTGTACCTGGCCACGTGGAAACCACTGGAGATTGAGACAGGAGAGTGGCAAGGAACCCTTATCCGATGTCCACGGAAACCATTGTTGTTCGCGGGGCGCGAGTCCACAACCTCAAGAATATTGACGTTGATATTCCGCACAATTCGCTGACGGTGGTCACGGGAGTGTCGGGATCGGGGAAATCGTCGCTGGCGTTCGATACCATCTACGCCGAGGGCCAGCGGCGGTACGTGGAATCGCTGTCGGCGTACGCACGGCAGTTCCTGGAGCGGATCGAGAAACCGGATGCCGACTCGATTGACGGCATTGCTCCCGCGGTTGCGATCCGGCAAAAGAGCAGCACTCGTAATCCGCGCTCGACCGTGGGCACCGCAACTGAGATCTATGACTACCTGCGGCTGCTGTTTGCCCGGGTGGGGCGCACCTATTGCCAGCAGTGCGGCCAGGAAGTCAAAAAAGATACGGTTGATGAAGTTGCGGACGCAGTCATGGCGCTGCCCGAAGGAACCCGGCTGCACGCGCTTTTTCCGCTGCAAACGCCTGCGGCGGCGCCCGCCACCGGGAAACAACCAAAGACCCGAGCCAGGCGGGGCAAGGTCAAGGCCGCCGAGACGGTGATTTCCGATCCGTTGAAAGCGCGTTTGCTTGACTTGCGAACCCGAGGCTTCAACCGGCTCTATCAGAAGGGACAGATCTTCGAGTTCTCGACGCCCGAGTCGTTGTTGGACGTTGACTTTACGGAACCGGTCTTCCTGCTGGTTGATCGTCTGGTGGTCTCAAGCGAGGCGCGCGCGCGCATTGTGGATGCGGTCGAAATCAGCTATCGCGAATCGGGCGAGGTTATCTTTGAGACTTCGCCGCGCGATGAGCAAAGCGTACAACGTCTGCGCTTTTCGCAGCGTTTTGAGTGCAAGGTTTGCAATATTCGTTACGAGGAACCGGAGCCTCGGCTGTTTTCGTTCAATAATCCGTACGGCGCCTGTCCGCGCTGCCAGGGTTTCGGGAACACGATTGATTTCGACCTCGACCTGGTGATTCCGGACAAGTCGAAGACCTTGAACGAAGGCGCGATTGAACCCTGGACAAAGCCGAAGTACCGCCCTCTGGGCACCGACCTGAAGCGCTTCGCGCGCCAGATGGAGATTCCGCTGGATGTTCCATGGGTTGAGTTAGACCCTGAGCAGCAGCGCCTGGTGATTGAAGGTGAAGGGCGATTTCCGGGGGTGCGCGGCTTCTTCAATCACCTGGAACGCAAGAAATATAAGCTGCATGTGCGCGTGTTTCTGAGCCGGTATCGTGGGTATTCGTTGTGCTCGGCTTGTCACGGAGCGCGGCTGCGGATGGAAGCGCAGCAGGTCAAGATCCACAACCAGAATATTTGCGACGTATGCCGCATGACGGTGGATGAGGCGGTTGAATTTTTTGCCACCGTGCAGTTAACGGAGCAGGAGGCGGGAATTGCCGACCGGCTGCTGCAAGAGATCCGGGAGCGGCTCACCTTTCTCAACGAGGTCGGGCTGGAATATCTGACGCTGGACCGGCTTTCCTCGACTTTGTCGGGCGGCGAAGCGCAGCGCATTCAGCTGGCGACTTCGTTGGGCTCGCGGCTGGTGGGCACACTGTATGTGCTGGATGAACCCTCGATCGGGCTGCATAGCCGCGATACCCAAAGGCTGATCAAAATCCTGCACGGGCTGCGCGATCTGGGAAATACGATTCTGGTGGTAGAACACGATCCCGACGTGATGCGGGCTTCCGATACCATCCTCGATCTAGGGCCGGGGGCTGGGGAAAATGGCGGCAAGGTGATTGCCGCCGGAAATTACCAACAGATCAAGAGTTCGCCGGCGTCGCTGACCGGCCGCTATCTGGCAAACGATCTGCGGATCCAGATTCCGGGCACCCGCCGCAAGCCTGGGAGCCAGCAGATCAAGATTTTCGGCGCGCGTGCGCATAATCTCAAGAACATTGATCTGATGGTGCCGTTGAGAATGCTGGTGGCGATTACCGGCGTCTCCGGCTCCGGGAAATCGACCCTGCTGCACGATGTGTTGTCGCGTGCTCTCTCGCAGGCCAAGCCAACGAACCACGGCTCGGGCCCGGTGGCCACGGCCTGGAATCGGGTGGAAGGCGCGGAGTACATCGATGAAGTGGTGTTGGTGGATCAGTCTCCGATCGGACGCACGCCGCGCTCGAATCCGGTGACCTACATCAAGGCGTTCGACGGCATCCGTGATCTATTTGCGTCCCTCCCGGAGTCGCGGAAACGGGGATTTGCGGCCGGAAACTTCTCTTTCAACATCCCCGGCGGGCGTTGCGAAACCTGCCAGGGCGATGGCACGGTGACCGTCGAGATGCAATTCCTGGCGGATGTGGAACTGATCTGCGAAGAGTGCAAGGGAATGCGCTACAAGCCGCAGGTGCTGGAGGTACGGTATCGCGGCAAGAACATCCACGAAGTCTTGAAGCTGACGGTGCAGGAGGCGCTGCACTTCTTCGCCAATGCTCCCAAGATCGTGCAAAAACTGCGGGTTCTGGAAGAAGTTGGGCTGGGGTACCTGCGGCTGGGGCAGTCGGCAACCACTTTGTCGGGGGGCGAAGCACAGCGCATGAAGTTGGCGGCGCACTTACAGCCGACGGCGCGGGCGGACGGCAAACGGCGGTTACTATACATCTTTGACGAACCGACCACCGGGCTACATTTCGATGACATCAGCAAACTACTGGCGGCGTTTCGCCGTCTAATTGAGGCAGGGGGGTCGATTCTGGTCATCGAGCACAACCTCGAGGTCATCAAGACAGCGGACTGGGTGATTGATTTGGGCCCAGAGGGGGGCGAGCGCGGCGGATATCTGGTGGGTTCGGGAACGCCCGAGACCATCGCCCAATTGCCGCAGTCGCATACCGGACAATTTCTTGCCAAGGTGTTGAATGGAAACGGGTCGACGGGAAATGGGAACCCATAGGCAAATACGCGTCACCCTGCTGCTCGCGGTGCTCGGCGCAGGCAGTATGAGCGCTGCCGGGCAGACCGTGCGCCATCACAAGATTGCGGAGCCAGATCCGTCATTTCCCCCAGAACTGATCCAAGCTGAGAGTGATATCGAAAAGAAGGATTACGCCGGGGCAGAGCCGTTACTGAAGAAAGTGGTGGCGGATGACGCCAAGAACTATCAGGCGTGGTTCGATCTGGGATTCGTTTACAACGCACAGGGGAACTCAACGGATTCGATTGCCGCTTATCGCAAGTCGGTGGCGGCCAAGCCGGATGTCTTCGAATCGAATCTGAATTTGGGCATCAGCTTGGCAAAGGCTGGCCAACCTGACGCCGAGCGATTTCTGCGGGCGGCAACAACTCTCAAACCTACCGCGAATGTGGACGAAGGATGCGCGCGGGCGTGGCTGTCTCTTGCCCATGTGCTGGAGACAAGTAAACCGGAAGAGGCGATTGCTGCCTATCAGCGCGCGGCCGCACTCACGCCCAAGGATGCGGAACCACACCTCGCGGCCGGGACACTGCTGGTAAATGCAGACCACTTTGCCGATGCCGAACAAGAGTACAAGCAAGCGCTTAGCATCGACCCAGCATCCAATGAAGCGCTGATTGGCCTGGCGAATCTCTACACTCGCGGTAATCGCTTTCTGGACGCGGAGCAAGTCCTGGAAAAGATTGTCACTTTGCACCCGGACGACACCCAGGCGCGGCTGCTGCTGAGCCGAGTGCTGGTGCAGATGGGAAAGAACGACGAGGCGGCCGCCAGTGCGCAGGCCGCAAGCAAACTGGACCCCGGGAATCCGAAGATTCAGCGCGAGCTGGCAGATCTCTACATGAGCGCGAAGAAATACGATCAGGCGGAAGCGGTCTATCGTTCCCTGCTCAAGGGGAAGACAGACAACCCGGCAGATTTGCATCACGTTTTGGGAGTCGCGCTGCTCAAGCAAAGAAAGTTTCCTGAGGCAGAGCAGGAATGCCTGGCCGCGGTCAAGCTGAAGCCGGATTTGGGCGAGGCTTATGGAGATTTGGCGGTGGCAGCGGTTGAAAATAAGGATTATCAATTGGCGATAAAAGCCGCCGATGCACGGGCCAAGTTTCTTCCCGAAATTCCCATCGGTTATTTTCTGCGGGCAAGCGCTTACGACCACTTGCGCGCCTATAAACCGGCGGCGCAGAATTATCACAAGTTTCTGGAAGTGGCGAATGGGCAATATCCGGACCAGGAGTGGCAGGCCCGTCACCGCCTGATTGCCATTGAGCCGAAAAAGTGAGCTATGCGACAGTCGCTGAGCATTGCGGTCGTGGTGCTGGCTGCGGTTCTTAACTGCGCAGCCGCGAAGGAGACCGTACCCCAGCTTGCGGCCAGGGCGGACGCAGCGAGGCCGGAAGACCGTCCGGGGTTATACATTGAGATTGCGGAACGCCAACTGAAAGCTGTGACCGAACTCTTTGCGGCCGGCAAGGACGAGGAGGCCGTAGCCGCGGTCAAAGATGTGGTCAGGTATTCGGAAAAAGCGCACGATGCCGCGATCGTGGCTCCCAACAAGCTCAAGAACACGGAGATCTCGCTGCGAAAGATGGCCGCCAAGCTGCGCGACATCAAGCGAACGCTGGGCTTCGATGAGCAAGCGCCGGTGCAGGCAGCCTCGGACCGTCTGGAGGTCCTCCGTACCGACCTGCTATCCAAGATGTTCGGCAAGGGAAAATGAGAACCGGGCGTGTCACAATCGCATTGGTGGTGCTGTGCTGCTGGCTGGGAACAGCAGGAGCGCAACTGCGCCGTCGCGAACCACTCACTGCCGAGGAAATCGACCAACTGCGCGATACTGCCATGGATCCGTACGCGCGGCTGAAGCTGTACACGCACTTTGCCCGAACGCGACTAGTGTCACTGGGACAAATGCGGAACGATCCTAAAGCGACCGACCGGGGCCAGCAAACCCATGACCGCTTGCAGGAGTTTGTGGACATCTATGACGAATTGAATGAAAACATCGACAACTTTATCGATCGAAAGGAGGATATGCGTCGGCCGCTCAAGGCGGTGATTGAGGCAGACAATGAGTTTCAGGCCAAGCTGCTGGGATTGAAGGGCGCCCGGGATCTCGGATCCAAAGAGACGGAGCAGTATCGGTTCCTGTTGGATAACGCGCTGGAAGCGGTCGGAACTGGCGTTCAGGACCATCGGGAGTTGCTGAGTAAACAGGAGGAAGCAGCGAAGCACAGAAGAAGATGATGGTCGTAAGTGAGAAAATGTTTAACGCAGAGATCGCAGAGGTCTAGCGGGGAGCGCTGAGAAAAGCACTGTAGTTAGAAAGGCCAGCCTGCTAATCTGTCTTGAACGTGAATCCTAAGCTTCTGGTGATCTTTGAAGAAAGCTACCGGGCGCTGCGGCCGCGGGCGCCGATGCCGCATCTGGCGGTGGAATTCTACCCTTTCGCCAACGTCAACAACAATATCCGCATGCGTGAGGGGAAATTGTTCGTGCGTCTCTCCGATGTGCTGGAAGGAGCGCCGGACAATGTGCTCCAGGCGATTGCTCATATCTTACTTGCCAAGATCTACCGTAAGCCGATCGAACGGGAGCATGCCACCCGCTTCCGCCGTTATGTCTCTACTCGCAGTATTCGGGACAAGGCAGCTCTGCTGCGCCAGATCAGAGGCCGCAAGCGCATTGATAGCGCTCAAGGCTGCGCCTACGACTTGGAGGCGATTTTTGACGAGCTGAATACTCGCTTCTTTCATAGTCTGCTGGCGCGGCCGCGGATGACTTGGAGCCGCGTCCACGCTCGCAATCGCCTGGGCCACTACGACCCCGCGCATAACGCCATTGTGGTGAGCCGGGTCTTTGATGATTTTCGGGTGCCGCGCTATGCGGTGGAATACATCGTGTATCACGAGATGCTGCACCTGAAGCATCCGGTGAAGTTACGCGGCAGCCGGCGCTGTGTGCACTCCGGCGAGTTTCAGGCAGAGGAAAAACTATTCCCGCGCCTCGAAGAAGCAAAGGCGATGTTGAAACGGCTCTAGCCGGTCGCTGCCGCTCCTGACGCAAGCACTAGCAGCGGTGCTTATTTGCCTCCTTGTGATTTACATCACCGCTCTGCGTGACCTCAAGCGTTGACGCTGTTGTCGGCGAAAGATTATGCTATACAAAGTGAAATTGAAATTCATTTTCAATATCAATTAAAGGTCCGTCTCAATGTTGCAAGCGTTTATTGTCACTTTGCGTGAGGGCGTGGAAGCCGCTCTGATTGTAGGGATTACGCTGGCTTACCTGGCCAAGATTGGCCGTCCGGAGCTGAAAAAGCCGGTTTTTGCCGCCCTTGTTTCGGCTTTCTTGGGCAGCATTGGCGTGGCTGTCCTGCTCTCTCGCATGCAGTGGAACCAGGATGTCTTCGAAGGCTGGATCATGCTGGCGGCGGCGTTCTTTGTGGTCACCATGATCGTCTTCATGATGAAGACGGGCCGCAAGCTCAAAGGGCAAATCGAAGGCAAGGTGAGTTTGCTGGCGGGAAAGAACGCTTGGTTTGGGCTTTTCGTTTTTGTGTTCCTGATGGTATTGCGGGAGGGCGTTGAAACCGTACTGATTCTGTCGGCGGTGTCGTTGAACTCGACCGAACTGATGAGTTTTCTGGGAACCCTGCTGGGAGTGATGGCGGCGGTATTGTTTGGCGTGATGTTTGTAAAAGGCAGTGTCCGCATCAATCTGCAGAAGTTTTTCAAGATCACCACCGTGATTTTGTTCTTTGTGGCGGCGCAACTGACCATTGCCGGGCTGCACGAACTTTCCGAGAACGGAGTACTTCCCTCTTCCCGGCAAGAGATGGCGGTTATCGGTCCGATCGTGCGCAACGATTTCTTCTTTTTCGTAACCATTCTCGCGCTGGCGGCGCTGATGGTGCTATTCGAGGTAAAACGGCGCGAACCGGCGCCGGTGGATGATTCGGCTGCGGCACGGCGCAAAGCGACCTGGAGCGCCCGGCGGGAACGGTTGTGGATGGTTTCGGTGTATGCCAGTTCATTTGTGTTCATTGTGCTGGTCACGGCTGAGTTCATCTATGCCAAGAGTGTCAGCGCGCTGTCGCCGTCGACCGAGGTCACGTTCGTGAACGGGGAGGTTGCGATCCCGCTGCAACAGCTCTATGACGGCGACCTGCACCGTTATCAGGCCAAAGAAAACGGAGTGGAAGTCCGCTTCTGGCTGTACCAGAAACCGGACGGAAAAATTGCCACGGTCCTCGACGCCTGCGAAATCTGCGGCGCCCTGGGATTCTACAAGCGGCAGAATAGCGTGATCTGCAAGAACTGCGCCGGGCCCATCCTGCCGCAATCGGTGGGCATGCCCGGCGGATGCAATCCCATTCCCTTGCAGGCTCAGGTCACAGCGGACTCGGTCATCGTCCGGGAGGCGGACATCGCGGCACGCAGCCGGATGTTCCAGTAGCCACTCATGTTCCTGCGCCTGGTCTACGAATCGTTTCGGCGGCAGAAACGGCGCAAGCTACTGGCAGGTATCGCAATTACTCTGGGCGTGGGTGTAGCCACTGCGATGATCGCCGTAGCCACCGACATTGGCGATAAGGTCAGCCGGGAGCTCCGTGCCCTGGGGGCGAACCTGGTGGTCACCCCGCAGGAAGATACCCTCGATCTTCAAATTGAGGGCGTGGATCTGAAGCCTCCGAGCGATGGAGCGTATCTCAACGAAGCCGACCTGCCCAGGATTCGCGGCATGTTCTGGCACAACAACATCGTAGGATTTGCCCCCGTGCTGCCGGTGGCGGTGAACCTCGGCGGGGCGAAGAACGTCACTCTAGTGGGCACGTACTTCTCCAAGCAACTAACTTTCGGAAAGGAAGATTTCCAGACCGGCGTGCGCACCATCTACCCCTGGTGGAAGGTAACTGGAGCATGGCCAGAGGACGACTCACACGATGTGCTGTTAGGGGAAAGGCTGGCAACCACGCTGGGGCGCAAAGCGGGACAAGACATAGAAGTCGGAGGTCAGGCGCATCGTGTAGCGGGTGTGCTCTCGACCGGTGGGGTGGAAGACGATCAAATCATCGCTCCGCTGGCGGTGGCACAGAACATCCTGGGGAGGCCCGGAGCCGTGCGGCGTTTGTACGTGAGCGCGCTGACCAAGCCGGAGGATGCATTCGGGCGCCGCGATCCGAAAACGCTGGCGGGAGCGGAGTTTGATCGCTGGTACTGTTCACCGTATGTGCAGTCGATTGCCTACCAATTACAAGAGGTGATTCCGCATTCCCACGCCGAACAGATTCGCCAAGTGGCGCAGAACGAAGGCACGGTGCTCTCGCGGATCAAAGGGCTCATGCTGCTGATCACGCTGGCAGCACTGCTGGCTGCAGCGTTGGCGGTTTCAGCGGCCATGGCCACCGCCATCTTCGAACGGAGAGGCGAGGTCGGATTGATGAAAGCGCTGGGCGCAAGCAGCCTTTCCGTGGCGGCAGTTTTCTTCGCGGAAGCCTTGCTGCTGGCGGTACTGGGAGGAAGCGTAGGCTTTGCGGGCGGAGCCATGCTGGCACGCGTGATCGGGAGATCGATTTTTGATTCCCAAATCACCATCGACCTGGTTCTGTTTCCCATCATTCTTGCGATTGCCGTGTTGGTGACCTTTGCGGGGAGCGCATTGGCCATTCGGCGGGCCATGAAGTACGACCCGGTGCTCGCGCTGCGAGGTGAAGCGTGAGGTCGAGGGCCACGTCGGAAAGACTCACTGGTCGCGCCCATTCGCCGCGCCATTCCATGTTCCTGCGCATGCTGCTGCGTGCGGCTGTGTTGCGCCGCGGGAGGGCGGCTGCGGCGTTGTCAGCCATGGTGGTTGCAGCCGCTGTAACCACAGCGATGCTGAATCTCTACGTGGATGTGCAGGCAAAATTGCACACTGAGTTTCGCAACTATGGCGCGAACGTGGTGGTGGTGGCGAAGGATGGCCAGGCGCTTCCCAGTGATGCATTACAGAAAATCGAATCCGCGCTGGGCGACCGTGGCGTGGCCGTGCCCTTCGCCTACGTGGTGGCGCGAACTGCGGATGGACAGCCGGTAGTGGTTTCCGGGACTGATCTGGAGCGCGTCCGCAAGCTGAACCGCTGGTGGTCGGTTACCGCATGGCCAAGTGGCCCGCAGAATGCTTTGGTTGGAGTGCGAGCGGCCGCGTTCGTGGCTCCTCAAGGCCAAGCCTTCGACCTGAGCTTTCAAGGGCGGATCGTCCACTTGAATCCGGCCGGTACGGTCCGCACCGGTTCGTCTGAGGACAGCCGCATTTATCTTTCGCTGAAACCATTCGAAGACTGGACCGGAGTGCAGCCTTCCACCGTCGAGGTCGCGGCATCAGGAACACCGGAAGAGATCGGTACAACCGTCAAAAAGCTGGGGTTCACGCTGCCGGAAGCCGATGTCCGCCCGGTTCGCCAGATCATGGAGGGGGAAGCACGGGTGCTCGGAAAAACGCGGGCCACGCTGCTGGTTTGTGCAGTTTTGATTATTTTGACGGCAGCCATGTGCGTGCTCTCGACGCTGATGGGCTGGGTGTTCGATCGCCGTCGCGACTTCGCCATCATGAAGGCGCTGGGCGCGTCCGAGCGGCTGATTGGCGGGTTCTTTGTGACGGAGGCAGCGGCTCTGGGAGCAGCCGGGGCGGTTCTTGGCTTTGGGATCGGAGTCGGAATCGCGGCCTGGATTGGCCGGGTAAACTTCCACGCTGCGGTGGCGCCGCGCTTCGCTGTGTTACCGGAGGTCCTGGTTGGCAGTATCGCGGTCGCGCTGCTCTCAGCCCTTTTGCCGATGTCTCTGCTACGGCGGGTGCAACCTGCTACGATCTTGAGGGGAGAATGAAGTGATTCGATTGAATCATGTCAGCCGCTTTTATCCCGCCAATGCCGGCGGGGACGGCGGCGCCATCCGGGCGTTGGACGATTTTTGCCTGGAGGTTGAACCGGGGGAATGGATTGCCATCATGGGACCGTCAGGTTCAGGCAAGTCCACCCTGGTGAATCTGATTGGCTGCCTGGATCGCCCCAGTTCGGGCGAAATCTGGCTCGACCGCGAAAATGTAGCCAGTCTTTCCACTGCGGAATTGAATCGGGTGCGGGCGGAGAAAATCGGCTTTGTATTTCAGCAATTTCATCTGATTCCCTATCTGACGGCGCTGGAGAACGTAATGCTGGCGCAATACTTCCACAGTATGACGGATGAACAGGAGGCGCTCGAGTCGCTGCAACGCGTGGGGCTGAGGGAACGCGCCCTGCACCTGCCTTCGCAGCTTTCCGGCGGCGAGCAGCAAAGAGTATGCATCGCGCGGGCCTTGATCAACGACCCGAAAATCGTGCTGGCCGACGAGCCTACGGGAAACCTCGACGCGGTGAACGAGGAGATCGTACTGCGTTTGTTGCGCGAACTGCACCAGCAGGGGCGAACCATTGTCATGGTGACGCACGATCCCGTGGTGGCGCGGTTGGCGGACCGGAGGATCGAATTGCATCACGGCAAAATCGCCGCTCAGGAAGTTTTCTCCATGGCCGATGAGGAACAGTTCGACGAAGTGTTGGAAGAACTGTGGGCGCTGGGAGAGCACGGCGAGATTGCGGAAGTGGGCCGCATGGAAGTGCACGGGGCGCTGCCAGTTAGCATCGCGGTGGAGAAGATGATTGAGCTGGGGTTGGTTTCTGCCAGGCCACATCCGCCGCTGGCGCACGATCACAAGCCTTTTGTGAATCCTTGCCACGATGCCCTGAAACCGGCAGGTTTCTCGGTGGGCGATGGCAGCATGATTGTCGAGTTGACTCCCAGAGGCCAGCAGCGCGCAGCCGACATTATTCGCCGCCACCGCCTGGCCGAGCGGCTGTTCACCGACAGTTTAGCCATGGACAGCGAGACGGAAATCGAGCAGCAGGCGTGCAAGTTTGAACACATCCTCTCCCCCGAAGCGACCGACAAGATATGCACTTTCCTGGGACATCCACGGACGTGCCCGCACGGAGCGCCAATTCCGGAAGGGGCATGCTGCGGGCGGACGGCGAGTGCGGTTCCAACAGCAGAGAGCGCAAGAATAATCGTTTAGTTTTAGCGCGCTGTTTCTTCAGCTTATCTGGAGTTCTTAAACCTTAACATTACCGAGCTGACTGAACCCTCACGGCACCGGTATGCGGTAAAGGTTCCAATGGGAGACACGTTTGCTAAAGGAGTAGAGGGAGGAATTGGGACCGGGAGAGATCAGTTGGTCCACAAACTGGAGGGCGGCGAGATTGGGCAAGTCTTTGTCGGACTGGACTCCTTTCGCAGGAAACAATGGAAGGTTGCCACGGGTGATCGGGATGACGTAAGTGCGCCATTGCGAACTTCCCTTCATGCCAGGCCGTGAGAAATAGAAGCTCTTGCCATCCCGCGTCCACCCAACACCGCACCAATTCGAGCAGACACGAACCGCAGGTCCGCCGGTGAGAGGCAGGATCTCGATCGCGGTAGGAGTATCTTCCTCCTTGGTGGCACGGCGAACTGCTACGAACCGCTCATCGGGAGACACCTCAAGGGGAGAAATGATGGGGTCGGGCACAACCTTCTCGCGTTGAGTGCCGTCATCGTTCATGCGGTAGAGATAATCAACATCGCCCTCGGAAGCCCGGAAATAAATCTTCCCGGAAGCAGCATACGCCGGCAAACTCTCACCGGGCCCGGCGCCGATCTGGCGGGGAGCGAAGCGGTGGTCGGGCGAAGCCAGCCAGATCCGGAGTTTTCCGTTCTCATCGCGTGCATCATAAGCCACGCGTTTGCCGTCAGGCGACAGGCTAAAACTGACAACTGCGATTCCGGGCAGGACTTTCGACACCTGACCGGAACTGAGGTCCGAGGCCCGGATCTCACCACCGCGATCGGTATCAGAGGAACTCCCAGTCACCAGGTAAAAAAGATGGCTGCCGTCCGGCGACACCCGGGAATCGTAGGCGTAGCCTTCGGAAGAAATTTGCCGGTCACCTTGCTGATCGTGCACCCAGACGGTTCGCTGATTGCCGCCGACCTCCGAAATGATGGAGCGGCCATCGGGGGCCATGGCGACACCGTCTTCTTCCGTGGGCCCGGTGGTCAGCTGTTGGGGCACACCATCGGGAAAGGCCTGCCTCCAGATGTGGGTGCCGTGACCGCCCGCATCGGAGGTAAAGTACATCCACTTTCCATCGGGTGACCACGCCGCACTGTCACAAGCGCCTTTCGGCGGCCCAATCGATTTTCCCGCGCCCCCGCTAAAGGGAAGCACCCGGCAGGGCAGCCAGCCATCGGTGTCCATTTCGGCGACCAGGACCCAATTGCGGTCGGGAGAGAGCCGGGAGCGGTGGGCCATACCGGTTTCGCGCGAGGGAACATAAACGTCGCGCTGCTCGGACCTACTCTCGGTGGACGTAACTACAGCGAAGTGCCAGCCACTTTTGATTTCGCTGAACATTACATGCTGCGGATCAATCCAGCCCAGACCGCTGGCGTTCGAGAGCAGAAGCTGGGGTTGACCACCCAGTACCGGCAGAACCCAGGTCTGCCAATCCGTGCCATTGGTGTACGCGACGCGGGAACCATCCGCTGAAAACGCAGGCCACCACTTGATTGTCTCATCGTGCGTAAGCTGGACGGGCTCGCCATCGGGAAGGAGTTTGACGTAAAGCTGCGAAGTACCGAAAACATCCTGTGACGCGCGCATGAATGCCAACATGCGGCCGTCGGGAGACACGGCCGGCTGGGTGGTCGCGTCGGTGAAGTTGGTGAGCTGAACCCACTGCGACGAGTTCTGGACAGCGGGCTGAGCGGAGCGCCTCAGCATGAAAATAACACCGGCTGCAACTCCAACGACCACCACAGCCACAGCACCCCATAGAAGCGGCGAGCGGCGCGTTTGCGGCTGTGCCTCCCCCACCACACTGACCTGACTGCCTGATTGAGTGTCACGCTTCAGCCTCTTCAGGTCGGCTCGCAGTTCCGAGGCGTGCTGGTAACGAATGTCGCGGTCTTTTTCCAGCGCCTTATTGATGATGCGTTCCAGGCCGTCGGAAATATCGGGATTCAAACGAACCGCAGGAGTTGGCGGCCGGTTCAGAATCGCATCGAATGTAGTTCCTGAAGTATCGCCACGGAACGGCAGCCTGCCGGTGGCCATCTCGTAGAGCACCACGCCGAAGGAGAACAGATCGGTGCGTGCGTCCACGTCTTTGCCTCGAATCTGCTCGGGAGACATGTAAGCGACGGTGCCGACTGCAGCTCCGGGACTGGTCAGGTGGTCAGTCTGGTCCCGCGTCATCGTAGCTTCGGTCGCCCCGGCGGGAGCCGGACTGTAAGTTACCTTGGCTAATCCAAAGTCCAGGACTTTGGCGTGTCCGCGCTCGGTGACAAATATGTTGGCGGGCTTGACGTCGCGGTGAACGATGTTCTTGGTGTGGGCAGCGTCCAACGCGTCAGCGACCTCAGTACCGATGTCCAGGATGTGTTCCAAATCCAAAGGCCGGCCCGCTATCAGATGCTTGAGCGTGTTGCCCTCAAGATATTCCATCGCGATAAACAGCCGCCCCTCGTGCTGGGAGATTTCATAGATGGTGCAAATGTTGGGGTGGTTCAGGGCGGAAGCCGCGCGCGCCTCTCGACGGAAACGCTCGAGAGATTGGGCGTCCTGAGCAACGTCATCGGGCAGGAATTTGAGAGCTACGAAGCGGCCGAGTTCAGTATCCTCAGCCTTATACACCACACCCATGCCGCCGCCCCCCAGCTTCTGAACAACGCGGTAGTGCGAGATGGTTTGGCCGATCATCGGTGGGTCGCGCTAGGACTGCCATGGTAGGGTGCAGACCGTGCTTAGTCAACGGGGGGCGTTTCTCATGAAAGCCGGACGCGCTAATTCGCACATGCACAAAAAGCGATCCCGTCCCGCGTTGGTAGACTGGAATTCGCACCAAGGTATAGGTCGGAGGACGCGTTCGCCTGATCTTGGCTATGATGAAGCATCGGCCTCATGATTGCGCGCAGACTCTGCATCGGTGTTTTCGACTCCGGCTTTGGCGGATTGACCGTCCTCAAAGCTCTGCTCAAGCTCATCCCGCATGCTGATTACGTGTATTTCGGGGACACAGCGCGCTTGCCCTACGGATCCAAGTCGGTGGAGACGGTTGCAAAATATGCCGTGGGCGCGGCGCATTTTTTGGAACAAAAGCAGGCACAGCTTTTGGTGATTGCTTGTAACACGGCCACGGCCCTGGCACTGGACCAGATCAGCGCAGCGGCCAAGGTTCCGGTGGTGGGTGTGGTGGAACCGGGAGCCGAACGCGCCGCCGCCAGCAGTACGAAAAAGAAAGTTGTGGTCATCGGCACCGAAGCCACGGTCAGCAGCCATGCCTACCAGAAGGCATTGCAAGCGCGCGGTGTGCGGGCGCATGAGAAGGCCTGCCCGCTGTTCGTACCCTTAGTGGAGGAAGGCTGGAGCGAACACCGAGTCACCGAAGAAGTGGCAAGAATTTATTTGAAGGAAGCATTCGCCGAGGGATTTCAGGACGCCGACGTGCTGCTACTGGGCTGCACGCATTATCCGTTGATCAAGCCGGTGCTGCACCGAGTCGCGCCCGCGCACGTCAAGATCGTCGACTCCGCGGACGCTACTGCCGACGCGGTCGGGGGCCTGGTGCGTCGCACGCCGCTGCCCGATCCCTCGGAGGCGGAGCGCCGCAAGCTGCCACGAGTGACGTTTTTCGCCACCGATTCGGTAGAGAAGTTCCGCCGCCTGGGACCGAAGTTCCTCGGCCATCCGGTTGAGGATGTGCAGCACGTCGATCTAAAGGAATAGCCCAGCCCTGCCAAGTTTGCCCGCGGAGAAGACCTAGCGCACGCCTTCAGTACAGGTGGAAATCTACTTGCACGCTGATTTCAACGGATACAGGCTTTCCGTCCTTCATAGCGGGCTCGAATTTCCAGGTTTTGACGGCTTCGATCGCCTTTTCATCCAGCCCCAAACCCAGGGTGCGGGTAACTTTGATGTCGCGGGGACGCCCATCCGGACCGACCACCAGCCACAGCACGCACACACCCTGGTATTTGGCTTTGCGGGCTTCTTCCGAGTATTCCGGATCTGGAGAATAGACCGGTCTGGGGGCTGAAACTCCACCCCCTACGTGGAACACGCCGCCGCCAATACCGCCCCCCTCGCCGGGCCCGACTCCCGGGCCTCTGCCCGAGCCGACGCCGCCGCCGCTTCCTGAACCAATGCCACTGCCAGACCCGGTACCGTTGGACGGCGGGCCAGGCAGCGCCATGGGATCACCAAGGTTGGGCATGGTGCTCATCGCCAGGTGAATCTGGGGGGGAACCACGACCGTGGGTTCAGCGGTTAATTTTGGATTCTCATTGCGCACCACCACCATGGGGGGCACGATTTGTTGCATGGAAAATTTGGGGAGTTTGCCCTTGGAAGCTTGCAGAATGTCGCGATCGCCGCCACCACCGCCGCCACCAGCAGCGGTTTTTGAAGGCGGCAAGGGCGGAATGTCATCCGGCGCGAGCAGCGTTACCGTAGCCTGCGGCTTGGCGATCTGCTGTACTACGCGGCGACCGAGCAGCGTGCCTCCGATAATTAACGCGATGGCAACCACGTGCACTGCGGTAGAAAACGCCGCGCCGTTCTTCTTGTAGTCGTAAAAGCCCCAAATATCCTTGACCGGAATGGGCTTGGAAGTCAGGACCAGCGGCGCCTGTTTCTTGGGAAAGAAGTAATCGTCAAGATTTTGAAACAGGGATTTCCATAGCGGCTGCTCCAGCGAGGACTTGGACAACAGCAGATTCAGTTCCGGTTCCGGTTGCGTCTGGTCGAGCGTTGCCATAGTTGACCCGAGGTTCGGGTCTGGATGAGCCCCACCCCTCCTAAACTTGATGACCGTAACGCGTGCTAAGTTGCACGCCAACTCCCATTTAGATGCCTGGATTCAGGAAACGTCACTCTTACCTAAAATTGTACACGGATTCCTGGCCATTCCCCATCAGATTCCAACTCCATCGCGGTTACTCTTGGGAGTCAATGGACGTTCGTCTCCATGCTCCCTATAATGAAAAAAATCAATCATTTGGGAGAATCACACCGAGTGCCGCTTGAGCTGAAATCCACGATCAATCTGCCCAAAACTGACTTTCCCATGAAAGCCAACTTGCCCCAGAACGAGCCCAAAATGCTGGCTCGCTGGGAGGAAATGGGCATCTACCAACGGATTCGCGAGGCTCGAGCTGGCGCGCCCATCTACGTGATGCACGATGGGCCGCCCTATACCAGCGGGCCCATCCACTTGGGGACCGCGCTGAACAAATGCTTGAAGGATTTCATCGTCAAATCGAAAAGCATGGCGGGGTTTGATTCTCCGTATGTACCCGGCTTTGATTGCCACGGCCTGCCGATTGAAATCAAAGTGGACCAGGCTCTGGGCGGCAAGAAGTTGCAGATGAAAGCGACCGAGGTGCGGTTGGAATGCCGCAAGTACGCGCAGAAATTTCTCGATCTGCAAACCTCACAGTTCAAGCGAATCGGCGTGTTCGGACGCTGGGAGCGGCCGTACGTAACCATGAATCCACAGTATGAGTCGGTGGTGTTGGCGACTCTTTACAAGTTCATGGAAACGGGATTCATCTACAAGGGCCTGCGCTCGGTGTATTGGTGCATTCACGATAAGACGGCGCTGGCCGAGGCGGAAGTCGAATATGAGAACCATACCAGCCCCGCGATCTGGGTGAAGTATGCACTGAAGGATGATCCGGCCACGGTCGATGCCGCGCTCCAGGGCAAGAAAGTTTTCACGGTAATCTGGACTACGACTCCGTGGACATTGCCGGCGTCAATGGCGGTGGCGTTTCATCCCCATGAAGAGTATGTGGCGCTCGAAGCCGGGGGCGAAGTGTACATTGTCGCCGCCAAGCTCAGCGAAGGATTTGCCAAGCAGGTGGGACTTGACGCTCCTCGCGAACTGGCCCGCTTCGCCGGAGAAAAGCTTGAGCGCAAGAACTTTGCACACCCGTTCCTGGACCGGAACATTTTGGGCGTGCTGGCGCATTACGTGACCATGGACACTGGGACAGGCGTGGTCCACACCGCACCCTCACACGGCGCCGACGACTTCAACACTGGAGTGACGTACAAGCTTGAGCTTACCAGCAACGTGGATGAGGCCGGAATTATCCATAACGGCCTGCCCGAATATGACGGCTTGCAGGTATTCAAGGCCAACGCGCCGATCATCGAACTGCTGAAGAAGCGCGGTGCACTGATGCACGAGGAGAAGATCGAGCATTCGTATCCGCACTGCTGGCGCTGCCACAATCCCATCATCTTCCGAGCGACGGAGCAGTGGTTCATCTCCATGGAAACTCCCATGCCGGGGGGAACGCTGAGGAGCCGGGCGCTGGAGGAGATCAAGAAAGTAAAGTGGGACCCGGCGTGGGGCGAGGAGCGCATCTCGAACATGATCGCCACTCGACCCGACTGGTGTATTTCGCGGCAACGGATCTGGGGCGTGCCGATTGCCGTGTTTCTATGCGCGGGATGCGGCCAACCGCTCAACGACGCAGCCACCAGCCGAAAGGTGGTGGAACTATTTGCCCGCGCCGGCGCCGACGCCTGGTACACCTCCGAGGCCGATGGCATTGTGCCGGCGGGAACGAAGTGCCAGAAATGTGCGGGCACCACTTTTACAAAAGAAATGGACATCCTCGACGTTTGGTTCGAGTCGGGATGCAGCTATCTGGCGTTGCGCGCGGCCGAGCCGCAATACCCTCCAAAGGCAGATCTGTATCTGGAAGGCGGGGATCAACACCGTGGGTGGTTCCACTCTTCCCTGCTGTGCGCTGTGGGAACGCAGAATCATGCTCCCTACAAGAACGTGGCGACGGTCGGCTGGACCCTGGACGAGAAGGGACAGGCGATGTCGAAGTCGCGGGGAAACGACGTCGATCCGGTAGACATCGCGGGACGCCTGGGCGGAGAGATTGTGCGGTTGTGGGTGGCATCGGTGGATTTCCGCGAGGATGTGGTGGGATCGGAACAGTTGATGCAGCGTATCGCGGAGAACTATCGCACCATCCGCAACAATCTGTTCCGCTATGTTCTGGGCAACCTGTACGACTTCGATCCAGCGAAGGATGCGTTGCCGTTCGCAAAGCTGGAGGGGCTCGACCAATACGTGCTGCGGCAGACGGCGGCGTTGACCGCCGATGTACGTCGCGCTTACGGAGAGTTTGTGTTTCACAAGGTCTACCAGCGAGTGCTGAATTTCTGCACTGTGGACCTGAGTGCGTTTTACTTCGATGTGATCAAGGACCGGTTGTACACCTATGCCCCCAATTCGCCGGGGCGGCGGGCGGCGCAGACCGCGATCTGGCGAATTGGAGAGGCCTTGGTCCGACTGTTGGCGCCGGTGATGAGCTTCACCTGTGAGGAAGTATGGGGATATTTGCCGGGAAAGCGGACGCAGACAGTGCATGCCGCGCAGTTCCCTGACCGCGGGGATGTGCTGGGAAGCGCTGAGGTAGGCGATGATGCGAAGCAACTCGAGGACTGGAGCACGCTTCTACTGGTTCGGGACCAGGTGCTGAAAGCGCTGGAAACCGCGCGCAACAGCAAGCTGATCGGCAAGAGTCTGGAGGCACAAGTCAGCATTGCAGCCGCCGAACCGGTGTATTCGGTGCTGGAACGGCACCGGGGACAACTGCGTTACTTGTTCATTGTGTCGGCGGTCACGCTGGAGAACCGAGCGTCCGAAAACGGGGCGGGCAATGTCGCGGTGCAGGTGGAAAAGGCGGCGGGCCGGAAGTGCGACCGCTGTTGGAATTATTCGACGCGGGTCGGCGAGGATCCGGTGTATCCCACGGTGTGTGAGCGTTGCAGTGCAGTGTTGAAAGAGATCGAAGCCGCGGCGACTGTGGGGTAATCTAAGAAAGAAGAGTTTTCACGCAGAGTTTGCGGGGAACATCGCAGAGATAGCAAGGAGTTTCAAGATTTGCCCCTGAGTGCACCTCATGTCATGCGCCGGTTTCACTTCGTGATTGCGCTGCTGGTAGTGTGTCTGGATCGACTAACGAAGTTGATGGTGGCGAAAAACATTTCTCTGCACGACAGCATCCAGGTCGTCCCGGGTTTTTTTCGCCTGACCCATGTGGAGAACCGCGGGGCGGCGTTCGGCTTGTTCGCCGATTCTCCGGCGCAGTGGAAGATTGCTATGCTGGTGTTGTTCTCGATTGTTGCACTCATCGTGGTCTTGGCTCTGCTATGGCGAAACAGTCACGCCATGACCAGCACCGGCATCGGCCTGGCGCTGATTCTTGGCGGGGCGGTCGGAAACTTGTGGGACCGGTTGCTCAACGGCCGGGTGGTGGATTTTCTGCTTTTTTATGTCGGGCAGTATCAGTGGCCGGCTTTCAACGTCGCCGACAGTGCGATCGTTTGTGGTGCAGGGTTGCTGGTGATTGAGATCCTGTTCGCCAAGACTCCAGCACACGAAAAATCCGCTTAACGTAGCCTTACGGCGTCCCGTACAGTTGGCGATAAACATTCGCATTCCGCATGATGTTTTGCACGTACTCGCGGGTCTCGGTGAATGGAATCGACTCCACGAACTCCTGCGGATCGCGATACTTGCCTTGCCCCATCCAGTCCTGCACCCGGTCTGATCCGGCGTTGTAAGCGGCCAGGGCATATTCAAAGCTGTCGAATTTGTCGACCATGATGCGGAAGTAGCGCGTCCCCAATTGCATATTGATGGCCGGAGTGAAGAGCTGCTGGGGATTGAATTTTCGCAACTTCTCCTGTTTCGCCACACTCTTGCCAACCTTGGGCAGGAGTTGCATAAGCCCCACGGCGTTGGCGTGCGAGACCGCATTGGGATTGAAGGCGGACTCCTGGCGAATCAGCGAAGCCACCAGATAGGGATCAAGGGCATTGCTGGAGCAGTATCTTTTCAGATCGCTCCAATACGGCCTGGGAAAAAGCCCTTCCCAGTAAGGCCGCGGCAGGCTGGGCAGGTCGAGAGCGAAGTAGTTGGGCGCCGCATGCTTCAGGGTTTCGATGGCGGCGTCGTAGCGTCCGGCATCTTGGTAGAGACGAGCGATCTCGACGGCCAGCCAGTTCCCTTTTTCCTGCGCTTTTTCTTCTTCCGCGGCGGCGCGCAATTCGCGAACCGCCAAGTCGAGCAACCCGCCGTTGGCCAGCAACTCCGCTTTCTGCACCCGCAGATTGTCGCTCGGCACTTCGCCGCTGGTGAGCTTCTCTGAGAGATTGATGGACGGCACGCGGTCGAGCAAAGCGTAGTGCGCCGGAGGGTCTGTGCTGGGGAGCTTGGCCAGCCTCTGGCGCGCCAAGTCGCCGTAGTAGTAATTGCGATAGCGCTGCGAGAGTTTCAAGTAAAAGGCGCGGGCCAGCGGCCCATCGTGATCCTCCTCCGCCAGACGAGCGCGCCAATAGAGTGCAGCGGGGACCTCGGGTGACGAGGGATAAAGGGCAATCTGGTTACCGAAGCCAGTCTTCGCGTCCACCACCCGCCCTTGCCGCAGGTTCAGCCAGGCCGCTTTCCAGTGAGCGTAGGAAGCGCGGCTGCCGTTGGGAAAACGCTGCTGCAATTCACGGAAGGAATCGATGGCGCGATCGTAGTCACGGCGCAGCAAATAGATGTTGCCTGCGGAGAACAGCGCCTGCTCCAACCACGAACTGGTGGGGGCAATTTGGCGCAGTTGGTCAACACCGCGCAAGAAGCTGTCGTCGTCGTTGGTACTACGGGCAATCTCTCCCAGATTGAAAATGCGCTCGGCGTTGAGTTCCGGCGGCGAACTGGGCAACTGTTCCAGAATCTTGCGGGCTTCGCGGCCTTGCCCGGCGCGGCGTAGTGCTTCTGCCAGCGTGATTTCTATGGCAGGGCGGTCCGGGGGCAGGGCTGCGGCCGCCAGAGCGCGATATTCGTTCGCCGCCTCGCTGAATTGTTTTCCTTTCATCAGAAGATCGGCGCGAGTGCGGCGGGCCTCTGCTCCCACCGGCGGAATCTGAGCGAGGGCAGCCAGTTTCGTCAGATCCCCTTGAACCTGGCTCGCCTCCCAACTGGTAGGCATGGTGTAGAAAATATTGCGAAAAATAGTCAAAGCTTTGGCCGGCTGGCTGGCGGCCTCATCGGCGCGGCCAAGGGCGAGTTCGAGGTCGGCCCGGATAGGTTGACGGTCCCCCTCGAGCATTGCAACCGCCTCCGGGGCCCGGCCATCGGCCACCAGCACATTGGCGTAGACCACGTGAGCATCGCGAATCAGCAGCGACTCGGGATAGGTCTTATCGAAAACGCTGAAAGTCGCAATCGCTTCGGCGAAACGACCGGTCTGCTGGTAGGCGCTGCCCAGGTAGAAGTTCACGTAGTCTCCCAGATCGCCTGCCTGCGGCTTCGCGCGATTCAAGGGGTCGATGGCTTTGGCGTAGTCATGATCGAGGATGTGGGCATATCCAATAACCAGCCAGGCCAGCGCCCCGGCGTCCTGCTTCGCGTGCTGCGCTGCAAAAGCTTGGACGCCGGCATAGGCGGCAGGAGTGCGGTCCTGAAGAAGTTGCCGCGCCATGGGCCGGAGAGTCGCGGAGGCTACAAACGCCTGCCGCATGCGGCGCAGGCGCGGCGAGGCGCGTTTGGGCTTCTTGCGGGCTACAGTGGGCGTGGAGCTTTTCTTCTTGGGAGAGGTCTGTGAAGTCTGCGTGGTGGATTGAGAAGCGGCAAAAGCAGTGAACCCCGCCGGGCCGTACCACAGCGACCAAGCGAGAATGGCAACTACTTGTCCCCGATGACCAACCACTTTTTCAATTATCTTCTATTTTCGATCAGCGGTGGAAGTTTGGACCCAAGAGCGTAACGTCGTCTTCGGCGAGGCTGCGGATCAGTTCCTGATTAAAGTAGTCGGCGCTGGCGGCCGCGCTGCTGCCGTAGCGCTTGGTGTAAGTGTTGCGGCTCTTGTCGATGTCTTCTTTCAAGCGGTCGTACAAATCTTTGTGCTTGCGGCCCTCCGCGACTTTGGCCTGGTTGTAGAGTTTGACCTCGTCCATGAGCAAGCGTGCGAAGCGTTGGGCTTTGCGATGAACGTCGGCGTCGGCCACCGACATTTGGGCAAAGGCGTCCGGTGCTGGAGCCGCGGCGGCCGCAGCCGCCATGGCTGCGGGTGCGGCGGCAACTGCTACCGCGGCGACTGGTTCCTCGACTTCTTCGGGAACAGCTTCAGCATGTTTTGGAGCGTGAGCGGCAAAGGGATCGGAAAAACTTGCCGCAGCGGCAGGGGCAGGGCTTTCGACCTTTTGGCTGCCCGCGGCTTCGCTGGTGGCCTCTTTCGCGGCTTGCTTGCGTAGCGACGCCACCTCCAGCCAGGCGCTGGCAGCGGCTACCAGCAGTTCGAGCGCGGAGGCATCCAGTTTGCCGCCGGAGTCGGTGCCGGCGTCGGCATAGACCACGGCAGCAACTTTATCTTTCAAATGCAACGGCAAAAGCAAAACCTGGTCTTCGACCGGCGCCCCGAATTGTGAGATGAATTTAGGATCCATCTCGGAAACGCCGGCTTTCACCGCGGTGCGGTCGCCCAGAACCTTGGCGGGCGCGGAGCTGCTTACATCCAGCGCGAAATCTTTGATGCCTTCTGTGGCGAACGCGTGGCCTTGCCAGCCGGTGGCCGAACCCTGTTTGACCACGAAAAGTGCGGCACGTCCGCAATAGTCTGAGGTGGCTTCCAGCAGGGCACGCAGAATTTCTTTCTGCGTGGACCCGGCGTGGATGGCGGACATGGCCCGCAACAGCTCGCCAGCGCCGCTGCCAGCTCCACCTTCGAGGTGGGGACGCAAGTCTTCCAGCACTTGCTGGACCAGTTTCTGGCGAAGCTGCGGAAGTTGGCTTTCCAGCGCCTGGACAATAGCTCGCTCGACGATTTGCTCGACTGGGGTGTTCTCTGCCATTTTTGCCTGACCGCTTGGGCGGGTGCGCACAGCGTTCCCAACTATTGTGCCGCAAAGTCCTGATTATAGGGCGAGTTGACTGAGGTTTCGGGTGACGGAAGTAATGTTCTAAGCAAGGGTTGGAAAGAAAACCGGACTCGGTGTAACCCAAGGCCGCCAAGAA
>JBAWFN010000178.1:0-8537 GCA_049591935.1 Terriglobales bacterium | reverse complement strand
CGTATCCACTGGGTGCCTTTGAGATCACAAAATAGAGGACGCCCCATGCCACAATCCAAAGCAGCAGGAATAGCCCGATGGTGCTCAAGGAACTTGTCCCCATCCGCTCGGCGTCGGGGGCCACGAGAACTTGTCCCCAATACCAGAAGCCTACGAAAACCGTAACCAGAGCGCTCCAGCGGAACCACTGCAGCGTCGGCAGGGTCATGTATTGAAAGACCTTGGGCTTCATGCCTGCGTCCACTTGCTTCATGAAGGGAACGTTGACCAGGTTGAAGAAGTAGAGCAGCCCAATCCAGGTAATGCCGGCCAGGAAGTGAAACCAGCGCAGAAGGAAAGCCAGTGCCTCGGTGCCAGTGTGTGTGGGCATCACAAACGACGTTGTGGTCACAATCAAATCGTGCATTTTGTTCCTCCGCCAAACTCGAACGTGCGCTCCGGACCCCGGGGTTCAGACTGCGCACGAAGTGCGCCCGCAAGCCAGGCCTCGCCGCTAGATCTACGCTCGCGAGCCACAGGTACCTGCGTTTTGTTTTAGTTGCAGTGCGGCGCTGGAATAGTTGCACTTTGCGCTGCTTCTGTCAACCGGGAGGAATGAGGTGACCGTGTGATTCCCTTGAAAAGTGGCCAGCAAGGCCGTATTGTACGGAGGATTGCTTCGGGAGACGCAGGCGCATCTGGCCGTTCTTGCTGCTCTCGAACTTCCCCCCGTTCCTCACGCGCAATCGGCGTGAGGGATTGTTGCATCATGGCAGTTCAGAAAGCTCTCGTTGTCAGAGAGCCGAGGAGATCGGCATGGACAACAAGCCGGCGCAAAACATTCAGGATTCGTTTCTCAACACCGCCCGCAAAGAACGGCTCAATATCACCATTTATCTGCTAAGCGGCGTCAAGTTGACCGGACGCATTCGTTCTTTCGACAAGTATTCGGTTGTGCTTGAGACCAACAATCAGGAACAGTTGATCTTCAAGCACGCAATTTCCACCGTAGCAATGGGCAGAACGATTCACGGCCACACGGACAAGCCGACGGTAATGCCGTCCTCATCGTCGGCTCCGGCTGCTGAACCGGGCATCGCTGCTGCCGCCGCTTCGGGCACGGAAGGATAGGGCAGTCTTTTTTTGCGCAGTTCAGAAGGCAAGGCTTTTCGCGAGACTTCTCGGGGAGGCGACCCCTCGCGGCTGAAGGCTGCGAGGCGGTCCTCAGCCGAACGCGCGTTTCTGGTCGGCATTGAGTACCGTGTTCGTCAGGCCCGCACACCCCAGGGCAAAGCTGGAAAAAAGTCTCTGACCAGCGAAGCCCAGGCGGCCCGCGACAGTGTCAGCCGCGCAGCCGCAGGGTCAAAAGCACCCAGCACTCCTCAGTTCAGCGCGGAAGAATCGCTGGCAGAACTGCGCACTCTCGCTCTGAGCGCAGGCGCGGAAGTGACCGGCGAATTTTTGCAGCATCGCGACAAGCCAGATCCCGCCACTCTGATTGGCAAAGGCAAACTGGAAGAGATTGCGGGGGCGGCCGCGTCCGTTTCGGCTGATCTGCTTCTGTTCGATCACGACCTGACCGCATCCCAACAGCGCAACATCGAAAAGGTCGTCAACATTCGGGTGATCGACCGCACCCAGCTCATTCTCGACATTTTCGCCCGCCACGCCCGAACCCGTGAAGGCCAGTTGCAGGTGGAGTTGGCCCAACTGGAATACATGCTGCCGCGACTGGGTGGGAAGGGCATCGAAATGTCGCAGCTGGGCGGCGGGATCGGAACCCGCGGTCCTGGCGAAACACAACTCGAAACCGACCGGCGGAAAATCTACCGGCGTATTCGGCACGTGAAGGAGCAGATCGAGAATGTCCGGCGGATTCGGGCGCAGCAACGGCAGCGGCGCGAGTCGGTTCCGGTGGCGACGGTTGCGCTGGTGGGCTATACCAACGCCGGAAAGTCCACGCTGTTCAACGCGCTGACTCAGGCTACCGTGCTGGCGTCGCCCAAAATGTTTGCCACGTTGGATCCAACCATCCGGGCAGTAACGTTGCCTTCCAAGCGCAAGGCGCTGCTTTCCGATACCGTGGGGTTCATCCGCAACCTGCCGCACACTCTGGTGTCGGCGTTTCGTGCAACGTTAGAAGAAGTTCAGCGTGCAGCTCTCATTCTGCACATTTCCGACGCCAGCAGCCCGCTCTCCGCCGAACAGGACGCACAAGTAGAAAAAGTTCTGAAGGAATTGGAGGCCGACGGGAAGCCCCGGCTGCGGGTGATGAACAAGATCGATCTGCTGCCTCCTACGCAGCGTGACAGCCTGCGCGATGACGCCACGTCGGTTCACGTTTCGGCGGCGAAGGGCATCGGCATGAGCACACTACTCGACCGGATCGACGAGGCGCTGTCCGAAGACGCTATCAGCCGGATTCGTCTCCGCGTCCCACAGAAAGAAGGCAAGACGCTGGCTATGCTGGAAGCGCGAGCGCGGATCTATTCTCGCGCGTACAAAGATGGCCTGGTGGAACTGGAAGTGGGAGCGCCGGAGTCGGTGGTGAGACGGGTAAAGGAGTTCGTCGTCGGTTAATGTCTCGGAGAGGGAAGATTTTCCTTGACAACCATTTATTGATGGCTATATAAATATAAGTGAAGTAGTCCCAGCACGCATATACTAAAGCCACATAGAGGTGCGAATCATGAACGTCCGAGTTGACCAGCTCGAACCCAAACTTGCTCAGAAATTAGAAAGCCCCTTAACCAACATCCTGCATGAACTGCGCTATGCCGTTCCAGGCCAGTACCAGCTCCGGGTTTCGCTCCTAGACGCCAACGGACGAAAGAAACGCAGTAACGCATCCGCGGACAACTGGTCCCCCGCCTCCGGCCGTATTGAGATTCGATTCGAGCCAGCCCCAGAAGAACAGAAGGCAGTGGTTCCCGACGTCTCCCGGGAAGCGGTTGACCGTTCGGACCCCCAGCTCAAGGGGTTTCCGGAGGGTTTGCGAGGACCGAACACTTTTGTCGCTCAAATCGAGGTTGAGCTGCTCAGGGCCTTGGGCCGGGCGGAGTCAACACCGGGTTGGAACTTTGTCTCGCTGAAGAAATTTCGCGACGAAGTTCTCCCTTCTGAGCCTTTTGCCCGAGGTGGGTTCCAGCCCACAGATGTTCATTGGCAAGAGGCAATTCGAAGTGCGATTGAAAAGAGATTAATCCTCGTTGGTAAGGTACCAAATCCGAAATCGCCTCAGTTTCCAGTCACCAGCATCCGCGTGAATCGTTTGCTGCCCGAGGTGCAAGAAGTGCTGGGTCTTCCGAAGAGGGGCTTGGAGTTCCATCCGATCCATATCAAAGGTGAGTCGCTGTCCGCGACGATTCTGCGCGAGAGGCGCTGAGCGTTGGGGCTCTACTACCTAGAGACGAGCGCCCTGGTCAAGCTGTATGTCTACGAGCCTGGCACAGAGAGGATGCTCGGCCTCGCCACCAGCGGGGCCAACCACCGATTTGCGATTCTGTCGCTTGCACAGGTCGAGCTCCGCGCCGCAATTCGCCGAAGGCAACGCGGGGGCGAGATTTCGGATCATGATGCCGAGGAAGTAATTGGATCATTTAGACAACATTCGGAGGGCACATTCCTCATCCAGCCAGTTTCGGATTCTTTGCTCGATGTGGGAGTGGCGTTGGTCGACCGTTACGCGCTCAAGGGCTACGACGCGATGCAGTTGGCGGGTTACACATTGCTCCGTTCAATTTCAACCACCGAAGCGCCGATCTTTGTTTGCGCTGATAAGGCCTTGCTATCGGCGGCCCGGAATGAACACTACGCAGTGTTAGATCCATGCTCCGAGTGACGACCGACGACCAGACATTTAAATGGGCCAGCGACCAAGAAGCGGTGACAGTTCCTTGGCTGCCGGCCCATTCGATCCTGAATTGGATCGGAGGTGATACTTTTATGCTAGTCCCCTCAATTGAGAAGTCAAGCATTCTTTGCGGAATTATGCACTTGACAAACCCAAGGCAAAAATCTAATATTTACCTATGGACAACGAACTCAATCTAGTCGCATTGGCTCAGCACTTTAGCAATGAAGACAAGGCGCGTGAGTTTTTGGAAAAACTCCGCTGGCCCGATGGCCCAGTATGCCCCCACTGCGGCATGATTGACAACGCCTATCGTCTGGAGCCGAAGAAACACTCTGACAAGAACACGCATGTTCGCAAGGGTGTTTGGAAGTGCGGCGGGTGCCGTGAGCAGTTCACCGTCACAGTCGGAACGATCTTCGAGGACAGCCACATTCCCCTGAGCAAGTGGCTGCTTGCTTACCATCTGTTGTGCGCTAGTAAGAAAGGCATGTCCGCGCACCAGCTTCACAGGATGCTCAAGGTCACGTATAGGAGTGCATGGTTCATGGCTCATCGTATTCGGTACACGATGACCCAAGAACCGTTGTCATCGAAATTGACAGGTGTTATCGAAATTGATGAGACCTACATCGGCGGGAAAAAGCGCCCTCAGTCTCTTGCTGTGAGGCCGGGACAGAGACAGCGAGACCCACGTGGCCCTTTCGCTGATAAGGCTCCCGTTGTTTCTGTTCTGCAACGTGGCGGGCGTGTGCAGTCTCAATACATGCCCCGCGTGACTGCTGAGAATCTACGGCCAGTTGTAGAACAGATGGTGGCCGAGGATGCCCACATTATGACGGACAGCAGTTCCGTCCTCGCTGGTGCCCTTATGGGGCGCAAGCACGATAAGGTCAATCACAGGGCCGGAGAATACGTCCGGCGAGAGAACGGCGTCTGCATAACGACCAACTCCATTGAGGGCTATTTCGCCACATTGAAACGCGGAATCAATGGGGTCTACCATCACGTTGGGAAGCAGCACTTGCACAGGTATCTGAGTGAGTTTGATTTTCGCCACAACTCTCGCAAGGAGAAAGACGGAGATCGCACATTGATGGCGCTAAAGAGTACTGGCGGAAAGCGGCTAATGCTGCGGGACTCAATCGGAAGCCAGCGAGTGCAGTAGAGAAAAAAAAGCAAAGCCCGCGTTGACGCGCGGGCTCCAAAATTTTGGCCATTCCAGATGACCTAGGAGAAGTGTATCATCTGGAGGTTTCCCGTGCCGAAAAGAATAACAATTCAACTAGTTGGAACCGAAATAGATCGGGAAGATGTCAGGCTGGACGATTTCATCGGACAACTGCAAGATGTCAAGAAAGCCCTGCGCGAAAACGAACTCGCCATTACAGGGAAAGAGGAATCCACAATTGATTATAAGGTTGTCGATCTCCGCCACGACAGTCCAGCGACTGTAGTTCTTGAGCCGATTCCCACGGCATCCGCCATCATAGGCCGCGATCATTCTCTTCTCATTTCCGAGGTCACCAGTGGGTTTGCAGCAGAGTTGCGTGCAATCAAGAAAACGGGTTCCCTTTTGCGCGACCCTGATCTCGAAAGATTGCGTGCCTATCAGAAACTCGGAACCCACGAACATAATCAGATTTCCAAGCTAAAGATTGCCGTAGGTCGAAATACTGTAACGATCGACAGCGTATTTCAGAAGAAACTTGACGCCATTGTTGGCCCAGATGAATTTGCAGAAGGTTCTGTCAGTGGAATGCTGGAGGCGGTTAATTTTCACAATACGAATCGCTTTTATCTTTATCCAGTAATCGGCCCCAAGCACGTGTTCGGCACATTTCGTGAACATCTACGTCCCCGCGTAAAAGAAGCGATTGGAAATTTTGTCACAGTGTCTGGCAAATTGCGCTACAAGACATGGTCTCAATTTCCCCACGGCATTATTGCCGAGGACGTGGACATACACGAGCCCGACTCTGAATTACCGGGACTCGCAGAATTGCGTGGAGCATTCGTCGGTAGCCTTGGCGATCTTGACTCCGTTCAGTTCGTGGACTCACTTCGTGAAGATTGATAGAAAAGTCTACTGGGACACAACTTGTTGGCTGGCATGGCTCAATGATGAGCGATCCTGGCCTCCAGGCGTCGTGATCGGGATTCAGGAACTTGTGTATGAAGTAGAAGTTGGCACGACATTGCTATTTACCTCTGCCGTCACGCGAGGCGAGATATATATGGGTCGTCTGACGCTTGACCAAAAGAACATGTATGCCAAGCTTATGCGGCGTCGCAATGTTACTGAGATTTCCGCCGACCCACGAATCATGGATCGCGCCTCCCAAATCCGCGAATATCACGATGCTCGTGGTCAAAAGATTCAAACGCCAGACGCAACGCATCTCGCAACGGCAGTCCTGTATCGCGCTGACGAATTTCACACGATGGACGGACTGCGCCCCGGCAAGACTAAGAGGAAATTATTGAAGTTGGACGGTGATGTAGGCGGTTACAGGCTCATGGTCGTTAATCCATACTCTCGTGCCAAAGCACCGCCCAAAAAGCTAGTGATTGAAGGGCCGTTAATTGAGAAAATAGAAGAATTGACCCTGAAAGGCGATTCCAATGACAGCCGACAGCACCAAGCGAATCACGAACTCAAAGCCACTCCCGCACATTCCGCTACCGTTCAAGGAAGTGATGGCGGACGTGCTAAAGGTGAAACCCCCACAACGAGAAAAGGCGAAGGCAAAACCAACGCCTAAGAAATAGCTTCTCAGAGATGCATAGCCTCCCGGTAAAAGGCTTTCACTCCATATTCCACAAAGTCGGATTCAAGCAAGCCTTCTTGCGCTCTCCTGAGCAAGTTTGCCGAAGCTGGCTCACGTCGCGCTGCATCTTTGTTGTTAACGGCGTTTTCGATGTACTCGATTTTCACTACCCTGGAATATCTGTATGCGATGACCGACTCATGGGTAAGAGATGGGTGGTCTTCTTTCTGGAGCACTACCAAAGTCTCTGATTTGTTGCGGCGTGTGGTGATACTGACGACAGCTACTTTATCGTCAACGGGCGGAGTAACGACGATGCAAAGATGCTGGTCGCACCCATCTTCATCTTCCAGAAGAAAAGTATCGCCGCAATTTATCATTCTTAGATGCCAGAGAGCACCTTTGCGGTACGTCCCATCATTCGCAGTTCCCGAGTGATGGCTTTTATCTCCTCTGGCTTCTCGTTGCCAGATTCCAATATGTCCCTGACGCTAATAGGTATTGAGCTGTTGCCGGGATCGCTCCATTCAGGAAGATTGTGCATCACGTTATCAATCAAATCCCATCGATTGCGATAGCCGTATTCCTCGTAGACTTTGGTGAGGAGTTTTTCTTCTGCTCGTGAAAGCCGATCCTTTGGCAGTTCGCCTTGCACTCGAAGCTCTACCTCCCAATCTCCAAGTGGCGGGCTGATGTACTTTGACCAAATGGGTTTTTCTCGTGTTTCTTCCGTGATTAGATTAAGAACATTGCTCCCTACTGGCCCATTCTTCATTGCGACCCAATGATCAGTGGTCACAGGGGTGCCCCAGTTGAGCAAGGCTTCACGGTCAACAAGGTAGAGAAGCTTGATCAGTTTGATGTAGTGCATGCGGCCGCCTCTTAGGCGCAGAATCGCAACCGCTGCTTGGGTAGCCTTCGCTTCATCAAAAGGCAGACTCATTACAATACGAAAATAGCACTAGATTGTGGATAATCTGTGTAAAACCTTTGTAATCTTCTGACTACAGTAATCTTTTTGGTACTTGACACCTTTTGCGAGGAAACACGGTTACAGCCCTGTTCACAGCAGTCTCAAGGTGGCATTTTCACTTGGGTTTGTCAAAGGCATAATTCCGATTCTTTGCACAGAAAATTGGCCGCTTGACAATTGGCCGAAAGTACAGTCCGCGCCGCCTACGCTCTTCCATCTTGCGTTGACACTAAGCCTTGCAGGATGTTAGGTTTAATGGTTTCTTAAGCCCTCATTAGCTCAAGACATTTCAAGACCCAACATGGATCAAACGCTACGACAAGTAGGGGAATTACTGCTCGGATCTGTACCCACCATCATCTTCATGGTGCTGTTGTACGGACTCTACAGCCTGCTTGTCCACAAGCCTCTGGCAAAAGTGTTGGAGGAGCGCCGCAGCAAGACCGAAGGAGCAGTCGAGAAAGCGCGCGCCGACATCGCCGCCGCCGAAGCGCGCACTGCGGAGTACGAGCAGCGCTTGCGGGAAGCCCGCCTGGCAGTTTTCAAGAGCCAGGAAGCGCGGCGGCAGCAGGCATTGCAGGCTCGGGTGGCGGTTGCGGCAGAAGCCCGAACCAAGGCACAAGCGCAGGTGGAGCAGGCGCGCGCGGCCATGGAGAGGGATAAAGTCGCCGCTCAGGAGAGACTGCAAGCCGAGAGCGGCAGGATTGCCGCTGAGATCATTCGCACCGTGCTGCGGCCGGGAAACGCTCCGGCAGCGGGGGGCGCAAGATGATACGTCGTTTTTTTTTATCTCTTCTTGCCACGGTGGCGCTGTGCGCTTGCTTTGCGACTCTGTCTCCTGCCCAAGAGCAAGCCAACCCTCAGCCAGAGCCCAACCGCGGATCTGGCGTCAATCCTTCGTTTGGCCAACGACTGGCGAAGGAGTCCCGGGAAGCTGCCGGTGAAGACGACAACGCCAAGC
>JBAWFN010000177.1:0-14402 GCA_049591935.1 Terriglobales bacterium | reverse complement strand
GTACAGGACTTCTGGTAAGCCGCGGACAGAAGCGCCCGTGCACGTTTTTTGGGGACCAAAGTTCCGCGAGCAGGACATCAAAGACGTGCTCGATAACTGCAAGGCACGCTACGCCCTGCACAACACCGAGGATCGCAAGATCGACGCCGTGGTGCAGTTGCTTTCTGCCGGCAAGATTGTCGGCTGGTACCAGGGTGCGGCTGAGTTCGGTCCGCGGGCGCTTGGCCATCGCAGTGTGCTGGCGTCACCGTGGGGCAGTTACGTCAAGGAAAACTTGAACGATTTCATCAAGCACCGGGAGTGGTTCCGTCCTTTTGCCTTGGCCGTGCCGGAAGAAGATTGCGCACGCTACTTTGACGCCTCCCCGCTGTGTGCGTTCATGAACTCGCTGGCGTGGGCGCGTCCGGAAGCGAGCGTTTTGCCCGAGGGGCTATTGTTCTCCGGCAATCGGGTACGGCTGCAGGTCGTCAGCCGGCAGAGCAACCCGTTATTTTGGCGGCTGCTGAAACGGTTTGGCGAACAGGCCCCGGCGCCAATTCTGGTAAATACTTCCTTCAATCTCTTCGGTGAGCCTTTGGTGGTGAACCCCAGGGATGCGGTGCGCAGCTACTTCTGCTCCGGCATCGATGCTTTGATGGCGGGTAACTTTGTTCTTGCCAAGGCCGGACTGCCCCAGCCACAATTGCAAGCCCGACCGGCGTCACAACAGACTCCGGTAAACGCCTAGCCCTCTCTCGCTTTCGCATGGTTACACTTCTCGTAACCAGCCTGCTCCCTATTTCCTATCAAGAGTGCGGTTCCTTCCTTAGAATGATGATCAATTCCTTATAACTCGCTTCCCTGGCTAAAGGCTTCGGGGCAGTTGGAGGTTGATAAGGTCCGCCCATGAGCAAACTCCAGAACACCGCGCAGATTCGCGAGGCGGTGTTTGCCGACTACCCCCAAATTGCCGCCCTCGAGGCCCGCTACGGACTGCGCCCTAAACCTTACGACGAATGGATTCACCTCTGGACCGAGAATCCGGCCTGCCCTCCGGGATGGACCATCGGGTGGACAGTCGAAAACGCCAGCAAAGACATCGTTGGCTATGTGGGCAACGTGCCTTCGGTGTTCGCATTTCAAGGACAGAAGCTCATTGCCGCCAGCGGACGGGGGCTGGTGGTGGATGAGCAATACCGCAGCTATTCTTTTCCTCTCTTCAGCCGCTTTTTCAATCAGGGCAATGTAGATCTCATCGTCAATACCACGGTCAACGTCAACGCAGTCAAGCTGCACGAACTGTTTCACTGCGAGCGGGTGCCGGTTGGAGCCTGGGACCGGGCCGTATTCTGGATCACCGACTACAGGGGCTTCGCGGCCAAGCTCGCAGCGACGAAGCGCCTGCCCCTGCCGAAGCTGCTCGGCTATCCCCTCTCGGCCGCCCTGGCCGCTAAGGATAGGCTTCGCCGAAGACCTCTCAAAGCAGTGGGCCATGGCGTAGAAGCCGCAGTTGCGATCACGTTCGACCAGCGCTTCGATGCCTTCTGGGTAGAACTGAGAAAGCAGCACTCTAACTCCCTTCTCGCGTCACGCTCTCGCGCAACCCTCAACTGGCATTTCAAGTTCTCTCTGGAAAACAAGCGCGCTTGGGTGGAGACGATCTCCCAGGACGGTACTCTGCTGGCCTATGCCGTGTTCCTGCGGCAGGACAACCATGAACTCGGTTTGAAGAGAGTCCGCCTGGTGGATTTCCGTACCTTAAATGACAATTCAGACCTGCTGGCGCCCATGCTAACCGTTGCCCTGCGGCGTTGCCGGGAGCAGAAAGTTGAAATGCTGGAAGTGATTGGGCTTTCACCGGAAACGCAGCGTGGGCTCGCGGGTTTTGCTCCCAACCATCGTGACCTGCCGGCTTGGCTATACTTCTACAAAGCGAAAGACAAGGCATTGGCGGAGAAATTGAGAGATCCGAGGGTGTGGGATCCTTCTCCGTTTGATGGAGACGGGGCTCTCTAGAAATCGCCCGCGCGCGGGTGAATCTGGCGGACAACAAGATAAGGATTGGCATGTGTGGGATTGCAGGAATCCTGAAGCTGGCGGGCGGCGAAGTCGATGCTGGACGCCTGCAACAAATGATCGCTACCATCCGGCATCGTGGGCCGGATGCGCGCAATGTGTACGCCAACGCAGGAGTAGGGCTGGCCAACGCGCGGCTTAGTATTGTTGACCTTGCGGGCGGCGGCCAGCCCATGTCCAATGCGGACGGCTCGCTGTGGATTACGTTCAACGGAGAGATTTTCAATCACGTCGAGTTGCGCGAAGAACTGCTAAAGAAAGGCGACCGTTTCGCGACTCGCTCTGACACGGAAGTGATCCTTCATCTATACCGGGACCTGGGCGAGGATTGTGTTCATCGATTGAACGGGCAATGGGCGTTCGCCATTTGGGACGCGCAGCGGCGGAAATTGTTCCTTTCCCGCGACCGGGTTGGAATCCAACCGTTGTTTTACACCACGGTCGATCAGAACTTTATCTTTGGATCTGAAGTAAAAGCCATCTTCGCTTGTCCGGAAGTCAGCCGCGAGCTCGATCTGCGCGCTCTGGATCAGTTCTTCACTTTCTGGGTTAGCCTGCCGCCACGTACGATTTTCCGTAACATTTCCCAGCTTCCTCCCGGCCACTCTTTAACGGTGGAAGACGGCCGTATCCGCCTGCAACAATATTGGCAATCGGATTACTCGGCGGTCGAGCCCACGAACGAGTCGCCGACGCGCAAAGCAGAAGAATTGTTAGACCTGATGTCCGATGCCACACGCATCCGGTTGCGGGCTGACATCCCGGTGGGCGCGTACTTGAGCGGCGGCATCGATTCCAGCTTCATTACCGCACTCGCCCGACCCATCGCTGACAGCAAGCTACGGACTTTCTCGGTCGCGTTCGAAGACGCCGAGCTCGACGAAAGTAAGTTCCAACGGGAGGCGAGCGCGTATCTTCACACTCAGCACAGCGAGATTCGCTGCTCCTCACGGCAGATCGGCGAGGTTTTCCCGGATGTCATCTGGCACACCGAACAGCCGGTGCTGCGCGCGGGTCCCGCTCCGCTGTTTCTGCTTTCGGAACTGGTCCATCGTAGCGGTTTCAAAGTCGTGCTCACGGGTGAAGGCGCTGACGAGCTGCTCGGTGGCTATGACATATTTAAGGAAGCCAAGATCCGGCGCTTTTGGGCGCAGCAGCCGGGGTCGCGTCTGCGGCCACTGCTCCTGAAGCGGCTCTATCCTTATATGTCCGACATGCAGAAGCAGCCGGAAGCCTATTTGGCAAACTTCTTCCGCGTGGATGCCCGAGACACCGCCAGCCCTTTCTTTTCCCACCTGCCGCGCTGGCAGTTAACCGCCAAGCTGAAGGGCTATTTCTCGCCCCAGGTGCAGGGCGAGTTGGCGGACTACGATGCCTATTCCGACCTGCAACACGCGCTGCCCTCGGAGTACCCTCGCTGGCCCGGATTCTGCCAGGCCCAATACCTTGAAACCGCGTATCTCATGCCGGGTTATATCCTTTCGGCTCAAGGAGATCGGATGGCCATGGCCCATTCGGTCGAGGCCCGGTATCCGTTTTTGGATCATCGCGTGGTAGAATTCTGTCAGAAGCTTCATCCCGCCCTGAAAATGCGGGTTTTAGCGGAAAAATACCTACTGAAGAAGGCTTCCAGAGGTATGTTGCCGTCAGGGGTGATTGAACGACCCAAACAGCCGTACCGGGCTCCAGACGGAGCCAGTTTCCTGAGTCAAACCTCCCCACAATATGTTGAAGAACTCCTTTCCCAGGAAAGGATTCAACGCGACGGAATTTTCTCCCCCGTTGCGGTTCTCAGTCTGGTCGCGAAGTTTAAAAAGGGCCGGGTAGTGGGCACCAGAGACAATATGGCGCTGGTAGGTATACTTTCTACCCAGCTGTTGGTACAACAGTTTATCTCGTCCACAAGAACGACAGCCTATGCTCTCAATTGAGCCGGAAATACGCAGCTTCATCGTGGAGAATTATCTCCTGGCACGAGAAGACGGTCTGAGCAACGACGACTCTTTTCTCGAGAAAGGGATCTTCGATTCCACCGGCATCCTGGAATTGGTGTCCTTCGTGGAGCATAAGTACAGCCTCGAATTGGAACCGGACGAGTTAGTCCCGGAGAACTTGGATTCCATTGCCAGTCTCGCCCGATTCCTGCAGCGCAAGCTGGATGCACGGAACGCAATCCCCGAGATGAGCGAGCCCGCTCCCGCTGCCCGGTCTGGGCGGTGAGGAGGTCGGGAGAGAATCCATGAATGCCTCGCCAACTGTTTCCCCTGATATTTTAAGAATTGACGCCGCTTCCGAGGCGGAGCGGATTACCGCCTGCATTCGTGATCTGGTGTTCAAGAAGCTTCGCCGCAAAGGGTCGGTGGTCGGCGTTTCCGGGGGCATCGACAGCGCGGTGGTAGCGTTTCTGTGCGCGCGTGCCTTGGCTCCGGAACGGGTTCTGGTTTTGTTCACTCCGGAAGCAGATTCATCCCCGGACAGCTTACGCCTGGGAAAGATGGTCGCACAGCGCATCGGCGCACCTTCCCTGCTGGAAGACATCACTCCCATATTGCAGGCTGCGGGTTGCTATGAACGCCGCGATGCCGCGATCCGTCAGGTCGTTCCTGACTACGGCCCGCGGCACAAATGCAAGATGGTTCTTCCCGATCTATTGAGCGGTGACCGCTATCCTATCTATTTCCTGGTGGTGAAGTCGCCGGAGGGTGAAACCAGGCAGGTCCGATTGACCGCCGAAGCCTACTTGGGAGTGCTCGCGGCGACCAATCTGAAGCAGCGAACCCGAAAGCTGGTGGAGTACTACTACGCCGATTTAAAGCATTATGTCGTTGCAGGCACTCCCAACCGCTTGGAATACGATCAGGGATTCTTCGTGCGCTATGGGGATGGCGCTGCCGACCTGAAGCCGATCGCGCATCTGTACAAATCGCAGGTGTATCAACTGGCAGCCTACTTAGGCGTGCCCCAAGAGATTCAGAATCGAGTTCCCACCACAGATACCTATTCTCTTGAGCAGTCGCAGGAGGAGTTTTATTTCTCACTGCCGCTGGAGAAGATGGATCTCTGCCTCTACGGAAAAAACAAAGGCATTGCGGCTTCTGAACTGGCCCCGTTGGTGGGGCTGCCGGAGCGGCAGGTGGAACGCGTGTATCGCCTGATTGACGCCAAGCGGAATGCCACACGATATCTTCATATGGCTCCGGGGTTGGTGGAGCCGATTCCCGAGGTGTGAAGCGCGGCCTTCCACGATGACTTATCCTGATCTTTCGGCGTGGATGGGGTGCCTTACTCCGTGAGCCAATCCGAAATGGCGATCCCAAGCCCCAGCAGCGGTTTCCATTCTGGCAACGTCGCAATCTATCTACTGGACGGCAAGGAGCCGAGCCACACGGCTTTGTTGTCGCTCGACCGCTCTTATACGTTTGGTGAGCTCCAGTCTGCGGCGGCCGCGGTGGCGCACTACTTGATCAGCCAAGGCGGGCGCAAAGGCGACCGCGCCGTTCTGGCCAGCGAGAATTCCTTTTTCTGGGTCAGCGCCTACCTGGGCACGTTGCTGGCCGGCATGGTCTCGGTGCCGGTGGCGCCCCATACTGCGCCCGAGGACCTGGACCATATGGTGCGGCTTACCGAGCCGCGCTTCGCCTTTCTGCAGTCCAAGATTGCAGTCGCAAACGCGGAACCGTTTAGCCGGACTGCAATCATTACCGATGCTCCTCGCGGCGCATCTGGCCTGGCTATCAGCTTCGACGATGTGAGGCGACACGCGCTCGATCCCCGCGGAGAAATGCCCCAGGTGAGTGGCGGCGATTTGGCCGCCATCATATTCACTTCGGGGTCGACTGGAAAGCCGCGTGGCGTAAAGATCTCCCATGGCAACATCATCGCCAACACCGAATCCATCATTCAATACTTGAAGCTCAGCCAAACTGACCGGATTATGGCGGTTTTGCCGCTTTATTATTGCTTTGGTGCGTCCCTGCTCCACACTCATCTGCGGGTAGGCGGGAGTGTGGCGCTCGATTTGCGTTTCATGTATCCCGACACGGTGTTGAAGAGAATGGTAGAGACCGAGTGTACCGGGTTTGCCGGCGTACCCAGCCATTATCAGATCCTGCTACGCCGCTCCAGTTTGAGCCGGATGTCGTTCCCCTCGTTGCGTTACGTGCAACAGGCCGGCGGTCATCTGGCGCCGGTATTCGTGCGGGAGTTGCAAGCGGCGCTTCCGGACACACAGATTTTCTTGATGTACGGGCAAACCGAAGCCACGGCAAGGCTTTCCTATTTGCCTCCAGAGTTGGTGGGGTTGAAATCAGCTTCCATCGGAAAGGCAATTCCCGGCGTCCGCCTCCGGGTTGTGACTTCTGAAGGAACCGATGCTCGTCCGCATGAGACCGGGGAGATTATTGCAGAAGGGAACAACATTTCTCTCGGCTACTGGCGCGACCCGGCTGAGACTGAGACCACGTTTCGGGATGGCAAACTCCACACCGGCGATCTGGCAACGGTAGACGAAGATGGCTTTCTCTATCTGGTGGATCGCGCCAAGGATTTTGTGAAGTGTGGCGGAGAGCGAGTGAGCTGCCAGGCAATAGAAGAACAGCTGTTGGAATTTGATGCTCTGCTGGAAGCGGCCGTCATCGGCATACCCGATGAAGTGTTGGGTGAGGCCGTTAAGTTGTTCGTAGTGCCACGGGAATCCGGGACCCCCGACCTGGACAATCGGCTGCGCGACTTTTGTAAACAACACCTTCCACCCAGGCTCAATCCCAAGATCATCGTCGTGCTGAATTCTATTCCCAAAAACAGCGCCGGGAAGGTGCTGAAGGCGGCGTTACGCAAACTGTGATCCCGACTGCGAGTTCAGCAAGCCTAGAACTATAGAACGCCCGGCCATCACGGCGTTTTGGCGAGGTCGTGCCTCGCAATTCCACCCTGTCCTGCCTGGACAAACCCTCGCGAATTTGGGCCGGAAACGGACCCGCTCTTCGAGAACGCGAATGACACAATTTGTCACCTCATTGTTTTCAGACCTTTGCCGGGCATCCACCCTAGACGAAAGACACTACCGACGACAGAGACTTTCCTACCGGTGACAAGTTCCGGGCACGTCCCCTATGCTGACACTAACGGACGCAGTCCGTGACTTTGCAGAGCTGCCGAAAGTGGGGCGCCGCAAAGAACTAAAGATTGGGAGAAAGATCAGCTATGCGCCGTTCGCTCATCGTCGGTCTGGTCGTGTCGTTTCTGTTGGCTGGGCTCTGCGCCGCCCAAGTTACGGTGAATACTTTCGAAGGGATTGACGCCTCACAAATCAAGAGTGCGGGGCTGGGGATTGATCCCAACGGAGCGGTGGGCACCAAACAGTACCTGCAGTGGGCGGACGTTGCATATCAAGGTTTCAACAAAACGACGGGAGCCTGGGTGTACGCCTCCGGGCCGGTGCCGGGAGACACACCGTGGCAGAATAACAACATGCCGGATTGCTACGGCGCGGCGGGCAATGTACAGGTTAATTTTGATCATATCGCCTCCCGCTGGGTCATTGGACGGCGCCAAAGCAACAGTGGAGCTTACTTTTACTGCATCGCAGTGTCGAATACAGATGACCTGACCGCCGGCACTTTCGCCTGGTACACGTACGAATTACCGCTGGATGCTATCCTTGGAACAAACACCCACGGGCACACTTTGTTTCCCGACTATCCCAAGATCGGAACTTGGATCGACGGTTACTACGTCACCATCGACTTAGAGGATCCGGACAACGGTTTTGCAGAAGTGGGGATCGTAGCCTGCGCGTTTGACCGCACCACCATGTTGACTGGCGGCACCATGCGCACGCCGCAATGCTTCCGCTATCCCAAATCTCCCAGCGGCCTTTTCCGCGCTCATAGTTTGGAGCCGGCCGATATTGACGGCCTGGTGGCGCCGCCCGCGGGTGTTCCTGAGTACTTCGCCAGTCTGGAGAATCCCGCGCAAGGGCAATCCACGGCCAGCTACATGAACGAGTGGATTTTCAAAGTGAACTGGACCACTCCTACCAAGTCGACCTTTACCGGCCCCACCGCGGTCAACGTCGGCACTTATACGCAGGGCTGTTTCAACATCAATAACGTGACCGATACGGTGTGCGTGCCCGAGCCCAGTTCGGCCGTGACCCACAACTACATCGACTCGGTGGGCGACCGATTGATGCAGCGTCTCGCCTATCGCAACTTCACCGGTACTCCGTCGTATCAATCGTGGCTATTTTCCACCACCATGCAAGTCGGCAGCGCTCCGCGCTCGCAAACCGGGATTCGATATTACGAGTTACGCAGCATTGGCACGGGCAATGCCGGCACTGTCACCTACAACGACGGGAACTACCGCTTTATGCCCAGCATCGCGCAGGACAAAGTCGGCAACATGGCGGTCGGCTACAGCATTTCCGGAACTTCCATGCATCCCAGCATTGCCGCTTCGTATCTGAACCTGCAGAAACGAACTCAGCCCACTGAGATTTCGCTATGGAACGGCACCGCTGACGAAGAAAATTCTTTTACCTGGGGCGTCTATACCAGCATGACCATAGACCCGGCCGACGATTGCACCTTCTGGTACGTGAATGAATACTTTGACAGCAACCAGACCGGAAGCGCCGTCGACTGGCAGACCAGAATTGCCAACTTCAAGCTTCCCACTTGTCCGTAGGAGTCAGGGGTTCCGGCGCCGATTCGCCGTTCCCGGCGCTGCCGGGAAGTCTTGTACCTCGTCCAACGACCAACATTGAAAGTCTTCGAGCCACTCCAGGGTCGAAATTAGTCTGGAGTGACTCGGAGGAAACGAGAGAAGGGCGCGATCAGAGCTCGTTTTCCAGCCAGATCGGCGCATATCCGACCTGTACTTGCCGGTTCTCGATGGGATAGACGTGCCCGTAAAGGTCCCGGTACTGCACATACTGCGGCGGCACGGAAACGGTTATGAAGCTACCCAGGGGCGTCGTCGTGCTCCAGATCGCTTCCGCCTGGTAGCCTTGGGACTTGGTGAAAGTGCAACTCCACACCGAGTTGTTGCCGGCTTGGGCCTGGCAAGGCGCGGTCATCGTCGCCCCCACCAACCAGTTATAGAAAAGCTTGTAAGCAAACCCATTGCTGGTCATGCTTGCCGCGCTGAGGTCCCAGAGATTGCCCTCATTGACACTCTCAAAGTTGAACAGGTAGAACCTTTGCGCGGGGGTGGAAAGCAAGGACAGGTATTGGCGGAAGGTGAACCCCGGCTGCTCGGGGGTTGCAATCGGCGTGTGTTCACAGCACCAGCTTCCCTCCGTGACAAAGATGGGTTTATTACTTTGGCCAAATCGCGCCATCGCCGCAGTCGTGGCATTCAAGCGCGTGATGCTATCTTCCGGGCTGTAAACGTAACCGTGCAAACCGATGATGTCCACATACTGGCCGCCACCTGCGTTCAGGTAGCCAAGCAACCAGGTCATCTTGAGAGCTAGCTGTCCGTCGCCGGTTTCTGCAGGCGACACAATCTGCACATGCGGATCCAGCGATTTGGCAACCGTGCGCACATCCTGAGTCATGCGGACCATCTGCTGCATGGTTCCGCCCCATTCGGTGTGGATGTTGGGCTCGTTCCAGACTTCGAGATACTGGATCTTGCCGGGCCCCACGTGCTGCATGAGAGCCGTGATAAAGTCTTTGAGATCCTGGTCGGTGCCGCTGCCATCAGAATTCAGATCCACCGGGGGGTAGCACCCAGCGCTGTGGCCGGAGGCGCAGGTACAGGTCGGACACTGCGAGGCCCAGGTCGGCGTGTAATAAACCGTATAGAGCATCGACTGTCCGTACTCTTGGGTGTCGGTGAGCCAGCGATCCAACTTCGTCCAATCGTAGACTCCTGGAGCAGTATTGATTTCGGACCATTTGACGTTGCCGGCGAGCGATCGCCAGGAGGAAAATGGAACCCCGGCGGCCGTCGGCCAGGGATATGAACTAGAGGCATGCATGGCGAAGAACTGCGGAGAAATCTGCGCCGCGGCTGCGGTCGCAATGAATACCACAAGTGCAAGAATCGTGCGCTTCATGGTTCCCAATCTTTCCGGCGTGAACCGCTTCTCCCGGTCCGCGCGCGTTGTAGATTCCCCATGAGCAGGGGATATGTTGCAGCGATTGGCGACCTGCGTGGTTATGCAGACCACCCCCGCCACTCCTGCGAGTATTCCTTGCCACCCGAGAAGCGACAAGGTAGCGATCGACAACCCTTAAATCGATAAATGGACAAGTCTGCGCAGTGGCCGGAAGGACAGTAACCAGAGATGGTTACCGAGTTAGTGCCGTGGAAGACAAAGAGCTAGAGACGAATGGCAGGGCACGTACGGGATTCCCGGGGCGGGATCGTGCGGCTCCCCAGTCAAGATAATGCTGCCCGCGTGGACTCCGGCGATCACTTTCATGGCACCGGGGAGGAAGCAGCGGTGATGTAATCGCCTATATCGGTGAGGGCAATCCAAACTAAAAACGCCCGAAACGGAATCACTTCCGCTTCGCTGGCTCCGCAGCCGTCTCCAGCAGGATCGGTTTACGTCCCACCGGAACCGCTTTGCCGGTGATTTCGTGAGTCTTGCCCTGCAGATCGGTCCATTGCTTGTATTGCGCCGGAATGGACTTGGCCACGGTGCTGCACACTACCGGCTCGCCGGTGCAATCCTGCGAAGTGTCATACATGGCCAGCATGGTTCGGCCCTGGGAGTCAGTGAGGGTGCAAGTGTAAGTCGTACCCTCGGGAGTGCAGGGGACGGTCATGGTCGCACCCCGTTCCACCGTCCAACTATAGACTTGACGATAAGCCTGGCCACCCTGATTCGGCCGGTCATTTGGAATTCCGCTGTGGTCGGCGAGCAGGGCGATGGGACCGCCGAAGTCCCAGCCGTACCAACTCACGAGCGACGTGCCGCGTCCCATGAATTGCAGAAAATATCGGGCCAGAAAAGCGGCATGGCGGTCGTCATTTTTCAGCGCCTCTTGTGAAGTGGGCGGCAAATCGTCGCCGCCTTCGGTCATCCAAAGCGGCTTGCCCTGGTTGCCGGTTCTGGCCACGATGGTCTTCACCGCGCTGGCTAGAGCCGGCACGTTGACGCGGATACTCTCGCCCGGCAGCTTGGTATCGAACAGGGGGTCCACCGGATCCGGAAACGCGTAGCCGTGATATGCAATGATGTCGGCATACTTGCCCCCGCCCAGAGTCAGATAGTCATACATGCCACTGCATCCCCGGCCGCTGCAAGTATCGGGGTCGACCGGCTGCCGGAAACCCAGAATGTCGGTCGAGGTAAATGCGGGCGAAATGAACTGCGCCGTGGGATCCAGCGGGCGGATGGTGTCGCGGATGTCGCGGCACATGTGCATCAGCTGTTGCAGGGTGCCGGCGTACTCGTTCGTCACATCGGGCTCGTTCCAGCACTCCCAATACTTGATGTGCCATTTATTGGCGCTGACGTGACGGTAGAGCGCGGTCACAAAATCCTTCAGATACTTGTCGTCACCGTCCACATCCGACGGGGGATGGTTGGAACCGGCGGCGCGGTTGGCGAAGTCGGGCGTATCAAACACCACGTAGATAGTTTCTTCGCCGTGAGCGGCGACCTGGCGCAGGTAACCATCGATCTTTTCCCATTGATAGCAACGATCATTGGGATCGGCGCCGTTGCGGGGCTCGCACGGCAGGGCGATCTGGTTCCAATTGACCTGTGCGCCCAGGCTGCGCCAGACTCCGAAATGCACCGGTGTGGCCTCTCCCCGGCAGCAGTCATCTGGCCAGGGCGACTGCTGGCCGCGGTAGTGCGACGCTTTGTTCATATCGAAGGCGAAGAAGTCCCGGGTAATCTGCGCGGAAGCCTGCGTCGCGAACCAAATCAGGGCGAGGCAAAGCGGGTATCGGATGGTCACTATTAGTCTGGGCATCGGGTTCCCCCAAGAATACCTTGAGTTGCATCCTGGGGTCACGGTTTGGTGCTGGCTAATCCCGCAGGGTGGTAAGGCCCGGGAAAACTGGCCCGGTTGACAGTCCATTTTTCCTGGGGCCCTAATTCCGTTTGCAAACGTGTCGAGCGCCGCAACCCATCCCCCTTAGCCCTAACTCAGGGGCAACTGTGTGATCGAAGGTCGCCCGGCAATCCGTGGACGGGCTGCCCCTTTTCACTCGCCCCTTTCACTCGCCTCTTGGCGCTAATTGCCCTCGCCCTGGTCAGTTTACCCTCGTAGGGCCAGACCTTGGTCAGTGCAGACGGATGATTTTGGCGCCGATGGCTACGGTGCCGTTGGCGATGGGCTGGTTGGTATTCCCGCTCAGGTCGTCAAATTCGGTGTACTGGCTGGGAGCGCTAAAATCGCTGGTCGTGCACGAACCATCGGCGCAGCTCTGACCGGCGTCCCACACCAGCAGAGACGTGGTGCCGTTCTGGCTGATGGTGCATTGCCATACGGAACCGCTGGTGTTGGCGCAGGGCGTGGTGTATGTGGCATTGAGCGTCCATTTGTAGATCTGCTTCCAGGCCACGCCAGCCGGATTCAGCGTTGCGGTAGCGGTGTCCGGATTGTTGATAAGACTATCGTTGTTTCCGTCGTCGTAGGCCCAATAAGAGAACATGGCGATGCCCGCCGATTGCTGGAGCACGGTGAAGCGGGCATAAAAAGCGGCGTGGAGATCAGGGTCTTGAATGGCCTCGTGAAGGACCAGATCGCTGCCCTCAGTGTCCCACAACGGTTTGGAGGCCATGGGCGTAGCCGAAATCGCTGAAATAAGCGGGGTCAGCAAGCTGGTCACCTCTTCGGCCTCACAAGTGTTGAGGTCCGTGCAAACATAACCGTGGAACGCGAGAATATCAGCCTCATTGGCAAAACCAAGGTTGATCCATGTCGTCAGCCAGTTTATGGCAGCCTGCCCCCCGACCGCAGCCGGAGTAGTGAACTTGGCGCTGGAATCCAAGGCATGGATGGTACTGTGCAGGTCCTGGCACATGGTGTTCAAGTCTTGAAGCGTACCCGACCACTCGTTGAGGACGGTGGGCTCGTTCCAGCACTCCCAGTATGAGATGTGCCACTGATTAGCCGTGGCATGGCTGTATACGGCAGTTAGAAAATTCTTCCAATGGTTGTCGCCGGACTCCACATCCGTTGGTGCAAAACACCCGCCGGGACTCACCGGCTGGCAGGGTGTATTGGGACTTGAAGATGCCCATACCGGGGTGTAGAAAGCAGTGTAAAGAATCTGCTGCCCGTTGGCGGTGACCACCGACATAAACTTATCGAAATTGGACCAGTCGTAGCAAGGATCGCTGGCGTTGGTCTCATCCGCGGGGTGGCACGGTTCCATTTGACTCCATCGCAGGTTCGACCCCAAAGTGCGCCAGATCCCGAACTGGACTCCCAGTTGGGTCGGGTAGGGCTCGTTCACGCCTCCGATATCCAAGGCAAAGAAAGTGGCGCCGGGCGGAAGCACGGGCGGAGGGGTACCACCTCCGGGCGAAGAACTCTGGGGTTGGGATGAGCCGCTTCCTCCGCCGCCACAGCCCACGAAAGAGAAAAGCGATAAGACCAAGAGCGCAATAGCCACATGCCGCATCATGCGCAGACTCCTGTCGATGGAAAAATAATTCGCAACTCAAACCACGTCATCAACATTGTTCCATCCCTCAAACCCCAAACCTAGGTGAAAGTTGTGGTCTTGGGTCTCGCAGGTGCAGGTAACCCTATCGTACCTTTGGGTTAGCCACCGTCTTGGGGGTGGAAGCTGGTTGCCCGGCAAGCTTGGGGGTCAGCGCAGGCGCTTGAGACCGCTCGGTCAGCGGCTGGTCAAATGCGACCGCAATTCCGAACCCACCCGCCAGCTTGATTTCGCTGCGAACCACCCTGCCTGCTCCCCGCAACAAAACACTTTGCATGCCATCGTTGCACAAACGAAGTTCCACTTCGACCTCCGAAGCGCCTGGAATCGCCGACGGCGCCCGCAGCAGCACTCCGTGAAGAGAGACGTTTTCAGTCTCGGCGGTCAGTTCCCGTGAGAGGCCATCGTTGTGTCTAAGGAGGGCTGCTTGCTTCAGGGCGAAGCGGCGGCTTTTGCGCTGTTCCTTCTGATACTCCACCAGACGCTCCAGACCCCCCGTGGAGGGCAGAGCAGATTCTCGCCGCATGTGAGCAGGATGGCAAATTCCGCTCCTCAATAGCGAGTATCAGCCTAGGTTCTGTGAGCAAGAACAGTAAACAAAAATTGCAGACGGATGGTTATTCCTAGTGCGGCGAAGGAGCAGTTCCAACCGTAAGAGTCGCGATTTTGCCGGTGTTGTATTCCGTAAAGACAATGGTGTT
>JBAWFN010000176.1:0-8862 GCA_049591935.1 Terriglobales bacterium | reverse complement strand
TCACCGACCCGACCGCCTTGTGCAGGTAGACAAACGAGTCCTTCAAAAATTTTACGATCTCCGCCTTACTGGCGATCTTGTCGGGCCCGTTCTCGCCGCCCAAGTCGACCGGGGGCTTTTCCACCAGGATCGACGCCCCAAGAATGTAATTCACAGCTGCCACGTGTTTCACCTGCTGCGCAAACGTCCGCACTCCCTTGAATTCGCCGCCCGTCGGCGCGTACGAATATTTATCTTCCGGCATGGCCTCGGCCGCTGGAACAAACTCGCCTTCCACACCGCTCACGGAACCATTCAGTGCTTTAGCCACCGTTTGATGCTCTTCCGCTTTTGCCATCTGAGCCACCGCCAGGCCACTACACGCCAGCATTACGACCAAGCCCAATACCCAACGCATCTTCTGCATGAGATTCTCCTGAGAAGCAAAGTTGTGGATGAAAGAAGTCCGAAGGAATTAAACCACAATACGCGGAACTTTGGTTGCCTAATCCCGCACCACGACCGGAGCCATCGCCACATCCTGTGAGGTTAACCGGTAGCGCCGCACCGCCAGCAGCCCCGCGACCATGGCAAACGCCGACCACATCAACGCCGTCGGCACCCCCACCCGGCTGGCGACCGCGCCCCACAACGCGCTGCCAATCGCCATCCCTCCTTGCAACACCAGCAGGTAGACAGACAATGTCCGCGCCCGCAGAAACGCCGGCGACATGGTCTGCGCCGCCACATTCAGGCACGCCAGAATCCCAATCCACGCCGTCCCGCTCAGAAACAGAATCAAACTCAGCCAGCCAAAGTTCTGCACCTGTCCCGCCGCAAACGTCATGGCTGCAAACCCAACGATGGCGCATGCCACCACTCCATCCACCGAAACGCGGCTACGCAGCTGATGCAACACCGACGCCCCGCCCAGCGCACCCAGCCCAAAAAACCCCAGCAGCAGCCCGTATCCGCTCGCTCCATGCGGACGTGCCACCAGCGGCAGCAACGCGAGCAGCGCACTCGCGCCCAGGCTGAACGCTCCCGTACGTATCAGCACGCACCTCACCACCGGCGCGCCTCGCGCATAACGCAAACCGGTCACAATCGCGTCCCTAACCCGCCCGGTTTCCATGTCCGGCAAATGAGGCCGTTTCCACCGGTACAGAAAAAAGATCACTCCAAAAAATGATGCCGCATTCAGCAGAAAAGCCACTCCCGACCCCGCAACTGCAATCACCATCCCTCCCAGCGCCGGCCCCACCGCCCGCGCCACGTTGAATCCCACCGAATTCAGCGCCACTGCGGGCGCATGTCGCGATGGCGAAATTACCTCTGGCGTAATCGCCTGCCAGGCTGGGTCGTTCATCACCGCTCCCAGCCCCATCAGGAACGTAAACATCAGCAGCACCCATGGAGTAACGCGGCTCGTCAGGCTCATGATCCCCAGCGCCGCCGCTGCTGCCACCATCCAGCCTTGCGTGATCAGCAGAAGCCGCCGCCGGTCCACCATATCGGCCAATGCGCCCGCCGGCAAAATCACCAGAAATACCGGCAGCGTTGCCGCTGCCTGCACCAGCCCCACCATCAGCGGAGACATGGTGAGCTGCGTCATCAGCCACCCCGCGCCCACGTTCTGCATCCAGGTTCCGGTGTAGGAAATCACCGCCGCTACCCACAGCGACCGGAACAGCGGTTCCCGCAACGGCGCCCAAGGCGACGCGTCCAACCGTTTCGGCAGGTTGGCCGGTATGGACGTGTTGATCATGTCGGCCATATCACTTCAACGCCGCTCCTTGCAAGGCAAACGGCCACTCTCGCCTTCGCCATGACCGCACCAGATAAATCGCAGTTCCGCTAACCAGAATCGCCAGCGCATAACGGATCTGGGTCATCGAATTCGTCCGCGACACCAGAATAAACACGAACCCCACGGACGCCATCAGCGCCGGCAAAGGATACAGCCACATCCGGAACGGCCGCGGCAGGTCAGGCCGGCGAATCCGCAACACCATCAGCCCAATCGCCTGCGTCAAGAATTGCAACATGATGCGAATCACCACCAGCCCGGCGATCACATCGGCCAGAGAAAAAAAACAAAACAGTAGCGCTACTCCGCCCAACGCCAGCAGTGACACGTGAGGAAACAGGTATTGCGGATGTACCCGGGCAAATACCCGGAAATAATTCCCGTCCAGTGCGGCCGCGTACGGTACCCGCGAGTAACTGAGCATCACGGAGAATACTGAGGCGAATGCCGTCCACATCACCAGTGCCGTTACCAGCGCTGCTGCCCATGGCCCATACACCTTTCGCATAAAAATCGACGCCACGTACAACCCGCTATTGGAGTGCGACGAGACCGCGATTTCCTGCCACGGCACCACTCCCAGAACGCTCAAGTTCATCAGCAGGTATAGACACGCGATCAGCGAAATGGATAGCAGCAGCGCGCGTGGAATGGTCTTTCCCGGGTCCTTCACCTCATCGCCGATGAAGCACACGTTGTAATAGCCCCAGTAGGTATACGTCGCCATCAGGCTGGCGGACCCGAGTCCCAGAAACAAGCTGCGCGAGGGAGCGAACGCGCCCGGCGGAAGATGAAACGCGAGTGCGGCGTTGAAGTGTGTCAATCCCGCCACGATGATCCACACAATCGTCCCCACCGATCCTACCCACAACACTTTCGACAGCCAACCGATACGGGTGATCTTGCGATAAAGCAGCACCACTGCCAGTATCACCACCCCCAGGGCGACGAAAGTGGCGCCCGAAACCAGCCAGCTCAATTGCATGGTTCCCACAACCGGCAAGTGCAGGCTCCAGTTGTGTACTGCATACTGGTGTTCGAGTCCTGGCCAGAAATACGAGGCATACCCCGCCAGCCCAATCGCGCCCGTGGCAATCGACATCGGCGCGCTGAACGATAGCTGCCAGATGAACAGAAAAGAGACCAGCCGCCCCAGCCGGTCCGGACCATAAATCTCCCGCAGATAGTTGTACGACCCGCCAGACCGCGGCATGGCCGCACCCAATTCCGCCCACACCATTCCGTCGCAGATCGCGAACACCGCGCCCAAAATCCAGCCCAGCATCGATTGCGGGCCGCCCAGCGCGCCTACAATCAGCGGCAGCGTGATAAACGGCCCCACGCCGATCATCTCAATCATGTTGAGAGCGGTAGCGCTCCCCAGCCCCACTCCGCGAATCAATCGAGGCTCGGACGTAGAAGAAGATGTCATCGAAGAACGAAGAACCGAACTGAGAACTGAGAACCGGGAACTGAGAACTGGTTTGACGCTTTCAGTCCTCTGTGCCCTCTGTGGTGACCCGCTTTCCTCAGCGACCTTAGCGAATCCTTAGCGTCCTTTGCGGTAAGCCTTTGATCGAGAAGCATCCCTACTTCGCAGCCAACAAATTCACATAAAGCCGTATCGCTCCTGGCACCCCAGCTGGCAACTGCCGGAAAAACGCATATCCCGTGTAAATGTACGTGCCCTTTCCATACTTAGCCCGCAGCAATCCACCCTTCTGCTCCGGCTCTCCCGGATCATGGCAAGACAAAAGCGGCGTGAACGCGCTCGCCCACTGGTCCATGAAATACAACCCGCGCTCCTGCACCCAGCCATCGAAGTCCCGCCCCGTGATCTCATTGGGAAAGTGAAATACCCCATCCCCCGGCGCCAAAATCTCGACCGGCGCTTCCTCCACCGTAACCCGCGCCCGGCTGATTTGCGCATGATAAGGAGTGAAGTTGCCTTTGTTGAAGTCGGCGGCGCTGGCGTTATATTGCACAATCAGCGTCCCGCCGGAGAACACGTAGTCCAGCAGCTTCTTGTTATTGTCGGCAACATCTTTTTGCGTGTCGTACGCCCGAATCCCCAGAACGATCGTCCCGTATCGGCTCAGGTCTTCACTGGCCAGCTTTTCCGCCGCAATCACGGTGACATCCATCCCGATCTGCTGCAAGACCGTAGGAATGTCGTCGCCCGCGCCCATGATGTAGCCGACCTTCAATCCCGCCGGAACTTTTACATCCACTACGCTCACCCGCTGCACCGCCGGCTGGTAGTAATAAAAGGTGTTGAGGTCCTCGCGCGTCACCACGCTGTAGCCTTCGCTGTACTTGCTCCCGCCCGCTTCGAACACCGCGCGAATCTCGGTTCGCGATTCCGTCAGTCCATCGTGAAATACCTTGAATTCCGCTTCCCGTTTCTCGCCGCGCTCGCCGAACTTCAGTGCCGCACTCCCCGGCTCGGCCCGCCATCCCGTTGGCACTTCCACCCGTAGCGTGCCCTGGGCGATTCCCGGCAGGTTACTCGACACCGCTACCTTCACCCGGCAAACTGCATCCCCGTGGGTAGGGATCACCTGCGCTCCCGGCTCCAGCATTACCGAGAACGCCGGCGCCACCGCCAGCGCCCGCTCCACTTCGCCCAGCGGCGGCTCCTTGTATCGGATCATCACCACCGCCCGCGCCACGCCCGCCTTTCCATTGAGCGTGTAATTCGCATGAGCCTGCAAAGCAGGCGGCGGGAAGGGAAGCGTCACATATCGCGGATCATCAATGCGGTTGATCGCATCTCTCTCCGGATCATCCCGATGCCAATAAGGCCGCGTGTAGTTCGCATCCTTCGCCACCGTGACCCGGAAAGTAGTCGCCGCACCCGGCCCGCGCTTCGTTGCTGTCCACCCCGGCGGCAAATCCAGAGCAACTTCCTTGAGATCGACTTTTTCCTGACTCGAAAATCGTGCCGTAACCTCAAAACTCTGTCCCCGCACTGCCATGAAAGCCGTGTCAGCATTCTCTCCGGCGGGCACATCCGCGTTCACATGAAAGGCCACGCCCAACGCCAGATTGGCAGCCTTATCCAACTGATCCGCCTTGGTGCTGAGTTCAACCTGCAACTCCGCTTCCGTCGCCTCCGTGAGCGGATAGCTCTTCAACAGCTCCATGGTTCTCCGCGTCGCTTCCAGCCCGGCCAGCAGCGGCCCCGCCGCGCTTCCCGGATCATGCCCCGCAGCCGCTTTCGCCGCCGCAATATCGCCTTGTATCTCAACCAGCGCCGGCCTCAAGAACGGGGCCCGAATGGCTTCTCTCCCAATTCTCATCGCTAGTTCCGGCAAGCTGGTATCGATTCCATCGAAGAAATCCTGTTCATGCGCGCCTTTATCCCCAGCCGGGGGCAGCGCCGAATCCACCAGTTTGTAAAACGCGTAGTGCGGTCCCCCATCGATCGACCATCCGCCCGCTCCCTGGGAAAGCTGGTGCTTCAATCCCTGCATGGCGAATTGAATGTAGCTCATCCCCAGTGCCGGGCTCGCTTCGCCCGTGCTCAACTTCACCGTGTAGTTCTCATCGGCGCAACTCAGCGCCCCGAACCCGCACACATTGCCAATGTAAAATTTCTTCGCCTGCCAGGGTTGCAAGCCTTCCTTGATCTGCTCCGGAAAACGCTCCGGATCGGCCGCCGCCCGAAACGCCTCCCGCGCCAGAATGCTCGACGCTTGATGATGTCCGTGCCCGTCCCGCTCCGTCCCCGAAAACCGCGCCACCAGCACATCCGGTCGAAACGACCGAATCACCCGCACCAAATCTCCCAGCGCGATATCGTGTCCCTGCCACTTCTGAAACGTCTCATCGGGTGTCTTGGAGAAGCCAAAATCCGCTACGCGCGTGAATCGCTGCTCGATTCCGTAATACCGGTCCGCCGCCGTCACCTCCAGCGTCCGCAACACACCCAACACATCGAACAGATTGCTGCCGACCTTGTTCTGTCCGCCCTCCCCGCGATTCAGCGTCTGCAACAGCACCGTCGCGCCCTTGCCCCGAGATTCCAGCGTCAGCATCCCGCCATCCTCATCATCGGGATGCGCCACCACCTGCATCAACCGCGCCGTAGTCCCCAGCCGCAGCAACATCTCCTGCAACCCCGCCGTTCCACTGTCCTGCGGCAAAGGTTGCACCGGATCGTCAACTCTGGCCGCCTCCGGCGCCGCCGATGCCCCGCACAGCAAAATCACCAGCGCCAGTGTCAGCGCAAAACGCACCACAAGAAGCCACAGGCGCACCGCTCCCTGCTCAGAACTCACGTTGAAATTCCTCATGTAGAGGGGATGGTAGTTCTCACGGATGGAAGACAAAGTTTTTCCTGGTACCCGTTCCTATTCGACGAACCCTGCCCTAGAAGGATAGCTGATGTGAATGCTGTTGTCCCGCCCCTGCCAAGCTAGAAGCTAGAAGCTAGGAGCCAAAGCTGACAGCTGAAAGCTGACAGCTGACAGCTCACTGCGTCCCCTTCACCGCCTGCTGACACCGGTGCGCCGCCGTCAGTATCTCGTCAAATTTCGGATCGCTCCTCAGCTTCACCAACAGCGGATCGTCCAGCAGGTTGGAATACGCGCAATAATTGCTTTCCACCGCCGTTTGCAGCATGTGCAGCGCAGCCTCTCTCTTCCCGCAATACGCCAAAATCGAGCCCTGGTAGTACGAAAGCTCAGGATCGGGATCCGTCGGCTGACCCACTTCATCCTCATGCGCGATCTTGTCCAATTCCGACGGCGGCCCGAACAAGCAGGCTTGCAGAAGATCCTTATGATAGTGCGGCGCCGAGGGCATCCGTTTCACTGCCTCCTTCGCTTCCGCCACCTTCCCCTCGCGCAGCAGTAGCGAGGGCAAAAGATAGTTGGCGTAATCCGATCCTGCATCCAACTGCACAAACTCCATCGCCTTCTGCGTCCTGCCCAGTTCCATCAATGGCCACGCGCATGAGCGAAACAAATAGTTGTCCCGGTCCAGAACCAGCGCCGTTTCGCACTCCCGCGCCGCATCCTCCAGCATCCCTGCATAGCGCAGAACGTAACTCAGCGTGAAGTGCGCCTCGCCGCTCTCCGCACGCCGTTTTACCAGCGCCTCCGCTTGCTGATAAGCCTTCCCTAATTCACCCCGCTCCACCCGGTTCGTGATCAGCCTCCCCGCCGCAGTCATGCTATTTGGATCCAGCCCCACCGCGTGTTCGGCTGCCTCATTCGAGTGTTGGAATACGTCGTCCCCTCCCCCGGCGTAGGTCGCGTCGCTGTAGTAGCGCTCGCCCAGCGCCTCCCATGCCGGCGCGAAGTTGGGATCCATCTTGACAACCTCCTGCAGCACCGCGATGGCATCCTTGTTCGGTCCAGGGTCATGCGGCAAAGCCAGACTGTGCAGGTACAGGTCGTAGGCGATCTGATTCTTCGGTTTCGTGCCGGTGTCAAGGAAGCCACCCGCCGCCCCCAACGCCGGCAGCAGCCCGCTGCGGATTCGCCTCGACATCTCATTCTGCAGCGCAATCGCATCGTCGGCCGAGGCGCTGAAACTTGTCTGCCACAGCAACCGGTTCTTATTCACCTCCACCGCTTCCAGCGTGACCATGATCTGATCGCCTTGCTTCCGGAAATGTCCCGTCAGAACGTTGGCCACATGCAATTCATGCCCCACCTGCTGCGGATCAACGTCAGCCCCCCCATACTTCCGTGTCACCGACGACGGTCGCACATCCAGACCCCGGCTGTAGGTCAACGCACTGGCAATCTCATCCGCCAGCGCGAACCGCAGGTAGTCCACGCTGAAATCGCCATTCATGTTTTGCAGCGGCAACACCGCAATCGTGTTCTGACCACCCGCTCCCGCTCGATGTTTGAAAAGCCATGCCCCTAGCGCCCCGAGCACCGTCAGCAGCACCGCCGCCATTCCCACCACTAGGTATCTCTGCCACGCGCTCGGCCCGCCGAACGTCTTGGTGACCACCCGCAGCGGCGCTTCCCGCGACATCGCTTTCACGCTTCCCGACTGCGATTCTCTTTTGATCTGCTGCAGGTGGGTCTTAATCTGGGTGGCCGTCTGATAACGCTGGCCACGGTCCTTCTCCATGGCCTTCCCGATAATATTTTCCAGTTCGACCGGCAGCTTGGGATTCACGCTCCGCGGCGCCGCCGGCTTCTGGTGCAGCATCGCATCCAGCGTGGTCACCACGTTCGTCCCCCGGAACGGTTTCTTCCCCGTAGCCATTTCATACAGCACCACGCCAAAAGAGAAAATATCGCTGCGCGGGTCCAGGTCCTCGCCCCGCGCCTGCTCCGGCGCCATGTACACCGCCGTTCCCGGCACCACCCCGATCGCAGTCAGCGAATCTTCATACGGGGTCTCGTCCGACGCCGGCAGCCCATCACGCGACAACTTCGCCAACCCAAAATCCAGTACCTTCACCTGTCCGTTAGTAGTAATAAAGATATTCGCCGGCTTGATGTCCCGGTGAATAATGCCCTTGGCATGCAGCGCTTCCAGCGCCTCCGCCACCTGCACCGAAATATCTAAAATCGCCTCTACCTCGACCGGCTTGCCCCCCTGCATCCGCTGCTTCAGGCTCTCGCCCTCCAGCTTCTCCATCACAATGAAGGGATGGCCGTTGTTGTCCTCGATGTCGTGGATAGTACAGATATGGGGATGGTTCAGACGGGATGCCGCCCGCGCCTCGCGCTCAAAGCGGTCCAGCGACTTGCGGTCGCCGATCATATTGTCAGGAACGAACTTCAGGGCCACATGCCGGCCCAGGCGCAGGTCTTCTGCCTCGTAAACCACACCCATGCCTCCGCCGCCGATTTTCCCGATGATGCGATAGTGGGAGACCGTTTGGCCGATCATGGAGGCAAAGAACCGTCGGCGATATGTTAGGCCGCGGGCCGCAGCAGGTCAACTTCCTTCGATTCGGAAATCGTGGACAGGCGGGTGGCCCAGGCCTTGTCTCTCTGAATTAACTTATGAATAGGGTGCCCCGCTCCTTGCGCTTTTTGTGTTCGGTCTCATGACATCCTTTACAAAACGTCCCGGGACATCCTTTACACTCCCGC
>JBAWFN010000175.1:0-29195 GCA_049591935.1 Terriglobales bacterium | reverse complement strand
GTGTAGTTTCGTGTCGGCGGTTCGTAGGTGGTGCCGCCGCCGTTCTTGTCGGTTCCGGTGGCATAGGTGGCGTAGAACATGCTGACCATGGAGCCGTTGTAGTTGAGGGTGTCACCGCCCCAGTTTTCGAGCAGGCGAAGGAAGTTGTGCAGACCGCCGTCGGTGCCAAAGTCGCCCACCGCCCAGCCCAATCCCGCGACCGAGAAGTTGATGTTCTTACCCATGGCAACGGCGGTGCGGTAGAAAGTGGTGCCGGCGTTACGAGGGCCGTCATTGCTGGGTGAGTTGAGGCTTTCCAAGTCCGACCAGTTGTTGGAAAGGGCGGTGACGGCGTCGGCAATCACGGCGGAGGCGGAATGGGCTACGTCGGGCTTGCCCTTCCAGATGGGGTCGCCGGGATTGGTGTTGTAGTCGCCGAAGATGTAGACGGGGTTTTCCGAGCCTACGGTGAAACCGCCGCTGTTGGGGAAGGCAAGATCGGGGCGGACGGGCAGGTTGCCGAGGGTGCCATCGACGAGTTTCAGAACGTGACGGGCGCCGCTGACCCAATTGTTCTGGGCGATCCAGCAACTCGTTATGCGGCCGGTGGTCAGGTAGAAATTGGGTGTCGCCGTGGCGTTGACGAGGCTGTTGACCTGATTCTTGGCAACGTAGCCCGTACCCGGTGTGGTCGAGGGAATGGGGACATAGCCCATGCCCAGGCCGAGATTGGCAGAGCCGAAGTTGTCGAGAAAGGTGTTGTTGTTGGCGTCTTCGGAGGACTCGGTTTTGCCGGGATCGATGGTTTCCAGTTTGTTGTCGGGAGTGCCGACCGCGCTACCGCGGTTGACGACGTCTTCAAAACCGGAGTCGCCGGTCTTGGTGTTCTTGGCGTCGACCTGAGTTCCGTTGGGGCTGGGCAGCATGCCGCGGCGGTCGGAGAAGTAGAGGACGTAGCCGTTCTGCGAGGCATAGTCCACCAAGGTGCCACTGGCGCCGGTGTTGCCGAGGAGCCATTGGCTCAGATTGCCCACGTCCAACTCGACGGCGTTCATGATGCCGACGGGGGCGCAGCTTTGGTCGCCGGTCTGCACGTCGCGAGCTTCGCCTTCGCGGGCGTCATAGAAATTGATGGGATACCAGTTGTACTGGCTGGGGCTTTGCGAGCCCGCGGGCCAGGTGCTGTCACCGTACCACGATTTGCTAGTGGCCGAGTCCAGGGCGACCTCGGGAGGTTTGCCCGGAAACGGAGTGTAAGTGGTCTGAGTGCAGGCGCCACTATGGCTGTGCGCGGTGCAGGCAGTGGTGTAGCCGGGGGCTGCGCCGGCGGAATCCAGAATGCCGTCGCGGTTGCGGTCGGCGGGCTCCTGGAAGAGCAGGATGGCGTTGGGGTTGATGGGATTGGAGCCGGTGGTGAGCGGCGGCGTCAAACCGCGGGCAAACCCCAAAGCCAGCCATTCCTGAGTTACAGGATGATAATTACCGTTGACGTCGCGATACTCGACGCGAAGATAGCCGTCCAATAAATTCCAGGTGCTCAGCAAATTGCCGGCGGGAATGGTGGGATAGGGCAATGTGACCGGTGGAGGGTACGCGGTCATTGAATAGTAAGGATACCCGGTGGGCGCGACATCACACACGGGAGGACCGGCGGCCGGTGGGGATATTACGGGAGTGGAGGGATTGCACAAATCCAGATTGGTCAACCCTGGCGCCACTGTGACCGCATTTCCGTTCTTAGCATCGCGCACCATGTAGGGGGCATCATTGGCGCCCGAGGGATCGTGCAGGGTGACCACCGGGGGCGGGTAAAGCGGGCCGGTGAGCCAGTCGACGGCAATGGGGAGGGAGGAAGCCTGGCTCCAGTTGGTTGGGTCCGGGATCCCGCTGCTGGCGGTGGCAAAGTAAGTGTTGTAGGTGCCGCCGCTGGCCAGCCCGGGGAAGCCCGCGGGGACGCTGGCGGCGACGCCGTGACTGTAGTCGACAGCGTTGTCGGGATCGTTATAGTTGGCGAGGCGAATGTTGTTTTTGTCGCCGGCTCCGCCGGGAAGATCAGCGGGATCATCGGACAGCAATACGCGAATGGAAGCCTCGTTGTAGAGGCGGGCAGCGCCCAGCAGAGAGGTATTCAACTCTCCGGGCGGGGGCCTGCGCACAATTTCAAAAGGCTGCGGACTGGCGGAATTGTTGGCGGTGCCGCTGACGAAAGGAAGGGAGAGCTGTTTCGCGCCCGTGCCGCCGTTCAAACCTTGGTTGGCATCAATGACCCAAGAGTTGTAGACGGCGGTGCCGGTGGAAATGGTGGGCCAACCGCCGTTCTGGCCGACGGTCGTCCAGGTGGCGGGAGCAGCGTTGACGGTGAGGCTACCCTCGGTGGCAGCCATGGCGCGGCAGGCGGGCTGGAGGGGGAGGTCACAACCTTGAGACGTAGTGGGAATGTCGACCGTGCCGAGGTGAGCGGTGTTGGCGTTGGTGTTGCTGTTGGGCAATTCCCAACGGACGATGTTGCCATAGGCAGTGATCTTGTCGTGAAAGGTCAAGGTGTTGCCGGTGCCCGAAGCCAGGTACAAATCGCCGTTGGTGTGCACGCGACCGTTGAAGTCGAGGTCGACGCCAGCGAAGAAGGACAGGTCGCTCTGCGAATAAATACCGAACTGAAAGACCGGGATCAATGCGACCTGGACGGTGCGGGTCATGTTGACTTCATCGCCCAGAGGTCCCTGGGCGGTGGCTGTGAGAGTCACCGGAAGCAGTTCTGCGGAGAGACCCTGATAAGGGCCGGAAGCGATCTGGCCAAAGGAAGTGAGGGGGACAACGACGCCCGCGCCGTTGACGGTGGTAGCCGGAATCAAGCTGTAAACGGGATAACTCATGGCCAGGGTGTTGGTCGGCTGCAGCGCACTAAGACCTTCGATCTGGCTGACGGTTGGGGACTCGATATTCTGAAAGGTACCGGCGAGATCGGAGGTCATCTTTTCGATGGCGCCTTCGGCGCCCGCGAAGGTGGTGTTGTTCTGCACGTCCTGGGTGCCCACCTTGCCTTCGGTGCTGACCATCATAAGCATGCCGATCGCAATACCGGACAACAACAACAAGAGCAGCAGGGTAGCGATCAGAGTGAATCCCTTCGACCTAAGTTTTGTGCTAGCCATGTTGTAACTCTCCATATCGTTCTCCAAGGTTGTGCTTATTCGTCGAACTCGAAACCAGCTTCCAGCTGCGATCAGGGGCCAGCGGCAAAGCTGTAACGGTTCTGGTAACTCAGGTTGCGCGCGCTGATGGAGGTCTGCACGTCGTACCCTTGGAATCCATTGGTGGCGAACAAGGTGCTGCGCGTGCCGTCCATCTGGCTGCGGATGGTCAAATGGGCAATGTTGATCTTGCGAATCAGATTGAGCGAGACCCCGATGGACTCACCGCCATCGGGCAACTGGTTTAACAAGGTGCCATCGCTGGCATAAGTGTCATACGTGTATTGAGTGTTGATGACGTTTTCGGCAGCGGGGACGGCAGTGTGGCCGTTGACCTGGCGCATTAAGACCGGGGTTCCTGTGGTGACGCCAGTGGGGTCAGGGTTTACTTGGAGGTAGTAAGTGACGACGAAGATGCGGTTGGCAACGGTGCCGACGGTACTGGCCCCGCCACCGCCGGCGGTGAAGCCGGAAATCTGGGTGAGGTCATTGGCAGCGCCGGACTGATTCATTTTCAGAGGATCGTTGTTGGCGAAGGTGACTGTCCATGGTCCCGGGGCGTTACCGGCGACGTTGGTCACTTCCGCGATGGCCGGCCCCTTGGCAGTGTTTTGGAGAAACACCAGATCGCCGGGCGTCAGGCCCACGGCAGTATTGTCTATGTTCTGGGGAAAGGCCAGACCAGGAGGCAAAATGCAACTTGCCGGTGGCGGATTCGCTGGAGCCGTGAGAGTCACGGCGTTGCCGGGCGCGGTGAAAGTGACGGTATAGCAATTCAGCGCGAAAATTGTGTCGCTGTAAGCGACGGTAATGAGATCGCTGACGGTGATGCTACCCGGCGGCTTGATCCCCAAGGCAAATCCGGGAATGATTCCGGTAAGAGTGGGAATGCAGGGGCCAACGAGGGAGGCGCAAGGATACTTGACTCCGCCGTTGGGCGGGCAACCGGCGGCCAGGCCGGTTTGGTCACATCCATAAATCGGACTGACTCCTCCCGAGGGCAGCGCAATGCCCTGTCCTCCGGCGACGCCGGCGCCAGCCAAGCTGATGTCCTTGAGCATCATATTTTGCACGGCACGAAGATCCTGCTGCATTTCGGCGCGTTGGGAGACGACCCAGGTGGCGTCCACACCCTGGCTGAACAACTTCACGGCCCCAGCCACGATGAGCAGACCCAAGGTCATGGCCACCATCAACTCGATAAAAGTGAAGCCGTCGGTGCGCGATTTGGATGGGTATCTCATGACTCCTCGTTTAGCGGTATTGCGAAACATAAGTTGTGAGCACATAGTTCTGAGGGATCCTGAGCTGGGGATTGTTGTACTGAATGGTGATGGTGACGACATTCAGGGTGGCGATGGGGTTGCCGTTGGCATCGGTGGCCGGAACGATGAGGATCTGACGCTGATAGTTGGTCAAAGGCAACTGCACATCGTCGGCGGTTCCGAAGATTCCGTCGGGTCCGGGCATGTCCAGCACCTGAGGGCCAGCCGCGGCATCGTCGGCGGTGCCGATGATTCCGTCGGCCCCGGCGAGGTCGATGGGCTGGAATCCAGAAAGGAAGATGCCGCCGGTGCCGGTATTGGCGATCTGGGGCCAGGTGACGTTGGCGGTTTCACGGGCGGTCAGAATTCCCTCCAGAGCCTCGTTGGCCAGTCGTTTGGAGATGGCGTTCTGCTGCGAGGTTTGGGTGGAAGCCATGGCCAAGCCGAAGACTCCAAGCAGGCTGACCAGGCCGACCATCATGATGACCATGGAGATCATGACTTCCAGGAGAGTGAATCCCTTTTGCCGCCGAGTGGTCTTCACATTTGCCTCCAGTACGCGGAGTTGGAGAAGGTATAGAGCCGCCATCCCCGCAGGCGTCCGGTGGCTCCCCACAGGGTGATGGCATGCGAACTGTAAAGATCGTTGGTGCGGGCGATGTAGATCACACCGTTGTTGATATTGCCGTTGACGTCCTCGGAGGTGCCATCGGGATAGAAGTAAACGATGTTTTTGGCTCCGCCCGCGACCCCTTGATCAAAATCGATGGCGGTGCCCCCGCCGCCAAAATTGTCGGGGGTTTTGCCGGCTCCGGGAAGTCCGACCTGGGTCTGAAACGCCACGTCATTGGGGATGGTGAAAGTGCTGACGACAGTACCGGTGGCGCCTTGAGTGATGGTGATCTGGTCCGGGGGGATGACGTTATGGGTGAAGGTCACGTAGTAGACCTGGCGCTGCGCAATGGCAATGTCGCGAGCCTGCCGCATGGTCATGAGGGTGATGTTGTAGGCGTTGGTCACGCGGGCGTATTTCAGCGAGGGCTGCAAAGTGATCATCGCCATGACACTGACGACGAGCCCGATGGCGATCACGGCCATCATCTCCAACAGCGAGAAGCCACGCATTCGGCGGTGCAACATGAGACCTTTCTTCCCCTTTGAACTTTGTGGGTTGAGCCGGACGCTACTGCGTAGAGGAGGGCAGGCTTTAAGCGAGCCCGCTGACTAACCCAGCGGATTCCATCGTAAGTAGTGGGCGAAGGAGCGCCAAGGTAGCGAAGGGACAACCAGTGTATTGGACTTAAGTAAGGTAATTTCGCGGTGTAACTCTGGTCACTTTGGCACGGCGAAAAAAGCAAATCCGTTCAGAAATATGGCCTTTCAGTGGGGGATGGAGGTGGTTGGGGGAGGATTTAGACGCGGTTGACGGACGAGGTGGGTTGGGGACGCTTGTGACCCAAGTAATGCTTGGTCACACCGGGACGGCCCGTCCCATGCTGGGCGGTCCGGCTCACGGTATGATCTAGGCTCGGTGGGAAATGGACAGTATGAACAGTAGCGTGGGCTCGGCTGACGTCGGAGTAATGTTACGGCCAGCGGCGGCGTATCAATGCCTGGTGCGGCAGGCGGCTGGTGAAGGGACTTGGGGAGCGGCGCAAAGGCCGTTGTTCATGGTCTTGCTGCTGGGATGCCTGGTTTCGCTGGTGACAGCGGGCAGCGTGAGCTTGCGTTTATTCGGGGCAGGGGCCAGCAATGCGCTGTTTGTGCCGCTGCTTGAAATCGGGGTGCTGGCCGGGTTGTGGCGAGGCAAGCGAGCGGTTGGGTTTTCTCGGACGGTTGATCTGTTCTTCATGGGGCACGGGCCGTGGGTGCTTTGGCTGCTGGTATTTTGCGCGATCTGGGCGTTCGCTTCCCCAATTCTGGCCTTCGTTTTGACCGGACGGTGGATGTGGTTACTGCTTGGGGTGGTGTTCCTCTGGTCGGCTTACATTGACTTTTGTTTCATGAGATATGTGCTGCGGGAACGCCCATCGCGGGCGTGCGCGAAGCTTCTAGTATTGCGAGCGATTACTTGGGGCATAGGACTAGAGATTTTCGGCGGTGGGTCGCTGTGGCCAGAAATAGTGAGGGTGCTGAGGATATGAAAGCGGCACGCTGGATTTCGGGATGCCTGCTGATAGCGGGGTTTGTTCTAGGCACGTACGAGGATCGTGCGCAGAAGACGGTGCCGATCACGATGGGTGGCTATCGCGTTCTGGCCGGCGACTTCCACATACACAGCTTCCCGTTGAGTTGGTCAACGCTATCGCCGTGGGACACGGTGATCGAGGCGCAGCGACAGGGGCTGGATGTGATTGCCATGACCGGACACAACCATGTTTGGGTAGCCGAGGTCGGCCGCTGGTTTTCGCGGATGGTGGGAGGCCCGACGGTTTTGGTGGGCGAAGAAATTGTTGGCCCGAAGTATCACATGCTGGCATTGGGCATTGAGCACACGGTGAGTTGGAAACAGAGTGCGGCGAGTGCGATCGCGGAGATTCATGGGCAGGGAGGGGTGGCGATTGCGGCGCATCCATTGTCGAAGTATTGGCCGGCATTTGATGAGGAAGCGATGCGCGGGTTGGACGGGGCGGAGGTGGTGCATCCGATCATTTATGTGCGCGCAAAGGCGCACCGTGAATTGCCGGAATTCTATGGGCGGAAGCGGATGACGGCGATGGGAGATTCGGATTATCACGGAGTGGGGCCGATGGGGTTGTGCCGTACCTATGTTTTTGCGGCGGATGACTCCGAAGGCGCGGTCATGGAGGCTTTGCGAACCGGGCATACGGTGGTTTATGAGCGCGATGGGAAGGCTTATGGGGATCCGGAGCTGGTGCGCCTGGCGGCGCAGAATGGGTTGTTCGAGAAGACACGGCCCGCCTCGCCGAGAGCCGTGGTGAAGATCAGCGGTGGATGCGGGATTGCGGGGTTGCTGGGGGTGTTTGTTTTTGGGTTGAGGCGGGAGGAGACTTCGGCAAAGGGAAAATCGTAAAACGCAGAGTTCGCGGAGAAACGGCAGGGAGGCCGCTGAGAACCCCCGGCTTCTCAGCGGAGGGCGGCTGAGGCTTGGCGGAAATAGTCGAGCGACATGCGCAGTCCGGTTTCGAGATCGATTTTGGGTTGCCAGCCCAGCAGGGTTTTTGCCCTGGTGATATCGGGGCAGCGCTGTTTGGGATCGTCCTGCGGCAGCGGTTCGTAGCGGATGGCGCTTTTGGAGCCGGTCACGGCCAGCACGCGCTTGGCGCATTCGAGGATGGTGAATTCTGTCGGATTGCCGATGTTCACGGGCAAGTGTTCGTTCGATTTCGAGAGACGAATGAAGCCATCAATTTCGTCGCTGACGTAGCAGAAGCTGCGGGTCTGGCTGCCATCGCCGTACACCGTGAGGTCCTCACCGCGCAGGGCCTGCTTCATGAAGTTGGGGACGACGCGGCCATCGTTGAGTTGCATGCGCGGGCCATAGGTGTTGAAGATGCGCACGATGCGGGTGTCCACTTTGTGATAGCGATGGTAGGCCATGGTGAGAGCTTCGCTGAAGCGTTTGGCTTCGTCGTAAACCGAGCGCGGGCCTATGGGGTTCACGTTGCCCCAGTAACTCTCTTTCTGGGGATGTTCGAGCGGGTCGCCGTAGCACTCGGACGTGGAGGAGATCAGATACTTAGCGCCGTACTTACGGGCGGTTTCGAGAGCGTGCAGGGTGCCGAGTGATCCGACTTTGAGAGTTTCGATGCCGTGCTGCATGTAATCCACGGGACTGGCGGGGCAGGCGAAGTGGAAAACGTAATCGACTTTTCCGCAGTCGAAGGGTTGGTTAATGTCGAGTTGTTGAAGCTCGAAGCGGGAGTCGTTGCGCAGGTGATCGAGATTGGTGGCGCGTCCGGTGAGCAGATTGTCGACCACGATGACCGAGTAGCCTTCGGCCAGCAATGCGTCACAAAGATGGGATCCGAGAAAGCCGGCTCCGCCGGTAACCAGGGCGCGTAGTTTGCTCATGCGTTCTTGCGTTTCCTCACGGCAGAAGTGGACTGGGGCGGAATCTCCGGCGAAACCGCCGGGCGGCCAACACTGTAATAGGTGAATCCGAGCGCAGCCATGGTCTCGGGATCATAAAGATTGCGGCCATCGATCACAATGGGGTCGCTCAGCAGGTCGCGAAGACGGTTCCAATCGAGCGCGGCAAATTCATCCCACTCAGTCAGGATCAGGAGCGCGTCGGCGTTGCGGGCAGCGTCGTAGGGACTGTCGGCGAACTCGATTTGCGAGTTCAGAACTTCCTGCGCGCGGGCTTTGGCAGCGGGGTCGTAAGCGGAAATGCTGCAGCCCTCGGCGAGCAAGGTCTGAGTCAAAAGCAGGGCGGGAGATTCACGAACGTCGTCGGTGCCACCCTTGAAAGCCAGGCCCAGCACGGCAAGGCGCTTGCCGCGCAGCGTCCAGAGCGCGCTGCGTACCTTGCGCAGAAAACGGTGGCGCTGCTCTTCATTGATGAGCATGACTTCATCGAGCAGGCGGAATTCGTATCCGCATTCGCGGGCGACCGCGCGGAAGGCTTTTAAGTCTTTGGGGAAACACGAACCTCCATAGCCAATGCCGGGATTCAAGAAGCGCGGACCGATGCGGCTGTCAGTGCCGATGCCTTTGCAGACCTGTTGCACGTTGGCTCCGACAGATTCGCAGACGGACGCGACAGCGTTGATGAAGGAAATCTTCATGGCGAGAAAAGCATTGGAGGCGTGCTTGATCAGTTCCGCACTCTTGGTGCTGGTGATGATGAGGGGCGGAGGAATCTGGGCACGGTCGGGGCCAGGAATGGCGTCGGGACGCTGGTAGTAGCTGCCGTCGGTGAGTGGAGCGTAGATCTCGCGGAGAACTTCGGCGCAACGCTCGCTGTCCGCGCCCACTACGATGCGATCGGGATACAGAAAATCGGTGACGGCGGTGCCTTCGCGCAGAAATTCGGGGTTGGAGGCGACATCGAAGGAATCTGGCGCGGCGGCGTTGCGCAGGATGATCTTGCGGATCCATTCGCTGGTGTAGACCGGAACGGTGCTTTTTTCGACGACCACTTTATAGCGGTTGAGTGCGCCGGGGATGCTGCGGGCGACGGATTCCACGTAGGAAAGATCGGCGTGGCCTTGCTCGGTAGGCGGAGTGCCGACGGCGATGAAAATAGCGTCGCTGGTAGCGACGGCGGCGTGAAGATCGTCAGAAAATGTGAGACGGTGGCCGCGATGGCGCTCCAGCAGTTCGGGCAGGAACTTTTCGTGGATGGGAACCTGGCCGCTCTGCAATGCGGCTAGCTTTTGCTGATCGTTGTCAACCAGGATGACTTGGTGGCCGAAATCAGCGAAACACGCCCCCGCGACCAATCCGACATAGCCCGAGCCTACGACTGCGATGTGCATCATGATCTCCTAAAGCCAGGGACGAAGGGACGCGAGTCCAGAGAGAACTACTTTACCAGTTTTTTGAGCTCTGAGGGCTTGAAGCCCGCGGGCCTAGGCGGCAGAATTGAAACGTGCGCGTCCGTCGACGATTGTGTGTGGGGCGGGGTAGAAGTGCGTGCATCTTTCGCTCCTCCGGAGCTTGATTGTCTTCGCTTTCGACCCACGGCTTACGCCGTGGGCTTTATTCTGACGCCGCTACGCGGCTGGTGGACGAGAATGTTAGGCGGTGAAGCTTTTGCCTTTTTTTTCTGAGCCCAAAGAAAGCACGGTAATCAGCAGGGCGATGTTGGCAATTTCGAAGCCGGCGAGGGCCCAGCTGTATCCGATGCGGTCGCGCAGGGCGTATTCCATGGTATTAGTGGCGGCGGCGAAGAGGATGCCGAGTTGATAGGCGAAGCCGGGCATCAGTCCGCGGACGGCGTCGGGAGAAAGTTCGTTGAGGTGGGCGGGAATGACTCCCCATGCGCCTTGCACGCCGGCTTGCATGAGGAATGCGCCGAGCACAAGCACGGTGAGCGACGCGCCGAACGCCCACGCGGGAATGACGGCCAGCGACAGCAGAAGCGCGAGCGTCATGCTGCGGCGGCGGCCCAAGGCTTCCGAAAAATGGCCAAACAGAATCGCGCCCAGCACCGCGCCCAGGTTGTAAAAGATGGCGATGTAGGAAACGACGGCGGGAGTTAGTCCGTGGGCGGACTTCAGGAAGTCGGGATAAAGATCCTGGGTGCCGTGGGAGAGGAACATCATCAGGGTCATTAAGAGGACGAGATAGGAGAAGATTTTCCAGTGTCCGCTGGCGGTGCGAATAATGGCGCGGACGGTAGGAGCGGGATGTTGTTTCCAGGCCTCGGACTCGCGCACCCGGAAGCGAATGTAGAAGGCGAGCAAGGCGGGGATGCCGCCGATCCAGAACATGGGCCGCCATCCCCAGGCGGGGAGCACGAAACGGGCGGCCACGGCGGCGAGCAAGTAGCCGATGGAGTAGCCACTCTGGACGATTCCGGAGAGAATGCCGCGCCACTTTGGCGGGGCGCTTTCCATGGCGAGGGAAGCGCCGACGCCCCACTCGCCGCCCATGCCGATACCGTAGATGGTGCGAAGAATGAGAAAGACGGTATAGCTGGGAGCGAAGCCGCAGAGCAATTCGATGATGGAGAAAAAGACGACGTTGGCCATCAGGGGCTTGCGGCGGCCATAGCGGTCGGCGAGCACGCCGAAGACGAGAGCGCCGACGGGACGCATGGCGAGGGTAGCGGTGAAGGTCCAGATGATGGCGCCTTTGGTGACGTGAAATTCGCGGGCGAGAGTGTCAACTAAGAAGACGAGGACGAAGAAGTCGAAGGCGTCGAGAGTCCAGCCGAGGAAGCTGGCGGCGACGGCGTGCCATTGGTCGGAGCGGGTCATGGGCAGGGCGTGCGCCCCGCTTCTCGCAGATAAGACGGGAAATGGGGCACGCGCGTCATGACAACACGATTGCTGCGGGAACGCAAGGTCGGGAAAAAGCCCTTAATCGCAGAGACCGCAGAGAAATCAGCAGAGAACGCGGAGAGAACCCGAAATGGGGAGTTCTTACTCAGCGTCCGATCCGGCCAGTCTTTTGCGGTTGACAAGGCGGACAATTCGCGGGAGACTCCGGTCAATTGGTTTGAGGGGTGCTGGATTGCCCTGCAGCCGATCAAGCCAGTTTAGGGTTCTACCACGTGGTAATGCGCCATGGCCCACAGTCCCAGTTCCCGGCCTAATTCGTCCGACTCCAGAGAAACGCGGAGTGCGTCCACCACTGAGGTGGAGTTGGGGGCGTGGCTGACGGAATGGCAAAACGCGCTTGCAGCGCATGGCGCGGGCCCACTCTCTGCCGATCTGGCGCTTGACCTGGTGCTCAACAAGATTGTGGAATTGGCGCTGGAATCCACTCACGCCACGGCGGCGGCGATCGCGCTGACGCGGGAGGGGGAGATCATCTGCCGGGCCGCGGCGGGCGAGAGTGCTCCTGATCTGGGGACGCGGTTGAGCAGCCATACCGGTTTGTCGGCGGCGTGCGTGCAGACGGGAAATTGGCAGTACTGCGAAGATAGTGAGAGCGATGCGCGGGTGGACGCGGAACTGTGCCGCAGGCTGGGAGTGCGCTCGATGCTGGTGGTTCCGGTGATGAAGGAAGGAAAACTCCTGGGAGTGCTGGAAGTTTTTTCGGCGCAACCGCAGGGGTTCGGTGACCGGGAACTTCAGACTTTGCGGATGCTCTCGCGGGGCATCGTCGAGAACGTGGAACTGGCGGCGAAGCTGCCTGCGAATAGCGCGGGGACGCAGGCCAGAGAAGAAGTTATGCCGCGCGAAGAGAATGTGGTGGCCGCGGCCGAGCGGGGAGTGCTGGCCGAGGGCCAAAGTGCCGAGGCGCAGACGGCGGATTTCTGGACGGGCGTGCTGATGATTGCGGTGGTGGCGCTGGCCTTGACTCTGGGCTGGATGGTTGGGCGCGCGGGATGGCACCGGGAGTGGGCGCGGGGCAACGGCGCGGACGGGCAAGTGCAGCGTGCGCAGAATCAGGTTGCACAGAATCAGGTTCCGGTGGCGGCTGCGGAGGCATCGCCAGGGGCGCCGTCTGGGGTTGCGTCCGGCGGCGAACTGGTGGTGTACCAGAACGGCAAGCTGGTGTTCCCTCAGCCGCCGCAGCCGGCAAAACCGCGCGCGGAGAGTGTGGCGAGTGGAACGGGAGTGCAACCAGCAGCCAGCAAAGGTGAGATTGCAGTGGCACGTCCAGTGAGGATTCCGGCCGAAGTGGCGGCGGAGTTGGTGGCGCAGCGGGTAGAGCCGGAATATCCCCAGGCAGCGAGAGAGCGGCGGGTTCAGGGGGCAGTGGATCTGGACGCGCTGGTGGGCAAAGATGGTGTGGTGGAGAAATTTACCGCAATTCGCGGCGACCCGGACCTGGCAGCCGCGGCATCCGCGGCAGTTCGGCAATGGCGCTTCAAGCCTTATCTTCGCGATGGACAACCCGAGGGGTTTCAGACCCGCATCACGGTGACGTTCCGGCTGCCGTGAGTCAACCCCTTTAACCGCCGAGGACGCCGAGCTCGCAGAGGAAAAGAGGGAGCAGCGCGAGGGATCCCACCCAGAAGACGAAAATAGGCCCGCGAAAACCCAACCACAGAGGACACTGACGACCCACCTGCTTCGTCGCTTTTGTGGCGATCAGCTGGGGAACTGTTGGTTTTTGGAGAGCAGACGGGCTTCGGCCATGGGCGGGCGTTTGATGGATTCCAGCTTGGCGCGCGTGGCCTTGCCTTGTTTGAGGGCGTAAAGGGTGAGTCCCACGCGGGTAGTTACTCCGAGCTTTTCAAAGACGCGGAACAGATAGTTCTTGATGGTGTGTTCGCTCAGGGCCAGGCGTTCGGAAATCTCGCGGTTGCTGTAGCCTTCGGCAACCAGAACGGTGATCTGCTCCTCACGTTTGCTCAGCGGGCGGGCGCCGGGCAGGCGGGAGGCGGCGGGACCGTCCTCGATCAGGGCCTCGAGAACAAAGTGAAGTCCTACCGAACTGGCCCACACCTGGCCTTCGTGGACGCAGCGAATGCATTTGCATAGAGCTTCAAAGGACTCGGAACGGGAGAACACACCGCGGGCGCCGGAACGGAAGGCCTCAACGACGAGGTTGCGATCCAGGGTATCCAGCAAGACCACGACGCCGACGGTGGGATGAGAGTTGCGGAGCTGAGTCACGAAGCTGATGCCCTCCACCGGATCGGTGGAGAAAGCGCTGCCCAGCAGCACCACTTCGAAGCGGTCTTTTTCCAACAATTGAAGGACCTTTTTGGGGGTGGCGGCGGCCACGGCGGTATAGAGCGCGCTACGCTCCAGGGCATCGGCGAGCAGATGACAGCTCATGGAGACACTGTCGGCTACGAGCACTCTGATCCTAGGGTCGGAATTGGGAGCGGATAGCAAGGTCTTAGTTGTCGGCGGGCCCCAGGGAGTAGGGTCACAAACTGTAAGAATTCTACGGCGGAAAGCAGCGGCTGACAAGGAGTCCTGCGGCTCCGAGCGTTCCGGCGTTCCGAAAGTCATGTTGGCGGAGGCGCATAAATTCCGTAGAATCAATTAGCCACAGTTTTTGGGGTTGGACCCAGCCCGCCGGGCGCCTTAGACACTAGACTCTATGACTTTCATCTACTTGCGAAGACCTGGGCTATCGCCTATGAGTTTAGTTCCAGGCGGAAAGCAGCGGGTGAGGATGGGGACCACGGCGATCAAGGAGCGGGCATGTATTTGAACTTTTACGGATTACGCGAACAACCATTCGGCGTGACTCCGGACCCCCGCTACCTTTATTTGAGCGCGGCGCATCGGGAGGCGTTTGCCTCGCTGTATTACGGCATTGAAGCCAATCGCGGGTTTCTGGGGCTGATCGCCAAGCCGGGGATGGGCAAGACCACCATCCTGTTTCACTTGCTGGAGAAGTTTCGCACCACGGCCCGGACTGCCTTTCTGTTTCAGACGCAGTGCAATTCGCGGGAGTTCATGCGATACCTGCTGGCGGAGCTTGGCTACGAAGGCGACAGCCAGGACTTTGTGCGGCTACATGAGGAATTCAACCGCCGGCTGTTGCAGGAAGCGCGGGCAGGGAACCGCCTGATCGTGGTGATTGACGAAGCGCAGAACCTGGATTCGTCGGTGCTGGAAACGGTGCGTTTGCTCTCCGATTTCGAAACCCCGCGGGCGAAGCTGATGCACATTATTCTCTCCGGACAGCCGGAGTTGGCGGACAAGCTGGCGAGTCCCGCTCTGTCGCAGTTGCGGCAGCGGGTTTCGATTCTCCACGGGCTGGAGCCGCTGCCTTCGTGGGAGATCAAGGCCTATATCGAGCATCGCATGAAGATTGCCGGTTACGAGGGCGAGCCGGTGTTCACGCCGGACGCTTATGAAGCGATCGCGGACTTCACCGAAGGCATTCCCAGAAATGTGAACAACTTCTGCTTTAACGCGCTGTCGCTGGGCTACGCCATGCAGAAGAAGCTGATTGATCTGGACACAGTCAAAGAGGTGATCTCAGACCTGGACATTACCAAGCTGACGACGGGTGGGGCAGGGTTGAGTGAGCCAGAACCGGAACCGTTCTTTGCCCCGAAATATGCGCCCCCGGCGCCGACCCATCCGGTGTCGCGGCCGGCGGCCCGACAACAGAAGGAGCGGGGAGAGATTTTGAGTCCGGAGGAAGCCGCGGCTTACATGCAGGAAGTGGCGCTGAAATTGAAGAAGTGGCAGCGCTCGCTGGAGGAGTCGGTCAACGAGGTGCGGCCCAAGGCGCGGTTTCAGGTGGATGAGGAGAACACGTAGCAGTAGTCCTCCAGCAACGATCACAGGCTAAGGAAAGAGTAGCGTTCAACCCGCCGCGTACCCTGAAACGAAATGGGCACGGCCACCAAGGCCGTGCCCATCCCAAAACCATTTACGAGGCAGTTTCTAGTTGGTGGAGTTGCTTGACATGAGGGCCGGGGACAAGCGCGGGCCGGAGGCTGCAGCCACGGCCGGTGATACCGGCTTTGCCTTGCTCACGCTGGGAGCAGGCGCCGGCGCCGGCGCGTTCCCCAGACTGTAGGCGTAGAGCACTACTTCCACCCGCTTGGAAACTCCCAGTTTGTCGAAAATACGGAACAGGTAATTCTTCACCGTGTGTTCGGTAAGGCCGAGGCGTTGCGCGATCTCGCGGTTGGACAAGCCTTCGGCGACGCAGCGCACCACTTCCTGTTCGCGGCGGGAGAGCAGTTCTGTGCCGCGGGCGTCAATCACGCGCAGCGGCAAAGCCTCGCCCAACGCTTCCAGCAGGAAGCGCAGTTCTTTGGTGTTGGCCCAGATCTGACCCTGGCTGACGCAGAGGATGCACTTGGCCAGGGACTTCAACGATTCGCTGCGGGCAAAAACACCGCGGGCGCCGGCCCGGAAAGCTTCGACCACCTGGGTGCGCTCACTGGTATCCAGCAGCATCACGATGCGGGTTTCGGAATGCAGCGAATGGATTTCCCGCGCCACTTCAAATCCACGGCGAGGGTTCCCGTCAATTTCGGCGCTGACCACGATCACCGCAGGCTTTTCCTTGGCCACCGCCGCCATGACGGTGCTGGCGTCGGGTGGAGCATCCAGCACTTGAAAGCGTTTGTCGCGCTCCAAGGCGGTAGCCAGGAGCTGACTGTTCATTCTGGTGCTGTCGGCGGCCAATACCCGGATAACATCGGATGTTTCAGGTAAAGCAATTGCGTGTGCCACTAGGTTCTCCCCACTTGGAAACGGTTTTTTTAAGCCAAGGAAACGCTGCTGAACAGCGAGACGGGCCAGAACTGCACGGGAGGAGAGTGCCCACCCCTACAGCCGCTACTGCTAGCGACTATCGTGCGAGGACTTTATTCTCACACGGTATGGTTGTAAATAGCACTTTCGTGCTACAGGGGCAATGTTATATCTGTGGAAAAAGGTTTACTGATAAGCGACAGGAAGGCAGCAACTGATTGGAAACAGGAGTGTTCGCGAGTCTTGGCAGAGTCGTGAAACGGCACGCCGGACAAGGGTTTTGAGCGGTCAAAGGGGGCCAAAAAGGCAAAAACTTGCTGGGTTGCGTAAGGTTTACGGTGAGTCCAGGCCGAAGCCTTCCCGCGCCAGGCGGGCGATTTCGCGTCCGATCGGCAAGGAGGCGGTGGCGGCTGGGGAGGGGACATTCCAGACGTGAACCATGTTGTTGGAGCAGACGAACTGAAAGTCATCCACCAGCGAACCGTCGGGACGAACCGCCTGCGCCCGAACTCCCGATCCGTCAGCGACCAGGTCGGAATCCTGGACCTCGGGCACGAGAGTTTGCAGAGAATGGACGAAGGCGGACTTGCTGCATGAGCGATACATCTCTGCGGCTCCGCTGTGCCAGTGTTTTGCCGCCAGGCGCCAGAATCCGGGGTAGGCAAAGGTGGCAGCGGCGTCACGCAAGCTGAAATCAGTTCGGCGGTAGCCCTCGCGTTTCATGGCGAGAACAGCGTTGGGGCCGGCGTCGACGCCGCCGGCGATGCGGCGGGTGAAATGCACGCCGAGAAAAGGAAACTGCGGATCGGGGACGGGGTAGATAAGGCCGCGGACCAAATGCTCTTTGGCGGGGACCAAGTCGTAGTATTCGCCGCGGAAGGGAACGATCTGGACCTCGGGTTTCTGGTTTGCCATGCGGCTGACACGATCGCTGTGCAGGCCGGCGCAGTTGATCAGATAGCGGGTGTGGAATTCACCCTGGGTGGTTTCGAGGACACACTCTTGCCCGCGGTGGTTGATCGCTGTGACTTGGGTTGCGGTGCGTACTTCGCCGCCTTGAGCAGTGACCAGCTCAGCGTACTTCTCACAGACCTGCCGGTAGTCGGTGATTCCAGTGCCGGGGACGAGCAGCCAGGCCAGGCCGCCGCAGTGAGGCTCGATCTCGCTGAGTTCTTCGCGCTGAAGCATTCTCAGGCCGGGAATGCCGTTGGCCTGGCCACGTTGCATGAGGGAGTGCAAGCGCGGGACTTCGGAGTCGCTGGTGGCGACGATGACTTTGCCGGTGATTCTATGCGAAAGGTTGTGTTCCCGGCAGAAAGCCACCATGGCGGCCGCGCCTTCCACGCACAGCTTGGCTTTCAGTGAACCCGGTTTGTAATAAATGCCGGAGTGAATGACACCGCTGTTGTGGCCGCTCTGGTGGCTGGCGACGCGGTCTTCTTTTTCGAGCAGCAACATCCGAATCTTGGGCAGGCTGCGGGTGAGATGCAGCGCGGTGGAGAGACCGACGATGCCACCGCCCACAATAACGATATCGAAGCGCGGATCGGGCATTGGGATCATCGTCGTTGATTTGGTGGGGGAATGTCGAGGGTAGTTTTCGTGGGCCGGAAAATCGGTAACCACAAAGGACACGAAGGTTCACAAAGGTCCGGTGGCTAGTTCACGGTGAGGGTGACGAACACGGTTATTGTCGGCGAACCGGGAGCGGCGTTCATGGCAGCGGTGACCCCGACCAGGTAGGTGTTGGGAGTTGTGCCCAGTGCTGGATCTGCGATGGACGAACCTTGCAGGCCGCCTCCGCAAGACAAGGCACAACCGAGCAAGACGAACATGACCGCGAAGGACAAGAAGAATCCAACGCGGCGACGGCGCGGCCATCCGACGGAGAAGGTAAACATTAGACCAGGGAACGAAAGCCAGAGTGCGTAGAGCGGAAGCATTGGCGTGAAGGCCGGTTGTACGCGGCTGCTGACAACAGGGGCGACGGTTTGAATCAGCAAACTAACGGAAGCGTTGGATTCTCCGGCGGGCACTTCCGAGGGCGTAAAGGTGCAGGTGCTGAAGGCGGGGCAACCGGCCACCGTCAGAGTTACGGCGTCCGGCAGCTTGCCCTTCACTGCCGCGACCACAAAATCAAAAGTGGCCGACTGGCCCGCGGCGACTGACTCTGCACCGGAATTGTTGGAAAAGGTGAAGATGGAGGTGGGATCGGAACTGGAACTGGAAGTGAACTCGACCAGTTGTTTGCTCTGGATGGTGGCAGGATCGGCGCCCTGGCCGACGATGTCGAAGTTGTAGGTCTCGGTGGCATTGCTGCTCACCGTGACCGTAAATGGCGCTCCGGTGATGGTTGGAATGAGGAGTTTGGGAGAAGCGGCACACGACGGTGGCGATGCCGAGCCACAGCTCAGTTGCACAGGATAGCCGTAGCAGGCAGTGGCGAACAGGGCGCCATTGAACGTTGCCGGGACACCGACGCCCGATGTGAGTGGTGAGTTGTTGATGGCCAGGGTGAAACTGGGACTCACCAGGCTGGTCGAGACGAAGGTTACCGGAGCAGCGTGCGAGGTGGCGAGTGGATCGGTCCCTTTGGCTAGGATGTTGAAGTTGAACTGGCCGCACTGAGGGCTACTCACGGTGACGGTGAAGGGCGCGCCGCCGGCGGTGGGCGTCACGGTGGCGGGCGCGGCGGTGCAGGTGGGAGGCGCGTCTGGTCCGCAGCTCAGATTCACCGGGCTGCTGTAGCCATTCAAAGAAGTCAGGGTGCCGTTGTACATTGCGGTCGTGGTTTCGAGCGCGGTGAGCGAGGGATTGCTGATGGCCAGCGAGTAGTCTTGCGTCACCGTCAACGATAGCTTTTGTGTTCTAGTCGGCCCGTTGGTTACGGAGCCGCTGATGGTGATGGGAAACGTGCCGGGAGTGGTGTTCGCGGCGGTGGTGATGTTGAGGATGACGTTTACCGGACTCGTCGAAGTGGGATTCACCGCGTTCGCAGGCTGAAAGATGCATGTGGCGCCCGCTGGCAGACCGGAGCAGGAGAGATTCACGGTTTGGTTGAATGGGCCGGAGGCGGTGACCTGGAACTTGATGGGAGGAGAGGTGTCGTCCGGCGGCATAGTGACCTGGTTGGGGGAGGGCGCGGTCAAAGCGAAATCAACCACGTTCAGGGTGAAGGGAGCGGACTCGGTGAGTTGATTGGGATCGGTGCCCACTCCTTTAATAGTGAATGCGCTGGTGCCGACGGGCCCGCTGGCAGTGATAGCGAACGAAGGAAACGCCGGCGTCACGCTGGCGGGTTGGACCGAGCAAGTCGCTTGCGCCGGCGGCTGACAGCTCAGGCTGACAGGGTCGGTGTATCCATAGAAGAGGACAGTGCCAGAGAATTGCGCCGGCAACTGGTTGGGGAAGACGGTCTGGGGAGTGTTGGCCACCGTGGGCACGAAAGTCGGAGTGACGGGAAACTGCCAAAGGCCACGACCATACGTAGAAGCCGCCAACAACTTGCCGGACCCGTTGTTTGGCAAGGACAGAGCGGTCACGGCAACGTTGGGCAGAAATCCCGGATTACCGCTGTTGGGCGCAGGCCCGAGTTCGGTCCAGCTGGCAGCGGAGGTGCGGCTGGAAAATACGCCTACGTCGGTACCGACGTAGACCATCCCAGGCGAGGAATTGGTTCCGGGATCAACCAGTACGGTGTTGGCCGGCGCATCGGGAAGATTGGCCGTGAAGTCGAGCCAGGAAATGCCGCCGTTGGTGGTCTGCCACACGTGCGAAACGTGGAAGCCCATGATGGTCACGTAAGCAGTGAGGCCGGTGGGGTCGGAGGTGTCGATGGCGATGCCGGAGATGGGGAACGCGTCGGGGTTGATGGAGCCAGTTTGATCGACCCAGGTGTTAGTGCCGCCGGCCACGTTAGTGCTGACCCAGACATGCCCACCGGAAGGAATGGTGGGAACCAGCGGGCCGAAGCCGTCGGTTCCGGCATACATAACGTTGGAAAAACCGTTGCCGTCGAGCGGACCCCCGGCGGCCGCGGCGCGGACAAGGTTGGTTTCGGCTCCGGTGCAGATGCCGGAGCCGCCAGTCTCGAAATTGTTGCTGAGAAGGATGAAACCGGCGCCGCTGGTTGATCCGCGCCACATACGGCAGGTGCCGACGATCAACTCGCTGGAACTTTGCGGATCAAGGAGAAATGCCGGATAGTAGGCGCCGGTGTCGCCACCGACGGTGGCGCTGGTGACGACCTGATCGTTCTGAAAGTCTGGAGTGAGGCAGTTGATGCCGAGATCACAGGCGAAGATGTTGGTCCCGGAAGTAAAGTCGGGAGGATTGGAGACGAACCACTGGGTGGGATCGAGAGGATTGATTTGCGTGTTGCCGCCGTCACCGCCGTTGACGTTGAGCCAGGGGGTGTTGGCGAGTGCGGATTGCGTGGCGGGCGACCCATTGGCTCCGGCTCCGGCCAGAATGGTATTGGGGTCTGCGGGAGATTGCGAAAAGGAGACGAGTTGGCTCATGGAACCCAGGGTTTGGTTGAGGCTGTCGAACTGATTTTGGCCGCCGCAGGCGCCAGTAGCCAGGCCGGTATAGCCATTGAGCGCGCGGTAGAGGCCGCCGTCGTTGGCAAAGTACATGACGTCGGTGTTGCTATTTGGCAGTTGGAATGCCAGCGCATGCTGTGCGGGATGGACCATGGCAATGGAACTGCAACCATAGGCGTGGGTGAGATTGAGAAAGGTGTTCTGGCCGGTGCCGCCGCAGATCGGTGAAAAGCTGGTGATCTGGCACTTGTAAATGTTGACAGCGCCGGCGTAGAGGTCGGTGGCTCCGCCGTCGGGAACAGCGGCGAGTTCCAGATTGTAAGCGCCGTCTTCGGTGCCGCAGCCAGTGACGTCGCCGCAGTTGGTGATGCCGGATTCGTTGAGCGCAGTCCAGGTGTTGCCGCCGTCGAGGGTCGTCCAGATGCCCTGGTCGTTGTTGTTGGCATCGACGTACCAGACGTACATTTCATTGCGGCCGGGAACCACGGCGAGCTCGCCGCGATAAATGGGACAGGCAGGCGAGTGGGGATTCGGCGGGCAAGCCGCAGTGCTGAGTCCGGCGCCGGGTTGATTCGCGAGGCGAGTCCAACTGAGGCCGTCGGGTGAAGAATAGAAGCCGTGATAGCGAAGCGCGGCAAAGAACAATCCGGCGCCAGCATTGTAGATCACGGCCGAGGCGGACCCGGGGTCGATGGCGATGTTGCCGTCGTTTATGGTGGCGTAAGTCCAGGTGTTGCCGCCGTCAGCGGAAGTGTAAAGGCCGAGATTTGCGGTTACGGGATTGGCGAGGCCCTCGATGATTCCTTCGGACGCGCCTGCGGTTGCGGCAACGGCCAACAGAGGGTTCGCGAGGCTAAATGTGATTTTGCTGAAGGCCATTCCGGCGAAAGAACGAGTGCCGGTGATGTCGGAGGGGATCAGGGTCCAGGTTTGGCCGGCGTCGGGAGAGCGCAGGATGCCGAGACCGTAGTAAGAATCGGTGGAGCTGTTGGCTTCGCCGGTGCCGACCACGATCACGCCGGTGCCGCCGGGTTGGATGGCGATGGCGCCGACGGCCAGAGTCGCTTGATCGTCGATGAGGGGCGTCCAGGCGACGTTGCCGGGAGACTGAGTGGCTGCGTTGGTGGATTTCCAGACGCCGCCGTAGGCGCCGCCGAGATAAACGGTGTTGGCTGTCGGGTCGGTGGGATCGATGGCGACGGCGGTAGCCCGCCCCGAGACCCAGTTGTAGTCTTGCTGGCCGACACCGCTGGCGTCAGAGGCTAGAGGAGCGGGGCCGAGGGAGGTCCACGCGGAGGAGTTTTGCGAAGGCGGGTTGCTGGCGTTCGCAGCGCGCGCGGCACGGAGAGCCAGTTTTTGCGCATGAGCGCGGCGAAGGAGCTCGGTGGCTCGCTGGCCGGGGAGGATGCGTCCGCGGAGGAACCATTGCTCACGCTGGACGCGGTGAGTTTCGGGATGAGAATCCGGCGTCTGCGCGAGTGCGGTTGTAGCGAGTGGCAAAAGCAGAAGAACGCACCACAGCATCGTCGAGTCGAGGCGACGGCCAGGGGTGCGGCGTTCCACTAGGCGACCTTTTCGGGGAACAATGGGCCGGGCTTGCCCTTGGGGAGAGCGATCTTCCCCAGCTTCACCAGGCGAGCGGCGATGGCGGGAACAGTGCGATTGTGTGCTTTCGCCATCTCGTTAATGTCCTTTCCTTGTCGCAGCTCTTCGCAGACTTGCTGATCTTCCGCGCGCGACCACGATCTGCCGGCGTTGCCTGGGCTGTTTTTCTCGCGTCCTTGCTGTGCAACCATCGCAGCCAGAGCGCGGTTTAGAGCTTTGACGGACTGTGGCTGGCGGCAGGCTTCTTGGGCATCGAGAGCTTCGCGGGTAGTTGGGTTCAGTCCATCGGCGAGAGCGCGAATGGTGGTGATGGCTTCGTTAAGTTCCATGGTTCTGCCTCTGCGCGCAGTATGGCGGAGAAGCGGACGGGGAGTTTGTGATGAGTGAACATTAGGTGAGGGGGTTGGCCCAGTTCGGGAATCGGGGGGCCTGGAAAGCGAAGGAGCAACGGTGCTGCCGGGGATGCACCGACGCCTGGCAAAACTAAGCTTTCCAGCTCCGCAGATGCAGTTTCTTCGACCGCTATCACCGTCGTATCATGAAATGGAAATGGGTTTCCCTATCAAAATTTGCAGCGTTTGCGGGGAAGAGTTCGAGTTGAAGCCGGATAAGCCCGGTTTCGCGAACCAGTGCCCGGAGTGCAGCACCGCCGAATCGGCCGCGCCAACCAGTCAGCGCCGCAAGGATGCTGACGAACGCAAGACGGCGAAGGAAGCGAACGAGGCTCGCCGGCAAGCGATGCGTGAGCTTCTGTACCGCAAAGATAGCTGATCCCACCCTTCGATTCCAATTCCAAGTTCGTCCTTTACTTTGTCTATACTGGCTGCTCACGGGATGATGCGAGAAAGATAAAAATGGACTGGCAGGCGTTTTGGCTGACAATCGGGCTGGCGGTGGTGGTGGCGGCGATTCTGACCGTGGTCGGGCTGCCGATTGCCTATTGGATCGCCTACTCGCGCTGGCGCGGGAAGTTTCTGGTCGAGGCGGTGGTGGCGCTTCCTATTGTGCTGCCGCCTACGGTGCTGGGATTTTATGTTTTGGTGGCACTCGGATCGCGCAGTCCGCTAGGACGTTGGTGGCAGGCGATGACCGGGCACACGCTGGCATTTACGTTCACCGGGCTGGTGATCGGATCCATTGTTTATAGCCTGCCGTTTGCGGTGCAGCCTTTTGCGGCGGCATTCTCGCAGGTGGATTCGCGATTGCCGGCGGCATCGGCGACATTGGGAGCTTCCAAGCTGAGCACGTTCTTGCGGGTAGTGCTGCCATTGTCGGTGCCGGGGTTGATTACGGGAATCGTGCTGAGTTTTGCGCACACCATGGGCGAGTTCGGAGTGGTGCTGATGGTGGGTGGAAATATTCCGGGGGTTACGCGGACGGTATCGATCGATATTTACGACCGGACGCAGGCGCTTGATTTCGCCGGGGCGAATCAGACGGCGTTGGTTTTGTTGGGGATTTCGTTTATGGCGATGTGTTTGGTGTATGGGGTGAATCGGCGGGTGTGGGGGTGGTGGAAGTAACGCTTTAACCACAAAGGACACAAAGGTCCACAAAGGAAATCCTATGTGGTGCGACGAGAGCGATCACCACATAGGACACATTAGTCAACGACGTGCTTGAGATCCGGATCACTACGCGATTTGCTAATGCAGAGCGTGATTTTCTGCTGGCGGCGGAGTGTGTTTGCGCGCCGGGGATCACGATTTTGTTTGGCGCTTCGGGCGCAGGGAAGACGACGCTGCTGGATTGTGTCGCTGGCCTGGCGACGCCGGATGGGGGGAGGATTGCGGTTGGAGATCGCGTGTTCTTCGATGCGGAACGGGGAATCAATCTTCCGGTGCAGCGGCGAAGAATCGGTTACGTTTTTCAAGACTTGGCTCTGTTTCCGCATTTGAGCGCGGAGCAGAACATTGGCTACGGGCTGAATGGAGACGCGAGGAAAAAACGCACAGATGAAATTCTGGAATCATTTCGCATTGCGCATCTGCGCAAGCGGAAGCCGCGGGAGATTTCCGGCGGGGAACGGCAGCGGGTGGCGCTGGCGCGGGCGCTGGTGATTGATCCGTGTGTGCTGCTGCTGGATGAGCCGCTGGCGGCGCTGGATGCGCCGACCAAGGCGATGATGATCGACGATCTGCGGGCATGGAACCGGAAGCATGGAATCCCCATCGTTTACGTGACGCATAGCCGTGAAGAGGTGTTTGCGCTGGGGGAGCGCGTGCTGGTGCTGGAAAATGGAAAGATCGTTGCGCAGGGGACACCGCACGAAGTGATGACAGCGCCGCGTCAGGAATCGGTGGCGCAGTTGGCGGGATTCGAGAATATTTTTGATGCGGCGGTGGTGGCAGTACTTGAATATCGAGGAACCATGAGGTGCAGAATCGCCGGCAGCAAAGTCGAACTGGAGACGCCGCTGGTGAGGATCAAGCCGGGTACGCCGTCTGTGCGGGTGGGGATTCGCGCGGGAGATATTCTGCTGGCGACAGTGCAACCGCAGGGGCTGAGCGCGCGCAATGTGCTGCCGGGACGGGTGCTGTCGCTCGAGGAGCGCGACATGATCGTGGTGGCGCGGGTGGATTGTGGCGTGGAGATGACGGTGCATCTTACGCTCTCTGCTCGGGATGACTTGCAATTGCAACCGGGACGGGACGTGTGGCTGGTGGTGAAGACGCACTCGTGCCATGTGATGGCGGGAGCGGCCTCTTAAGGCGGCACTTGACCGCTTCGGCTATTGTATGTACATTATATGCATACAATCACTCGTCCTTTGAGAGATCAAGATGCTTTTCGAATGGGATGAGCGCAAGAGGCAGGCGAACCTCGCAAAACACCACATCGACTTTTTAGGATGCAAAGCGAGTGTTTGACGGACCGGTGTTCGAGAGCAAGGCCAAGCGTCGCGGAGAAGACCGCGTCGTTGCCATCGGCTCAATGGAAGAGATTGAGATCGTTGTCGTTTACGTGATGCGCGGCAAGGCGCGACGGATTATTTCGGCCAGGAGGGCACATCGCCATGAAAGGCAGGATTACGCGGACCACCTCAAGCGCGCGGGCGAAGGGCAAAAGTGACTTGAAACGCTTGCGGACGATGCGCGACGCCGACATCGACGACGGCGATATTCCCAGACTGGATAAATCTTTCTGGAAGACCGCCGAGCTCGTCATGCCTGAACCCAAGGACCGCCTGACCATCCGGGTTGACCATGACGTGGTGGAATGGCTGAAGAAGGACGGCAGCGGCTACCAGACCCGCATCAATGCCATTTTGCGTTCTTATATGAAGGCCCGATCTGAAAGCACAATTAGCCGGACATAGGGCCGCGCAGCCAGCTTGTCCTCAAGAGTCATTGCAGCCTGGCATACTCCGTCTTGGCTTGCTTCAGGATGGGGATGCCGGGATCGGCGTCTTTCCAGAGGGCGAGGAAATCCTGATAGGCGGTCTTTGCCTTGGTCTTGTCTCCCGAGAGAGCGTAGGCGCGTCCGAGTTGCAAGTGAGCCAGTGCGCCGATGGGATCGGCGGCAACGAGGCCGCGGTGATCGAGAAGTTTCTGAAATTCAGCGGCGGCTTCGGTGCCTTGGCGCGCGGCCAGATAGGCTTCGCCACGCACATAGGCTGGATAGAAGGTTCCAAAAGAACCGAAAAAAGCAATGGCAGATATGGCCAATTCATGGGGAATGGCGACTTGCAACAGGTCGATAGCCTTTGCAGGCTCGCCGTGGTTCAGTGCGAATAATGCCCGCAGCGTTGGCAGGTAATTGAATAAGACTGAGGTGTCTTCCGGAAAGCGTTTTTCGAGGTCATTCGCGAGGGTTTCCGACCGGGACGAATCGCCGGCAAGCGCGAGTGTGAAGGCAGCGCCATATTCTACATCCCGGCCCTTTGAAAGTTCGAGTGCTGCCAGCGCGTCCCGCTTTGCCTCGGCCGCATTCCCGACGAGGGCCTCCGACGCTGCTGCTCCGGTTTTATAGGTAGCCGCTGTTTCCCGTTGCCCTGCTTGCTGGGCCAAATCCACAGCGCGGCGTGACAGGTTCCTGGCTGCCTGTAACTGGCCGGAACGAGCCAGGACCAGAGCCTGGGCGAGTGCCATCCAGTCTTCGGCTCCGGGCTTGCCCTTAGCCCGGGCCACTACCTGTTCCATCCTCGCCGTGTCACCCTCTAAGAACGCGAGATAGTAGCGCAGGAGCAACAGCTCCGGGATTTCCATCTTGCGCTCGGACGCCCGCTGAAGAGTGTTTTCGGCTTCCCCCAAGCGGTCCAGGTAAAAATAGCTGTAGCCAAGATTGAGGTACGCGGGGGTCAAATCCGGATCGATCGCGAGCGCTTTCTGGGCTTCTTCGATCGATTTCTCATACTGGCCCAGACCCTGGCTAGCGAACCCTGACAATAATCCGTGAGGCAGGACCTCACGAGGATAAGTCTGCGCCCACGACTCAAGCGTCTGGCGTGCCTTTTCCAGGTTTCCCGTCACCTGTCGATCGTACATCGCGGTGATAAAGAACCTTTCCCGGTCGCTGGCGCGATCCCGCAACTGATAGGCTTTGCTGGTGCTCTCCATGGACAGGACAGACTCTCCAAAATCGCTGTACAGGAGCCCCATGTGTGCATATGCCAAGGCGAACTGGGGGTCGATTTCGACGGCGCGCTTAAAAAGGGGCACGGCCGTAACGGCACCAGTTGAGAATTCAACCTTTACGGCTGTGCTGTAAGCTTCCAAGGCTTCGAGTGACGGAGTCGTAGCCTCGGCGAGCGGAGTGTTGTGCTTTTCGACGGTGGTGAGTGATTCACCGACTCGAGTCCTGAACTTACTTGCGATTTGACTCAAGGCATTCAGCACATCTTCTTTTCGTGCCGCTTGCACCTGCTCCTCGGTGAGAACCTCTCCGGTGTCGCAGGTCTGGGCGCGTAGTCCCAACACGTACTGACTACCAAGGCTTGTGATGGAGCCGTCGAGGACAGCGGCACTTGCGGTTCGTTCGCAGATTTCCCGCGCGACCTCCGGAGTAAGCGGGGCATCTGCTGGCCGGCCCATCAGAAGGAGCGTGCGATGGATGCGCTGGTCTGAGACAAGGCTGAGGAAAGGCGACTGCTCAAGTTGCACAGCCATGCCCTGACGCAAGGTTCCGTCAAATAGCGGGTCGCCCGTGGTGTTGGTGAAATCGGCGAGGACGATGGTGTCTTTATCGGTGAGGCGGGCCGAGGGCTGGCGCGAGTGGAAGTATAGGGCACCGGCTAGCACGGCAATTAGTCCGGCAGCTGCGAGTCCCCAGCCGAGCTTTGCTCGGCCCGGACGGGCGAAGGCGCCCGTCCCCACACGGCCCGTCCCCACGGGGTCGATGGTGATGGCTGCGGCCGATTGGGAGTGTGAGTCCGTGTCGCGTTTGAGGCGCCGCAAGTCGGTGCGAATGTCGGCGGCGTTCTGGTAGCGCAGCTCCCGGTCTCTTTCCAAACACTTGTGGATGATTCGCTCCAGCTCCGGGGCCACGTCGGGATTTAGCCGCACGGGAGGAACGACCATTCCCTTCATGATGGCTTCGAAAACCACCCCGGTGGTTTCGCCACGGAAAGGCAGGATTGCTGTCGCCATCTCGTAGAGCACGGCTCCGAAGGAGAACAGGTCGGAGCGGGCGTCGAGATCTTTTCCGCGCACTTGCTCCGGGGACATGTAAGCGATGGTGCCCAACACAGTGCCTGGCGTGGTGAGAGACTCCTGCACCGTAGAGGCGTTCATGTCCAGGCTTTCGGACTTGCGGGAGATCTTGGCCAGTCCAAAGTCGAGGACCTTCGCATGCCCGCGTTTGGAGACGAAGATGTTCGCAGGCTTGATGTCGCGATGCACGATTCCAGCCGCATGAGCGGCGTCGAGTGCGTCCGCGATTTCGATGGCGAGCGGCAAGAGGATTGCTTCCTCCAAGGGACGACCGGCGATGCGGTGCGCCAGGGTCATGCCGTCCAGAAGCTCAATGGCGATGAAGGCATGGCCGTCCTGTTCGCCAATGTCGTAGATGGTGCAGATGTTGGGATGGTTGAGGGCTGAAGCGGCCTGGGCCTCGCGCTGAAAACGAGCGAGAGCGCGGGGATCGCGGGCAACGTCTTCGGGCAGGAACTTGAGAGCAACGAAGCGGTGAAGACGGGTGTCTTCGGCTTTGTAAACCACGCCCATGCCGCCACCGCCGAGCTTCTCGATGATGCGGTAGTGCGAAATGGTCTGGCCGATCATGGGGCGGGAACTGTGCCGTATGGTAGGGCGGGAGGTCGGGGAAGTCAAAGTCAGGATTCGCTGGACAGCTTCGGCGTCCTCTGCCATTCTCGATTCAGGTCTAGGGCTTATGCCATACCACGTCTTGGCGGTGACCATGGCGCAAGTGAGGGGCGGAGCACTCGCATTCCAACGCGAGCTGGGCGCTGCCGTGCGCGATGCCAGCGAGTTGAAAGTGTATTCGGCCAGTCCATTCGATCTCGATGAACGCCGTCGGTTGAAGGATCGATTTGGAGGAGATGTGGTTTACTTTTTCAACGATGCGGCCCGTCAGGAATGCACTCGTCTGGGGCTTGATCTGCAATTTGTGGGGGAAATCTCTGACGACGAATTGCCTCGCCGACGGGTGCTGGTGGTCGGAAGACTCGATGAGGCGCTCGCGCCTCACGGCAGCAAATAAAGGACTTGTACGATTGTTGATGCGTTGCGGGGCCGGTTGTGTATACTAAAGCCAGCGCTAAGTTTGATTCACACGCAACTGAAAGTCGGTATCGCCAACCAGCGTCACCCCTTCCACTAGCTGAGATTCTTCTAAGCACAATTCAGAAACAAGAAAAAGGAAACATCAATGGCAGAAACAGGAACA
>JBAWFN010000174.1:0-39712 GCA_049591935.1 Terriglobales bacterium | reverse complement strand
TCTTGGGGTTGTGCTTGGACAACACCTTGGTGATGGCCGCCGTCAACGTGGTCTTGCCATGATCAATGTGACCAATCGTCCCCACGTTGCAGTGCGGCTTATTCCGTTCAAATTTTTCTTTCGCCATGTTCGCCTCTAGCTCCTAGCTCTTAGCTGCTAGCTCAAACCCTTGTTATTCCGACCGCTTCAGCGGGCAAGGAATCTATCTCTTCGGCCCCTGCGATTTACCGATGATCTCGTCAGCCACGCTACGCGGCACTTCTTCATACCGCGCAAAGTGCATCGAGTATTCTGCGCGCCCCTGCGTACTGGAGCGCATGTGGGTCGCATAGCCGAACATTTCGGCGAGCGGTACGATCGCCTTAATCACCTGCGAACCGGCGCGATGTTCCATGCCTTCGATGCGTCCACGACGCGAACTCAGGTCGCCCATGATGACTCCGGCGTAATCTTCGGGCGTGACCACTTCGACTGCCATCACCGGCTCAAGCAACACCGGCGACGCCTTTCGTGCCGCCTCTTTGAACGCCATGGAACCGGCGATCTTGAAAGCCATTTCGTTAGAATCCACGTCGTGGTAGCTGCCGTCGTAGAGGATGGCCTTTACGTCCACCATCTCGTAACCCGCCAGGACGCCGCCTTCCATCGCTTCTTTAATTCCTTGATCGATGGGCTTGATAAATTCTTTGGGGACCGAACCGCCGATGACTTCGTTCACAAATTCGTAACCCTTGCCCGGCTCATTGGGTTCAATCCGGATTTTGGCGTGACCGTACTGACCACGGCCACCGGTCTGGCGAATGTATTTGCCTTCGGCTTCGGACTTCCGGCGGATGGTCTCACGGTAAGCCACTTGCGGCTTGCCCACATTGGCTTCGACTTTGTATTCGCGCATCATGCGGTCGATGATGATCTCAAGATGCAGTTCGCCCATGCCGCTGATGATGGTCTGTCCGCTGTCGGGATCGGTGTGAACCTTGAAAGTGGGGTCTTCCTGGGCCAGCTTGGAGAGCGCCATGCCCATCTTTTCCTGATCGGCTTTGGTTTTGGGCTCGACCGCCACGGAGATCACTGGAACCGCGAACGTAATGGATTCGAGGGCGATCGGATGTCTTTCGTCGCAGATGGTATCGCCGGTGCTTACGTTCTTCAAGCCGACGGCGGCACAGATATCGCCGGCCAGAATTTCATTGATGTCTTCGCGCTTGTTGGCGTGCATTTTGAGCAGGCGGCCAATACGCTCAGTGCGTCCCTTGCCGCTGCTCAATACCGAATCACCCGATTTGACCTGCCCGGAGTAGACACGGATAAAGGTCAACTGTCCAACAAAGGGGTCGGCCATGATCTTGAAGGCCAAGGCGGAGAAAGGTTCGTCGTCCGCTGGCTTACGCGTAACCACTTCGCCGTTGTCGGGATTGATACCCTTGACTTCGCCGGCGTCGAGCGGGGAAGGCAGGTAGTCCACGACTGCGTCCAACAGGGGCTGGACGCCTTTGTTCTTGAACGCGGTGCCGACCACAACCGGAAACAGTTTGAGGGCGATGGTCGACTTGCGCAGGGAAGCCCGCAGCTCCTCAGCGGAAATAACTTCCCCTTCCAAGAACTTGTGCAGCATTTCGTCGTCGTTCTCGGCCACCGCCTCCACGAGCTGAGTGTGGAAAGCTTCGGCCTTCTTCTGTAGTTCAGCGGGAATTGGGCCGGCAGTGTACTCAGCCCCAATCGTGTCATCTTCCCAGATAATGGACTTCATCTCAATGAGGTCCACGACTCCTTTGAATTTGTCTTCCTGACCGATGGGAATCTGAATGGCGATGGGCTTGGCGTTGAGTCGTTTGCGGATGGTATCGACGGCATGCTCGAAATCGGCGCCCATCTTGTCGATCTTGTTGATGAAGCAAATACGGGGGACGCCGTACTTGTCGGCCTGGCGCCAGACCTTTTCCGATTGCGGCTGCACCCCGTGGACCGCGTCAAACACCGCCACCGCGCCGTCGAGCACGCGCAATGAGCGCTCGACTTCAGCGGTGAAATCGACGTGCCCGGGAGTATCAATAATGTTGATGCGAATGTCGCGCCAGGTGCAGGTGGTGGCGGCGGAGGTGATGGTGATGCCGCGCTCCTGCTCCTGCTCCATCCAGTCCATGGTGGCAGTGCCTTCGTGGACCTCTCCGATGCGGTGCGTCTTTCCGGTATAGAAAAGGATGCGCTCGGTCGTAGTGGTCTTCCCGGCATCGATGTGGGCCATAATGCCGATGTTTCTGCACCGTTCTAATGGAACTTGCCTGGACACAGCTTTCTTTCTCTCTTCTTTTCGTAACTCTTGCTCGTTGGCGACTGAACCCGTCAAATCTCTATCCTTAATCCTTGTCGACCCGCGTTACCAGCGGTAATGCGCAAAGGCCTTGTTCGCTTCGGCCATGCGGTGAACATCTTCTTTTTTCTTGATCGCCGCACCGCGGTTGTTGGCGGCGTCCAGCAGTTCGTTGCTCAACTTGTCGATCATGCCTTTTTCGCCGCGTCCGCGGGAGTAAGTGATCAGCCAGCGGATGGCCAGCGAGGTGCGGCGGTCGGCATTCACTTCGACCGGCACTTGGTAGTTGGCGCCACCCACTCGGCGGGTCTTCACTTCCAGCAGTGGCTTGACGTTCTCAACTGCCTTCTTAAAGAGCTTTAGGGCGTCGTCGCCGCCGCCTTTTTCCTGCAAGCGGGTCATGGAGGAATAGACAATCCTCTCCGCCGTGCTCTTCTTTCCGCCCCACATCATGCAGTTGACGAATTTGGTGACCAAGTCGGATCCGTACACCGGATCGTTCTCAGTGCCGCGTTTCGCGATATGTCCTTTTCGTGGCATGCAGCTTTTGACTCCTAGCTCTTAGCTTCCTTCGGTCTCTTGGCGCCGTACTTCGAGCGACTCTGTTTGCGGCCGACCACCCCGACTGCATCCAGAGTGCCGCGGATGACGTGATAACGCACTCCCGGCAGATCCTTTACACGGCCACCGCGGATCAGCACAATCGAGTGCTCCTGCAGGTTGTGGCCAACGCCGGGGATGTAAGTTGTGACTTCGATCCCGTTGGTCAGCCGCACGCGGGCAACTTTGCGTAGCGCCGAGTTCGGCTTCTTAGGCGTCTGCGTGTACACGCGAGTACATACACCGCGCTTCTGCGGGCATCCCTGCAACGCCGGACTGGCCGTCTTGTAGCGTGGCCGCTTGCGGCCAGATCGCACCAATTGATTAAAAGTCGGCACGCTTGCAACTCCTTGAGCCGCGCAATTCAGCCACACGCCCATCCGGGCGGGCGGGCAACCAAACCCGCAGCTTTGTCTGTTCCCTGAATCAGGGTCTGGATGGCGGTTGGCCAACCATGCTTCCGCCGCGCAAACTGCGGGCGGAGGATCATAAATTCGGACTAACGCTGCCGACGGTGGCGCCAAGCCCAAACAGGAGGCACTCCGTTTCGTCAGCACCGCCCTGCATAGCCTTCCAACGGATGGAAGTACGCACAGGGCGCTTCAGCGAGGGCGATCTTCGCAATATCCGAAGACGTGTATCTTAGCGGCTTGACTGCTTTCAGCAGGCCCGTTGCGCAGAAACCGCACACCGTGAAACCCACCGCACACAGGAAAGCCAGGATGACTCGCGGAACCCTATAAATATAGCAATTGAGTTCACACATCGTCAACCGGGGCAGGACGCATCCCAGAAAACGCACGTCTTTGAAGGATTGCTGAAAACGCGGACTCCCTCTACACTTGAAATTTCTCAGTACTACGCAGGCTGGTGCCATGTACCGCCTGAAGGCGGGGAGGATGAATGGGTAGGCTAGGTCGGGTGGGCTTTGTCATTGCAGTGCTTTGCTTTCTGGTGGCACTCGAAGCCGGCTGCAGTAGCGGCAAGGCGGTGAATACGGCCAGCTACGCCGTACCCACGACCATCACCCTGGCTCCTGCCGGGAGCGCCTCCATGGAGTTGGGAACGGACCAGCAGTTCACTGCCACTCCTGAGAACTCGAGCAAGGCGCCCCTTACGGAACCGGTTTTCTTCCAATCCAGCAACAGCGCTGTGGTGACCGTGGCCGTCAATGGCCTGGTTTGCGCCGGCAGCTGGGATTCTTTGAGCGTTCCACAAATCTGCACTGCGGGGCCGGTGGGATTCGCCGACATTACCGCCGTCACGCAGGGCGTAAGCAGTCCGTCAACCAGGGTCTACGTGCACCAGCACATTGACAACGTCATAATAACGCCGGTTCCGCCGGGACCCGCCACGACCTGCCTCACAGCTGCCGAAAATTCGACGGTCGTCCCGCATATAGCGGCGTATCAGGCAACCGCGTACAGCCGTGGCGTCGACGTCACCGCGACCGCGGGGCAGTTCAGTTGGCAAACGTTGAATGCCGGAGTAGCCACCCTCAGCACCACGGCGAACGGTCTGGTTAATGTCGTCAATGGCCAGTCGCTGAATCAGGTGCAGATCACGGCGAAAGCTCCCGGCCTCACTCCGGTGTTCGCGGCCATCGGCAACAGCACTAGCGTACCTTTCAGTTTCACCACCTGCCCGGTTCAGTCGATCCAACTCGAAGTAACCAGCTCATCAGCCAACGGAAAAACCATTACGCCCACGGTCATAGACACCTTGGGCACAACCCTTACGAGCGTCCCCCTAACCTGGAGCTCTTCTGAGTCCGCGTCGGTGAGCGTCGGCAACAATGGCGTGGCATCGGCGCCGACCGGCGGAGGCGGCGCAACCGTCATTGCATCTTGTACTCCCCCCACTTGCAACATCGGCCTCCAGCCCTCGGTGCCCATATTTCCTGAGACCGTGGTCACGCTGGTGGCGCAAAGTAGCACTTCTCCGACTGCAACCGTGTATGTCTCAAGCACGGGTTGTGGAACGACCGATGCGTGTGTGAGTACCGTGGTTCCAGTAACGACCCCGACCGTCACACTCGGCAATGCGATGATCCTGCCTGCGACGCCAAACTCGCTTCTCTTTGATCCCGCGGGAGCCAAGGCTTACCTCGGTACCAATTCCGGGTTGCTGGGGAGCAAAGGGTTGTCGGTGATTGCCGTAGGCGGCACCACGGTGAACGGATTCGCCTCGGCGCCAGGCAAGGTTCTCGCGGTCTCTCCCGACAGCACCAAGGTGGTGGTTTCCGACACCGCCGATTCGCCCAATCAGGTGTTTGTGTTTGATACAGCCAGCAATATTCCGACGGCGTACCGGATCACCGGGGCTACCGCCGCCGACTTCTCGCCCGACAGTCTCAAGGCGTTCATTGTGGCCGGAAACACACTTTACGTGTACTCCAAACTGGATGCTTTGCAGACCAAGGCGCTGACCGCACCCGCCAACGATGTGAGCTTTCTGGCCGAGGGTGCCTTCGCTTATTTGGCGGGCGGGAATCCGTCGGGCGTCACCGTCCAGAGAACGTGCGATAACGGCCAAGCGGATACGGTCATGGTATCCCCGGTCCCGACTTTCCTGAAAACATTACCGGATGCGACCGGAGTCGTGGCGCTGATTCCCCCTGACATAGGTGTTATCAATGTTTTCACCCTGCCGACCGGTTGTGCTCCGAGCGTCAGCGACAGCCTGACGACCTTCAATCTTGGCCGTGGCAACTTCGTGGCCTCACAGCTGATCATGTCTCAGGACGGCTCGACGGCATACATCGTGACCCCTAGCTTCAACAGTATTCTGGTGTTTCATATTGACGCGCAGACTTCGTCGGCAATCCCTCTGGTGGGTAACGGATTGCCGTTGCGCGCTTCGCTGACCCCCGATGGCACACAACTCTACGTCGGAAGCAGCGATGGCACGCTCCACGTTCTGCAAACCGACGTCGGCGCGGACGTACAGCAAATCACGTTTCCGCAAGGTTTGTGCCAGACTACGGCGGGGAAGCCTTTCCCCGGAGTGACCTGCAATCCCGATCTGGTAGCAGTAAAACCTTAAGACCGTCGTGGGTCGTACGCTATCCGCCAACGACCTTCTTCTCCAGTTCCTTGCCTACGCTGTCGAGCACACCGTTGATGAATTGCACCGACTCAGGGCTGGAGAACTTGCGCGCGATTTCCAGAGCTTCATTGATGACCACGGCCCGCGGGGTTTCGGGGAAGCCGATGAGTTCCGCCACCGCGGAGCGCAGGAGGTTGCGGTCGACGGCGGCCATACGCTCCATGCGCCAATGTTCAGCGTGACGTTCGATGAGGCCGTCAACTTCGGCGGCACGGTCCGTGGCCACACGGAAGAGGTCTTCCGCGAATCCGCGGACTTCGCCTTCAGCGGCCTTGTGCTCATTCCAGAAAATGCGGCGGACATCGTCAGGAGTTTGTTTGCCCATATCGGACTGAAAGAGCATCTGCAGGACCATTTCGCGGGATTTTCGGCGGGTGCCCATGGGAGCTCTCAGCTATCAGCAGTCGGCTCTCAGTCTACAAGACTTGGGAAGCGGTGCGGACATCAGCGCTGGCGTTTTTTCGGGCGAGTGCGGGGCTTGGATTTTGCGCCTTTGCTGAGAGCTGACGGCTGAGAGCTGATAGCTTTCCTCAGATTCGCCATTTCCACCGCGGACAGTGCCGCTTCCCAACCCTTATTGCCCATCTTTAGGCCAGCGCGGTCGATGGCTTGCTCCAGGGTTTCGCAGGTAAGAACGCCAAAGGCATGTGGGACGCCGGTTTCCTGCGCGGATTGGCCGATGCCGCGAGTGACTTCATTGACGATGACATCGTAGTGAGCGGTGTCGCCGCGCAACAGGCAACCGAGACAGATAATGGCGTCGTACTTTCCCGTTTCAGCCAGAGTGCGGGCGGCGGAGGGAATTTCAAAGGAGCCCGGAACGCGGACGACGGTGATTTCTTCTTCCCGCGCGCCGGAACGAAGCAGGCCGTCATAGGCACTCAGCAGCAGGCGCTCTGTGATGAAGGAATTGAAGCGTGACACCACGATGGCAAAACGCTTCCCGGTACCGTTCAGTCCGCCCTCGGTCGCCTTGCCTGGAAACTTGGGCGGGAGATGAAGCCGCAAGTCCTTATGGTTGTTTTTCTCCGTGACTCTGTGTCTCCGTGGTGGATTTGATCCCGTGAATCCGCGGCAGTTCTTACTTGCCCTTGAACTGCGGCGCGCGCTTCTCCAGAAACGCCGCCGTTCCTTCTTTTTTATCTTCTGACGAGCAGGCCACGCTGAACAAGACCGCTTCCAGATAGAGCGCGTCCGACAATGGCATATCGAAGCCGCGGTTCACGGCTTCCATCGAGTACTGCACCGCCAGCGGCGAGTTGGCGATGATTTTCTGCGCGATGGCCTCGGCGCGAGGGACGAGTTCGGCTATCGGAGTTACTTCATTCACCAGCCCCATGCGATGAGCGTCCTGAGCCGTGATCATTTCACCAGACAGGATGAGTTGCATGGCGCGTCCCTTGCCCACCAGACGCGGCAGACGCTGGGTACCGCCGTAGCCGGGAATAATCCCCAGCTTCACTTCCGGCTGCCCGAGCTTGGCGTTTTCGCTGGCCAGGCGCATGGTGCAAGCCATGGCGATCTCGCATCCGCCGCCGAGCGCGAAGCCGTTGATGCAGGCGATCACTGGCTTGCCTATATTTTCGATTAAATCAAGAACGCTCTGGCCACGGTGAGTGTATTCCTTGCCGCTGACGGCGTCCTGCTTGGCGAGTTCGCTGATGTCAGCGCCGGCGATGAAAGCCTTCTCGCCCGAACCGGTCATGATGCAGACGCGGATGGCAGCGTCATTCTTGGCGTCGGTGAAGGCGCTGCGGAGCTCTTCCATGGTAACCATGTTGAGCGCGTTCAGGACTCTCGGCCGGTTGACGGTGACGTAGGCGATGGAGTTTTTCTTTTCGTAGAGAATGTTTTCGTAAGTCATAAGATCAATTTTCGCCGCAGATTAACGCGGATCAGCGCAGATCAAGCAACTGACGAATCTGCTATAATTGTATAGCAAGAGGAGAAATCCATGCTGGCGATCCGACTTCCGTTGACAATCGAGCGGCGATTGGGACGTTTGGCCAAACGAACTGGTCGCACTAAGACATACTACGCCCGTGAGGCCATTCTCCAGCACCTTGAAGATCTGGAAGACGTTTATCTTGCCGAAAAGCGTCTTGCGGAAGTGCGCGCAGGCCGCGTTCGCACTATTCCGCTCGAAAAAGTGATGCGCCGCTATGGCATCAAGCCAAAAGTGGAAGATTGAGTTTGATCCAGCCGCCCAAAGGGAACTCGACAAACTGGATAAGACGGTAGCAAGGCGCATCTTCAAGTTTCTGTATGAGCGAGTCGGGCGACTCGATAATCCCCGTAAAATCGGCGAAAGACTCCAGGGTACTTTGAGCGAGTTCTGGAAATATCGCGTGGGCGACTACCGCCTGATCTGCTCCCTGGAAAACGAGCGACTGGTGGTGCTGGTGCTTCGCGTGGGGCATCGAAGGGAAGTTTACAGGCGCTAAGGTTTAACGCAGCGCCGCTGCTGATTACGCCGATGAACGCAGATCATCGATCCATCAGAAAAATTGATTTGAGGCTTGCTTCAGTTCGCGACGACTCAAATCACACCCGTAACACTTCCATGGATAATTTACCCTCAGCAGCAGCGCGATCAGCCCTCCCGAAAACTTGGCACTGCACCTTGGGCAATCCAAGTTATACAACCAAACATGTGTTACCAGGAAGATGCCAAGAAGGACCGCCACGATCCAGCGGCCATGAACCGATGCATCGACTCTCGGGAGCATCAGCGGGAACACAAACGCCAGGAACAGCGAGCCGATTTGCAGTCGCTCCAGCGTCTTGAACTTGGCCCAAAATGTCCGATACTTGGCTCGCTCTTGTGGCGTGAGATCGTCCATCGCGAGTCGGTCCATCGAAGAGAACTTACAAAATTCGGAGAAAATCAGCGTTGATCTGCGTTAATCAGCGGCGCAGTGTTACAGCTTGTTCGGCTTTGGATTCGCCGGGTCCGAATAATCGTAAAAGCCTTTGCCGCTCTTGCGGCCGTACCAGCCTGCCATCACCAATCTCTTAAGCAACGGCGGCGAGGCGAAGCGGCGTTCTTTGAACTCGTCGTACATCACGTGAGTGATGTAGTAGGTCGTATCGAGGCCGACAAAATCCAGCAATGTGAACGGCCCCATGGGATAGCCGCAGCCCAGCTTCATGGCGTTATCAATGTCTTCAATCGACCCGACGCCCTCTTCATAGGCGCGGATGGCATCAAGCATATAGGGCACCAGCAGGCGGTTGACGATGAATCCGGTCTTGTCGCTGGTGCGGACGGGGACCTTGCCCAGCTTCTTGCCGAATTCGTAAGCCGTGTCGTACACCTCGGGAGCAGTCGCGATAGTTTTGACTACTTCGACCAGTTTCATCAGCGGCACCGGATTGAAGAAGTGCAGGCCGATGAAGCGGTCGGGGCGCTTAGTGGCCGACATCAACTCGGTCACAGAAATGGAAGACGTGTTGGTTGCGAAGATGGCGTCTTTCTTCGCGACGGCGTCGAGAGCGCTGTACATCTTCTTCTTCTCGGCGATGTTTTCGATGACCGCTTCGACCACAATGTCGCAGCTGGCGAGATCCTGCATGTTGGTGGTCCCTTGGAGGCGGGCACGAACGGCTTGCGGAGTTTCTTTCAGCGTGCCTTTTTCGGCAAACTTGGCCAATGACTTCTCGATCCCGGCAAAACCCTTGTCGAGGAATTTTTGCTCGACTTCCAGAACATTAACGTCAAACCCCGCCATGGCGGCGACTTGAGCGATGCCAGAACCCATCAGGCCACAACCCAGAACCCCAACTTTCTTTATTTCCATAAATGATTCCCTTTTCGCCGCAGATTCACGCGGATCAACGCCCATAGAACTTAGTTCAAGCTTTCCACAATCATCGCAATTCCCTGCCCGCCGCCGATACAGGCGGTCGCCAGACCATATTTTTTCTTGCGGCGATGCAGTTCGTACAGCAGGGTAATCACCAGACGTGTGCCGGTTGCGCCCAAAGGATGTCCGAGGGCAATCGCGCCGCCGTTCACGTTGACTTTGTCGCGATCCAGGCCGAGTTCTTTTTCGACGGCGAGATATTGCGCCGCGAAGGCTTCGTTGACTTCGATCAAGTCAATGTAGTCGAGCGTCAGCCCAGCTTTTTGCAGAGCGATCTTGGTAGCCGGGACCGGCCCGCGGCCCATGAGTTTCGGCTCTACGCCCGCGATCCCCCAGCTGACGATGCGGCCCATCGGTTTGACGCTGCGTTTCGTGGCTTCCTCGAGCGACATAATTACGACCGCCGCGGCGCCATCCACGATGCCGCTGGCGTTGCCGGCGGTGACGGTACCGTTCTTGCCGAACGCAGGTTTCAACTTGGCCAGGCCTTCCATGGTGGTCTGGGGACGGCGATGATCATCTTCGGTCAGGCTCTCGCCAGTGGGCTCGCCTTTGTGATTCTTCAGCGGCACGGGAACCAGTTCGTCCTGCAAGCGATGTTCTTTGTAGGCGGCATCGGCGGTCTGCTGCGAGCGCAGCGCGAACTCGTCTTGTGCCTGGCGTGTGATGCCCTGTTGCTCACCATAGAGTTCAGCGGTGTTGGCCATGTAGGAGCCGCAGAAGGTATCGAGCAATGCGACCATCAGAGAGTCTTCTAATTTTCCACCGGGAGCGAGGGAAAAGCCGTCGCGTCCGCGAATCGAGAACGGCGCTTGCGACATGGCTTCCATGCCACCGGCGAGAACCACGCTGGCTTCTCCGAGTTGAATCATTTGAGCGCCGTTGACGATGGACTGCATGCCCGATCCGCAGAGTCGATTTACGGTGAGCGCCGGAGTTTCAATCGGCAGACCGGCGCGCAGGCCGACGTGGCGCGCGCCGTACAGAGCGTCGCCGGAAGTCTGTTGCGCGTTGCCGAAAACGGCGTGGTCGAAGTCCTTGGGATCCACTCCAGCACGCTCGATGGCGCCCTTGGCAGCGATGGCTCCCAACTCCTGGGCGGTAAAGTCTTTCAGCTTGCCGCAATAGCGGCCAAAGGGCGTGCGCGCCCCGCTGACGATGGCGATGTCTCCTGGTTTGAGCATGACGGAAGCGATGAATTCCTGGAATTAAGATTTCGGGTGAACTTTAAAGTGTAGCAGCGTGGGCGCGGAAAGCGCCAATGGGGTGCAGCAGCATTGTATGCCTCCGCGTGCTCTGCCGCCGTTCTCGGTGGCCTCAGCGTTTTAAGGCTGTGACCAACATCGGCAAACGACTTAAATCGCGGAGGTCGCGGAGAAGAGACACAGAGTGCACGGAGAAAATCGGTACAGAACTAGTTCTCGGACGGAGGCGATCAGGCTGTGGCTGCGGCCGCAACGGAAGCTGCGAGAACTATAACCTTGCCCGCGCCTTGGGCAATGGAAAGGTGAACGGCCTGCTCAGCGCGATTGACGACTTCGGTGACGATGTCTACGGGATCGTACTCAGCGCGGACCACGGCCTCGGCCAATCCGGCGTTGAAGCGGACGGGATCGTCTTTCTCTGGGAGCTTGATCTGGGCGACCAGCCGTTGCAGCTTCTCCGCCGCCAGAATGCCTTCTTTTTCGGTGGTTTCACCCAGCACAATGGCGATGCTGGTGGCTTCATAGCGGAAGGCCAGATCGTTCTGCCGGATGTTGGCGGCGAAGAGCTGGCCGATTTGCTGCATCAGGGCTTCGATCGCAGCCTCACCGTACTCTTTCAGCATGGCAGCTTTTTCGCCGAACTGCAGCAACAGGATCGACAGCGAGGTGCTCTGCTGGGTGTTGCGGCGAGTCTCCGCCATGAGGAGGTCGAGGTAGGATGCGCGCTTGAGCAGTCCGGAGCGCTCGTCGGTGACCGAGAGGCTTTTGACCAGACGGCGCAGTCCAGCATTGTTCAGGGCGATCAGGATCTGATCACAGATGGTTTTGAGTACCAATACGTCGTTGGGACTCCAGACATGCGTCGTATTCTGCGCTAGCAGCAGAACTCCAGCGTGTTCACTCCCATCGGCCAGCGGGAGGATCAGCAGTGAAATCATTCCGAGCTGATCGCAGGCGTCCTGGACGATCGCCAACTCAGGTGTGGAGCGAATGTTGGTGACCGCAAGCATGCTGCCCTGACGGATGGCGGCATCGTGCGCGGTGGAAACAATCTGCTCGAGTGCGCCAGCCTCGGCGGGCTCGGTGCCGGGGCCGCAGAATTCTTTCGTGCTGGTGGGGCGCTGCCCGGCTTTGCGCATGGCTACCACGCAGCGGCCCACCTTCCACTGCGCACCGATTTCATTGGCGGCGGTGGCCATCACCGCCTCGGCATTGCTTTGGCGATAAAGTTTGCGGGTGATGTCTGCCACTCGCGCGAAACCGCTGACATCAGCAGCCGAGGATGGCGCCGGAGTTGCGGCGGCGGCCGGCACGGGGACTGGCACAGGGGCAGCCACTGGGGGTTCGGATCCCGCATAGTGCGGGATCAACCCCACCGACAGATAAAGCTGCTGCAGGGCCGGATTGCGTTCTTCCTCATGGGGAAAGAGTTGCTGAATGCGCTGCAAGCGTTCGAGGGCCTTGGCGCGCATGCCATATTGCACCAGGATTTCTGCCTGCAGCATGAGGTCCTGCAAGGCAGCGGCGCCCAGCAGTTTTTCTTCCGCGCGCACTGTGCTGGTGGTTGAATCCGCCATGCTGGTGAAGCGGGAAGCAATTACCTTGAAACGGTTTTCATCAATCTTGCCACGTAGCATCTCCAGACGCTTATGGTGGCCGGGTTCATAGGCATCGACCTCAGCGGCGCGATCCAGCGATTCAGCTGCCTTGTCGTAATGGCCCATGCTGCAATGCAAATCGAACAGCTTGAGCAGTGTCTGACAATAGTCGGTCTCGCGGTTGGAGGAGTTAAACTGCTCGCTCATGAACTCGAGCATGTCCACCGAAGGGCGGTGAGCACCGACAATTTCCTGCATCAGGGTGAGAAAGGCGCGACGATCACCCTTGCGGCGCTGGTATTGCTCCAGCTTTCGCGCCAGCGAAACGGCGTCGGCGTCCTGATTGGAATCAATCAGCAGGCCGATGAGCTTGGCTACCTCCTGGGTGCGCGAGGGGTTTTCTTCGAACAGTTGCCAGAGGATGGGTTCGGCATCGCTCAGGCGATTTGCTGCCAGCAGGGCTTTACCGTAGGTGTCGCGAACATCTTGCGGGGCAGACCCGGCATTGACCAGAGGCTCAAGCACGAAGATGGCGGCGCCGACCTGTCCCTGCTCCACCAGGCCTTTGCTGTAAGCGAGTGCGATCTGCGGGTCGGTGGGGTCTTCGCCGTAGGCACGCTCAATCCAGGGCGCGCTGTTGCCGCCAGAGGCGTGCGTTATTTCGGAAATTTTGAGGAATGCGGATGCGGCTCCCTTACCGTCGCCCAGTTCGGAGGACAATTCTCCCAGACGAATCAGATTCTTCTCGCTGGAGTCGAGCTTCAGCACCCGCTGCAAAACCGAGAGCGACTCTTGCTTGCGGCTCTGTTTGCTCAATTCCTCGAAGGCATTTTCGTAGGTCTCGAGTGCGAGCTTGCGGTTGTTGTTCTCAAGCAGTTCTCCGAAGCGAACTTTCTGCTCCCAGGTGGGATTCACAAAGCGCGCCAGTTTCTTGTAGGTGAGGCTGGCACGGGTGGCGTCGCCGGCATGGATCTGACGCTCGAACATCTCCCCAAGCAGGCTCACGGCCTCGGGAATGCGCTGCAGGGAGAGGCTGAGATCTGCCGCCATCTGGCAGATGCTATCGTTCTCCGGGTCGCCGGCCAGAATCTGGAGGTACTCTTCCAGGGCAGTGTCCGTCTTCCCCTTCTGGAGAAGCTTCTCGGCGCGTTCCACCCGCTTGCTGATTTCGGCCCGGTCCATTCGCTTGACGGTGTCTGCCATGAGAGCTGGAAATGCGCGGAGTGACCCACAGAAATTTTAGGAGCGGGTTGGGCAGGCGGCAATGAAGTAAGGCCAGGGGCGATTACGAAAGTCACCCGGTCGAATAAGTCTTTGGCAATACAGAACTTTCTGGTATACGTGCCGGGATGGATCGGGCGAAACCACGGGATCCGGAACATGGCCTGCGGCACCAGTTGAGCGCCGGTGAAATGGCAATGGTGGCGGTGGGCGGCTCGATCGGTACGGGACTGTTGCTGGGGTCGGCGGCCGCAATCGAAGTCGCCGGCCCAAGCGTGATTTTGAGTTTCCTGCTTGCAGGCTTCATCAATTGGACGGTGACCATGGCCCTGGGCGAACTTTCGAGCATGCACCCGGCCGCGGGGTCGTTTGGCGTTTACAGCGAACTTTATCTGAACCCATGGGCAGGGTTCGTCTCGCGGGCCGGCTACTGGGCTGCGATTTGCCTTTCGGTAGGGGCGAGTCTGGTGGCTTCCGCCACCTACATGCAGTATTGGCTCCCTGCGGTTCCACCGTTATTCTGGGTGGCGCTATTTTCGCTCCTTCTGGGGCTGGTGAATCTGCGCAGCGTGCATGAATACGGCCGTTTTGAGTACTGGTTCTCGATGGTGAAGCTGGCCACTATGCTGGCGTTCATCGCGATTGGCGGAACTTTGTTGCTCAGCGGCCACGTGGCCCCGCAATACACAACGCACGGTGGTTTTTTTCCCAACGGCCGCGTGGCCTCGTTGTTGGCTCTCACCTTTGCGCTGTATACGTTCGGCGGAGTGGAGATTGTGGCCATCACTACCGGCGAATCCCGTAGTGTCGCCGAAGTTCCGCGAGCCGTGCTCTACACCTTTGCGATCCTTACCGTGGTGTACTTGGGCGCGGTGGTGGTGTTGGTGGGAGTAATGCCCTGGGACCATGCAGGCGTCTCCGAAAGTCCGTTTGTCGCCGTGTTTCGCATGGTCAAAATTCCCGCGGCCAGTGCTGTGATGAACTTCGTCATTCTGACTGCGGCTTTGTCGGGAGCGAATGCAAACCTGTATGCGGGATCGCGCATGGTGTTTTCGCTGGCGCGGGACGGATGGGCGCCAGCGAAACTGGGACAGTTGAATGCCGCAGGATCGCCGAAACTAGCGGTGCTGGCCTCGTCCTACGGAATTGTGGTGGCGTTGGTGGCGGAGACCTGGGCGCCGAAGAATGCGTTTGTGCACATTCTAAGCGCCGCGTTGTTCGGGCTGATGCTGTCGTGGCTGACATCGCTGGCTGCGCATGTCTCGTTCCGGCGAAGAGCCACTGCCGCAGAGTTGGGATCGCTGCCCATGCGTTCCCCACTGGGCATGTGGGGGTCGGTGCTGGGATTCACGCTGGTGACGGCGGCGATTTTGCGCACGTGGTGGGATTCGCGTATCAACCTGGTAAGCGGAGTGACTTACCTGGCACTGTTTTCCGTGGCTTACGCGGTGCTGAGAAAGGTGAGAAGACCAAGTACAATACTTCCGTGACCGACCACTTGCTGGAATATCGCCCTGAGTTCCCCATCCTGGAACGGACTACTTACCTGATCAGCAATTCTCTCGGCGCCATGCCGCGGGGAGTGTATGACGCCATGAAGGGCTACGCCGATACTTGGGCCCTGCGCGGCGTGCGTGCCTGGGAGGAACGCTGGTGGATGCTGGCGGCGGAAGTGGGCGATGAGATTGGCGCGCTGATGAACGCCCCCAAGGGATCGGTCTCCACCCATCAGAATGTGACCACATGCCAGGCGGTGGTGGCATCGTGCTTTGACTTTTCCGGCAAGCGCAACAAAGTTGTATACAGCGACATGAATTTTCCTTCAGTAATGTATTTCTGGGAAGCGCAGCAGTCGCGGGGCGCCCGCGTGCACATGGTGAAGACCGACGACGGCATCACTGTGCCGCTGGATCGGATGTTGGACGCAATCGATGAAACTACCCTCCTGGTGCCGATGTCCCATGTAATCTTTCGCAGCGCTTTCATTCAGGACGCCAAGGCCATTATCGAGAAAGCGCACAAAGTGGGGGCGCTGGTGGTGCTGGATACCTTTCAGTCGCTCGGAACCGTGCCGGTGGACGTGCAGGCGCTCAACACGGATTTCGCCTGCGGTGGCGTGCTGAAGTGGCTTTGCGGCGGGCCGGGCGTGGGCTATCTATACGTACGTCCGGATCTGGGGAAGAAGCTGGAGCCGAAGTTTACCGGCTGGACGGCGCACCAGAACCCATTTGCCTTCGAGATTGGTGCGAACCGCTATACCGATCCGCCCTATCGCTTCATGAACGGGACCCCGCACGTTCCGGCACTCGAAGCGGCACGGCCGGGGCTGAAGATCATCGCTGAGGCTGGCATCGAGCGCATTCGGGAGAAATCCAAACGGCAGACCGGACGACTTATTGAACTGGCCACGAAGCACGGTTGGCGTGTAAATACGCCTCGCGACGCGGAGCAACGGGGGGGGACGGTTTCGATTGCTATGCCGGACGCTAAAGATGTTTGCGCAGAGTTGATCAAGCGGGAGATTCTTGTGGACTATCGTCCGAAGGCTGGCGTACGCATGTCGCCGCACTTCTACAACACGGATGAAGAGTTGGAGATCGGGATCGACGCGGTGGAAGAAATCCTGAAAGAGCGGACGGTAGCGGCGCGGTAATCCAGCCCCTGGCACACGATTCCGCCGGGAAGAGCCGGTCCAGGGCGAAGTGGAAGGGACCCCGCCCTCCATTACCAACGTAAGTCTTTTTGACCCTTTCCTGCTGCCCTCGCCCCGTAATCCCCCTTACACTCGGCCCGACGCGTTCTGTTGGCGTCGGAAACCGTCATGTTTGCGCTGACTTTCATCTCGAGTACGCTTCCAGCCGCCTTCTGGATTATGCCCCTACTGGGTGCGGGAGCCGGAGTGTATCTCTTTTACCGTGGCTTTCGGCTGCTGCAGCGAAAGCGTCTGATCATGAACACGCCGTCGTCGAAGATTCGCAGCGCGGCCATGGGACTGGTGGAAGTCAGCGGGCTGGCGGCCGGTCCGTACACTCTGAGAGCTCCCATCACCGGAGTTCTCTGCTACTACTACCGCACGATGGTCTGGGAGTGGAAGCAGCGCGACAAAGGCAGCTCTTGGGTAAAAAAAGCCGACGAGGGCCTGCATGTGCCTTTCTACCTGGATGACGGCAGCGCCTGCGTTTTGGTGGATCCGCAGGGCGCGGAGATGGACATCCATCGTGACTTTCAGGAAGAATTCAGCCACTCGCTGTTTTCCAGCACTCTTGAGATTCCGGGGAATGTTGCCGCCTTCCTGACGGGGCATGGGGTCGAAACCAGCGCAAAGGTCAAGGTCGAAGAGTATTGCATCAAGCCCAAGAATGCGCTGTTTGTTCTGGGAACGCTGGCCAGCAATCCGGGGATCGAAGTAAGCGCTGTGCCGGTGCGCACCTGGCGTCCCGCCGAGCTTCCGGTTTCGTTCAGTATGGGTTCGAGTATGTCGTTCTCTGAGTCACTCACCTTTGGCAGCTACAAGGGAAACGCTGAGCCGCCTAGATCTGCGCCAGGCTCGAAGACAGTCGTTGCAGATCCAGCGCAGAAAGCGAAGATCGCCGATGCGCTAACCAAAGCGGGAATCACGAATCCCGCAGCCTGGGCGGCGGCCGGAATTAACCAGACACAAGCCGCAGCCGTCGCAGTAAATGGCGGAGGAAGCGCAGCCGGGGCTGCACCCGCGCCTGAGCAGTTCGATCTGCGTCCGCCGACGGTACTCATGAAGGGTGCCCACAGCCCGGCGTTCTTCATTTCGTGGCGGAGCCAGCGCGACGTGGTGAAATCATTAGGATGGAAATCCACGCTGATGATTTGGGGCGGTCCGGCCATAACTTTGGCATGTGTTTACATTTTGGCATTCGAGTTCAGCTGGTTGTGAAAGATGGGACAAAAAGGCACAAGATGAATAACATTTTTTCTTTAGCGTTTCTGTTCGTGGTCATCGGCCTCGCGGTCTACGTGGTCCTGATCTTCAACGGCCTTATCGCTGTGAAAAACGACGTCGCCAAGGCGTGGGCGAACATCGACGTTCTGCTCAAGCAGCGTCATGACGAACTGCCCAACCTTGTGGAAGTCTGCAAAGGCTACATGAATCACGAGCGCGAGACGCTGGAGAAAGTCACCCAGGCGCGCAGCCAGTATCAGCAGGCAGTTTCGGTGGACCAGAAGGCACGGGCGGACCAAGGCACGACCTCAGCGCTGCGCAGCCTTTTTGCGGTGGCGGAGAATTATCCGGAACTGAAGGCCAACGATAATTTTCTGAAGCTACAGAACCGGATCACCGAACTCGAAAGCGAGATCGCCGACCGGCGCGAGTTCTATAACGACTCGGTGAACACCTTCAACGTCCGTATTCAGCAGCTGCCGGACACGTTCATCGCGGCCTTCATGAACCTGCGGCCGCAGTCCATGTTCAAGGTGGAAGACGCCGATAGAGCCGTAGTGAAGCTGAGCTTCGGGGCGGCAGGATAGACGATCGGTCTAGCGGCAGCACCAGCGGGGATGCTCCTCCAACCGAGCATCAGCCTTCTCACCTCCGTAACCGCCACGACCCAAACTTCTCAATTAGAATTGCCCCGTGGCTGACCCCGTTCGCATCGGCATTCTGGGTGACTTCGACCCAAAGTCACCGACGCTGCCCGCTATCGATAAATCGCTACAGCACACGGCTGCCAAGCTGGGCATCACCGTCGAATCGGCCTGGCTGGCAACACCTTCTCTGCTCGAACCCACTGCCGGGAAAACTCTGGAGAAGTTCGATGGCATCTGGGCCGCGCCGGGAAGTCCGTACAAGAGTTTCGACGGCATGTTGAAGGGGATAGAATTTGCGCGGCGGAGGGACTGGCCATTTCTGGGTACCTGCGGAGGCTTTCAATACGCTTTGATCGAGTGCGCCCGCAATGTGCTGGGCATCAACGATGCGGACTCGGCGGAGAACAATTCCGGCTCGAAGAACATTGTGATTTATCCGGTGGCGTGCGCGCTGCCGAAGCGGGCGCAGGACGCACCCAAGCTCTCCGGCGAGGTCCCCGAAATTCGCTTGCGGCCGGGGTCGTATCTACGTTCCTTCTATACCCAGGACGTGGTCACCGAGGAATTCTTCTGCAATTTCGAGGTGAATCCGGACTACGAATGGGCGGCGATGGAAGCCGGGTTCCCGGTGTCGGCGCGTGGCGCGAACGGTGAGATTCGCGCCATCGAATCGCCTACGCATCGCTTTTACATTGCAACGCTGTATCAGCCGCAACTCTCGTCGAAACCTAAGAAGCCACATCCATTGGTGATGGCATTTGTTCAAGCCGCCGCCGACTGGGGACGAAAAAAACTAGACGATAGCGTGCTGGAATAGGCTGAGCTTTCTGCATCAGAGTGCCATGAGTTCGAACACGGGATAACCTGCCGCGAGTTCCCGGAAAGACTCGGGCGGCGAACCTGCCGCCACGGGAAAGTAGCGCTGGACTTCCTTCTTGAAACGATCAAGGTAAGCCTTCAGAATGGCAGGCTTGTCGATATCTGGGACGGGCCGTAAACGAAATCTTTGGCGGGAACTTCCCTTTTTGAGCGCGACTTCGCCCGCGGCTTCCGCGTTGCGCACCCATTGTGTGCGTCCGCGTGGAGCCACTAGAAAACGCTTACCATTTAGTTCCAGTAGATCGATTGGCGTGGAGTAAATCTTTCCACTCTTGCGCCCCTTGACCTGAAGCAGATGGTTATAGGAAAAACCCAGGCCCATGCCAACCAAGAATCCGTACACGCGGTTGAAGGCGCGCTCCACGGCATTGGGGGCACGAAACTCGGGGAGGGTGGTCATGGTCAATTTCAATTGTAAGTCTGACCCGCCCTCAAACCCGCTTCATGAAGCGCAACGAGGCCGAGTTCATGCAGTAGCGAAGACCCGTTGGCCGAGGGCCGTCATCAAACACGTGACCGAGATGGGCGTCGCATAGAGTACAGGAGACGGCGTCACGAATCATGCCATAGCTGACGTCCCTGGTGGTGCGAACGTTTTCTTCGGCGATCGGCTGCCAAAAACTGGGCCAGCCAGTGCCGGAATCAAACTTTGTCTCAGAACTGAACAACGCATTGTCGCAGCAGATGCAGCGGAAGAGGCCTTTTTCGTGCACATTCCAGTACTGGCCGCTGTAGGCGAGTTCGGTGTCGGCGTGGCGCGTGATGTCGAATGCAGCGGGTGTGAGCTGCTTTTGCCATTCCGCTTCAGTCTTGACCACTTTGGCGACACGAACGGTTTTCATTCGCTTGCCGTCATCCGAGAATTGAACGATCTTTACTTGACCGGACTTATCCGCAGGCTGGGATGCCACCGCCTCGGCGAGTTTCGGCTTTCTGAGCCATCCATAACCGAATGTCAACCCCGCGGCCGCGGCTGCCGCCATAAATTCGCGCCGGCCCAGCTTGCGTTTCGTGATTACTTTATCCAGAGAATCGAACATTTTTTGTTCTCACTTCCCCGTGTAGAGGTCCGGGAACTGCTGGCGAAGACGAGTAACTTTGGGCGCGTCGTTATAACGAATGTAGAGGTCATCGGGATGATTGGCGGCATAATTCTGATGGTAAGCCTCGGCCGCGTAGAACGCCTTTAGCGGCGCTACCTGGGTCACAATGGGGCGAGAAAAAACTTTCGCTTGGTCGAGCTGGGCGATGTAGGCCTCGGCAATGTGTTGTTGTTCGTCACTGCTGTAGAAGATCGCTGAGCGATATTGCGTGCCCTCATCGGGCCCCTGGCGGTTCAGTTCGGTGGGGTCGAGGGCGACGGAGAAGAACACACGCAGCAGCTCGCCATAGGTGATCTGCGATGGATCGTAAACAATCTTAACGGACTCGGCGTGACCGGTAGCGCCCGTGCTGACCACCTCGTAATGCGCAGTCACCGAAGCACCACCCGAGTAGCCCGAAGTAGCGCTGACCACGCCTTTGACGTGCTGGAAGACGGCCTGAATGCCCCAGAAACAACCTCCCGCCACAACGGCAGTTTGCTCACTTTGGGCCTTAGCCGTGGGCGCGTCCACCGCGGGGGCCGGTAACGGCCCATTCGCGGCCCAGGCGGCTGCCCCCAACACCAGCACCGAGAGAATATTGAGAAAAGAACGCGTCACAGGAATCACCTCCGCAACCCAATCATTGTACGTACTCGATTAGAGTCTGGATTCAGGGAAAGGTTTCAGCGGTAAGCAACCACGTTTTGATCGGGTTAGGCCGTGCCTTTCGACGCCTGCGGTGGACAAGGCCTCTGGAGGCTGAATAAACTGCTTGTGCTGCATCTTTAACCATGCGACTAGTCACGTTTGAGGATTCGGTGCGCCGCTCCCGCATTGGCGCAGTGGCCGGTGATGAACGGATCATCGATCTCAACTCCGCCTGCGCGCTCTACCTGCGGGATGTCGAAAACGAGAGCGCGTTCTGTCGCCTGGCTGACGCTTTGGTCCCTCCCAACATGCTGGCCTTGTTCGAGGGCGGTGACACCAGCCTGGAAGCGGCACGGAAAGCATTCGACTATGCGCAAGAGAATCACGCGGCGAGCGGACCCCAAGGTGAGCCAATCACATACCTGCTAGGCCAAGTCACGCTCAAGGCCCCAATCATCCCCAGGAAGTTCTTTCACACTGCCGGCAACTTTCGCGAGCATCATGAAGAGGCAACCAAGGCGGGATTTTCGCATCCGGTGATGCCGTGGATTGTGTTTTTCCAAAATGTCGATGCCATCATCGGTCACGAGGAGAAAGTGATTTATCCCGAGCACCTCACCCAGGAACTGGATTACGAGTTGGAATTGGCGGTTGTTTTGAAGAGCGGTGGGAAGCATTTCACGCCGGAAGAAGCAGCCAGCCACATCGGTGGGTATGTCATCTTTAATGACATTACGGCTCGCGACATTCAGCGGCGCGAAATGAAGTCTGGGGTGTTCAGTTTTTGCAAAGGAATCGACACGTTCTGCCCGCTGGGTCCGTGGATAGTTACCGCCGACGAGATTCCCGATGCCCACAATCTTGCCATGGAGCTGCGTGTCAACGGGGAATCGCGGCAGCGGTCGCATTCGAGCAAGATGTCGGTAAAGATTCCGGAAATTCTTTCGCACTATTCGCCCATGGGTTACAGCGCCGGCGACGTGGTTTCGACCGGCACGGTTTCCGGCGTGGCGGCTTTCAGCGGCGATCCTAAAGCCTGGTATTTGAAACCTGGGGACGTGATGGAATGTGAGATCGAAAAGATTGGCATTCTGCGCAACCCGGTGATCTCCTGGGAAGAGGCGTACGGCGAAAAACCTGGGAAGATGGCGACGCAGGAGAAATAGCTCAAAACCCACCACAGAGAAACAGCGAGAACCGGTTTCTAGATAGTGGGTCAGTTTGGTTGGCAATGCTTCGCGGGCTTTGCGAATCCTTGGCGGCCTTTGCGGTTAACCGCTTTCTTACCGCAAAGATCGCAAAGAACCGCCGCTAAGGACGCAAAGTCTGAGTAGCCCTCAACCGTCAAATTGACCCACTACCGGTTTCTAAGATTTCTCTGTGACTCTGTGATAGGTTCCGGTTTGGCAGCAACTCATGAGCACAAATTCCAAAATCTGGGTGAGCGAACTCAATTCGCGGCCGGATGTCAGCGCGGGTTTAACCGGCAAGAAGGTTCGCTTTTATGACACCACGCTGCGTGATGGCGAGCAGACGGTCGGCGTGGTGCTCTCTCCGCAGCAGAAAGTTGAAATTGCGCGCAAGCTCGACCAGTTGGGCGTAAGCCGCATTGAAGCTGGGTTTCCCAAGGTTTCTCCGGAAGACGTCGAAGCCATTCAGCTCCTGCAGAAGGCGAATCTCAAAGCTGAATTGTGGGGTTTTTCGCGGGCGGTGAAGGGCGATGTAGAAGAACTAGTTCGCCTGGGCCTGAAGGCCTCCGTGATTGAGTCGCCCAGCAGCGACATCAAGCTGAAAGCCTACGGCCTCTCGCGCGATCAAGTGCTCATGCGCGTAACCGAGGCTATTTCCTTTGCCAAGCGGAATGGAATCACTGTCGCCTACTTCGCTGTGGATGGCACGCGCACCGATCTCGAATTCCTGAAGAAGATTTACCTGGCGGCGCTCGACGCCGGCGCGGCCGAAATCGTGGTAGTGGATACGATTGGCGCCTGCGGGCCGGAAGCTACCACATTTCTGGTTTCTGAAGTCTGCCGCTGGGTGGGACCGGCCGTGCCCGTGCATTGGCACGGTCACGACGACTTCGGATTGGCAACCGCATGCGCGGTGGCGGCGGTCCGAGCCGGGGCAACCTGGATCCAGGGCACGATCAACGGCATGGGCGAACGCGCCGGCAACGCGGATATTTGCGAAATCGCTCTGGCCTTGCACTGTCTTTACGGCATGGAGATCGCCCTCGATTTAACCAAAGCGCGTGAAGCGTCCGCCGCCGTAAGCCAGGCTGCGGGCTATACGCTCGACGCCTGGAAGCCGCTGGTGGGAGAAAATCTCTTCGTGCGCGAAAGTGGAGCGGTGGCAAGCCAGTTCCACATGCCAGAGGCGATCGAGCCATATTCTTCGGAACTGGTGAGCGCCCGCCGCAGCATCGTATTGGGGAAGAAGAGCGGTTTGGACAGCGTCGATCTGAAATGCAAGGAGCTTGGGCTGAGTATCCAACCGCAGCAGCGCGGGCCGATTCTGGCGGAAGTCAAGAAACGGGCTATCGCCAAGCGAGGGCTGGTGACCGATGACGAGTTCCGCCAACTGGTTCGCGAACTGAGAGGCTGATATTTTATGGATCGTGTTGCGATGTTGAGTGAGATTCTGTCTCAGGACCCCAATGACGCCTTCGCGCGCTACGGGCTGGCGATGGAGTATTCCAAAGCTGGCGACGCGGAGCGGGCGATGGCGGAGTTCGGCAAACTGCTTGCGACTCATCCCGATTACACTGCTGGATATTTCATGGCGGCACAAACGCTGGTCGGTGCCAATCGCCGCGAAGAAGCCAGGAAGATGCTGGTGGAAGGGATTTCGTCGGCTGTGCGCACCGGAAATTCTCATGCACAATCGGAGATGACGGCGTTGCTGGATGAGCTGAAATGAGAAGCGGGCTCGAACCATCGAAACCCTAGAACGCACCACAAAGAAACCAGCGCAGAGGCCGCAAAGAAAAGCCTGGCACGGCTAGTCTTTCGTTCGGGTGAGCATGTTCGCCATCCCCCATTCGACCAATCCTGGAAATAGCTGATAGAGCTTGATGACCGGGTGCATGGTCCAGGGCACGACCACTTCCCTTTTCCGCTTCAGGTAACCCCGCAGGACGGCTCGAGCAACACGGTCCGCACTGATGCCCCGTACTGACTCCGGCCGGACTTGCTTTTGCTCTCCTCCCCGCAACGCGTTGGCGCCGAAATCGGTTCGCACGTAGCCCGGACAAACCGTCAGCACCTGGATGGCGGACTTTCTCAGTTCGATCCGTGCCGCCTTACCCAACGCGTTCATCGCGAACTTTGTCGCGCTGTAGATGGCATGAAAAGGAAGCGGAATGTGCCCGGCGACGCTGGAGATATTGATGATCGCGCCTCCGCCTTGCTGCTTCATCAATGGAATCACGCCCTGCATGGCTTGGAGCGCGCCAAAGAAATTGGTATCGAAAGTCTCACGATAAGCGGCTGGATCGGCGTGGGCAACCGAATCCAGCAGGCCATGACCGGCGTTGTTCACCCAGATGTCAACGTGTTGAAAGTGATGCAGCGCCAGACCCAGCACGCGATCAATTTCTTCGCGGTTGCGCACATCACAGGAAAGCGCCAGTGTGCGGTCGGCGTGTCCAATGCGCTGACGGGCGCTCTCGGCGCGGGCGGCATCGCGCGACAACACCGCCACGCTGGCTCCTTCATCAGCAAAAAGTTTGGCGATGGCTTCTCCAATGCCCATCGAAGAACCGGTAATGACCGCAACTTTGCCAGAGAGAGTCATTTCGTGCTTTTATGCTTTCCGCCGAAGCGAGTCAAGGGCCCCCTAAGCCGGTAGCGGCTCAGTTTGGTTGGCAATGCTTCGCGGGCTTTGCGAATCCTTGGCGGCCTTTGCGGTTAACCGCTTTCTCACCGCAAAGATTGCAAAGAACCGCCGCCAAGGGCGCACAGTCTGAGTAGCCCTCAACCGTGAAACTGACCCACTACCTCTAAGCCGGCGCGGAAAAAGCTCTCCACCTCTGGCGTACAATCCAGCCAGTGCCCGCGCCGTTGGCGCGTGATCTCCGGAGGCTGTGCTTGAGTTCCCTTCTGCCGCTGTTTCCCTTGGATGCGGTTCTGCTTCCCGGAGCGCCCTTGCCGCTGCACGTTTTCGAGCCACGCTACAAAGAGATGATTGGAGAGTGCCTGGAGCGAAAGCAGCCATTTGGAGTGGTGCGTGCCAAAGAAGGAGGAGTTGCCGAGATTGGCTGCACCGCGGAGATCCTCAACGTGGCGAAGAAGTATGACGATGGGCGCATGGACATCCTCACCCAGGGACGGCAGCGCTTTGAGGTCATGCAAGTCCATTCCGAAAGGTCTTTCTTACAAGCGGAAGTTCTCTATTTTTCTGATGATCCCGGCGCAGCGACTCGCGAAGAGATTTCGCGCGCGCTGGAACTGCATGGCGAGATCATGAAACTTGCAGGCTCGGAACCCGAGGGTGCCTCCGAAGTGAATGACCAGGAGCTGTCGTTTCACCTGGCGGGATCGTTGCCTCTCGATCTCGACTTCAAGCAGACCTTGCTGGGGATGAAGTCCGAACCGGAGCGCCTGCAGGCGGTTACCATTTTCTTTGAAAACATCCTACCCAGTGTGCGCCGGACCCTGCACGTGCGCCGCAAGGCTGGCGGGAACGGCCATGCCATCTAAGCGCACGGCGTATAATCAAAAAAACGAAGTCGTTCTTCCTGGGGTTTTCTGATCATGAGTCTTCCGCGGACGCTCGGCGAATTGCAACGAAGTATGTTTTCCGAACCAGCCCTGCGGACGCGCCGGGTAAAGGACGAATTGCGCGACAACCTGGTGGTGAAACTGCGCCAAGGGGGGACGATTTTCCCGGGGATCGTGGGTTACGACGATACCGTGGTACCGCAGATCGTCAACGCGATTCTCTCGCGGCATAATTTCATTCTGTTGGGACTCCGCGGACAAGCCAAGAGCCGCATCTTGCGCGCTTTGACCACCCTGCTCGACCCTCAAATGCCCTACCTGGCGGGCTGCGAAATTCATGACAATCCCTATTCACCGCTCTGCCGCCCTTGTCGCGACAAGATCGCGCAACTCGGCGATGCTGCGCCCATCGCTTATCTGACGCCGGACCAACGCTACGTGGAAAAGCTTGCAACTCCGGACGTGACCATTGCCGACCTGATCGGCGACATCGATCCCATTAAGGCGGCGCGCGGCGGCCACGAACTCAGCAGCGAGATGACCGTCCACTACGGGCTCCTGCCGCGGGCGAACCGGGGAATTTTTGCCATCAACGAACTACCCGACCTGGCGGGAAAAATTCAGGTCGGCTTGTTCAACATCATGCAGGAAGGCGATGTACAGATTAAGGGGTATCCCCTCCGGCTGCCGCTTGACGTTGCGCTGGTGTTCAGCGCGAACCCGGAGGACTACACCGCACGAGGAAAAATCATCACCCCGCTGAAAGACCGCATCGGTTCGGAGATTCGCACCCACTATCCCGCGTCGGTGGAAGAAGGGATCGCGATCACCACTCAAGAAGCCTGGACCGAGCGCAACGGCCATAAGCTGCATGTTCCGAAATATGTGCAGGAAGTCATCGAGCGGATCGCATTTGCCGCCCGTGAAGACAAGAAAGTCGACAAGCGATCGGGCGTGAGCCAGCGTTTGCCGATTTCGGCTATGGAGAACGTAATCTCGAACGCTGAGCGCCGAGCCATCAAGCACAATGAGAAGTTGGTGGTCCCTAGGATCGGGGATGTGTACGCCGCCATGCCGGCGATCACCGGCAAACTTGAACTGGAATACGAAGGCGAAATGAAGGGCGCTGATTACGTAGGCCGCGAACTGATTCGCATCGCTGTGGCCAAGGCTTACGACGGCTATTTCAAGGGCGTCGACATGCAGCAGGTAGTGCAATGGTTCGATCTGGGCGGAGAAATTCAGCTGGCGGATGCAGCCGGCGCAGGTGAGGCCTTGCCGTCACTGCGCGGCATTCAAGGCCTCATGGAAAAAGTGGTGAAGCTGAACGTGGGACCGAAAGACTCGCCGGAGACACAGGTCTCGGCGGCAGAGTTCATCCTCGAAGGTCTGCATGCCCACAAACGCATCGGGCGGAATGAGGAGCGCGTCTTCACTGCGGGAGAGAAGCAGCCGAAACCTGCGGAGAAGCATTTTGAGCGCGAAGATACGCCGCCGTACAGGCCGAGACGGCCGTTTAACTAGTCGTGGGTCGTTCGTCGTCGGTCGTTGGCCAACCCCTCCTGTTGGAAGCGAGTGGTTACGCGAACGACCAAGGACCGACGACCAACGACGGTTCTTATGAAGCGCATCCGCTACAGCAAATACGTTCCTGATCCCGCCGGTGAGGTGAGCGTGGAGGACCTGCTCGGCGCCCTCTCTGACTTCCTGCTGCAGAGTGGTTTCCAGAATTATCTCTACGACGAGTTTCCCGAAGGCGAGCAAACCCTGGACGATCTTCGCGACGCAATCGAGCAGGCATTGATGAACGGGGACTTGCTCGACGAGCAGATGCGGGAGCAGTTGCAACGAATGCAGATGGAAGGCAGGCTGGATGAGTTGATCGAGCAACTGATCGAGCGTATGCAGCAGGAAGATTACATCAGTATTGATCGTCCTTTTGAAGATCAGCCTCATGATCCTTCGCAACGCTCGAGTGTGAGCGGCCAGGTGGGCGAGGCGCAGCCGCAGGTGAAGTTTGAGATCACGGACAAGAGCCTGGATTTCCTGGGCTTCAAGACGCTGCGCGATCTGATGGGATCGCTGGGAAAATCAAATTTTGGCCGTCACGATACGCGCGATATGGCCACCGGAGTCGAGGCCAGCGGCGCTTCGCGAGTGTACGAATTCGGCGACACGCTGAATCTCGACATCACGGCGACGCTCTCCAGCGCCATTCAGCGCGAAGGCGTGAAGCTGCCGTTGAACATCGAGTATTCCGATTTGCAGGTGCACCAGTGCGAGTATCAATCGTCCTGCGCCACGGTGCTGATGCTGGATTGCTCGCACTCCATGATCCTGTATGGCGAGGACCGGTTCACTCCAGCCAAGAAAGTTGCCATGGCGCTCTCGCATCTGATTCGCACGCAGTATCCCGGCGATTCGCTCTCGCTGATTCTGTTCCACGATTCGGCTGAAGAAGTGCCGCTCTCGCAACTGGCGCGAGTGAAAGTTGGGCCGTACTACACCAACACGCGCGAAGGATTGCGGCTGGCGCAGCGAATTTTGCAACGACAAAGAAAAGACATGAAGCAGATTGTGATGATCACGGATGGAAAGCCGTCGGCACTGACACTTGAAGATGGCCGCATCTACAAGAACGCCTTTGGGCTGGATCCGCTGGTGGTGAGTCAGACGCTGGAGGAAGTTTCCAAGTGCAAGCGCGCGGGCGTGATGATCAATACATTCATGCTCGCATCAGATTATGGCCTGGTGCAGTTCGTGCAGAAAGTCACCGAGATGTGCCGCGGCAAAGCGTATTTCACGACGCCATACACTCTGGGCCAGTATTTGCTGATGGATTACATGTCACGAAAGACCAAGACGATACATTAGTGTGCCAGCAAAAACCCTGCCGAGGACGTCTGCGCCCACGTGGTTCGGAATGACCCCTAGCTTCCTTGCTTCTGGACCGCCAACTCCGCTCCCTGGAAGCCGATCTTGCTGTGCGTGCCGTCGCAAAAGGGTTTGTTGACCGACCCGCCGCAACGACAAAGTGAAAAAGCGGGTTTGCCGGTGAGGTCGTACTTGTTGCCGTTGACATCGACCAGTTCGATGGTTCCTTCGGGAGCTTCCACACGATAAGGTCCGTTGGGGCGGATGGTGATCTTTACAGTAGCCATGAGGCGTCTTCTCCAAAAAGGTGTCGATAGGAAAGATATCACGAGAAGCTCTCAGCTATCAGCCGTCAGCTTTCAGCCCGCTATCGCCGGGACCGCTCCATGCAAAATCTCTTGGGACTCAAGCTGAGAGCTGATGGCTGATAGCTGAAAGCCCGCTTTAAGCAGCCCGAACGTCAGCCTGCAGGGTACGGTGATACAGCTTGAGATATTCGTCGGTCATGCGGCGGGCAGTGAAGCATTCGCGGGCACGTTGGAAGGCGCGGGCTGCATAGCCGCGGCAGAGGTCGCGCTGCTCGTGCAATTGGCGAATCACGCCGGCGAGGCTGGCGGCGTCGTTTTCACGGAAGTAAATCGCCGCATCGCCCCAAATCTCGCGGAATGAAGGGATGTCGTTGGCGACGATGGCGCAGCGCGAGAACGCAGCTTCCAGCGCAGCCAGTCCGAAAGGCTCATAGCGGGACGTAGCGACGAAGATCGCAGCCCGGCTGTAAAGCATGCGGAGCTGAGCTTCGGTCTGTGCCCCTTTCAAAGAAATGCTGGCGGGATCGGCGTCCAGCTTGACATCGGCAGAAATGGGAATCCGCGGGACTGGGGCTGACTCGTCGCAGTTTACAATGCAAACCGGCAGCGGGTGAGCGTGTTGTGTCAGCAGCGATATCTGTTTGCCTGCATCCCGCAGCCGACCCACGGCGAGCACTGAATCGTTCTTACTCACGTAGGGATTGAACGATACGGGATTGCGGCCATTGTAAATTACAGCTTCGCGCCGCGGCTGAGCGTAGCAATCGCGAATCGTATCCAGCATCCACAATGAAGGCGCCACCACCATGCTGGCTTGCGACAAGCCGTCGGTGACCAGGTCACGATACCAGCGTAGCCAGCGGCTCTCCTCGGGCTCATGGCCGTGCACCGCCTGCCACCAACTGATCAGGTCGCCGTGGGCGACCACGATGCGCGGAGTTTTCACCGGCAGGCCGCCATAACACAAGTGATTCAGGTGCAGCAGGTCGGGTTTAAGTTCTTTGACGAGGCCGGTCAAGTACTGGCAGGAGTCGACAAAGTCGCGCTGGCCTTCCTGCATCCAGTCCAGACAGAAGGCAGTCGGCCGGTAGTCAAGGCCGGATAAATTGTCCATCCAGGATGTTTGCTGCGGAAGCGGGATGTCCCCGAGGCTGACGAGAGTGACGCGAGCGCCACGACTGATGAGTCCGGCGACCAGTTCCTGAGTGTAGGTCCACACCCCACTCAGCGTGTCAGACGTCACAAGAACGTGCACTGGCCTGTCCTTTCCAGGGGGAACGTGCGTTTTCGCCCGGACCGGACCTGGACACCCGAGCCGTCATATTCTAGTGCGAAATCGTCACCGGGGAAAGCATTTCGTGGAACAGCGGGGCGTCGGTGCAAAACCTTGCACAATTTCTCCTTCGGATTGCATTCCGCCGCTGCGATTTACAATGGGCCATGCTTCGTATGATGTGTGTGACGGCGCATCCTGATGACGAGGCGGGCAATTTTGGCGGTTGTTTACAGCTCTATGCCAGCCGCGGAGTCGAAACCTGCGTAATCTGCCTCACGCCCGGGCAGGCTGCGACCCATCGCGGCAGCGCTAAGAATGACATGGAACTGGCCGCGCTGCGGCGGCAGGAGTTCGCTGCTGCCTGCGCCATACTCAAGGTGAAGCACGGAATCGTGCTCGACTATCCCGACGGCCAGCTCCATAAGATGGAAGTCGGCCAGGTGGTGGGCGAACTGACTTTGAAGATCCGGGAGTTTCGTCCCCAGGTTGTGCTCACGTTTGGGCCGGAGGGCGGACTCACGGGCCACACCGATCACTCCATGGCTTCGATCTTTGCCACGCTTGCATTTCACTGGGCGGGACGAAGTAACCGCTATTCCGACCAATTCAGCGACCGCATCCGCCCCCACCGGGCGCAAAAGCTGTACCAAGCAACTACGAACTTCACTCTGCCCGACCGGCAGCCGGTGACCCCATCTTCGACAACGACCGTGATCGAGGTTGGTCAGTACCTCGAAACCAAGCTGCGGGCCTTCAAAGCACACACTACGCAGGCGCCGCTGTTCACGATGTTCGAATCCCGCATGCGACAGTACGGTGGCCAGGAGAGATTTCACCTGGCCGCATCTACGAGCCCGGCGCCGATTTCGCCGGAGACAGATCTCTTTGCAGGGATCGAAGAAAACTAACACAGAGGACACAGAGGGTCCAGAGAACGCTGGGGACCCACAGCGTCCCGATAAGTGCCCTTCACCGCTTCACCGCGGCTTGATGATGTCGGCCAACATATCTGGTCTGGATTCGTCGCGCACCAGGTGCGGATATTTCTCTCCGCCGTGATAGTCGAGGTTGTAAGTCTTGAAATATTCCGTGTTCTCCACCAGTAGCGCCAGGGGTGCAGACGCGTCCCGGAGCGCATCATGCAAGACATCGGCGGAGAACCGGCGGCCGTTCACTGCCGCCACCTTCATTCCCGGGCCAATACCGGCCTTCGCGGCAGCCATGCCATCGATAGCGTCGATGATCGTGCCGTCCTGCTTGAGCAAAAGCCCGATCGAGTAGGCCGCGTTGACGTGTTCGTTGTAGTGCTCACCGGCGCGGAACAGTTCCGACGGCGTGTCGTCATAAACCAGCTTCCAGCCACTGCGCTCGATGCCCGACAGTGGAGCACCGGGCCCGTGATTGGTCAGGCGTTCTGTCCAGAATCCGCGCCAGTCGTAAGCCGCCACCTGGTTTAATGTGTTGACCACGTCGTCAAAAGTGTACGTGCTGACCGCCGGTGGACCGCTCTGCCCGCCGTGGAACAGATGGCAAAAATCGTCCATGGACTTCTTGTTTCGGGTCTGCTCGCGGATGATGGTGTCCACCCACAGCCAGTTGAGTACGTCTTCATCGTAATAGTCGAGTTCGCGCCGCCATGAGCCCCATTGCTCGGGCGCGTCCTGCATCGCGGGCACACCGTCGGCGGTGTCTTGCAGGTTGCGCCAAGTGCGTCCGGGAAGGTAATCGAGGTGGGCCGCGATTAAGGCCAACGCGTCACGAAATTGCTCCGGCGTGCGCAGGCGGCTGCGCGCACTGAGCAGATCTCCGAGATATGAGGTAAGGCCCTCGTACACCCACAGCAAATCCGTTTGCATGGGTTTTTCGTAGTCAGGGGTCGCCAGGTCTGCGGGCCGGCGGTATTTGCCGTTCCACGAATGCACATATTCGTGGGTGAGCAGGCCGGCATCCAAGAGCCGGTGCTCAGGATCCACCAGACCTCTCTCATCGACACGGCTGTCGTTCGATTCGTGATGCTCCAGGCCGAAGTGCGCAACGTGGTCGCTCAGGCTGTAAAGAAAATGGTAGTCGCGGAAGTGCCGGGCTCCGAAAAGTTTGAATGCCTGATCGGTGACGGCCTTGTAGTCATCGAGAACCTCGGCGGGCGCATCGAGCGCGGCGGCGCTGTCGGCCGCGATGTCCATTTCCTGGTGTGGATTTTCTGCCAGCGGCACCACCCGCAAGTATTCGCCGGCGATGACGGGCGAATCCACCAGGGTGGTGAGAGAAGCCGGACTGAATGTTATTTCAGCGCCACCGTGCGAGGCGACCGGCAACGGCGTGCCGAATTTCCATCCTGCGGGAAGGCGCAAACTGGCGGTGTACGTGAGTTCGTCCGTGGTCCAATTTGCCGGGTAAAGCACCACCGTGTTCCAGTTCAGCACGGTCATCTTTTCCGTCGCCGACATTCCGCCCGTATAAATACCGCCATCGGATACGGGCGCAATGTAGTCGAGGGAAGCCTTCACCAGCGAGACGCCTTGCGGCACATCAACGTGGAAGGTCCACCCATCCAGCAGATCGCGACGCCACGCCAGAGTCTGCCCGTTGGCGGAGAACTTGAGACCGGTGAGTTCCTCAATCGGCCCGGTCGGACCGTGCTCGCCGGCAATCCATTTGGGATAGTAAAGGGTCAGCGTACCTGGGGCGGCTGGTATGGTCAGATCCGCATGGAAAATCCTGCGCGGTGCGTTGCTGGCGTCGACTGCGATGGTAATGGCAGGAGCGGTAGATGACTTCTGTGCCAGAGCGGGTAGCATGACAGTCGAAAACATGAACACCCACAACCAGACGCGGACGGAACCATGCATTTGAATCTCCCTGGGTCTTTGCAGCTGTGAATCGAGAACTCCGAATATAACAGAAACGTTTCAATACTACGGCCGGTATTGTGAGGCGATGCACCTTGCCTGGGTTCGTGACTGCGGGTCGCTCTGCTATGATTTCGGCGTGTCGGCTCATCCCCAGCGCGGCAAATTCATTACTTTCGAAGGGCTCGACGGCTGCGGCAAGAGCACGCAACTGGAGAAGCTTGCAACCGTGCTGCGCGCTCAACACCTATCGGTGGTCGTGACCCGCGAACCTGGCGGCACACCGACGGGAGAGAAGATTCGCCGCCTTCTGCTCGACACCGGCACTTCGGCGCTGGCGCCGCTGGCCGAACTGGCTCTGATGTTTGCTTCGCGCGCCCAGCACATCCAAGAGGTCATCCAACCGGCGATCGGCGAAGGTCACATCGTATTGTGCGATCGCTTCACCGATTCGAGCGAGGCTTATCAGGGTGGTGGTCGAAGACTCGGCAGCGAACCGGTGCTGGCACTGCACCGCGCTCTGTGTGGGGATATGCAGCCTGACCTCACCATTCTGATGGATTCCGACCCGGTGATGAGCGTGGAGCGTGCCCGGCGTCGCAACAAAGCGAGCTCGCCAGGAACCAAGAGCGCGGAACACGATGAGAACCGTTTCGAGCAGGAGAGCCGCGCGTTTTTTGGCCGGGTGCGGAATGCGTATCTGGCAATTGCTCAGCGCGAGCCACGGCGGATGGTGGTGGTGAACGCGCGCGGAACGCCAGCCGAAACCCACAAGCATATCGTGGAGGTAGTGCGAAGAAAGTTGAAGACAGCCGTCAGCACTCAGCCCTCAGCACTCAGCCGTTCAGGTTCCAGGTAATCACGGTAAAATGTCCAACGGATCGACTCCAGAGGTGGGTGAGTGCTGAATGCTAAGTGCTGAATGCTAAGTGCTGAATGCTAAGTGCTGAATGCTGATTGCCGGCTCTTATGTCTTTCTCTGATTTCTACGGCAACTCCGACGTGGCGGCTAACTTACGTGAGATGCTCTCGCGCAAGCGCTTTCCCCAAGCCGTGATTCTCGCGGGTCCGGCGGGCTCCGGAAAGTACACGCTGGCGCTCATGCTGGCAAAGGCGATGAATTGCCTGGAGCCGGTCACGACCAACGGCCTTCCCGATTTTTGCGGCAAGTGTTCGAATTGCGTGCGAATTGCCCAATCGGAAGATCTCGCGGCCCGTACCGCGGAAGCGGTGGAAGCGCGAGAGAACATGCGCGAGACTGACAAAAAAGAGACGCGGATGTTTGTCCAGACCCATCCCGACGTGCTGGTGATCCCTCCGGATCCGCCGCAGATGATGATCAAGGTGGACCAGGTGCGGCGGGTCATTGAGACCATCTACTACCGGCCCGGAGATGCCAGGGAACGCGTTTACATCTTTACCGACTCGGCCTTCATGAAAGAAGCAGCAAATTCTTTGCTGAAGGTGCTCGAAGAGCCACCCGAGTTCGCGACCATTTTTCTGCTGGCTGAGAATGCCGGCGAGCTGCTGCCCACCATCCGCTCGCGCTCGATGGTCGTCGGACTGAACCCGCTAACCGTTGCAGAGGTAGAACACTATCTTGCCAAGCAACGGCCCGATTGGAGTCCGAAGCAGCGAGCTCTGGTTGCACGCCTGAGCGAGGGTGCAGTGGGCCGGGCCCGCAGCTTCGATCTCGCGGCCTACACCGCCGCCCGCCAGAACGCGCTGACCATTCTCAATTCTGCGTTGCGCACCGCGGATCACAGCGAACTATTCAAGGTCACTGAGACCTACCGGGCTGGCGCCGAGGGTCGGGAGAAAATCGACCAGCTGCTGCGTACGCTCTATTCTCTTTTGCAGGACTTGCTGTTTATCAATTCAGGAACTCCGGAGTCCGTCCACAACACCGACATTGATGGGGAATTGCGAAAGCTGGCGGAGGCGGCCAGCTTTGACTGGATCGCTTCGGCGGCTGACGGTTTGGCCGAAGTCGAGCGGGGCATGCGGCGAAATCTGTTGCGCTCGCTGTCCCTGGATGCGTTTGCAGTGGGGAGTTAGCACTTAGCACTTAGCACTTGGCACTTAGCACTTGGCACTTAGCACTTGGCACTTGGCACTTGGCATCTGTCATCTGGCGTTGGCCTGCGCGCCACGCTCTAGCGGCTAAATGCCAAGTGCTAATTGCTAACTGCTTCTACATGCACCACCTGGGCATTGTCATCCATCTGCCCTTGTGCTAGGTTATTGGCAAGTTCACGCCTTCAAAAATCCACAATCACAGTCGCGCCGTGTGTTGTGGCCCGCGTCAAAAGCGTGTCTACAGGTGGTGTTATGAAAGATGCGATTGATTCCATGCCAGCCGAGCGGACAATCGAAGCAGAGGGTTTTGCCAACCGCAAGCTGATCCGCCCGTCCCTGAACCGCAACGATCACAACCATTCCGCTCCAGCAGCGGGTGAACGCCGTGCGGAGCGTCCGGAACGCAGTGAGCGCGGTGGCGACCGCAACGGAGGCGGCGGCAGGAAGGCATCTCCACCCGAGCAGACCAACGCGGAAAATTTCTATTACCAAAAGCAGATGCAGTCGAAAACCCCGATGGTCATTGTGCTGCGCGATGGCGAACAGGTACATGGCGTCATCGAGTGGTACGACAAGAGCTGCATCAAGGTAACCCGCAACGGCGCCGCCAACCTGATGATCTACAAGCCGTCCATCAAGTACCTGTACAAGGAAGGCGAGAACGGGAAATAAGCTGTCAGCTCTCGGCGCTCAGCTTCTGGCTACTAGCTTTTAGCTGCTTCGACGCCTGGAGTGATCGGCGTCGTCGGACGGCCCCAGGCAGAAATAATCACCCGCATACCTCCCGGTTGACAATCGCCCATATCTTCCTTAGCATCAATAACTTGGTAGCATCGCAACCATTCCGACGCAGGAGCCGCTTGTGATTAAGCTCGACATCATCAACGAAGTGGTCAACAAAACCGGAATCACCAAGACCAAGGCCGAGTTAGCCGTGGAAACCGTGTTTGAGAGCATGAAACGGTCGCTGACCAAGGGTGATCGCATTGAACTGCGCGGATTTGGCGTGTTCAACGTGCGCCCGCGCAAGACCGGCATCGGACGCAACCCGCGCACCGGGGCTGAGGTTTCCATTCCGCCGGGCAAGGCGGTGCGCTTCAAACCGGGCAAGGAGCTGCAATCCATCGATTGATCGGGATGCGCGGGTTCCGCGTCCTGGCGCTTGATGGAAGCATCGAACTACTGCGGCGGTTTTGTCTCCTCGATTGGAATTCTGACTTTTCATGTCTGATCTTGTTCCTCCAGCGCCTGCGGAAACCGATTTCGCGCCTCCCATGCAGGTGCTGTACGTTCCCCGGCCCCGGCAACGTTACTGGTTGCATATTCTCTTATTCCTGCTGACCGTCTTCACCACGCTGGTGGTGGGCTCGCGCATGGAATACAACTTCCAGCACGGTCGCCCCGCGTTCTCGCTGTCAGATGATGATCTTCCGTTTTTTCCTGCGCGTTGGGCGTTGTCCCAACCCTCGCGGCTGCTTCTGGGATTGCCCTTCGCGGGCACGTTGCTGCTGATCCTGATGGCGCACGAGATGGGGCACTATCTGTACTGCGTTTACTATGGGGTGAACGCTACGCTGCCGTTCTTCATTCCTGCGCCAACGCTGATTGGCACGCTGGGAGCCTTCATCCGCATCCGCTCACCCATTCGCTCCCGCACCGCTCTGTTTGACATCGGCATTGCTGGGCCCATCGCAGGATTCGTGATCGCGACCACCGTGCTGATTTTTGCTTTGCCGCTGTCGAAGCTGATGCCAGCAGCCGTGGTGGACCCTGATGTTCAGTTGGGATATCCGTTGATCTTCCGGGTGATGTCGGCCATGCTTCAGCGCACCGGTGGGCACGGAGGATCTTTGCCACTGCAGAACATGTATTTTCATCCTACGGCCATCGCCGCCTGGGTGGGAATGTTCGCCACCGCGCTGAATCTTCTTCCCGGCGGACAACTTGACGGCGGGCACATCGTGTTCTCCATCGCGCCCCGCGCTCACAAACAGATTTCGCGGCTGACCATCCTGGCGCTGATTCCGATGGCCCTTTATTTCTGGGCTGGGTGGCTGGTTTGGGCGATTCTGCTGCGCGTCAGTGGCATGCGGCATCCCATTGTCGCGGAGTGGCCGGAGGTGACAGGGGGAAGGCGCTGGCTGGCGGTCTTTGCCGTAATCATGCTCATCTTGACGCTGGCGCCCGCGCCGTTTGCGCATAGCTCGCTGCTGGAAGTGATTCGCGAGTTGAGACGGTAATGCTGCCTGCGCGGATCCGGCGCCCGGTCTACATTTCTACTTCAAGCCATCCACCAGAAACAGCTCCGACAAAACCCGGTTGTAGTTGTAAGCGTAGGCTTTGCCGTCCGCCGAGATGTGGGGCGTGCGGATGAAATTGATCCCGGCGGGATCGGGCGGGGTGAGTTCCTTCCAAAGCTCCCGGTGTCCCGTGCTCAGTTCCACGCGATACACCACCGCAGGCACCGCGGGGCGATAGACGTAAACACTCTTACCGTCCCCGGCCCAGCCGAAAGCAATTTCAGCTGGGTTCAAACCGGGCACAGCTTTCCCTTCGCCGGACTGAACGGAATAGACGACGGAATTCCGGTCGGCGTCCAAACCCAGAAACCATTGGCCATCAGGAGAAACGAAGTGAGTATAGTTGACGACGCCAATACCCTCCGCGGTCACCGGACGAGGCTTGCCCTTCGGGGTGTCCATCAAATAGATACGGCTCCCCTGACCTGGTTCGTTGCCGACGAACAAAATCTGCTTCCCGTTGGGCAGCCAGTTACCCCAGTGGTAGCCCATGGTTCCGAGATTCACGATTTGTGCCTGTCCGGTTCCAGCGGGCAGGAATATCAGATTGTTGAGATCAACTCCGGTGAGGCCCATCACCCACTTGGAATCTGCGGACAGTGAATTAGAGTTTCCGTCCGAAAGCCGAACGGGAGCGGAACCATCCATTTTGCGGAGATAAATTCCTCCCTTGAGGCCGCCCGCCTCGCCGGATTCGTCGAACAACAGCAGCTTGCCGTCGCTTGAAAGGTCGCGGATGGCGGAAAAGTCCGCCCACGAAAGATCTTCCTCTTTGCTGGCACCGGGAGGCAGCGCGATGATGCCGACTCGCCAGTCATCCTTTGCCAAAAGCACCTTGCCAGCGCGGGAAATGTCGAACAGATTCAGGATGCCGGGGATGCGATAGATCAGCCGCTCCCGGCCACGCAAAGAGACCGCGCGCAAGGCTCGCGCACCTCCGCCAGGCGTGGCGGTGAACCAAATCTCATCGCCGGTCGGCGACCACGCCAGTCCCTGAGCGCTGTCGAAGAGCGCCGTGAGCACTTTCTTGTTGCCGGCCAGATCAATCACCGCGATAAAACCGGGATCTCCCCATAGCGACACGTGATCGATAAAAGCGATGGAATCGCCCTTCGGCGAAAACCGGGGATTGCCGATCCAGCCCACGGTTTCGTAAAGCACCTTCCCTACGGGAAATTCGAGCCGAGTGCGGCCCGCGACCCGGCGAACCACCGCGATGTCTTTGCCATCCGGAGACCAATCGGCGAACTCAATATCGTTCTCCACCGGGCGGGGTGTGCCGCCGGAAAGCATGGTGCGCGCCAGCGTGCCGGAGATGGAATACGCGCTGTAAAAACGGGGCGTGAGCCGCACCGCGAGTTCACCGCTTGACGAAACTCCGAGAAGATCGGAATCCGGCAGGCCGAGCGCGCGCGATTCGCCCCCTTCGATACGGGTGGAGAACAGCTCGATCGGTTTGCCTCGCCATGCCGCCGAATAGATAATGGTCTCTCCATCCGGCCCGAAACGCGCCGTCTGCATGTAGCCGCGCGGGAAAGTGAGCTGCTTGAATGTCGGCAGTTCACCGGCGGGAACAGTGACGCGAGCAACGAAGAAAGCGGCCGCGGCGAGCAAAAGTCCCGCGCAGATCGAAGCCAACAGAGGGAGATTATGCCGTCTGGTGGAGGTGGAAAGGTGCGGCACCGCGGAACTGGTGCTGCCCGATCCGCTGAACCCCTCCAGCGCAAATGCGACATCGCGGGCCGACTGGAAGCGGTTGGCGGCATCTTTTTCCAGGCAATGCTCAACGATGCGCGCCAGCCCCGGCGCAACGTTCGGCTGCGTTTCGGTCAGCGGAGGCGGTTCGGCTTTCAGGATCGAGCTCATGGTATCGACTGCGCTGTCGCCATGAAACGCGCGTTTGCCTGACACCATTTCGTACAGGATTGCACCCAGGCTGAAAATGTCGGAGCGTGAGTCGGCTGGTTTTCCCCGAACCTGCTCGGGTGACATGTAGCCGACGGTGCCCAGAACCAAGCCCGGTTCGGTCTGCGACGCCATTGTCAGGGTGTCCGCACCTGACGCTGTTTTCTCTGGTTGCGTAAGCTTGGCCAGGCCGAAATCGAGAATCTTGATGCGCCCGTCTTTGGTCAGGAAAACATTCTCGGGCTTGAGGTCGCGATGAGTGATGCCTTGGTCGTGTGCGGCCGCCAGTCCGCGAGAGACTTGCAGGGCGTGGACG
>JBAWFN010000173.1:0-38709 GCA_049591935.1 Terriglobales bacterium | reverse complement strand
TAGTACGAGAGGACCGGGATGGACGAACCTCTTGTGTTCGAGCTGTCATGCCAATGGCACCGCTCGGTAGCGAAGTTCGGTAGTGATAACCGCTGAATGCATATAAGCGGGAAGCACTCCTCAAGATAAGATCTCCCAACCCGTAAGGGATAAGAAGGGCCCAGGAAGACTACCTGGTTGATAGGCTGGAAGTGGAAGTGTGGTGACACATGTAGCTTACCAGTACTAATCGCCCGTTCGGCTTGACCATAAAATTTACTCGGTGCAGAAAAGCAGCCGTCAGCACTCAGCCTTCAGCTTTCAGTTCGAAACTGTTCGAAAGCGGAGGCGACTTCAGCGACTCGTCAGAACCTGGACGAGACTGAAGACAAGTACTGATGGTTGTGCGCCGACGAGATTTTCGAAGTCTTGTCGATTATGTAACACCCAATCTATTCAGTTGTGAGGCATTGTCCTCGCGATCTTTGAAAACTGGCTCTCAGCTTTCAGCTTTCAGCTCTCAGCTTTTAGAGGGCGGGGGTTGGAGTTGGGAACTCACCAAGTTTGCTGGGCATCAGCCCTGGAGTCAGCGCGGCACATGTTGCAGAAAGCTGACGGCTGATAGCTGACAGCTACGACTTGTCGGTGATCTTACCGCGGGGGTTCCACCCGTTCCCATCCCGAACACGGAAGTTAAGCCCCGCAGGGCCGATGGTACTGCACGCGAAAGTGTGTGGGAGCGTAGGTCGTTGCCGGCATTAAATAAAGGCCATACTCAGAAATGAGTGTGGCCTTTTCCGTTTTGCCGCTTACGCTGCTGCCTGGTGTTGATAGGCCGGGACAAACACTTCGGCGACGAAGTCTTCGTAGGTCGTCGGAGTGGTGTTGCGGGATGTGCGGGACTCGAGCGCCCGCATGTGTCCCGAGTTCAGCGCTGCCGCCATTTCGAGAAGCAGTCCAGCCATTTGTTCGGACATTCCCATCTGAACCATCGCGGGCCGGATCTGCTCGTCAGGAAGTTGCTTGTATTGGAGACCAGGCTTGTTGACGGCCTTGCCGATAATAGCGGCAACCTCGGGGTAAGTGATATCGCGCGGGCCCAGCAACTCCTGGGTTTGCTTGCCGCGGAAGTCGAGGCGTAGAAGCGCCTCGGCGGCAAACGCCCCGATATCGCGGGCCGCGATCATTGGAAGTTTGAGGTCGGGACGAATCGGCCCAACCACAGAGCCCATCTTGGAAATGGCCGCAGCTTGCGACAGTGTATTTTCCATGAAGGCGGCGGCGCGCAGAAAGAGTACGTTCGCGCCGCCGAGTTGGTTAAGTTTTTGCTCGAGTTTGTAGAGGCGGACTACTGGGCCGGTGCCTTGGCTTTTGTCGGCTCCAATGCTGCTGAGCGCAACGACATGCTTGACGCCGGCATTTTTCAAAGCGGTTGCGATCGCATCGCCGACGCGTTCCGAATAAGCGAGCGGATCGTTGCTGGTGGGGTTGGGTGGAATCATGACGTAGGCTGAGTCTACGTTTTGAAAAGCTTTGGTGAGCGCGGACGCGTCGGTCACATCGGCGATGAATATCTCCGCGCCCTGGGCCGCATGAGCTTGCAGGTGAGCTGGGTTTCTGCCAACGACGCGAACCTTCTGCTGGCGGGCCAAAAGATTCTGCGCCACAACATGTCCGGTATTGCCGCTTGCTCCAAGTACAACGTGCATAAGTTCCTCCTTGTATAGAGAATTGGATGCGGAAGGACGGGCCAGAGGCTCCGCCGTTCTTGGGTCAGGTGTGGGAGAGTAGGTCGTTGCCGACATTAAATAAAGGCCACATTCAGAAATGAATGTGGCCTTTTCCGTTTTGGGATGGACGTCTGCAATAAAGCAGTGTCGACTCTCATTTGAAGAAAGTAGAAGAAGGCGATGGAGTTATATTAGCGGCTTAGGAAAATATCCCGGTGAAGGACTCGCTCGGGGGCAGGAGATTGCAGTCAGGAGGAGATTATGTGCGTGGTTTGCGAACACGAACTATGGGAGGAGCACCGAGCGCTGGAGCGCGAGTTCTTCAAGCCCTGCAAGACCTGTAAGAAGTTCCCTGGCGCGAGCTCCGAGGGAACCTGCTATCACTGTTACGCCATTGGCAACACGATCGATGAGTGCCCCGAGTGCGCGGGCAAGCCATGGACCGAAGAATTCCTAGAGGCCAAAGACGAAATCGAAGGGCCGGATAAGCTGGTGGTCCCGTTCTAGAGGCGGAAGGGTTGCTTAGGTGTTTGGCGGCGCTTTCGCCCCTCCGGGGCTCGGTCATTTGCCTCACTCTACCCACGGCTTGCGCCCCTTCGACAGGCTCAGGGCAGGCTGTGGGCTTTATTCTTGCGCTGCTTTGCGGCTGGGGTTTCGGTGAGTCGGGCGCACGGCTTGTCCCGGGATGTCGGCACGACCTCAGCGGCTAAAGCCGGTCATTTTTCGGATCTGAGCGGCACCCTTCGACTTCGCTCAGGGCAGGCTCTTGAAGGCGTGCCCTGATACGAATCGGATAGCGTTCCCAAGTTTTCGGCGCGGATGATGTCGCACCCCTTCAAAGCAAAGTCAACGGCGACGGACAGGAGTGTCCGTCCCACACGGTTCTGTTTTGGAAATGGTGATGGCTTGGGAGGTGGATTTTTGTTGACTTTGATTTTGGTGGTTGGGGATGATTGTTAGATAGCCGGAATGGCTGAGGTTGGCCTCTTCGGACGGGATCGTCCGAGGGGGTTTTTGTGTCTGGGGGTGGTGGCGAGAAGGCAAATATGGATGCGAGCCAAACGCGCCCTTCGGTCGCTGGCGCTCTCTCAGGGCAGGCTCCGTGGTTCGCGCGGCTCGCCCGGGTCCTTCGGCGACATAAAGCCGTCGCCTCAGGATGACAAATTCCGAATCTCCACGGACGTCGCATGGGAGTGACAGGTCAAAATCCCCGCCCCTAGCGCAGAGAACGCGCTAGGAACGGGGCACCCTGCGCGTGGTGATCCGGACACCCTGCGCGTGAAATCGGGAGTCGGTGTGCTGTCTCCCACTTCTCGCAAAGGCGGCGAGACGTGGGGCACCCAGTTGTTCAGTTGGAATCAGGTGGTGAAGGAGTGAATCGGTTATGAGTATTGGCGTCGTGGTTGGGGATTTGATGGGGGTGGCGGAGGTTGGCGGGATTTGGGCGGAGGCTTATGGGCCGGTGGTTACGGGGAAGCGGCGTGGGGAGATTGCGGAGGCGGCGTTTCTGGCGAAAGTCGCTAGTTTGGGATTTACGGTGTCGAAGACTTGGGGAGATAGCGACCGGTATGACTTTGTGGTCGATGGCGGGGCGGGGTTGCGACGGGTGCAGGTGAAGTCGGCGCATTGTGAAGGTGAGGACGGTGGGTACAGTTTTCGCACGCATGATCACGCGTTCCGGGCTTATCGCGGGGAGGACATTGATGCTCTGGTGGCGTATGTTGTGCCCAAGGACGCGTGGTATGTGTTTCCGGTGAAAGTGTTTCAACGGTTGCGGTCTTTGAAATTGTTTCCGGAGACGCAGAAGAAGAGATCGAAGTTTGAGAAGTATCGCGAGGGGTGGGAGAGTTTGAGGCGGTAAATGTCGAGTGCTTGGTTCGTACGCGAGCGCCCAGCTTCCCGTGAATGGGAAGGTCATGTCGATGCGGGATTTCCCCAGGAGGAAAACGCGGGCGAGGGCGCCCGCGCCACACTATCGCGTGAGTTTGAATACCACGCCGCAGCCCTGGCCGCCGCAGGCAGTGGCGAGGCCGCCCAGGTACGTTGTGCCGTAAAGGGCGCCATGATCCAGGGTCATGGCGGAAAACGGGAATCCGCCATCGGCTCCGCCGGTGAAGTCGTGCAGCTTGGTGAAGTTCTGCTGCGGGTCAAGTTTGAAAAGAGATCCCCAGTTATAGGTTGAGAAGCCGGAAGTGGAACCGTAGAGATTGCCGGCGGGATCGAGAACCACCCCGGCGTAAGGCATCCCGCCCTCGGCATTGAGGAAGCTGTGCAGAATGTGCTCGTTGCCCTGGGTGTCGATCTCAAAGACGATGCCGCAGCCCTGATTTGCGGTGGTGCATTTGGGGTTGCCACCGCCCGGGGTGGTGCCATAGAGGTTGCCCGCCTTGTCGATCGCCAGAATGCCGAGAGGGTTGGCGCCATCCGGCTGATTGGCGAAGTTATGCAGGGTGGTGACCGCACCCGCCTGGGTGATTTTGTATACCGTGCCGTAGCCGAGAGCTCCGCCGGTAGAAGTGACGCCATACATATTGCCCTGCGCGTCCATCACCAAGCCACCTTCGGGCTGGCAGCCGTCGCCGCCGACGAAGCTATGAATAAGGGTGAGCTTTCCGGACTTGCTCAGATTGAAGACGGTGCCGCAGTCGCCAAAGGGGCCGCTTCCGCCTGCGGCGGTGGTGCCATAGAAGGTGCCGTCTTTGGCTTCGATCAGACCGGTTTGGGGCTCCTCGCCGTCGGCCGGGCCGCCCTGGAAGCTATGGACGATAATCTCTTTGCCGGTGCTGGTGAGGGCATAGATGGTTCCCAAGCCGATATCGCCGTTCTGCCCGCCATACTGGGTGGTATCGAGGAGATCGCCGGCCTGGTTGCGGAACAGATTGCCCCACTGGGGTTGTCTTCCATCCGCATTGCCTTCAAAAGTGTGGAGCACGGTTTGGTTGCCCGAAGGATCGAGCCTGTAGACGACGCCACAGCCGTCAAACGCGCCACAGGCGCTGTCGTCGCCTCGGGTTTCCGTAGTGCCATACAGATTGCCGGAATCATCGAGGATTACACCCGAGTAGGGCCACCCGCCGTCGGTGCCGCCAGTGAAGGTGTAGAGAACGGTATAAGTTTGGGCTTGCGCCGGCTGCGCCAGCAGGGCGGCAAGGATAATGGCGAAGGTCAGTGCGAAAAAAAACTTTGTGGTGCTTGAGCTAGTCTTGAACATCCAGTGCTGCCAGAGGTTTTGGTTCATCATGGAATTCCACCTTCTCTCGATTTGCGTTCGCCGGCGGTAATGAGATGGAAGCATGGCAGTGGGGTAACCGGCCGGGGTTCCTGCCTTGTGAAAAAACGTACATTGCCAAGAGCGCGCGGCGGCAGATCGATTACGGCGACCGTCGGGCGTTCTGGCGAGAAACCATAGCATAGATCTCACGGGAATAATGTTAACAAAATGTCAAAACGACAGGAATGACGATGGCCCGGGCGAGGGACGCTCGTCCCCACGTGGTTGGTGCCGCAACGTCAACGGCGGCGGGCAGTGCCGATTACCAGGCGATGCGTTTGGTACCGGCGACCAGATCGAAATGGCGATCGCGGCTTAGCAGGGGGAGAGAATGCTGGCGGCAGAGGGCGGCGATCCAAATGTCATTGGTTGGAATCGGCTTGCCTTTTTTCTTTAGTTCTACGGTGATCTCGGCGTAATGATGCGTGGTCGGTTCCTGAACGTCGAGGACCATGCAGTCTTGGAGTAGCTGCGCCAGCCAGTTTTCGTAGCGGGCGCGATGGCGCGACTGGGCGATGCCATGGCGGTACTCGCCGAGAACAATGACGGGGAGCGCCATCTGATCGGCGCGAGCAAGAACGGCGGCCAGGCCGGGATCATTGTCGGCCGCGGCGGATAAGGCGTTGGTGTCGAGAATCATTGATTAGAAGATCATCTATCAGACAATCGTCTATCAGACAATCGTCTATCAGACAATCAGTGCCAGACTTCCGGATCGATCTGCTCGAAGGCTTCTTCCACCCGCTTTTCGATTTGCTTGCGCTCTTTATGCAGGTGTTTGAGCTTTCCGAGATGCTTCATCCAGGGCTTATCCTGGGAGGTCATTTTCAATTTTTCCTGGACCGCCTCGGTGACGAGCTGGCGCAGGGGAACGCCGCGTTGGGCGGCGGCTGATTTTGCGCGGCGGAACAGGAAATCGGGAATTTCGAGGGTGGTCTTCATGGCCCATATTACCATATTTATGGGAAACTACCGTGTAGGGGCAGGAAACTCCCCGCCCCTAGCGCAAAGGACGCGCTAGGAACGGGGCACCCGCCGACACTTCGGGTTGGTGTCGTTTGCAGGAGATCGTTCCGTTGTGGGAACACACAACCCGATGGGTGAAAGATGATCAGAATTCGACTCCTGCGAGGGGGATGATGCGCCGATCTCTCCAGGTGTAGGAGAGAAGGGAGCCTTGGTATGAGTATTTCTATCTCCAGTTCGGTGACGGCAGGGGAGTTGGCTGCAGCAGAGTCTTTGTCAAATTCGGCGGCCGCGCAGAGGCCTCCGCAGACGACCAATAATCCGGTGGACACGGTCAAACTGTCTGAGTCACAGCAGGTGTATCAGTTGTATAACCAGGGGCAGACGGTTTCGCAGATTGCTTCCGGTCTTAGCTTGACGGTCGAGTTAGTGAATAGCTATTTGGGGATTTCTAGCGCCGCAAGTTAGGGCTAGTTTGTCTTCGGCACAGCTGGAACCAAAGGGCTGCGGAGGTTCGCTCGGTCTGGACGCTTCGACTTGGCTCAGGGACAGGCTTGCGAGACGCCCGGCCCCACACAGTCAGGTTCGACGGCGGCGGACAAGAGTGTCCGCCCCACACAAAATCGCAACTTCTACTTCTGCTCGGACTGCGGCATCTTCCATTCGGGGACGGGGAAGCGGCCTTCGTCATCGTAATAGCCCTTTATTACGTGATCGGACTTGGCGTTGGGTACGGGCAATTCACCCTGGGAACTGAAGCGGGGCGCGTCGGCTGCGGCCAGCAGCGGCTGCTTGGTCGTATACATGGCTTCGTTGAGCAGACTGCCGGAGGGGGCTTTGGCTACGGCAAAGACGCCGAAGGGGTTGCCATTCATGTAGGAGACGCTGATGTAGTCGGCGACCATCGGTCCGAGGTCGGAGACCGGCAGCCAAGTAAGCTCCATGGGGCCGGCGAGTTGCACGCCGCCAGTCCAATCGCTGCCACCATCCTGCGAAGTTACGAAGCCGACGTCTAACTGACAATTCGAGTTACAGTTGGAAACCGGGTAGTAGTAATAAACCAGAGTAAGATGCGCGGTAGCGCCGGAAGTGGTGGGATCGACTCCGATGCCGGGAAGGAAGTGGTCTACGGTGCTGTTGGCCGGGTCGATGGGAATGCGGGCCGGAGTGGTCCAGGTCTTGCCGTCGGATGAAGTGCTCATGACGATGTCATTTTCGGCGCAGCTGGTGCGAAAGCGGCAGTCCTGCCAGACCACGTAAACCTTGCCGGTGGCGTCAATTTCCGCGGAGGGTAAAGGCAGACTGCGCAGGCCGCCACCTTCTGTGTGGCTATCGACCAGGGCGATGAGGACAGAAGCCGTCCAACTGGCTCCGCCGTTGGTGGAACGGAAAGCGCCCACACCTGCATAACTCTCGGAGAACGGGACCACGACGGTTCCATTGGGCTGGACGAGAGGCTCTCCCCCCAGGCCGCCGGTCTGGTCGGCGGTGGCCTTGCCGGCGCTCCAAGTCTTGCCGCCATCGCTGGAAGTGCTCATGAGGATTAAGCCGGTGCTGGCGGCGGCGTCCCACTCGGTGTAGCAGTTGCCGTAGTAGGGGCTGGTGGAAGTGTTGTCGCAGACGGTCCAATTTTTGTCGTCGTTGTGGGTGCCGTCGATGAGGATGGGGCTGCCCCAGTGAATGCCGTCGGCGGAGCGGCTGACGACCACGTCGCCGATGGGATTGATCAGAGCGAGACTGGAAATGAGCCACACGCCGTGTTTGGCGTCGTAGGCGACGGTGGGGTCGGCGGCGCCGTAATAGGTTCCATTTTTATAGTTCACGGTCAGGCCGGGGAGGTAGCCGTAGATACCGGTCTTGCCACCGTCGGTGGAAGTGGAAAAGCCAATGTCAGCGCTGCCCCATCCGATGGTTCCGGGACGGCGGGCGACGTGATAGGTGGCGACGATGGTGTTGCCCCAGGCAAAGGAGTCAGGCTCGACTTCGGTGCGGTGGTCGCTATCGGCATTGGTGAATTTGTCGACGCTGATCTGCTCCAGCGTGAATTGGGCGCGGGCGGAGAGAGTGAGCGCGGCGGTTAAGCAGACAAGCGCGCAAAGCGTGCGGCGGGAAACGGCAAGCATCATAGGACCTCGACCTGGGTTTTCGTCCGCGTCGCGCTGGGAGGGGCGCGGGGCGGGCCGAATGGCAGCGTGGGCAATATTATCGTGAATAGTAGAGAGTGTCTATGTGAAAAGGTTCCTGCGTTGGATTTCGCTGAGAAGAGCTTAGCCACAAAAGGGCACAGAGGAACACGGAGAACTTGTGCCGGCGATGGTTGGAATAGAACCGGTCTTCGATCTGCAGATCTGGGTTCGCAGATCTGGGTTCGCAGATCTCACATCTCGTTCTCAGATCTCAGTTCTCAGTTTCCCGATCCCAGATTTGACTCTCCGTTGCTGGCTAGGCTAGCCTCAAGAGTCTGACGTTGATACCATACACACGCAAGCGATTGATTTTGCTGCTTTTGGCGGCGCTGCTGGGTTGTGTTCCGGGGGCGCAGGGTTCGTCCGTGCGGCCGGTGCATGCGCGGCATGCGATTGTGGTTAGCGTTCATGAGTTGGGGTCAAGAGCCGGGGCCGAGATCATGCAGGCGGGCGGGAACGCGGTGGATGCGGCGGTGGCTACGGGGTTCGCGCTGGTGGTGGTGCATCCGGAGGCGGGGAATTTGGGTGGTGGCGGGTTCATGCTGATCCGGATGGCCGACGGCACGACCCACTTTATTGATTATCGCGAGAAAGCGCCGGCGGCGGCCACGGCCAATATGTATCTGGATGCGCAGGGGAATGTGATCGAAGACGCGAGCGTGGTGGGATACAAGGCGATCAGCGTGCCGGGGTCGGTTGCGGGCATGGTTTATGCGGAGAAAAAGTACGGCAAGCTGAAGCTTAAACAGGTAATGGCTCCGGCCATCAAATTGGCGCGGGAGGGGTGGGCACTGGGGTGGGAAGATGCTCGCGATCTGCGCCAAGACAAGCGTCTGGCGATTTTCCCCGACTCGCACCGCATATTTCAACGCGATGGGAAGTACTACGAGCCGGGGGAGACATTTCGGCAGCCGGAATTGGCGCGAACGCTGGAGCGGATTGCCGACAAGCCGGATGATTTTTATCACGGGGCCATGGCGCAGGAGTTGGCTGCCTTCATACAAAAAGGTGGAGGATTGATTACCGCCGACGACCTCGACCGGTATGAAGTGAAGGAACGCGAGCCGGTGCGTGGCAGCTATCGGGGATACGATGTCATCAGCGCGCCGCCGCCTTCCGCCGGTGGAACGACATTGCTCGAGATCTTGAACATACTGGAGGGTTACGATCTGGGGAAGCTGGGCAACCGGTCGTCGCAATCGATTCACCTGACGGTCGAGGCCTTCCGGCGGGCGTATTTCGACAAAGCGGAATTCATGGGGGACCCGGATTTTTCGCGGATTCCGGTGGCGCAGCTGATCGACAAGAAGTACGGGGCGGCCTGGCGGGAGTCGATTGATCCGGGACATGCAACCGCCAGCCAGGACCTGAAGCGTCCTGCGATTTTCAGCGAACTGGAACAGTATGCGCGGCAGAATCCGCAGCCGCTGGGAGTGCGCGAGCCCGAGCACACGACGCATTATTCTGTGGTGGACGCTGAGGGCGATGCAGTAGCGGTGACTACGACTTTGAATGACAGCTTCGGTTCGCGGGTGACAGCGGGGAATCTCGGCTTCCTGCTGAATGACGAAATGGACGACTTTGCCGCCAAGCCGGGAGTGCCGAATCTGTATGGACTGATTCAGGGACCGGCGAATGCCATTGGGCCGGGCAAGCGGCCGCTCTCGTCGATGACGCCGACGATGGTGCTGAAAGACGGTAAGCTGTTTCTGGTGCTGGGTTCACCGGGCGGAGCGCGAATCATTACCACGGTGGCGAACATCCTGATGGCTGTGGTGGACTATGGTATGAACGTGCAGGAGGCGGTGAACGCGCCGCGCTTTCATCATCAGTGGCTGCCGGACCGGGTGGGTGTGGAGCAGTGGTTTTCGCCAGATGCGATAGAGTCGCTGGAACAGATGGGGCATAAGATCGAGATTGGCGCGGGAGTGGGGGAACGCTGGACGCCTTACTGGAGCGATGGCGAGTGCATTGCCATCGATCTGGAGAGTGGCGAACGCCTGGGTGCGAGCGATGGCAGACATAATGGAAAGCCGGTTGGTTACTAAATGCAAAAAGCAATGTCTACTTTTATTCACGTGAAGGAGCGGCTGCACCCCGGGCTGCTGGACGGGTTGGTGCGGGGCGGGGCGCAGTCGATCGAGATTTTTGCGGCGCGGCAGCATCTGGATTACGCCAACCGCAAGCAGCACGTACGCGAAATCGCGGATTGGTTCCGCAGCACGGCCACGCCGCTGAATTCCGTGCATGCCCCGCTGTTCTCGGACTACGAGTGGGGACGCACGGGGTCGCCACCGATCAATGTCGCCGCCCTCGACCGGGCCGCGCGGGTGGAAGCCATGGACGAGATTAAGCGCGCGCTGGAGTTGGCGGAGCAGATTCCGTTCCGCTTTTTGGTGCAGCACATCGGACTTCCTGGGGAGGAGTTTGACGAGCGCAAGTTCGAAGCCGCGATGACGTCGATCGAACATTTGCGGGCCTTTGCGAAACCGCTGGGGGTGAGCATTCTTCTGGAAAACATTCCCAACGAGCTGAGCACGCCGGAGAAGCTGCTGGAGCTGATTCACGCGGCGCACTTTGAGGATGTGGGAATCTGTTTTGACGTTGGCCATGCTTATCTGATGACGGATGTGAAGCAGGCCTTCGAAACTTTGAAGAACCACATTCGCTCGACCCATGTGCATGACAACAAACACGACCGAGATTCGCATTTGTGGCCGGGGGAGGGATCGATTGACTGGAAGCAGGCCATGGAGTTGCTGCGAAGCGCGCCGCACCAGCCGCCGCTTTTGCTGGAGATTGAGGGCGAGGAGAAGATCAGCCCGGGGGAGAAGATGGCGGCGGCGTTTAGGAAATTGGTAATTTAGTAATTTAGTAATTGGGTAATTTAGTAATTTAGTAATTTGAAATCCACGTGGTTTGCAATTGCTAAATTACGCAATTACCCAATTGCTCAATTTAGATCCTAGGCCATCAGGCAATTGGAAATTGGGTAATTGAGTAATTTGAAATCCGAGTGGTTTGCAATTGCTAAATTACGCAATTGCCCAATTGCTCAATTTAGATCCTATGTCGTCACCTATAACTACCATCGCTGAAATTGGGAAGCATGAGGGGCAGGCGGTCACCATCCGCGGCTGGCTTTATAACCTGCGCGAAAGCGGCAAGCTGTTGTTTCCGCAGTTTCGCGACGGGTCGGGAGTGATTCAGGGGGTGGTTCCAAAGAACGCCGTCGCGCCTGAGGTGTTCGATGCCATCAAAGGGCTGACGCAGGAGTCGAGCGTCATCGTGGAAGGCAAGCCGCGGGCTGACAAACGGGCTCCCGGGGGATTTGAGCTAGATGTTTCGAGCGTGCAGGTGGTGCAGCGAGTTTCGGAAACGGATCCCTACCCGATTTCGCTGAAAGAGCACGGGGTTGATTTTCTGATGGAGCACCGGCATTTGTGGGTGCGAACGCCGCGGCAGGCAGCCATTTTGCGGGTGCGGGCGGAGATTATTAAAGCTGCGCGTGATTTTTTCGATGAGCAGGGATTCACGCTGACGGATCCGCCGATCCTGACTCCGGCGGCTTGTGAGGGCACCAGCACGCTGTTTCCGGTGGATTACTTTGAGGAACAGGCGTTTCTTACGCAATCGGGACAGCTTTATATTGAAGCGACGGCGGCGGCGCTGGGCAAGGTGTATTCGTTCGGGCCGACGTTTCGGGCGGAGAAATCGAAGACGCGACGGCACCTGACCGAATTTTGGATGGTGGAGCCGGAAGTGGCTTACGCAGAACTCGCGGACATCATGGATCTGGCGGAGCGGCTGCTGAGTTTTCTGGTGAAGCGCTGTCTGGAGAAGCGGCGGGCGGACTTGACGGTCATTGGCCGCGATCTTTCGAAATTGGAGAAGATAGAAGTTCCGTTTCCTCGAATTAGTTACGATGACGCGGTGAAGCTGCTGCAAGAAGGTCATAGCAAGGGCGCGCTGGAGAATCAATTCGAGTGGGGCGGGGACCTGGGTTCGCCGGATGAGACTTATATTTCGTCGCAGTTTGAGCGGCCGGTGATGGTGCATCGCTATCCGGCGAAGGTGAAGGCGTTTTATATGGAGCCTGATCCGGAGCGGCCGGAACTGGCGCTGTGCGTGGATGTGCTGGCGCCGGAGGGTTACGGAGAAATCATCGGCGGGTCGCAACGCATGGCATCTTACGATCTGCTGGTGAAGCGCATTCACGAGCATGGCCTGCCGGAAGAGGCCTTCAAGTGGTATTTGGATTTGCGCAAGTATGGCAGCGTGCCGCATTCGGGGTTTGGCATGGGGATTGAGCGGGCGGTGGCGTGGATTTGCGGACTGGAACATGTGCGAGAGACGATTCCGTTTCCGCGAATGTTGCACAGGTTGTACCCGTAGTCAAACCGATTCACCGCCGAGTACGCCGAGGTCGCCGAGAAAACGAGGGTAAAATCTCAGGGTTCGAGTACGCAGCTATGACGAGATTCAACGCCGAGCGTGGCGAGGGCACTGAGAGATGCTAGAGAAAGATCGACTCGACCAGATCACGCGGCGGATCATCGGGGCTGCGATTGAGGTGCATAAGGCAGTTGGACCGGGGTTGCTGGAATCTGCTTATCAAGCCTGCCTGGCTTATGAAGTGAGGCAGCGCGGGTTGAAAGTCGATGAGCAAGTTGCCCTTCCCAGACTCGGCGATCTCGGCGTTGTCGGCGGTGAATGGCCTTTGAAATTATGACCACCATTACTGAAGCCTCTTCCAGTATCACTGCTAAGAAGATCCGTGTGATTGGGGTTCCGCTGGACCTTGGGCAGTCGCGGCGCGGGGTCGACATGGGGCCGTCGGCGGTGCGGGTGGCTGGGCTGGAAGCGCGGTTGGAGGCTCTGGGCCACATTGTGGAAGATGGCGGGAATGTAGCCGTGGCCATCCCTGAACAGAAAAAGGAAGGCGATCCGCACGCCAAGTATTTGAAGGAAATTACTGCGACCTGCAGCAAGCACGCAGAGCTGATCCTGAAGACGCTGGAAGCGGGTAAATTTCCGCTTTCGCTGGGGGGCGATCATTCGATGGCGGTGGGCAGCGTGTCGGGCGTGGCGGAATTCTATCGCCGGCAGAACCAGAAAGTCGGTTTGATCTGGATCGATGCCCACACCGACATCAACACACCGGACAGTTCTCCCAGCGGCAACGTGCATGGCATGCCGCTGGCGGCGATCATGGGACTGGGGCCGCCGGAACTGGCCAACATTTTTGGATTTTCACCCAAGGTGAAGCCGGAGAACTGTGTGCTGGTGGGGGTGCGCGACATTGACGCGGTGGAAAGACAGAATGTTCATCGGGCGGGGATTGAAGTGTTTACCATGCGCGATATCGACGAGCGCGGCATGCGCACGGTGATTGAAGAGGCTTTGCGCATGGCCGGACGGGGCACCGCCGGTTATCATGTGTCGCTCGATATGGACTGGATTGATCCGGAAGATGCGCCGGGAGTGGGCACGCCGGTGCGCGGTGGGGCGACTTACCGCGAGGCTCATCTGGCGATGGAGATCATTGCCGACCACGGGCGCATGTTGAGCTTTGAGATTGTGGAAGTGAATCCGGTGATTGACGAGCACAATCGTACGGCGGAGCTGGCGGTGGAATTGGCGTTGTCGGCGTTTGGGAAGAAGATATTGTAAGAGGACGGTGCTCGCGGACGGCAACAATATTCTTTCGCCCCTTCGGGGCTTGATTGTCCTCCGCTCTCCAGACCCACGGCTTGCGCCGTGGGCTTTATTCTTGCGCCGCTCCGCGGCTAATTCGCTGCCGAGCTGCGCTCGGCTGAACGGGCGGGGGCGCCCGTCCCCACACGCCACCAGACCCACGGCTTGCGCCGTGGGCTTTATTCTTGCGCCGCTCCGCGGCTGCAATTTTCCGCTGCTACACTGTTACCTCTATGATCCCCGGACGGGCAACATCTGAAGGCACCTCGTCGTATCGCGGGCGGTTTCCGCGGTTGCAGGAGGCGGGACACTTCCGTCGTCCGGAGCAGGCGCCGGGGCCGGCTGAGTTGTGGATGTCGTCGATCGGCTTAGGCACCTATCTTGGCGAGCCTGACGATTCGACCGACCGCGAATACACTGCGGCGATTGCGACGGCGCTGCGCTCGGGCATCAACGTACTGGATACGGCGATCAATTACCGGCATCAGCGCTCGGAGCGCAATATTGGTGCGGGGTTGCGGCCGGCGATCGATTCGGGAGAAGTGAAGCGCCAGGAAGTTGTGGTGTGCACCAAGGCGGGCTATCTTTCGGTGGACGGCGATTTGCCGGCTGATCCGCGGGCGTACTTCAAGAGCGAATACGTGGATTCTGGCGTCATTGATCCCGCACAATTGGCTGGCGGTATGCATTGCATGGCGCCGGCGTATCTGGAAAATCAGATGGAGCGGTCGCGGCGGAACCTGGATCTGGAAACCATTGACGTTTTCTATGTTCACAATCCCGAGTCGCAGTTGGCGGAGGTGCCGCGCGAGGTTTTCAACCAGCGGCTGCGGGAGGCGTTTGCCATGCTGGAGAAGCAGGTAAAAGCTGGGAGAGTCGCGTACTACGGGGTAGCGACGTGGAGTGGGTTTCGTCTGGCCGAGGGAGCGCGGGACTACGTCGGGTTGGAGGAAGTGGAAGGTCTGGCGCGCGAGGCGGGCGGGGAGGGACATCATTTTCGCTTCGTGCAGTTGCCGTTCAGTCTGGCTATGCCGGAGGCATTTGCCTTGGCCAACCAGCGGGTGGAAAAGCAGAAGATGTCGTTGCTCGGGGCGGCGGCGGAGCTGGGGATTGCGGTGGTGGGGAGTGCGACGCTGTATCAGGGACGTCTGACCCAGGGAGTGCCGGACTTTGTGAAGGGGATTCTGGGGTTGGGTACGGACGCGGAGAATGCGATTCAGTTTTCGCGATCGGCTCCCGGGCTGATCACGGCTCTGGTGGGGATGTCGCAGAGTGAGCACGTGGTTCGGAACGCGAAGGTGGGGTTGGCTGCGCCTACGGAGAGGGAAGAATGGAGCCGGTTATTCACGAAGGGTTAAAAGGACCTCACCCACGGGGGCACGGAGTCACGGAGAAAACCTGACCCCAAGGAAAGCCTTTAAACGCAGAGAACGCGGAGGGTCCGCGGAGGGCGCGGAGAAAAGCCTTAACCACTAAGGACACGAAGGTACACAAAGGAAAACCTTAACCACGGGGTGCTGGAAGGCGCGCCTTTTCAAAGCACAGCGTGCCGGCGTGCTATTTCATTTCCTGGAGCTTGGAGCCGGCTAGTTGCGAGATTTCGCTGGCGGGATTTTCTTTTTGGAGTTGCTCGTAGATTCGCTTGGCTTCGAGGGGTTGATTGTTGGCCTGCAAAGTGGCGGCCAATTCGATCTGCGCGGTGGCTTTGCTGACGGTGGTCGCCGGCTTCTCCGCCAGTTGTTTGTAGATCTCAATGGCCTGCGGGTTTTGGTTGGTGTTGCGGTAAACCGAAGCCAGGGCAAATTTGGCCAACGCTGCCAGGTCGGCGTTGCGGAAGGAAGCGACTTTCTGCAATTCGCGTTCTGCGGCGGGGTAATCACCGAGGTCGACCGAGGTCAGACCCAGGAAATAGTGGGAAAAGTCGGCGGAATGGGTGTGGGGATACTTGTCAACGATCGCCTGAAACTGCTTGTGGGCGGCGGTGGCGCGCTCGGCGGAGCTGGCAAAGCTCGGGCTCTCGGGTTGTGGCGGCATGTTGGGCGGCCGCACCGGCTCGTCCAGAGTGCGGACGGCTGCGCCAAACTCGACGCTGGCTTTCTCGTCCTGCTGGTTGAGGTAGTACCAGGAACCGGTGGCGATGGCCGCGACCACCAGGGCGATCACGCCCACGACGAGAAGCCTGCCCTGGTGCTCGGCCGACCAGTGAGCGGTCCTCTCCGCGATGTCGATGGTGGTCTTGCTGAATTGATCGGTTTTCAGGTTATGACGGGTCTGTGCGCGCACGAACTCCCCTTTGGCGGCTAGATAGGCTTAGCGGCGAGACTTCAGTTTAACAGGCGAAAATCGAGGGCGTCAAAGCGAACTGCCCAAGGCGGCCACGGATTTTCACGGATCAACACGGATCCTTTGACTCCGCTCCGGAGGACAAGCTTGAGTAGGATTACTTCGAGGCTTCTTCGAGGCGTCCCTGCTCGAGTTTTTCCTGGCACTCGATGCAGTGGCGTGTCCAGGGGACTGCCTCCAGGCGCTTGGCGTTGATGTCTTTGCCGCAGGAGATGCATTCGCCGAAGGTGCCTTCGCGGATGCGTGATAGAGCGTTCTCGACCATTTGCAGGAGTTGACGGTCGTTGTTGCTCTGGTGAAACAAGAATTCCTTGGTGTAGGAACTGGCGGCGCGGTCGGCAATGTCCTGGGCCGAGTCTTCGTCTACCGTACGTCCATCCTGTTCGGTGCGCGTGACCATGCGGCGCAATTCCTGCTGCCGCGTTTCCAATCGCTTTTTGAAAGAATCCAGCTTCTTTTTTTCCATGGATAATGACTTCACCGCTGCCTGTCCCTTCACTGGCACATTCCGGCATTCAAGGGTAAACGACGATGATATGCGCCTAAATTAAGATGCGTCAACTGGCGGGCGGGATTCGGTGGTGCCTTGAATATTAAGAAAGTATCCGAAATTCCCATTTCGGCCAAGGGCGACCAACACTGATCGCCTCAGTGTGGCAAGGGCTCTGGCAGGTTGGCCAGCGCGTATCCCATCACGGCCATGGCAGCTGCGTTCTCGCGCAACTCTTGGGGGACGATCTTATCGAGTGTATCCGCGGCGCTGTGATGGTAATTGAAATAGGTGCGACCGTCCTGCATGATGCCGAGCGTAGGAACGCCGGCCTTGGCCAGTGGGGCGATGTCGGAACCGGGACTGAATTCGACGGTCTGAATCAGGTTGGCGCCAAAACTCTGCAAAACGTCCTGCACGGGTTTGAGGGGTGGCAGCGCCTGGGGGTTGAGCTTGGCCCAGAAACCCAGGGGATGGGAAGCTCCCATATCGCTCTCAATGGCGGCCACATAGTTGGGGATTTCCGAGGCATGGGCTTGAGCATAGGCATCGTGGCCGCGACCGCCGTTTTCTTCATCCATCCAGGCGATCACACGAATGGTGCGCTTCGGGTGCAGGTGCAGTTGCTGAACCAGTTGCGCGGTTTCCATGGCGACGGCAACTCCGGCGGCATCGTCGATGGCTCCGGTTCCGAGGTCCCAGGAATCGAGATGTCCGGAGACGATGACGATCTGTTCGGGATGTTGGGAGCCTTTGAGATCGGCAACGACGTTGTGGCTGAGAACTTCCGGCCCGTTCTGCGAGGTGAGGGTGAGATGCATGATTACTTTTCCCTGAGCGCTGAGGCGGGCGATTAAATCAGCATCCTCGCTGGTGACGGCGCCCGAGGGGATGCCTGCTGGAACACTGAATCCTGTATGCGGCAAACGGTAATCCGCGCCTCCGACGGAGCGCACGATGCAGGCCACAGCACCGAGCTCGGCGGCGGCCTTAGGGCCAATGGTGCGATACTCGACGGCCTCGCCATAGGCCGCGCCGGCCAGCCCGTTGACAGCCTTTTGCTTGTCAAAGGGAAAATTGAAGGCGACGATTTTGCCCGCCACCTTGTCCCGCCCCAAGGCTTTCAGTTCGGCGAAGTTTCTGGCGACGACCACTTGGGCGGTGATTCCGTCGGCCGGGGTGGAGGTATTTCCACCGAGAGCAGTGAGGAGAATTTTTTGGGTGGTGGCGGGGGCTTGTCCGGGATACGTGGTCAGTTCGGCGGTATCGACGCCGCGCACCCAGCGCGGGACGCGGACGTCTTCCAGGCGGACCTCAAGCCCGAGACGACGTAGCTCGCCGGCGACGTACTCGACCGCGGCTTCTGCCTGCGGGGAACCTGATGGGCGCGGACCGAGGTTGTCGGTCAGGTGCGCGACCTGCTGGTAGGCGTAGTCATCGGCGAGGGCGGCGTCGCGCAGGGCTGTCAGGTCGCTTGGCGGGTTCGGGGTTGGTTCGTCGGCTGCCTGGACGGTGGAAGGCAAAGTGGCGAGAAGGGCGATGAGGGGAAAAGCGGCAGTCAGTAGGCGCATAGTGTTTTGTGAATGTAGCTGGATGTTGGATGCATAGCAAGGGATTCGGTGGTTAGGGTAAGAGCTTTTGACCGCAAAGAACGCAAAGGGTTTCGCAAAGGGCGCGAAGAGAAGCGTGAGCTTTTGCCCGCAAAGAACGCAAAGGGTTTCGCAAGGGGCGCGAAGAGAAGCGTGCTCGGCCAGCAACGCCGGCAAGAAAAAGCGGCCCCATTTCTGGGGCCACATTCTCAAAAGAGGCTGGTCAGGTAGGAGTCAGGAAAGGCGATGCAAGGGACCGATCCCGCAGGCGGATCGATTCATAGAAGGTTGAAAACAGAGAGTGAAGGTCAATTCGTCGGCGGCCTCTTTCATTACCTTGGCAAAGGAGCATTTGCCCAACCAAATGGCGCGGTCTCAGCGCCTTGAAGCGGCATCCTAGCAAGCGACTGTAAAGATTGGGGTTATGCTTGAGGTGCTAGGTGGCGAAGGCGGCCCAAAGGGGGGCAAAAGGTGGAGACACTGCATATTCCTGCACATACGGTGCAGGGCACTGTTCCCTTTGGTGGACCTAAGAGTTGCCGGCTACGGTGCGCAGCTTGCCTGGCAAGAAATGGTAGGGTGGCCAAGGGCCACTGACGGAGATCTCACAGTTCTTGAGCTGCTTGGCGGCGCTGCTGTAGCGGTTCTGGTACTTCTCCACCGACTTGGAATCGATCAGGTGGGCGATATCGATGAGCATCCCGTTGGTATTTACCCGCTTACAACTAATCTCTTCCTCGAGCGGGTTGAACATCTTATGCACCTGAACGGACAGGGCGCGGGCCTTAGTCTGACGCTCACGGTCCTTGGAGGCTTTCTCGCGCAGCCGGAGGAGGTATTCGCCGCCAACGCTATCGGGCAGGGGCATTTCGGCGAGGGCGTCGCGCAGGGAGCCATCGCGGACGAGCACCTTGAGGTGCATTTCGGACTTACCGCGCAGCCGCTCCACGCTCAGGCCGAAGGCGCGGCGGTTGGCACGGACGGCCTGGCGCAAAGCCTCGTCGGTATCGAAGATGGTGCCAAAACGAAAGGGAAGCACGGTCCCGGTGCGGAAACACACGCTGACCACGTGGGCATGCTCCAAGACCGCTTTGTCTTCAATTTTCTGGGAGGCGCGGTCATATTCGCTGACCACTACGGCAAATTCGCCGCTGGGGTAACTCAAAACTGGGGCTGCGTTCACACCTTGAATGCCTTCCAACAGGAAGGGGCGCCGTGCGCGGGTTCCATTGGTGAGGGTTTCTTGCTCGGTGAGGCAATATGCGTACCACGCCATATAGGGTCTCCGTACCTAGTCCGGGGCGTGAATGTCCACCCGGGACGAGACAGTTAGTTACGGCTATTGAACCTTGGAAGTAAAGGGCGGTACCACGACTGGATCGAACGCTTACTACCACGTCCGAGTAACATGTTACTTCGGGACGATCCCAAAATGCAACCATTTTGTAACAATTTGTAAGGATGCGAAACTGGAATCACTTTTTTCGCAGCCCGCGAATGCGAAAACCGGGAAGTCAGATCTGAGAGCTGGGCTTAGAACCACTCCCTACACATCCCACTTAACTCGCCGTCGTGCATTGACTTGCGGGAGCTTGCCTCCTACTATGGTCGCGCCCAACGCGAAACTTCGTGATTCTGAATTGGGCAAATCGTGTTCGTCACAGGAGAAGGTCCGGTGAAGACAGGCGAGGGAATTGTCAGCAAGGCCAGCAAGTATTCGGTGGCGGAGACGCTCGACCGAGTGGAAGCGGTGCTGGGGGAGAAAGGCATGCGGGTGTTTGCCCGAGTGGATCACAGCGGCGAGGCAGAGAAAGTTGGGTTGAAGATGCGGCCGACGCAACTGTTGATCTTTGGAAACCCGAAGGGAGGCACTCCGGTGATGGTGGCAGCGCCCACGGCGGCCATTGACCTTCCTTTGAAGGCACTGGCGTGGCAGGATGATGACGGAAAAGTCTGGCTAAGCTACAACGACCCTGAATACCTCAAGCAGCGGTTCGGCCTGAGGGATGAGCAGATCAAGACGATCTCGGGGATTGGGAGCGTGATCGAGCTGGGGTTGAAGTAAGCATCCAACAAGCGATGCGTTGACTTGGGGGCGGCGCGTCCATAACATCCAGGGCGAGAGGTTTTTCCGTTCTTGATTGGCCAAACCATTTCGCACTACCGCATCATCGAGAAACTGGGCGGCGGCGGCATGGGTGTGGTCTATAAAGCCGAGGACACGCGGCTGCATCGTTTTGTCGCGCTTAAGTTTCTGCCCGATGAAGTTGCCAAAGATCCGCAAACCTTGAGCCGGTTCCAGCGCGAGGCGCAGGCGGCGTCAGCGTTGAACCATCCTAATATTTGCACGATTCACGACATTGGCGAGGAAAATGGCGAAGCCTTTATTGCCATGGAGTTTCTGGATGGCGTGACGCTCAAGCATGCGATCAACAATCGCGCCATGGATTTGGAGACGCTGCTTGCCCTGGGAATCGAGATTGCCGATGCGCTCGATGCGGCGCACGCCAAGGGCATTGTTCACCGTGACATTAAGCCGGCGAATATTTTTGTGACCGAACGCGGCCATGCCAAGGTATTGGATTTCGGATTGGCAAAAATGACGGCGACGGACGCCAAGCCGGCAAGCGAAACCATGGAGACGGGCACGCTGGCGGCGCACCTGACCAGCCCTGGGACGGCGATGGGGACGGTCGCCTACATGTCGCCGGAGCAGGTGCGGGCGAAGACCCTGGATGCGCGCAGTGATTTATTCTCTTTTGGGGCGGTGCTTTACGAGATGGCGACCGGCACGCTGCCGTTTCGTGGCGACAGTACGGCGGCGATCTTCGAAGCCATCATGCGCAAGCCGACGGTTGCGCCGGTGCGGCTGAATCCAGATCTGCCGCCGAAATTGGAAGAGATCATTGGAAAGGCGCTGGAGAAAGACCGCAATCTGCGCTACCAGCATGCGGCGGATTTGCGGGCTGATCTTCAGCGCTTGAAGCGAGACACGGAATCGGGGAGAACACCGGCGATGGGGACTACAGCGCAAACCCCATCTGCGATCACTCCCGAGCCGATGGAACCGCCAGCTCCGCCGCCCGCGGCAAGAGCCTCCGGTTCGTCTCCAAGCGCTGCGGCCGCAGCGGCGCAGGTCAGCCAGCCGTCAGTGCCGGTTAGCCAGGCAGCAGTCGCGGCTCCTGCAAGCAAACGCACATGGATGGCGGTTTCTGCGGTGTTGGTTCTGATAGTAGCCGCGGTTGGGGGCTTCTGGTTCTTCCGCGGCCGAACGGCTCATCCCGCCGGCGGGCAAGAGCACAAAGCCATCGCGGTTTTGTACTTCTCCAATCTCTCGCAGGACGAGTCGCTGAACTGGCTCAACAGCGGCCTCACCGACATGTTGACCACCAACCTGGCGCAGGTGAAAGGTCTGGATGTTCTCTCCACCGAGCGGGTGTTGAGCGCGGTGCAGCGTGCGAGCAAAGATGGAAAATCTCTTGATCCCGGGCAGGCGCAACAAGTGGCGCGTGATGCCGGAGCCGACGCCTACATCACCGGTGCTTTATTAAAGGTTGGTCCTACGCAGCTTCGTCTTGATGTTCGGGGTCAGGACACCAACACCGGGCAGATTATTTTTTCCGAAAAACTCGAAGGCCAGGATGTGCAAAGCATCTTCGGTATGGTGGACCGGCTCACTTCGAGCATCGCCAGCAGTTTTCTGCCGGCGTCCGATCTGCCGCAGAAGGCGCCGGAGATCGAGCAGGCTTCCACTTCCAACGTCGAGGCCTACCGGCATTATCAGTTGGGGGTTGACTTGGCCCGCCGCTTTCTCGAGACCGACGCCATCCGTGAATTGGAGGAAGCCGTCCGTCTGGACCCACAATTTGCTCTCGCCTATCTGCGTCTCTCGAACCAGTATGAGCTTGAAGGCGATGTGCGGCACAGCAACGAGCTGGCTTTGAAGGTCTATCAACTGCAATCGCGCCTGCCCCGTTATGAACAGCTTTCGATACAGGTGCTCACAGCCGAGCGCTCCCGCGACCCTGAGGCTGCGGTGCGCGCGCGTCAGGAGTTGCTGTCCGCCTACCCACGGGACAACAACAACCGAGGCATCCTCGGCGTCGAGCTGTCTGGGCTGGGCAAACGGGATGAGGCGTTTGAGTTGTTCAAGCAAGGACTGGCGTTGGAGCCAAAAAACGAAGAGATTCTCAATTTCCAATCCTACGAACTGGCGAAGTGGGACGACTTCACTGGCGCACTGGCGGCGAGCGACGGCTACCTCGCCGACCGTCCTGGCGATCCTAATCCGCTTGACAGTCGCGGCGACATTCTCTACATGGCCAGTCGTGATGACGAAGCCGTTGCCTGCTACCGCAAAGTGCTCGAGCTGAAACCGGACTTCAGCGACTACGGCGAGTATCTCAAGCTGGCGGTCCTGTACAACGATCAAAAGAAACCCGACATGGCCAATGCCGCCTTCCAGCAATTCGCCCAGCGCACAACGCCCATCTTGCGTCTGTATGTTCCTGGTTTCGAGGCGCAATTCAAGCAGATGGAAGGCGACTTGGAGGGCGCGCTTGCTGGTTATCGCAAGGCTGTAAGCGGCCTCGGGCAGGCCAGGCAGAGCGAGGCCGCGGAGACTTTTCTCCGCCAATTCGTGATCCTGTCTGCCATGTTGGGAGGGAATTCCGCGGCCCTCGCCTTTGCCCAGCAGCAGAAGCTGGATGACGAACAGATGCAATCCGTCGCGTTCCTGCAAATCATGGCGGGAAATTCATCGGCCGCACAGCAGAACATGCAACGGTTCGCTTCCAGCAATCCTTGGGTGGCGCCTGCTGCGGTTGAAGCTGAGCAGACTCTCTTTGAGGCGAACGCAGCCCTCGAACGGAGCGATGGCCAGGCGGCCCTGAGCGCCCTTTCGCACCGGCCCGATCTCCAATTTTCGTATTCAATGTTCCTCAAGGCTCGTGCCCATTTGCTCACCAACGATTACGCCTCAGCCGAAGCTGAGTTTCGCACAGTCGTACGGCGCACACGCGATCTGGAAAACAACGAGGCCATATCGGAGCGGCTTCCGATCCTTGGAATCTTGTCCCACTACTATCTGGGGCAGCTCTACGAGCGTACTGGCAAGCACGATCAGGCGATCAACGAATACCAGGAATTTCTCTCTCACTTCCAGGGTTCGCAGACTCAGCTCAAACAGGTAGCGGAAGCGCGGACGGCGATGAAGCGGTTGATGCAGTAGGGCTGGCTCCTGCACGCACGAGCACGCGCGCGCCCACACTTGGTAAACTTTCCTTCAGTGTCTGCTTCGGACCAACTTGGTTTCATGTTCATTCCCACGGCGCGGCGCACCTGGACGGTGCGCGAGCTGGTGGCGGCGGTGCGCACCAGTGTGGAGCGGGAGTACGGCGACGTCTGGGTGGAAGGCGAAATCTCCAACTTCCGGGCGCATGAGTCGGGGCATCTTTATTTCACTTTGAAGGATGCTAGCGCGCAGATGCGGGTGGTGATGTTCCGCTCGTCGGCGAAGCTTTTGCGATTTCGTCCGGAGAACGGAATGGTGGTGGTGGCGCGAGGGCGGGTTACGGTTTATGAAGACCGCGGCGAGTTGCAGATTTCGGCGGAGTACCTGGAGCCGAAAGGCGCGGGCGCGTTGCAAGTTGCTTTCGAGCAGTTGAAGGCGAAGCTGGAAGCCGAAGGACTATTCGATGCGGCGCGGCGCAAGCCGATTCCGACGCTGCCGCAGCGCATTGGGATTGTGACTTCGCCGCAGGCGGCGGCGCTGCGCGACATCTTGAATATTCTGCGGAGGCGGCATCACGGGGTGAACGTGCTGATCTACCCGGCGCAGGTGCAGGGGGAAGCAGCGGCCTTGGAAGTAACGGCGGGGGTGCGGCATTTCAACAAGACCGGCTGCGTAGACGTGATTATCGTGGCGCGGGGCGGCGGGTCGGCGGAAGACCTGGCGGCGTTCAATCATGAAGGGCTGGCGCGGGCGATTGCGGCGTCGGAGATTCCGGTGATTTCGGCGATCGGGCACGAAACGGATTTCACCATTATTGATTTTGTGGCTGACTTGCGGGCGGCTACGCCTTCGGCGGCGGCGGAGTTGGTGATTCGTTCGCGGCAGGAGATTGAAGAGCAGATGGAAGGCTTGCATCGGCGGCTGGAGAAAGCGGTGCGCTACCAGTTGCTGATGGTGCGGCAGAACCTGACGGAACTGGCGCGGCACGGGGCGTTTGGCCGGATCATGGATTTGATTCACCGGCGGCAGCAACGGCTGGATGAACTGGGACACCGGCTGGGGCAGGCGGAGCGGGGGATCATCGAAAAACAGCGGCGGCGGTTTGAGGGATTGTCGGCGACGGTGCGTCATTATGATGTGCGGCGGGTGCTCGAGGGAATGAGGAAGGATTTGCAAGCGCAGCACACGGGTTTGGTGGCGGCGTTTCGCAATTTCTTACTTGAGCGTAGAGTTCGAGTGGAGCGGATCGAGACGGCATTGCAGGCATTGTCGCCGGTGGCGATTCTGGAGCGCGGGTATGCGCTGGTGTTTGATGGGTCGGGGAAGTTATTGAAGGATGCGCGCAAGGTGAAGACCGGAGATGAGATTTCGGCGAAATTGGCGAAGGGGACGGTGCGGGCGCGGGTGGAGGGGAAGAGCTAGGTTCCCTCCGGCGGCAGTGGGCCAGTTTCACGGTTGAGGGCTACTCAGACTTTGCGTCCTTCGCGGCGGTTCTTTGCGATCTTTGCGGTAAGAAGGCGGTTAACCGCAAAGGCCGCCAAGGATTCGCAAAGCCCGCGAAGCATTGCAAACCAAACTGACCCACTAGCCATCCGGCGGCCGAATAGCGGAGGCGAAAAGCTTTTAACGCAGAGATCGCAGAGAAATGCTGCGGAGATCGCGGAGAAGTGCCGAAGAGGTCGCAGAGAAGCAATTCCACGCTACTTTTTGCGGGGCTTGAAGAGTTCCCAGTCTTTGTCGGTCAGTTGGCGGCCAATGGCGCTGAATTCTCCGGCGCCTTGCAGCCACTCGCCGCCGTCCATCACCACCACTTCGCCGTTGATGTAGCCGGAGGCGTCACTCACCAGAAAGGTAGCGAGGTTCGCGAGTTCCTCGCGAGTGCCGAAGCGGCCCAGGGGATTGCGGTCGAGGGCAAATTTTTCCAGCTCACGCCGGGGAAGGAGGCGAGAGAAAGCGCCTTCGGTAGGGATCGGGCCGGGAGCGATGGCATTCATGCGAATGCCGCGATTGCCCCATTCGACGGCCAGACTGCGAGTGAGAGCGGCCACTCCGGCCTTGGCCATGGCGGACGGGACCACGTAGGCAGACCCGGTATCGGCGTAGGTGGCGGCGATGTTTAGCATGACACCGTTCTGTTTCGCAGACAGCCAGCGGCGGCCGCAGGCCATGGTCACATTGATGGCGCCCATGAGCACGATGCCGAGAACGGCTTCAAAAGCTCCGGGAGAGAGTTCTTCGGTGCGGGCCATGAAGTTTCCGGCAGCGTTGTTCACGACAATGTTGAGCGGACCGTTTTTCCAGATGGTGGAGATCATTTCTTCGACGCGCGGAAGGTCGCGGACATCACAGACGGCGGAATGAATTTTTCCCGGGGTATGGGAGCTGAACTCGGCGACGGTCTGGGCCAGGACTTCGTGGCGGCGGCCGCAGATGTACACCGTGGCGCCGAGTTCGAGGAAGCGCTGGGCCATGGCTTTGCCCAGGCCGGTGCCACCGCCGGTGATCAGGATGCGCTTTTCGCGTAGCAGATCAGGCTGGAAGATATTGGTCATTTTCTTTGCAGTTACTGAGTGGCTGGGGACGGAGCGCTGCCGGGCTTTGGGTGTTTATGGAAAATCTTGTTGCGAACGTCGGGCCAGAATTCATTGAGCAAGCCGCCAGCGCTTCCCAGAGCTAAGGCGGTGCCACTGCGGCTCATGGTGAGGCCGAATCCGCGGTCGGTTTCAGGATAATAGGCGTTGGATAATGCGCCGCTGGAGAACGCACCCAGCACGTTTTCGTAGCTGAACGAGCGGCCGCCTGCGTCGGTATGGCAAACGAATTCCTGGATGATGGAACGCCAGAAGCGATGTTTGAAGGAGCCTTCGCCGACGCGGAAATAGCGCGGGTCTTCTTTCAAGAGAGTGGAATAGAAAAAGTTACTGAAGAATCCCGAGGAAGCTTCATCCGCCAGGGCGGCTCCGAAGCGCTTGCCGTAGCCTTGAGCGCCCTGACCGTAGCCGGAGAAACTGTTCTGGGCCTGGCCGACGCCGGCCTCGATTCCGGCAATGGCGATGGTGGCCGGATCAATGGAGGTCCGCCACCACACCCGGAATTTCTGGATGGGCCGAAGCGGTGGAGCGTCGTGCTGATAAGTGACACCGAACTGTGGCAGAACCCCGAGAGGACGCTTAGGAGTTTGAGGTTGCGATGGGGCTGCCGGGGGCTCGGAGGATTGCGGTGCTTGAGATGGTGGAGCTGGCGGCTGCGAAGCCTGGGGCTGGGCGGTGGAAGATTGCTGCGCGGCTGCGGTAGTGAAAGACAGCCCCGCCAAAACAAAGAGCGCAAGAACGCGTCGCAAGTGGTTCATCAATTTTGGCGCAGGCTGGAGAGATGGATGCGGTTTTCTACCCGGCGGGTTGCTGAAATACATTGAGTCAGAGTAACAGGAGCGAGGACGACAGGGAAATTAGCCCGCACCTGGGGTGGTGGGTCAGTTTCACGGTTGAGGGCTACTCAGACTTTGCGTCCTCCGCGGCGGTTCTTTGCGATCTTTGCGGTAAGAAAGCGGTTAACCGCAAAGGCCGCCAAGGATTCGCAAAGCCCGCGAAGCATTGCAAACCAAACTGACCCACTACCCGCAGCTGGGGTGGTGGTGGAACATAAGCCGTCGCCACGGACGAGCAGGCAAGCAATGCTATGCTGTTTCGCTATATGCGGAGTGTGCCCCTGCTCGTCAAGTTTTTCGCGCTGGCCTTCAGCGCACTGCTGCCGCTGATTAACCCTCTGGGCTCAGCGTTGCTGCTGATGGGTTTCGTCGGAAACGCACCCGAATCGGTTTTCCGTGACTTGGCGCGCAGAATTGCGATCAGAACGACGCTCTTCCTGTTGGTGGTTGAGTTAGTGGGGACCGGACTGCTGGAGTTTTTCGGAATCTCGCTTCCTGTGGTGCAGGTCGCGGGAGGACTTGTACTGGCCAGCATGGGATGGAGTTTGCTGAATCAACAGGAGACGGAGAGCAATCCCAAGCAGGCAGAGGTCGAGAGGGCTGGCTTTGGACCGGTGGAGGACAAGGTCTTCTATCCGCTGACATTTCCGTTAACCGTCGGCCCAGGCTGCATCGTGGTCATGTTGACGCTGAGTGCGCACGCATCGGCGGCGCGAGGTGTGTTGGCAGATGTCATGGCTCACCTAGGGATTTCGCTGGCGGTGCTGATTTTGAGTCTGACCGTCTTTGTAAGCTACCGTTATGCCCCGAAGATCACGGAACGAATCTCAGCGCAGACGGCACACGGCATCCTGCGCATTGTTGCGTTCGTGCTGCTCTGCATTGGAGTGCAGATCACGTGGAACGGGGTGGAAGCGCTGTTGAAGACGGTAGTGAAGGGGTAGAGAGCGAGACGCATGGGGAAACGTGTAAATGGTCGGGACGGGCAGATTTGAACTGCCGACCCCTCGCACCCCAAGCGAGTGCTCTACCAGGCTGAGCCACGTCCCGACGGTTGAAAACCGGCCGCGTTCAGTGCGATGCGGCGGTGGGGTTACGTGACAATTCTACATCAGGGGTGGGAAACCGCGCACCGACAGACGACACAGAGGCGCACAGGGAGATTGGACTCCAGTTCTCAGATCTCAGTTCCCAGTTCTCAGTTGTTCTTACATCCGCCGGGGAGCGAGGCGATCCATTCTTTGAGCAGCTTCACACCTTCCACGTGGACTACGTCGCGGCTGAGCGCGGGCATGGAAGTTTTTGGGGCGGTGGATTCGAGGCGGTAGATCAAGATGGATTCATCGGGACGGCCGGGGACGAGGTCGTAACTCAACGACCCTACTTCGCCGGCGGAGTTGGGCGACTTGCATAGGCCCTGACGGTCGGTTTGGGTGAGGCGGAAATCGACGCCGGTGTAGCCGGCTTGGCCGCCGGGCTGATGGCAATGGGCGCAGTTGTTGTCGAGGTAGGCGGCGGCGCGATCGGCGAGCGATCCGGTGGCGGGATCGTCCCACTTGGCGGCTTTCGGGCGGGTGGCGGGCAGGCCTTGCAGATAGCCGATGCTTGCCCAGTGAGCGAGTTGATTTTCGCTGCCTTCGGCGTACGCATACTCTTTATTTAGATTGCGGGCTTTGGGGCCGATGGGGAGAAAGACTTTCTGATTGTCGTGGCATTCGTGGCACTCGTTCACATTCGGAATGACATAGGCGAACTCGTGACGGCGGCCGGAGGAGTCGGTCCATTTCACGGGCACGGGATCGGGGACGAGTTGTAGAGTCGCGTCGCGTTGCTGGTTGTCCCAGATGTAGAGCAGGGGCATCCAGCCGGAGGCGGCGTGCACCAGCAGGCGGGTTTCGATGAGCCTTTCTGCGGGTGACCCGTCGACGGGGAAAGCGAAAGTTTTGGCGAGGATGGTTCCGACGGGAAATTCGAAAGGGCCGTCATTACGATATTGGGCGGACGTTCCTGGGGGCATCCAGACGAAGCGGTATTTGCTGGCGTAGTCGGAAAAGAGCGGGGTGTTGAGGTCGTAGGGGATGACGCCTTTGTTGGGTTTGAGATTCCCGGCTCGCTGGGTGAACAGTCTCCATGCGGAAAGCTGTTTGGGAAATGGCTTTTCGATGCGCGCTTGCACGCTGTGGTCGAGGAAGCGCCCGCAAGCCGCGAGGGCGGCGATGAGAAAGAGGACGCTGAGACTTTGCGTCCAGCGGCGGCGCATTATTTGCCTCCGGCCTGGGGGATGGAGACGGCGGTCAAAGCGGGCAGCGAACATTCGTAGCGCTTAACATCGCGGACGGGATGTTTCATTCCTCTGGCCGCGTCGAAATTCAAGAAGCTTGCAGCCGCATTCTTGGAGAGACAGAGTTGACCGGGATTCGGACCCTTTCTACCCCAGCCAGGGTCGACAACGCCGTCGTAAAGAATGTCGGGCAGCTTGCCGCCGAGGGCGGCGGCCAGCATTTTCACGCCATCTACGCGATTGTCGGGCGATTGCCCTCCGCCAGCGATGTCGTTGTCGTGTACGTACACGTCGCGAACGAAGGGATCGTAACGCTTGTCGTCAGGAGCGAAGACCTGTTGGGTGATCGGGGAGGCAGCGGTGTCGCGGAGGGATTCTTCGTCCACGCCGGTGTGGTAGTTGATGATGTAAATGTTGACAGTGTTGTTGTTCTGGATTTTGTTGTTGAAGACTTCCACGTCGCGAATGGCCATGATGTACATGCCGGTGCCGGTGGGCAGGTAATAGATGGGGCCGAGGCTTTTGGGAGCGAAATTGGGAGTGTTGTTGTCGACGAACTGGTTGTTGTAAACGCGCACGTGGCGTCCGCCCTGGCGAGGGACATTGGGGAGATTGAAAACGCCCATGCCTCCGGTGTTGTGGGTGGCAACGTTTTCGTAGGCGTCTACGTTCTCGGTGTTTTCGATTTCGAAGCCGTCAACGTTCAACTCGACGCGATTGCGGCGGAGGACGACGTTTTCGGATTGGCCGACATAAATGCCGGCGTCGGCCGCGCCTTTGGCGATGGAATCCTCGACTAGAAGGTTTTTGCAACTTACGGGATAAATACCGTAAGGGCCGTTGGCGGAGTTGGGGCCGCGGGTCCATTCGACGCGCACGCGGCGGACGGTGATGTTGGATGCGTCCTGAATGGTGAGAGCGTCGCCGGCGGTGTCTTCGATGGCGAGGTCTTCGATAACAAAATCATTGGCTTTGATGAGCATGCCCTGCGCGCCGGTTTTCTGTCCGGCGAAAGAGAGGATGGTCTTGTCCATGCCTTTGCCGCGGATGGTGACACCGTTGACGGTGAGCGATAGGGTGCGGTCGAGATGGAACTTGCCTTCGGGCAGGTCAATGACGTCGCCGGATTTGGCGTTGATCAGCTTCTCTTGCAGGCTTTTCTGGAAATCTTCGGGCTTGCTGCAACCGAAGAGCATGACGAGAGCGGCGATAGCGAAGCACGGCGTCCCCACTTCTCGCAAAAGACGCGAGAAATGGGGCACCCAGTTGCGAAATTGGGTATCAGGCATTGAGCCTCCCAAGGCGGTGACGACTGCTTGCGAATTCTATGCTGCTAGATAGATGAGGTCAAAAGTGATGGCAGCAATCGGTAAAGCGAATCGCGGAGGTCGCAGAGAAACGTCAGAGTTCGCGGAGAAAATCAGAGCACAATGAAAAGCTATTGGCGCACATGGACGTTGAAAAGCAAAACCCCGGGTCGCTTGCGATCCCCGGGGCATCAGCCTGTCCAGCTGTTACAACAATTATCCATAGGCCTGCGTCGCGAAGTCAAGATTACTAGAGGAGCCTGTCTGTCCAGAGGCTCCTCGCCAGCGTCCCTACCAGACCAGGGATGCCGTGGACCCGGCGGGACTCGAACCCACACCTTCCAGCTGGACAGGCTGATGTGCTGCCTTACACCACGGGCCCGCAATGAAGACTATGTGGCGAACGCGACCTGAACAAGTTTGTACGTCACACGACATGAGAAATACGTCCCGGTCCGGGAACCAACGCATTTTCCAGGGCGCGGTCTTGCGGTAAGATCAAAGAGTGAATCCGCCTAATTCATCCGCCGAGGCCGCGGCCACGCCTGCACCCGACACGCCCGCCGCGGCTTCGAACTTCATCCGCGACATCATTGTGGAAGATCGGAAGACCAATAAATATCAAGGGCGAGTGCAGACGCGCTTTCCTCCGGAGCCGAACGGCTACCTGCACATTGGCCATGCCAAGGCGATCTGTCTGGATTTTGGCCTGGCGGACGAATTTGGCGGGCATACCAACCTGCGCTTCGACGACACGAATCCTTCAAAAGAAGAGACGGAGTACGTCGATTCGATCATGGAGGATGTGAAGTGGCTGGGCTTCCACTGGGATGGGTTGTTTTACGCGTCCGACTATTTTGACCAGTTGTATGGCTGGGCGGTGCAGCTCATCCATGCGGGCAAGGCTTATGTGGACGACTTGTCGGCGGATGAGATTCGCAAATATCGAGGTACGCTGACCGAGCCGGGCAAGGACAGTCCGTTTCGTAATCGTGCGGCGGAAGAAAACCTGAATCTGTTCGAGCGCATGAAGGCGGGCGAATTTCCCGACGGCTCGCGCGTGCTGCGAGCGAAGATCGATATGGCTTCGCCGAATTTGAATATGCGCGATCCGGTGATGTACCGCATCTTGCACGCTGAGCATCACCGCACCGGAAACAAGTGGTGCATTTATCCCATGTACGACTATGCGCATGGGCAGTCGGATTCGCTGGAGCGGGTGACGCACTCGATGTGCACCCTGGAATTTGAAGACCATCGGCCGCTGTACAACTGGTTCATTCAGCAGTTGGGGATTTTCCCCTCGCAGCAAATTGAATTTGACCGGCTGAACCTGACTTATACATTGCTCAGCAAGCGGAAGCTCTTGCAACTGGTTCAGGAAAAGCGAGTGAGTGGATGGGATGATCCGCGCATGCCGACGATCAGCGGGATTCGGCGGCGCGGCTATACGGCGGAAGCGATCCGTAATTTCTGCGGGGCGATCGGAGTGTCAAAAACCACGGGCTCGATTGAACTGGCGATGCTCGAACACTTCGTGCGGGAAGACTTGAACAAGCGGGCGCCGCGGGTGATGGCGGTGCTGCGGCCGTTGCGGGTGGTGATTGATAACTATCCGGAGAATCAGGTCGAGGAAATGGACGCGGTTAATAATCCCGAAGATGCCAACGCCGGCACGCGTAAGGTGCCGTTCTCGCGAGTGCTGTACATCGAGCAGGATGACTTCCGCGAAGATCCACCCAAACAGTATTTCCGGCTGTCGCCGGGACGCGAGGTGCGTCTGCGCTATGGCTATTTCGTCACTTGCAAGAGCGTAGTGAAAAACGACAAGGGCGAAGTGGTCGAAGTGCATTGCACGTACGATCCGGCTACGCGGGGCGGGAACACGCCACCGGACGGGCGCAAGGTGAAGGCGACGATTCACTGGGTGTCGGCCGCGCATGCGGTGAATGCCGAGGTGCGGATGTATGAAAATCTCTTCACCCGGGAAGATCCGAACCGCGCCGAGGAGGGCCAGGATTTCACCGCCAACTTGAACCCACATTCGCTGGAAGTGCTTGTGCAGTGCAGGGTTGAGCCATCGCTGGCCGGGGCTGCGGCGGGCAGCCGCTATCAGTTCGAGCGCCTGGGATATTTCTGCGTGGACCGCGACTCGTCGCCCGGCAAGCCGGTGTTCAATCGCACGGTGGCGTTGAAGGATACTTGGGCGAAGATTGAGAAAAAAGCGAAGTAATTTGCTCCGGGCATAAGCCTTTCTGCCGTCGATGAGCCTGCGACGATTGCCTCAGGTGTGGAAAACCGGCGATCCAACCCTGGCAAAAAGCCCGTCCAGTACCGGATTCGGGGTGCGATTGTGCTTGACAGACGCAGGGAGTGAGTTAGAATCGCCGCCAACTTCGTCCAACGCTCTGATGTATTTCTAGCGGAGGGTTGTCCCCTGACGGATTTCAGCCGAGCGGAGGCGAAACTTTACGAACCGATACACGGAGAAAAAAATGAGGAAACCCGTTGTTCGCATCGTGTTGGTTTTGTCGGTACTGACGCTGGCTGGTATTGTCGCTTTGGCGGCAGCCGGTCGTCATGGAATTGTTACCAGTCAAGACGGACGGATGGCCATTGCATCGCATGGCCCGTCGCACGTTACACCGTCGAGGGAGCCAGGAGCAGACGGCCTCACCCTGATCGCCGGGAACTTGAGCAAATATCCGTACGGCACCTACTTCTGTTGCTACGGATATACCATCACCGGCCCCCAGGGGTTTCTGGGCTATGCAGTCTGGGTTGCAGTACCTTTCACTCCCACCACGACCATGACGGCCAAGAAGATCCAAGTATCTGTCGGTTATGTAGAAGGACCCAACGGAGTGACCCTCAGCTTGAACGCAGATTCCGGTGGCCTTCCGGGAGCGGCGATAGCGACCGCCAATGTGACGAACCTGTCAGACTATGGCGACTGCTGCACGCTGGCAACTGCGCAGGGTGGGAGCGGCGTGACGGTCAACGCGGGCACACAGTACTGGGTAGTGGTGAGCACTGGGAGCACCACAACCACCACATTCGATGCCTGGGCATTCAACAGCACCGATATGCGCGAGACCTATGCGTTCGCGTCGTATAACTCAAGCAGCGGGGGTTGGGCAGCCAGCGAAGGCCTGCTACCCGGCTACGCTGTCTACGGACAGTAGTTCCTGGCAGCAACTGATTTTTGCCTGCGTTCGGAGCTTCGGACGCAGGCATTTTTTTGGATTGGGAAAACGCGCCGAGGTTATTTCGCCTGTGCGGCGGTTTCGACTCCCGCCAGCAACTGGTCCAGATCAGTCCACCCAGTTCTCAGTTCTCGGTTCCCTGTTCTCAGTTCCCAGTGGGCTCTTCAATTATGGATGTGGGGGCTTTGGCCGGGATTCTTGCGGGGCGGGGGTGGGGCCTTCACCACCTTGACTTCGAAACGAACGGGAAGTTGTTTGGGGGGATAGCAGGCGGCGTTGTCGCAGGCCTGGTATCGCAGTTGTCCGTGGAACTCGTAGTCGCCGGGGAGGACACTGGCCAGGGGCCTGACCATGACTTCGAGATCGAATTCTCCGCTATAGACACTGAGCTTTTCGTTGGGAGCGAAGGAGAAACTCATCTCCTGGCCTGCGGGATAAGTGATGCGGCCCAGAACGATGTCGGTGGGCGCGTCGAGCTTGAGCACAGTGGGGATGAGATATTCGGCGCTGGGCTGGTTGGAATTGACGTGAAAGCCGGAAGAGACGTGGAATTGCAGTTCCACGGTATTGGGTCTGCCACGCGTAACCTTCGTGAGCGGCAGGGGCGACATGGTGATTGAGGGAATTTTCTTGCCGGGGGGTTCCTGGGCAGACAGAAGAAGGGCGAGGAGGCTGATGCCTAGAATCATCCTGGTGAGCGTGCTCAGCATGGGGCTGGTCTCCTCGGTGTCTATTTCGGCTTTGCCTTGGAGGCAATGATGGCCTTGATATCGTCTTCAATCTCGCTGCGACTTTTGAGGCCGAAAGCTCTGGCGATCAATCTGCCATTGCGGTCAATATAGAAGTTCTCGGGCAAAAACTGCACGCCGCCGTAGGCATCGCCGACGGATTCCTTACCCAGTAGAACGGGGTAATTCACGCCCATTTCTTTGGCGAAGTCGGCGATGTCCTTGGGACTGGCGTCGTCCATGGCGACGCCGACAATCTGAAAGCCTTGGGGGCCGTATTGTTTTTGCAGTTCGACGAACCAGGGCATTTCGATTTTGCAGGGCGCGCACCAGGTGGCCCAGAAGTTGAGCAGCACGGCTTGTCCGCGAAGATCAGACAAGCGCATGTTTTTGCCGTCGAGCGATTGCAGGCTGAAATCGGGAGCAACATCTCCTTTGGCTTGCGGCCCGGGCACGGAAGTGCCGCGGTGCTTGCGGGCCATATTGAATCCGAATACCAGCATCAGAGAAACCACCATGGCGACTACGATGAGGACAACCGGGTCACGTTTCAAAGGGTCTGCTCCCCACTACAAGGCAAAACGATTTAAGAACGAAAGATAATTCGAAATGATGGTAAAACGTCCCAGAACCAGAAGCACGCCCAAGGCGATCAGCAAGGCGCCGCTGAACACTTCGAGACCGTGCATGAAGGTCTTGAACCGGCCGTAGAATTTCAGGAAGCGCTCGATGGCGAATGAGGTCACCAGGAAGGGCACGGCCAATCCCAGGGAATAAATGGCTAACAGGACGATTCCCTTAGCCACGGAATCTTGAGCCGCTGCAAACCCCAGGATCACGGCCAGAATCGGCCCCACGCAGGGAGTCCAGCCGAAAGCGAAGGCGAAGCCGATCAGGAAGGCGCCGCCGGGAGTGCTGCCTCCTTTTACGTTGTGCAGACGCTTATCGGCATAGAGAGCGTTGATGCGGAAGATTCCGGTGAGGTGCAGGCCGAACAGGATAATGACGACACCCGCGACTTGCGCCAGGCTGGATTTGTAACGCGCTAGCAACTGGCCGACCTCGGTGGAAATGGCGCCAAGAGTAATAAAGACGACGCTGAATCCGAGGATGAAACTGACGGAATTCAGCATCATCTTGCGGAACAGCCGCGATTCCTGCGCTTTGAGTTCCTCGACGCCAGCCCCGGAAATCAGCGAGACATAGCCTGGAACCAGAGGCAACACGCAAGGCGAGAGAAATGAAATCAAGCCTGCCACAAAGGCGGCAATGGGAAGCGGAAGCGTTGACATTGAAAGTTATTCTACCTGCCCAGACCCTCAACCAGAGCGAATAACCGGCCGGTGCCGGTAACTGATTCGACGTTGGCGGAGGCGAAAAGTCGCATTTCCTGGCAGCGATCGCCGTGAAAACGCAGCTTAGGGGTGGGTTTTCCGCGCTGGCTTTTTGACCGGCGGTGGTGGAGCGGGAGGGGCGGGTTGCACTGCGGCCGGAGCTTCAGCCATGGCCTTGCGGATGAAACCCACCGGCACGGTAGCGGTGAGCAGGGCACGGTCTTTCTGCTGCTCGACTTGCAGGCTGTCGAAGATGGCTTTGACGTCGGCGTCGGTGGCGGAGGGTGCGGTGGTGTGGTCCAGGCTTTGAAACAGGTTGAGAAAGGCGCTCAGTTGTCCGGTCAGGCGCTCGGCTTCGGCGTCACTTCCGGTGAAAGCAACCGCCCGCAGGTGCAGGGCTCGTATATAACGAACCGAGGCCACCACGACCGCGGGCTGGGCGAAAAGGAAAGACAAGTTGCTGGGAATTCGCGCGGCTGGATCGGTCCGAGGTTGAATTCTGAATATGGTCCAAGCCACGCTGGCGAATGGCACCTGGGCGTAGTATTGCCGCAAGAGTGCGGGGCCACCGAAGGGCGATGCCAGTTTGCGGGAGCGCTCGATGATGCCGCGGATCACGGCGGGATCGGGGTGATTGGATGCAGCGACAGTATCGACGCCAAGGATCGCGACTCGGACGGTGCGGTCTTCCACGGGAATGGTGTAAATATCGACCGCGTGGTAGGTCTCGACCGAACGGGAGAGATTGGTGAGATAGGCGCGCAGGCGCTCACCTTGAATCTTGCCCACGAACACTTCAGAAAAGCGGGCCTCGTTGGGTTGACCGGAAACGACCGTGGCGATCGATTCGGGATAGTGGATTGCGATGGCCGCCTCATCCAAATCGCGTTCGAACTGAAAACCGGTGGCATTGATGAAACGCTCGTAATCAGGGTCGTGCGGCACGGGCGGCAGCTCGCCAGTGATATTGGCGCGGCGCATCCATTGCAGATTGATGTAGGCAAATCCATCGGCGGAAGGAAGAAGCCGGGCGGGCTCGGGCGGGGCATGTTTGCGGAGCACGACCATCAGGGCGACGGCCGCAGCAACCAGCACAACCGCTAAAAGGATGGGGAGGCTGCGTCGAATTCGCATGTCAGGACGGCGGGCGGCAAAGATACGCGGAAATAGCGCGCAAGCCAGCCGGAGAAGGCCATCATAACACCCAGAGATGCTGGAAAGGGGGTAGGCGTTGGGAAGAGGCAGGGATCTAAAATCACTTCTTAGATCTCAGTTCCCGGTTCTCAGACTTGGGTTAATAGCGCAGCCGGAGCGGTAGTGGGTCAGTTTCACGGTTGAGGGCTACTCAGACTTTGCGCCCTTAGCGGCAGTTCTTTGCGAGCTTTGCGGTAAGAAAGCGGTTAACCGCAAAGGCCGCCAAGGATTCGCAAAGCCCGCGAAGCATTGCGAACCAAACTGACCCACTACCGCCGGAGGTGGCTGCTTGCACGTAAAGTGCCGTTGTGGTAACTTTTACAGTTGTCCCGGACAAGCGGAAGGGATCAGTGGGATTAGCATGCCCGAGCAGGGTGTGTGTCCCTGACTGCTGGCGTAGCTCAGCTGGTAGAGCATCTGATTTGTAATCAGAGGGTCAGGGGTTCAAATCCCTTCGCCAGCTCCAGGATCGGTTTTGCGGAAGGCAGGCGGTTTGCGCGGCGCGGCGGCGTAGAGAGTTTTTCCCAACGGCACTCCATAAGGAAGCAGTTCCAAGTGTGTGTGCGTGCGATAGAGATTTTGTGCGCACGGTTTTTATTTTTTTGTTGTCCGCCGCAGTATGGTCTTCCGCGCAGACACGGCCCAAGGTCGAATCGCGCTTTGGATAGGGCTGATTTTTCTGCACAGGTGGGTGAGTGGTTAAAGCCAACAGACTGTAAATCTGTCCCTCCTAGCGAGGTACGAAGGTTCGAATCCTTCCCTGTGCACCAGGAATGATGTGAATCGCTTATACGCAGGGCTGGCGGCGTTCGTAGCTTTGGGAGTCTTGGCGTGGACGACCATCAGGGATCCGCGCATTCGCCTGGCGACGCTGGCCATCTTGGTGATGTTTGCGGTGAAGACGTGGGTGCGGCGGAAGGATTTGATGCACTCCGGCGAGGTTGAGCCGTTTAGCGGGCGTGAAGCTGAGCGTAGTGAAGCTGGGAGCCCGCTGGCGAAGTCCCGAGCGGAGCGAGGGAGCTAGAAGTGGCAGTGCAGCAGATTTGCCGATGTAGCTCAGTTGGTAGAGCACTCCCTTGGTAAGGGAGAGGTCATCAGTTCAATCCTGATCATCGGCTCCAGGATTTGGGAGTGGGAAGGGCGGGAGTAACTCAGTGGTAGAGTCACAGCCTTCCAAGCTGTTGGTCGCGGGTTCGATTCCCGTCTCCCGCTCCAGAGATTGAGGTTGGCTTGATGGGGTTTGAGCAGGCGACGATCAAGGTTGAGAAAGAAAAGGAATACGAGGAACTGAAGAGCGCCATCAGTCATGTCTTCAGTGCCGGGCGGAACGAGAAATTTCTCAAGCGGATGAATCGTGAAGGATTGCGAGTGCGGGACTGGGATTCGGTGCTGGCGCAACGCGTCCTGGAACATGTAGCCGACGGGAAGGCGAGCGCGGCACGCGAGTTGTACGAAGCGCTGCCGGTTTCCGATCAGGCGCAGATTCGGGAGTTTTATTTGTCCCAGGTGGAGGAAGTGGACGCGAAGCTGCGGACCAAGTTTCAGAAATTGTTTCGGTATTACTGAGGCGTAGCTAGCCGCGACACAGCAAACTACGTCTCTACGGAGAGAGAACAAGCCAATGGCGAAAGAAAAATTTGAACGGAATAAGCCGCACTGCAACGTGGGGACGATTGGTCACATTGATCATGGCAAGACCACGTTGACGGCGGCCATCACCAAGGTGTTGTCCAAGCACAACCCCAAGA
>JBAWFN010000172.1:0-17171 GCA_049591935.1 Terriglobales bacterium | reverse complement strand
GGATGCATGGGACGACGCTCGCCGGGACGCAGGGGCGGGCGCGGTCCTGTAGGCGCAGCCGGGCGCGGGCGCTGGAAAATGGGCTGACCGGGCACAGGACGCCCCGGAACCGAGCGCACAGGCGTTCCTGCCTGGGCGGTTGGGGCTGGAGGTCGGATCGGCGCCTTATACACAGGGCGTGGGCCGGTCTGGGGCACGATGGTGCGCGGCGGAGCGGCTTGCGGACGGGCTGGTGCAATGGTCGCAGCCGGCTTTACACCGACGGGCGGGGTCAATACCGGCGGAGGTGGAGCGACTGGCAGACGCGGAGACGAGGGCACAACGGTCGCTGTGGCTAAGGGCTGAGGACTGGGCAGGGGCGGAGCCGCGAAACTCGGTTTGACTGCGGCGGCTGATCCTGCCGCTGGCGATGGCGCCGCTGCCGGCGGCGGGGGTGCGGCAACTTTCGGAGCGGCAACGCTGGCTGCGGGCTGGGTGGCGACTGCAGGCGCCGGGGCCGAAGGGCGTGCAGGAGGAGCGGCCACGGGAGCTTGCTGTTTCCGGATGGCATTCAGAACGTCGCCAGGGCGGGAAATATGGGAAAGATCGATCTTGGTCTTGATTTCGTCGCCCTCGGCGCGGCTGGAACGCGACGGCTTCGTCGAGCCCGGCGCTTCACCCGCAGTCGCGCGGAAATGCGCCCGCACTTTGACGGCTTCGTGATCTTCAATGGAACTGGAATGGGTCTTCTTTTCGGTGACCCCGACTTCAAGCAGCACGTCGAGAATCGCCTTGCTTTTGACTTCCAGTTCTCTCGCCAGATCGTTGATTCGAACCTTGCTCATCCGCCCCGCTTCCTCCGGACTATCCGCTAAGTCTTCATATCAACCTCACGGTGTCATTTTGCGCTGCGCATCTTCCAAGCGAAGGAAAACGCGCTCCTAACCCTTACTCTTGCCGCTCGGAGGAGGGTTGCTCCTCCGCCGACCCTTCGGTAGAGACTTCACCCGTAGCAACGTCGCCTGCGGGAATTTCCGGCCCGCCCTCTTCCACCGTCGCCGCCCCTTCGGCGATCTCGGCAGGTCCGTCACCCTCGGCTATGGCCGGTGGTTCGGCGGGCTCTTCCACCGCCGGCGGTTCCGCAGTCTGTCCCTCAACCGCTTCTGCTGCCGCAGGCGTCTCTGCCGCCGCGGCTGCCTCCAGACTTGAAAAATAATTATTCACTGCCAGGCTGATCTTTTCCACCGTCTTGGGGCCAATACCTTCAATCGCTTCCAGTTGCTCGGGGGTCATATCCGCCAAAGCTTCTACGGTGGTCACACCTGCGGCACTCAACTTCTCAATCAAACCTTCGCCCAGGCCAGGGACGCTCTCCAGCGGAGTGGGCGCGGCGGAGACCAACTGCGACATCTGCTGTTCCACTTCCTGGCGCTTCTCTTCCTCGCTCTTGATGTCAATCTTCCAGTTGAGCAGCTTGGCCGCCAGGCGGACGTTCTGCCCTTTCTTGCCGATGGCGAGCGAGAGCTGACTGTCGTCAACCACAACTTCGAGATGCTTGTCCGCCGAGTCGACAATGGTTACGCGGCTGACCTTGGCGGGCTGCAGGGCTTTTTCCGCGAACGTCACCGGGTCTTCGTGATATTCGATGATGTCGATCTTCTCTCCGCGCAACTCGCGGATGATCGACTGCACGCGCATACCCTTCATGCCGACACAGGCGCCAACCGCGTCCACGTCTTTGTCTTTCGACAGAACGGCGATCTTGGTGCGCTCACCGGCTTCCCGGGCAATGGCGCGAATGACCACCGTCCCGTCGTAAATTTCCGGCACTTCGGTCTGGAAAAGGTTCGATACTAATGCTGGATCGGCGCGGGAAACCACGACTGCCGGGCCTTTTGACGCGCGCTCCACCCGGGCAATCACCACGCGTACGCGCTCGCCTACAGCGAATGATTCGAGGCGCGATTGCTCTTTGCGCGGCATGCGGGCTTCGGCTTTGCCGATATCGAAGATCACATCCGGCCCTTCGACCCGTTTCACGGTGGCGTTGACGATCTCGCCGACGCGACCGATGTATTCGTTGTAAACCGTGTCGCGTTCGGCTTCGCGGACCTTCTGAAAGATCACTTGCTTGGCGATTTGCGCCGCAATTCGGCCCAGAATTCCTTCCGTCACCTTGGGAGTCTGAATTTCGCCCCCAATTTCAACATTGGGATCAGACTTGCGGGCATCATCGAGCGTGATCTGCAGCAGCGGGTCTTCCACCTGCTCAGGAGTTTCGACCACGGTGCGCACCGCAAAAGCGCGAATTTTACCGGTGTCTTTGTCGAGCTGCGCGCGGAGATTTTCCTGGGTCTTGTAATACTTGCGGGTGGCGACCACGATGGCGTCTTCCACGGCACTGACCACAATTTGCGGATCAATGCCTTTTTCCCGGCTGAGGGCGTCAATCGTGTTGTAAAGCTCGCTTGCCATAGGTAGTTCGCTTTTGGCTTCTAGCTATTAGCTTCCAGCTAAATCTCTGGTACTACATTTGCTTTCTCGATGTTGCCCAGTTCGATCTCGATCTTCACTGGCGCGATGCCGGGCTTGGGCTTCTTTCCCGGCGTGCCCAGTTCCAACGTCAGGCGGCCCTCGTTAAAACCTTGCAGCCGTCCTTCAAAATGCTTATTGCCGTTTACCGGAGTTCGCGTCGTCAGTTTCACGCGACTGCCGGTGAAGCGCTCAAAATCCGCTGGCTTCGACAGCTTGCGGTCCAGGCCCGGAGATGAAACCTCCAGCACATACGAACCGCCGGGCACCGCGTCCTCTACATCGAGAATGGTGCTCAGCTCGCGGCTGACGTTGGCACAATCCTCATGCGTGACGCCGCCGGGCTTGTCGATGAATACCCGCAACATGCGCGCACCGCCTGATCCGCGCATGTCGACTTCGACCACCTCCACACCGCTGGAGGCACCTACCTGGGCGGCAATTTCACGTACCCGTTCGATATCAAATACCATGAAACCAGTAACTTACCGACTGTCTGACACACTCAGAAAGCAGCGCAAACTAAAATGTGGGCTTGCGCCCACTGGTGTGCTTCGCCAAAATCGGTTTCTTACACAACAGTTTCCAAGGATCAATATACGCCGCTGGAGAGCAAAAGACAAACCGTCCCCCTCCCCAGCGAGCGGGGGTGGCCGAGCAAAGCATGTAGGCACCCAAGGACTATGAGCGCCTTTAATTGGAAACAGATGGCGTCACCTGCAGGGACAGAAACGATGGGTCAGATATCCAGATCAGTGGCGTACAGCGCCATGCTGGCCAACATACCAGTCGTAGGTTTCACATAGAGCCTGCTCAAGCGTGTACTGACACGTGAAGCCGGCGTCATGTAGGCGGCTCACCTCGTAGGCACGGAAGAGATACCCATTTGGTTTGCTGTTGTCCCAGATGATTTGTTCTGTCATCCCGGTGTGGGCGGCAAGGATGTTTACCACGTCGCGTATCTTCCGTGTCGTTCCTGAAGCCAGGTTCACAGGGCCCGTGATGTTGTCCATGATCGTATGCAAAGCGCGTGCGGCATCCTTGATGTAGACGAAGTCGCGATGCGCTGAACCGTCACCCCAAATAGTGACCGGGGTCTTCGCGTGTTTGGCATCGTGGAATCTCTTAACGAGCGAAGGAATGACATGTCCAGTTTCCGTATTGAAACGGTCATGCGGGCCATAGAGGCTGGCGCTGAAAGCGAAAGCATATGGCATGCCGTAACTGTGCTCGTACACCTGTAACTGCGCGAGCATACCGCGCTTGGCCTGGGCGTAGCCATACTGCGAGGAATGCGGTGGTCCCTTCCAAACATCCTCTTCGGTCAAAGGAGCACTAGACCCGGGCTCAGGGTACATAGCGACTGACCCCATGGCGACAACTTTCTTGACCTCGGCGGCATGGCAGGCTTCGACAACATGCGTATTAATGAGGGTATTCTTGAGGTAGGCTTCGCCGTGGTTGCGCATGTTGTACATGATGCCGCGGACAAATCCAGCCATATGGAAGACGTAGGCAGGCTTGTTGCGCTCGAAGTAATCCAACACGGTTTGCCGGTCGGTTAGATCACATTCCCTCGATGCCGGAGCCAAAATTCTCTCGAAGCCCTGCGATTGCAAGTATTCCTTTAGACTGCTCCCTGCAAGGCCGGAACCGCCAGTGATCAAAATGGTATCGGCACGCTGGATCATAGAGTCCGCAACGCTATGCTCCCATGAATCTTCGCATACTCGGGGGTCCAGGCAGCGGAGTTCCTGCAGAGGGTCTCATTTCGAACTACTTTGTAAATGTTTGTAAAGCTAACGGCGTCACTTCGAAATCAACGTACAATCCTCCCCACTCTGACTTACACGAGGTGTGCGCTCAATGAGTACTCGTCCATGGATCGTGAGCTGCCCGATTCCCAGGCTCCTACAACAAGTCCCGCGACCCGCGCGGCTGGACGGCTCATTGCCGGTTACTCTCGCGACCTTCGAGAACCCTTCGTGACGACGGCCTGACAGCATGAAGAGCCAACGACTTCATCTGGGTCTGATCGGATTGGACTTGTGGCTGGGGGGAGCCACTTACGTTCACAACCTGATTCGTGCGCTCTTGCGATTGCCGGACGAAGAACGCCCGCGCATTACCCTTTTTTGTCAAAATCGCTTTGACCTGTATGAAGAAGTTATCCCGCTGGTTGACAAGGTCGTCCGATACCGGACATGGCCATCTGATGTCTTGGGAAATCGGGTGCTCACCCGGGTTGCGCAGGTGACCAAAGGATTCATTTCTGCCAACTGCCTCGGGGACTCTGTGCCGGAGCTTTCTCGTTCGGTCCGTAAAGAGCACATAGACTGCATATTCCCAGTATGTGAATCTCACGCCTCCTTGCCACACCCAATCGATTGGATTCCGGATGTACAACACTGCATTCTGCCCGAAAACTTCCCCTGGTTCACGCGACTGATTCGCGATCACAGGTTTTCGGCGCAACTGAACCGCAGCCGAGGGCATGTGGTGTTCAGCAGCCAATCTGCACTCAGCAGTGCGATCGGCGTGTACGGAGCGCCCCGCGCAGCCACTCATATCCTTCGCTTCGTCACCGTACCGGAAGATTCCTGGTATGGCGATCCGGCGCCAGTTATGGCCCGGCACAAAATACCGCCGCAGTTCTTTATCGTGTGCGACCAATTCTGGATCCATAAGGATCACGCGACGGCATTTCGCGCGGTGGCGAAGCTGGCGCGGGAAGGCCGGAAGATTCATCTGGTGTGCACGGGGCCAGTCACGGACCATCATCACCCTGGGTACATTGCGAGACTGAAGGCGGAGATTCGGCAGCTTGGGGTTGAGTCCCGGGTGCAAATCCTGGGCACGATTCCTCGCGCCGACCAGATGGCGCTGGTTCGTGCGTCACAAGCCGTGATTCAGCCGTCTCAATTCGAAGGGTGGAGCTCGATTGTTGAGGAGGCGAAGGCATTCGGCAAGGCAGTGATCTTGTCCGACCATCCAGTTCACAAGGAGCAAGTGGCCGCTAATTTCTTTTACTTTCGTAGCGGAGATTTTGAAGACTGCGCCCGAGCGATTACCCAGTTTTCACAAAGACAGACAATCGAGCCATTCGAGCCGAAATCCCATGACATTCGGATGGCTGACTTCGCCAGAACGTTCATGGGAATAGCACACGAAGCGGTGAGCGCTGGCGCCGGTTCCATCCACCGAGAGCCTTCTCTCGACTCACACCTGGGCCTTCGGGCGGGATAGGTTGAACGAGTTCTCTGCCCTGGTGTGCCATTCTTGCCAAAATAATGACCTGGTCGCCTTCTGCGTGGTTGCTGGGAGCTGTCCGCAGCCGGGCAGCCCTTCGATTTCTCTCAGGGGCAGGCTTGGGAAGCTATCCCCTCGTGATGTCTTATCTGTCTCGATTTGCCCATTCCTGCCGGCGTCTCTAGAATAGAGATCATCCTTCGCGGCTGAGAACACTATGATTCATTTTCCGGTTCCTGAGGCGCTTACCTTCGATGACGTGTTGCTGCTGCCGGCGCGCTCCGATGTTGTCCCGGCGCTGGCCAATACCCAGACCCAACTGACGCGCAATATCCGGCTGAATATTCCCATCATCAGCGCGGCCATGGACACGGTGACCGAGTCGCACATGGCGATTGCGCTGGCGCAGCAGGGCGGGGTGGGCATTGTGCATCGCAATCTGTCGATCGATCAGCAGGCCAACGAAGTCGATAAAGTGAAGCGCTCGGAAAGCGGCATGATTGTTGATCCGGTGACCATGGGGCCGGACGCGAAAGTCTCCGAGGCGCTGGAAGTCATGCGCCAGTACAAGATTTCCGGCGTGCCTATTACCAAGAATGGAAAACTGGTGGGCATTCTCACCAACCGCGATCTGCGCTTTGAGACCCGCTTTGATATTCCCATCAGCAAAGTGATGACCAAGGAACACCTGATTACGGTGCCGGTGGGAACGACGCTTGAGGATGCGGAGAAGATCCTGCACGAGCATCGCGTGGAAAAGCTGCTGGTGGTGGATGACAAGTACAACCTGAAGGGCCTGATTACGGTCAAAGACATTCAGAAGAAATTGAAATACCCGAATGCGGCCAAGGATTCTCATGGCAGACTGCGCGTGGCCGCGGCGATTGGGGCGAGCGGCGACTTTCTGGAACGGGCGCAGGAGATGGCCAACGCCAAAGTGGATCTGCTGGCGATTGACAGCGCTCATGGGCACTCGTCGCGGGTGCTCGACGCCCTGAAAGCGGTGAAATCGAAGCTGCCGGAAGTGGACCTGATCGTCGGCAACGTCGCCACATTTGACGGTGCATGTGAGCTGGCAAGAGCAGGAGCCGACGCGATCAAAGTCGGCATCGGACCCGGGTCGATCTGCACCACGCGAGTGGTCACCGGCGCAGGTGTGCCGCAAATCACGGCGATTGCCGAGGCTTATCGCGCGACCAAAGACGCGAACATTCCAGTGATTGCGGATGGCGGCATCAAGTATTCCGGGGACATCACCAAAGCCCTGGCGGCGGGCGCGTCGGCGGTGATGATTGGATCGCTGTTCGCGGGGACCGATGAAAGCCCTGGCGAGTTGATTCTGTATCAAGGCCGGACGTTCAAGTCTTACCGCGGCATGGGATCGCTGGGAGCGATGGCCTCAGGATCAAGCGAGCGTTACTTCCAGAACACCGAGGGCGAGGCTTCCACGGCCCTGTCGGCGGTAGGGGAAGAATCCAACCGCTTGGCCAAGTTAGTTCCGGAAGGAATTGAGGGACGGGTTCCCTACCGGGGCTCGGTCGCCATGATCGTGCATCAGATGGTGGGCGGACTTAAATCGGGCATGGGATATTGCGGCTGCGCGAGCATCCCGGAATTACTCCAGAAGACACGGTTCGTACGCATCAGCGGGGCCGGACTGCGCGAGAGTCACGTTCACGATGTGATGATTACGCGCGAAGCCCCGAACTACGCGGCCGAATAGAGCTGCCATTTGAAAGGAAGCATGTTCTTACCATCCACAGGGGAAGTTCAGGTTTGACCCCCGACCAAAGGCACATCCTAAAACTCTGGTTCGCCGCCGGCCTGTGGCTGGCGGTGATCGCCATTGAGTCCACGACTTATCTTTCGTCGGAATATACCGGTCGTTTTCTCTACCCAATTCTGCATTATCTGCTTGGCCTTGATTGGAAGAGATTCGCAATCTGGCACCACTACATCCGAAAAACGGGCCACTTCGTAGGCTACTTCGTCTTGAGTGTTCTTTTGTTCCGAGCCTGGAAAGCAACGCTGAAACTGCCAGCGTTGTGGGCGCTGCGCTGGTCGGGGATTGCATTTTTCATGTCAGCCCTGGTGGCCAGCATGGATGAGTGGCACCAGACGTACCTGCCGTCGCGGACGGGAGCCATCAGCGACGTGATGTTGGACAGTTCGGCGGCCTTGACGGCGCAAATTGTGATCTTTCTCTTTCTCCGCGCGAAGGCCGCTAAGCTGGCGGAAGAGGCAACGGTGACGGCTCGAGACAATGGTTGACTGCCGGTTGTGGACCCGCTGCGCTCAATCGACTGACGTCTTGCCGACTTGCGTGACCCGCGAAATCAGCAATAAGGCTGCCGAAACGAATGCGATTCCGGCGGAGAGATAAAACGGGACTCGCGGTCCATAGTGTTTCCACAACTCCCCGGTGAGCAGGCTCGCAAGCAGGATGGCGGCACTGGTTATGAAGGAGTAAATTCCGAGAGCGCGGCCCCGCGCTTCAGGCGCAACCACGTCCACGACTAACGCTTTCAGGACCGGCTCGGTGAGTGCGTAGAAAAGTCCGTAGAAAGCCATCGCAAACCAGATCACAGCAACGCTGGGCGCAATTGCGAACATGAGGTACACCGCAGCGAATACCAGATAGCCTCCGGCGGCCAACACGCGGCGGGAGAAGCGGTCGCTCAACCCGCCCGCAGGCCAGGAAAAAAGCGTGTAAGTAATATTGAATACCAGCCCCAGCAAGGGCGCACGGGTCACAGGAATACCGATGTTCTGCGCCCGCAGCACCAGAAACATGTCACTGGAATTTCCTAGAGAGAAAAATGTGACGGCCACCAGCACGAGATAGAATTTTCCAGGAAAGTGCGCGGACGCCCTGAGTTGGGGTCGTTGACCACCGGACTGATCGGCCCCCTTCTTTGTGACCTCCCGAATCCCGAGCAACGCCACCGCAACGCAGAGTGCTCCGGGAATAGCGGCAAACCAGAAGACGCCGCGCAAACCGTAATGCGGCAGCAGCAAGAGCGCCAACAGCGGGCCGGCGATGGCGCCGGCGGAGTCCATCGCCTGCAGAAGGCCATAGGCGGAACCTAGGCGGGACGCGGGCACAGAGTCGGCGAGCATCACGTCGCGAGTGGTACCGCGTATTCCTTTTGACAATCGATCGGTAAAGCGAATGGCGAGAACCTGTCCCCAAGAACTCGCGAGCGCCAACAGTGGTTTGACGGCGTTGGCGACAAAATATCCGGAGACCACCACCGGTTTGCGGTGGTGTACGCGGTCGGCAAGATATCCCGAAAAGAGCTTGGCAAATGAGGCCACGCTCTCGGCTATGCCCTCAATGATGCCCAATTGTGCGGGTCCGGCGCCGATCGATGCCAGGAATGCCGGCAGAACCCAATAGGCCATCTCACTGGCGGTATCGTTCAGGAGCGAGGTTGCGCCGAAGGCGAAGAGGTTGCGCGAGCCGCGGTCAGAAGGGATCGACAATGCCTCCGGCATGGAAATCTTGTATCACAGAAGAAGCAGTGGCGTGGCGGGAGAAAACGCAGATTCCTCAGGTCGGTCGGAAAGACAAAAGGGGAGTTGGAACGGCAAAGGAAAAAGTCAGTACAGCGCGTCGTACTTGGTAACCCCCCAAGCGCCGTCTTTGTTTTCGAGGGTGACGGAGAACAGCTCTTTGTAGGTGCCAGGCTGGCCCTCACCGGTACGGCGCTTGCCGCGGTAGTGAAGAATGCGAAGGGGCGGGGCGTCCTCCCAGTCCACGAGTTTCCAGGAAACCAGCGGGTGTTTGGCTTCCGAGTCACAGATGAACGCCGCATACTTGCGGCGGTAGTCCTTTTCCCACTTGGCTAATTCCTCATTGCATTGGCCATCGCGCATGGCATCAAGATATTGTGCAGCGACGCGTTCGGAACTGCGGTCGCGCAGGGGGTTCAGCGAAATGACGTTGGGAATGCCAGACAGAGAATCGCGCTCTTCGGAACGCGCCAGCACCGGCCCCTGGTTGTTGAGCCAAATGAGATAGCCGAAGAAGATCAGCAACAGCAAGACGCCAGTGGCTGCCGCGATCCACAATTGTGTGCGGTTGGACTCCATCCTAAGGAGAGTTTAACGCTCAGGGAGATGGGGGCTAGATTACGGCGGTGACCCCGCGATGGGACATGTACGGATGCGCGGCCACTTTCGTGAATTCGGTCGCTTTTAGAATACCTCCGGCCACTTCTGGGCGCCGTGATAGATGGCGAGGATCACAACGCGTTCATTCTCGATGCTATACGCGACTACGAACGGGGAGTTGGAAATGACCAGCTCTCGGGTGGCCGGGACCCGGCCGGGCCGGCCGGACAGGGGGAATGTGGTGAGCCGTTGAACGCTGCTGACGATGCGCGTGGTGACCTGCGCGGCAACTTTCTTACTGTTGGATAGTGCAATGTACTCGTGAACCTGATCGAGTTGTTGAGTTGCCTGCTCGGTCCATACGATCATTGGCTCGCGCGGCTCGTGCTCTTAAGCCGCTTTACAACCTCCTCATGGCTGATGACGCGCCCCTTCCGCAGGTCGTCCAGGCCCTTACGCACAAGCGCATCCTGGTAGGCGTGCATCTCGATGTAATTGGTAATGGCCTCATTGATCAGATAACTGCGGGGACGATCCTGAGCTGCGGCGAGGGAATCTAGCGCATCGATCTTTTCGGCATCGGCACGGAAGCTGATGGTTTTGTCGATATTGGGCATAATACGCTATGTATAGCACGTATTATCTTGTCGTACAACATGAAAAAGGGCGCAGCCTGAAGCTGCGCCCTTTCAAAACTCCACAAGGTTACTCCGTCTTTTCTTCGCCTTCGGCGCCGGGAGTTGGATGTTCCACGCCGCCCTGCGCTTCAGCTTCTTCCATGGCTCGCTTGTTTTCCTCGGCACGTTTGGAGCGGGCTTCGGCGCGTTTCTGGCGCTTCTCGTCCAGCACCTTTTCGCTGCCCAGCAGTTCGATGAAGGCTTTGTCAGCGCCGTCACCCTTCTGCCAGCCAGTGCGCACGATGCGCAGGTAACCGCCGTTGCGATCCCCGAAGCGCGGGCCAACGGTATCGAACAGCTTGTCGACGGCAGCGGTGGTCATTAGATAGGCGAGCGCCTGACGGCGCGCATGCAGGTCGCCACGCTTGCCCAGGGTGATCATTTTTTCGACCAGCGGGCGCATGGCCTTGGCTTTGGGGACCGTAGTCTCAATGCGCTCTTCGAGAATCAGCGACGTGACCAGGTTGCGCAGTAGGGAGCGGCGGTGCGCGGGGTTACGTCCCAGTTTCCATCCGGCTACTTTGTGACGCATAGGAAAATCCTTGGTTTCGAGTTTCTAGTTTCCGGTTTCTAATTCTCTGTTCCCAAGCGGCTTTGCTGGAAACTCGAAACTAGAAACCGGCGACTGGTTTCTACAGATCGTTATCACCATACGCCGACGCCGGCAGAATCTGGTTCGAAGTCGGGCCGGGCACGGCGTTACCTTGCTCGTCGATCTTCATGCCTAGGCTCAAGCCCATGGTTGAGAGAATCTCTTTGATCTCGTTCAACGATTTGCGGCCGAAGTTCTTGGTCTTGAGCATCTCAGCTTCGGTCTTCTGCACCAGTTCGCCGATGGTCTGAATGTTGGCGTTCTTGAGGCAGTTGTAGCTGCGCACAGAAAGCTCAAGCTCTTCGACCGAACGGTTCAGGTTCTCGTTGCGAATTTCCGGCTTGCGCTCTTCGCTCGAGGTCGAAGTCTCAATGTCTTCCTCGAAGTTGATGAAGATATTCATGTGGTCTTTCAGCAACTTCGCCGCCAAGCCAATGGAGTCGGCCGGGGTGATGGAGCCGTTGGTCCAGACCTCGAGTGTGAGCTTGTCGTAGTCGGTGATCTGGCCGAGACGGGCGGCCTCGACGGTGTAGTTGCACTTGCGCACCGGGGAGTGAACAGAATCGATAGGAATGAAACCGATGCCGAGATCGTCTTCGAAATTCTTGTCGGCGGAAACGTAGCCGCGGCCACGCTTGAGCCGCATTTCCATGTCGAGCTTGCCGCCTTCGCTGACGGTGGCGACGTAGACGTCCTTGTCGAGCACTTCGACGTCGGCGTCGGCCTCAATCATTCCCGAAGTCACAATTCCGGGCTGGTCGGCTCGCAGATAGATGGCCTTGGGCGCGTCGCCACTGAGCTTGAACGGAATCTGCTTCATGTTGAGGATGATGTCGGTTGCGTCCTCGACCACACCGGGAATGGACTGAAACTCGTGCAGCACGCCGTCGATTTTCACCGCGGTAACGGCCGCGCCTTCGATGGAAGACAGCAGTACCCTACGCAGGGCATTGCCAATGGTAGTGCCAAAGCCGCGTTCAAATGGCTGGGCCCAGAAAATGCCGTATTTGTCGGTGAGAGTGGAAGTATCCACCGCCAGGCGTTTCGGTTTTTGAAAACCTTTCCAAAGCATTGTTTCTCTCCTTCGGCCGTTTGGCTCAGCCCAGGCTCCCTGAAGTGGTCCTACTTCAGGTCAAACGCCCAGAACCGGCTGATCTGGCACGAAAAATGGACCGGAAAAGCGTCGTTCGTCTTTGGTCTTTCGTCGTTGGCTTTGGCGAACGACCGACGACGGACGACCCACGACCAGCACTACTTACTATAAAGTTCCACAATCAGCTGCTCGTTGACCGGCAACTGAATCTCTTCGCGTTTGGGCAGAGACAATACCTTGCCCCTAAAATTGTCGCGATCAATTTCCAGCCAGCCGGGCGCATTCTGATGGCTGGCGAATTCCTTGGCCTGTTCCAGAACCGCCAGCTTGCGGCTACCCTCGCGGATGGTGATCTCGTCGCCAACATTCGCCTGGTAGGAGGGAATGTTGACCTTGCGTCCGTTGACATGGACGTGGCCGTGGCGCACCAACTGGCGCGCCTGGCGGCGGGAAATTCCGAAGCCGATGCGATGAACGACCGTGTCCAGGCGGCGTTCCAGTTGCTGCAAAAGCATTTCACCCGTCACACCCTTGGTGCGCGCGGCTTTCTCGAAATAGTTGCGAAACTGGCTTTCCTGGGTGAAATACATGCGCTTGGTCTTCTGCTTCTCGCGCAGTTGCAGACCGTAGCCCACGATTTTCGCCTTGCGGTCCTTACCGTGCTGGCCGGGGGCGAAGTTGCGCTTCTCGATGGGACACTTATCGCTGAAGCATTTCGGGCCTTTGAGGAAGAGCTTAATGCCCTCGCGGCGGCAGAGACGACATACGGGATCGGTATAACGTGCCAAGTTGCTTCTCCTTTAGATGACCGGTTTACAGGTTTGGCTTCACCCTTCTTCCCGGACGATGAGGGCTTTTGGCCCTTCGCGATTGGCTTTTGGCTAAAGACTTAAGAGCCAACAGCCAAGAGCTTTCTTACACTCTTCGGCGCTTCGGCGGACGGCAACCATTGTGCGGAATCGGGGTCGCGTCCTTGATGTTACGCACTTCAATGCCAGCCGCGGCCAGGGCGCGGATGGCGGACTCGCGTCCTGAACCGGGCCCGCTCACGCGGACCTCGACGCTGCGCACCCCGTGATCGCGGGCCATGTTGGCGGCGTTCATGGCCGCCTGCTGGGCGGCAAACGGCGTACCCTTGCGGGAGCCGCGAAATCCCAGGGAGCCGGAACTCTTCCACGAAAGCACATTGCCCGCCTGGTCAGCGATGGTCACGATAGTGTTGTTGAACGAGGCCTGAATGTGGGCCACACCATGCGATACGTGCTTGCGTTCCTTCTTCTTGAAGGTTTTCTTTTTGCCCTTTTTCTCCGCCGCTGCCGGCGCGCCGGTTGCGGGGGTTGCTCCTGCTGCTTGTTTTGCCATAAGTCTTTCGCCTTTTTGGTTACGTCTTGGACGCTGTTTTCTTCTTCGCCGCAACCGTACCCTTGCGCGGGCCTTTACGGGTACGGGCGTTGGTGTGCGTGCGCTGTCCACGGACCGGCAGATTGCGACGATGCCGGTAACCACGGTAGGAGCCGATCTCGATGAGGCGCTTGATGTTCATCGAGACTTCCTTGCGCAGATCGCCTTCCACCAGACCCTCCCCCTCGATCACCTGGCGGATACGGTTGACCTCGTCCTCGCCCAGATCCTGCACCTTCTTCATGGGCTCAACTTTGGCCTCGTCGAGAATGCGTGCAGAGCGCGAAACGCCAATGCCGTAGATATAGGTCAGCGCAATGTTAATGCGCTTGGTGCGCGGGAGGTCGACGCCAGCAATACGTGCCATAGTTGTCTCTTATCCTTGTCGCTGCTTGTGCTTGGAATTCTCGCAGATCACCCGCACCACACCCTTGCGGTGGATGACCTTGCACTTATCACAAATTTTCTTTACCGATGCTCGTACCTTCATAAAAGTCCTTGGTCGTTCGTCGTTGGCCGCCCTTTACTTATAGCGGTAAACAATTCGTCCGCGATTCAGGTCGTAGGGGGAAAGCTCGACTGCGACCTTGTCTCCCGGCAAGATTCGAATGAAATTCTTGCGCATCTTGCCGGAAACGTGCGCCAGCACCTTGTGCTTGTTCTCCAATTCCACCTTGAACATGGCATTGGGCAGCGGTTCCAGCACGGTTGCCATGACTTCAATCGCGTCTTCTTTGCTCATTGACTCCTTAAGTCAGCTTCTAGCTACTAGCCAAAACTCTACGCTTGCCGAGCTAGCAGCTAATGGCTAGAAGCTAGTAGCTCCTACTGCGTCAAAATCATCGGGCCATTTTTCATGACCGCGACACAGTGCTCGAAATGGGCGCTGCAACTGCCATCCACGGTGACGGCCGTCCACTTGTCTTCCAGCACACGGGTGTCCGCCTTGCCGTAATTCACCATGGGCTCAATGGCGAGCACCATGCCTTCCCGCAATCTGGCGCCGTGTCCACGATCTCCGAAATTCGGAATCTGCGGTTCCTCGTGTAACTTGGTGCCAATCCCGTGACCTACGAATTCGCGAACCACGCTGAAGCCGCTGGCCTCCACACATTCCTGCACTGCCGCACCGACATCGCCCACGGTATTTCCGATCACCGCCTGCTCGATCCCCTTGTACAACGAGGCTTCCGTGACCTCAAGCAACTTTCTGACTTCCGGCTTCACCGAATTGTCCACGGGCACGGTGATGGCAGCGTCGCCATAATAGCCATCCAGCACCACCCCGCAATCGATGGAAACGATATCGCCAGCTCTCAGCACCCGCTTTTCCGAGGGGATGCCGTGCACGATCTCTTCATTTACCGAGGTACAAAGCACGCAAGGGTAATTGTAGTAGCCCTTGAACGCGGGCTTTGCGCCCAGTTCTTTAATCTTCTTCTCCGCGGCGCGCTCCAAATCCATGGTTGTAACCCCAGGAGCGACCAGGCTGCGGAGCAGATCCAACACTTCCCGCACGATGCGGCCACTACTCCGCATCTTTTCAATTTCCGCCGCAGATTTGCAGACAATCGCCATTCATGCGCCGGGTGCGTGGCTTTCAATCTCCTGGAAAATCTGCTGCGACACCTGATCCACCGGCAAAGCGCCAGACACCGAAACCAGACGCCCTTTGCGCGCGTAATACTCGGCCACGGGACGGGTCTGGGAGTCATACGCCTGCAGACGTTCCCGGATCACATCCTCGCGATCATCGTTACGAGTGACCAGCTTGGAACCGTCGAGGTCGCAAACTTCATCGACACGCGGTGGCTGAAGATGGACGTTGTAAATGTGTCCACAGACAGGGCAGGTCCTGCGTCCAGTGAGCCGGAGCAATAAGTCATTATAATCCACGTCGATGCGGATCACAATCGGCAGGCATCGGGCCCGCTTCGGTTTGTCAAAGACCTCGTGCTCGAAATAAGCATCCAACCAGCCCGCCTGAGCGGCTGTTCGCGGGAACCCATCCAGAATGAACCCGCGGTTGCAATCGGCTTCCCGCAGGCGTTCCGCGACCATGTCGTACAACAACTCGTCCGGCACCAAGTCTCCCCGGGCCATGATGTCTTTGGCCAGACTGCCCAGCCGAGTGCCGTTCTTCACGTGCGCCCGCAAAATGTCTCCGGTGGAGATCTGTGGGATCTCGTAATGCTCGGCGATCAGCTTGGCCTGTGTGCCTTTGCCGGCGCCGGGCGGTCCGAGCAGTACGATGGGTCCGATGCTGCGCGAAGTGTGATCCGCCATCCCGACGGCCCCGTATTCTCCCATACTCCAATCTACCCGGTCGCATTTCCCGAATGGCCAGAACCAACTTCCCGCCTGCGCTAGGTCATGACCAGGTGCGGCGGCCCCGGATGCGTCCGCTCTTCGGAGTGAATCCGTCGTAGTGCCGCATGATCAGCTGCGCCTCGATCTGGGTGACCGTGTCCATGGCCACGCCCACCACGATGAGCAGCGACGTGCCGCCGAAGTAAAAAGTGACTCCCAAACCGTTCGTAACCCACGGCGGCAGGCGTTCGAAGAACGCTCCCACCGGGCCCCACAGGTGATTCAAGTGAATACCCGCGATCATCCACTCGGGAATGAAGGAGATAACGATCAAATACAACGCGCCCACCAGGGTGATCCGCGTCAGAATTTCGTTGATATGGTCGGCGGTACGCTTGCCGGGACGAATGCCGGGGATAAATCCGCCATACTTGCGCATGTTGTCGGCAACTTCGTTGGGGTTGAACACGATCGACACATAGAAATAAGCAAAGAAAATGATTCCGACGGCGTAAAGAAGAGTGTAAAGCGGCTCGCCCCATCCCAGGGCGCGAATCAGATCGCCAAAATAGCGGTTGTTCTTGAAGCCCTGCAGCACCATCTGCGGCATGGTCAAAATGGAGGAAGCGAAGATGACGGGCATCACGCCGCCAGCATTTACGCGCAGCGGCAGATGAGTAGACTGCCCTCCCATCACTTTCCGCCCGACCACACGCTTGGCATACTGCACCGGGATGCGGCGCTCGCTACGCTCGACGTAAACGATGAAGGCGACCACCAGGATCATTACCGCGACCAGCATCGCCATGGCCACCGGCGTAAACGGTCCCCAAGCGGCGTTTTTCGTCTTGTCAATGAGGTCGGCGACAGCGCGCGGAAGTCCAACCACGATGCCGGCGAAGATCAGCAACGACATGCCGTTGCCTACGCCGCGCTCGGTGATCTGCTCGCCCAGCCACATGACGAAGGCGCTGCCGGTGGTGAGCGTGAGCATGGTCATCAAAATGAATCCGTAGCCGGGGTTGACCACGAAATCTCCGGACTTCATGAGGCTGAGAGCGATGCCGAGCGATTGCACAGCGCTGAGAATCACGGTCAAATAGCGCGTCCATTGCGTGATCTTCTTGCGGCCCAGTTCGCCTTCTTTCTGCAGCTTGGCGAGGGGCTCATACACCACCGTCAACAGTTGCAGAATGATCGACGCGGTGATGTACGGCATGAT
>JBAWFN010000171.1:0-3150 GCA_049591935.1 Terriglobales bacterium | reverse complement strand
ATCTCGCCCATGGGCGGTTCAATTCGAAGGCGAAATCGGCAAATGGTTATTGCAGCACTGGCAACGATGCGGACGCCGAGTGCGAGCCCTTCGCCGCTTGGCATTGTAAGCCATTGTGTGGCCCTGGGCTCGGCAAAAAGGTGTAGCGGGTTCGGCAGATCCTCATAGTCAACCGGGCAGGCAACGGAGCGCAGCCGGTCAAGCACCTTCCACTGCTCGCGCTGTAGCTCTCTCTTTATCATCATATCTCGGCTGTTTTTTGCAGTTTATGTACTTTCTGTACTTTGTGTACTTTCTATTGTCCTTAGTTGGATCTCATGTCGACTGGGGCCATTAAGTTCAGCGCACTGGAGGCAATCGTCCACCGGTTTCTGCATGGTAAGGACGTTGTAGGCAGCGCCGAGGTGATGGATGAGTTTGGGAGTCTCCCCAATCAGCTGCAGCTCGTAGCCAGGGCCGTGTCGTTCTGTACACAGCCCTAGCTTTTTGCGCATGATCCCACCCACCGCTTTCGGCGTGAGTTCAAGATTCTCATGCCGCCCGAGAAGTATCCCGTTGGCAAGTTTTGTGATCTCGAGCACCAATGCCTTCGGCTTATGCTCGTGACACAGCGCGAGTAGTGCTTCCAAAACAACCGCACCAAGGCCCTGCGACTGCTCAACCTTGCACTGCTCATCAATTTGTGAAAGAGCATCTACAATGCCCCGTTGAAGCTCTGGCGATCCTTCGACGGCGGCACCGAGAATGCGAGCCAAAAGACGAGTGGCGGGTGCGAACTCTGGGCAATCAAAGTGCGAGTCTGCCACAAGCCGGTGCTGAGAAAGGCGGTAGCGCATAAGACGGGGTTGAAACTTTTCAGCCAGTTCCTGCGCTTCGCGCTTGCCAATGCGCCGGTACTCAGCCCGAGATGGTACTAGTCGGAAACTCAGTGCAGAGACAGCAACGGGTTCTTCCGTACACACGATAGTCGGGCACTGCACGTTGATACAACGACCGCCCCGAAGCAGGTTGACATCGGGCTCGGTGGTGGCGGCTAACAAGCGGGCCAGAGTACGGTCGGTTGGCTGTTTAATGATGAGGGTGAGGGCAAGTCCGGGGGGAAAAGCCAGAAGTTCCCGAACGGAAGGTTCGGCCACACGCAGAGGATGCCGACACAGACATGACAACAAGTCCACCAGAATGGTTTCGGTGCCCAGCGGCCCCCACAGATTCAGACATGGGGCACTCGGTAGGCAGTCAACCACCCAGGTACTCACGATAAAGCTGGTAACCAACAGTGCGACCGCATCGTCGAGAACCGCATAATGTTTGATCAACTGCGACACATCCGCGGTCAAACTGTCGGTGGTGCCGAAATCCTCCGTCCTGGCCGGCAAACGAAGCACATCCTCCAGCTTAGAGTCGAGCGTTGCGGCGGTATAGACGTGGCCGTTGCACTCCACTGTTGTCTGGATCTGTTCGTGGCCCTCGTGCCACAACACCAGAAGGTTCTGTCGCAAACGATCGATGGCACTACCATCGGGAAAAAGCTCTCCTAAGGTCGACGTTTCCTTCGATTGGCTGGGCGCTTCTAGCCGTGACATACGTTCTCCTTGTCACACCGCAACCAAACGGGCCTAACCCACGGCTGGCCGCATGGAGAATACAGGCTGTTAGGCGACGTGGCATCATCACGAGCATGAGTTACCACGCCTGCCCCTACGACAAACGACCCTTGCCGGTGCGCGTCGCGCAATGCATTGCCTCATCATTAATAATAGCTCATACTAATTGTAAGTCGATATAACTTAGGTAATCGATGCATGAGTAAAAGCTCAACTGCTGTCCGGTTAAGAGTCGACATGAAATCGGCAATGCGGATGGCGGTGACTTGGTCGTGAAGACGGTCCTTATCCTTTGGCGTCAGGCCCGAAGCGTCCGTCTTCTTATCGCACCAGCCACCCAGCATTTCCCGCGCCACCTTGCCAAACTTCTGGATGGCATGATCTTCGATGTTGTGTCCCATTTCATGCGCGAGCACGAACTTAGCCCACTACCCAGCCCATCGGATAAATAAAGAGCGGGCAGGGTTTCTAAGCGGGGAGCCCAGCTTTCACAAACTGGGCTGGCTGCCTGTCCTCTCAGTTAGGGCTTGCGGGCGATGATGTCTGCACGAATCACATTCAGAAAGTCCCGGGCTGTGGCCAGCGCCTGCTCGGCATCATGTTGAGACACAAAGCCTGTGTCGTCATAGAGGACTGTGTTCCGCTTCCGGCGAAGGCGGTCGAACACCATCAGCAACGGAGCATGTTTCTTGTCCAAATGTGCCTTGACGAAGGCGATGATCGCTACATGGTGCCCGGGTTGACTGCGGGCGCGGGAGGCGTGGCTGAACATGAACCCGAGCGAAGCCCGGAGCATCGCTTCATAAGCTTGCTGGAGAGAGGCTTCTTCATCAAAGGCAATAATCTTGTGGGCCGAGGCAAGTTTCTTTTCTGCGCCTTCGAGGAAGCGCTCAATCTGAGGCCAGTTGACTGCATGAGGTTTAATGTTTTTCATGCGGGAGTCACCAGGGGAACGCGCTTGTTGTGCCACACGTTTTCGAGAAAAGCATCTTTGTGCGCAAGCCGCGATTGGAATTCCTTGCGCGTCAGAATAGTGTAGTTGATTTCCCGCCCCAGCCGTCGCTCCACCGTTTCGATTGCTTGTGCGAGCAGTTCGGCCTTGGGAGTGCCGATCAGGAGTACGTCGATGTCGCTAACGGAGTCCTGTTGGTTGCGCGCAAATGAACCATACAAATACGCCTCTTCTATGCCTCCCACCCTTTTGATCGCTTGAGCAAGCAGGGGGACGGCCCCGACCGTCTTCTCCACGATGCGGCGCACTTCCGTGTACAGCGGGTACTGGCGGTGAAGGTGAAAATACTTCTGGCGGCCGTTCACCTCTGACAAGAACAGCCCTTCGTGCTCCAGTCGACGCAGTTCCTTCGACAAGTTGGAAGGGTCCACGCTCAGGCGTTCTGCTAAGTCGCGTAGGTGATGCCGCGCTTTCGGATTGGTGAAATAGTAGGAGAGAAGCCGCTGTCTTGCCTTTGAATGCAAGTCTAGCATGTGGTTAATATATACCACAAATGTGGTCAATACAATCCACGCTTCGGTTACTCACCATCCG
>JBAWFN010000170.1:0-40915 GCA_049591935.1 Terriglobales bacterium | reverse complement strand
CGACATCACCGGCCGCATTCTGGAAATGCTGGCGACTTACGGATACGACAGAAATGATCCGCGGGTGAAGAAGGCGCTCAAGTTTATTCGCGCCGAACAGGAGCCCGACGGTTCCTGGTTCGGACGCTGGGGCGTGAACTATATCTATGGCACCATGCAAGTGTTGCGCGGCCTCGAAGCCATAGGCGTGGATCACCACGAGCCTTACGTTCAGCAAGGGGCAGAGTGGTTGCGCATGTTTCAGAATTCTGACGGCGGTTGGGGAGAGACGTGCGGCTCATACGACGACGCTACCACCAAGGGAGTTGGTCCCAGTACGCCGTCGCAGACCGCATGGGCGGTCATGGGATTGCTTGCCGCCAGCGACACGCGCAGCGATTCTGTGGCCCGCGGCATCGCTTACCTGCTACGGACGCAGAAAAAAGACGGATCTTGGGATGAGCCGCAGTTTACCGGGACTGGTTTCCCACGCGTTTTCTATCTGCTGTATCACATGTATCGCCAGTATTTTCCGCTAATCGCTCTGACCACGTATGGCAAGGTGATGGCGGGAAATGGGCGACTAGCGAGCACTTAGCACTTAGCACTTGGCACTTAGCATTTGGTCAACACCAGTTTTGTTTGGGCGCCGGCACTGGCAGTTCATGGCTAAATGCCAATTGCTAAGTGCTAAAGGCTGGCAACGGATCACAAGTCTGGAGCGTATAAACAACTATGGCAGTGCCCATTTCACAGATGTGGACGGTGGCAACTTACGTCCTCCGGCAAAAGCTTAAGGGACGCAAGCAGTATCCGTTGGTGCTGATGCTGGAGCCGCTGTTCCGCTGCAATCTGGCGTGCGCCGGGTGCGGCAAGATTCAATATCCCGCGCATGTGCTCAAGATGCAGCTCACCCCCGAGGAATGCTTCCGCGCAGTGGACGAATGCGGCGCGCCGGCGGTTTCGATTCCCGGTGGAGAGCCGCTGTTGCATCCGCAGATTGGCGAAATTGTCGAAGGCCTGGTGGCGCGCAAGAAATACATCTACCTCTGCACCAATGCGCTGCTCCTCAAGCAGAAAATTGATCTGTTCAAGCCCAGCAAGTACCTGACTTTTTCCGTCCACATGGACGGCCAGCGCGAGCACCATGATTTTTCGGTATGCCTCGAGGGTGGCTATGAGAAGGCAAGGGAAGGCATGAAAGAGGCGCTGGATCGGGGTTTCCGGGTCACCACCAACACCACGCTGTTTGACGGCGCTGATCCCAAGAGCGTACGCGCGTTTTTCGACGAGATGATGGACCTGGGCGTCGAAGGCATGATGCTCTCGCCAGGCTACTCCTATGAGAAAGCGCCTGACCAGAGTCACTTTTTGGGACGCGCTCGTACCCGGCGGCTGTTCCGCGGCATCTTGTCGAATCGCAAATCGAGCTGGCACTTCAATATGTCGCCGCTGTTCCTCGAATTCCTCATGGGCAAGCGCGACTACCCGTGCACCCCCTGGGGCATGCCTACGTTCAATGTCTTCGGCTGGCAGAAGCCTTGCTACCTGCTACAAGACGGCTATGCCGATACGTTCGCTGAGTTGCTGGCCACCACAGAGTGGGAGAAGTACGGCACCGAGTCGGGAAATCCCAAGTGCGCGAATTGCATGGTGCACAGCGGCTATGAAGCCTCGGCGGTGAATGACACCTTCGGCTCGCTGCAGGGTTTGTGGCATACCGCAAAAGCCACGCTGTTCGGCCGGTACGAAGATCCGTCGGCCCTGCACTTGCTCGACGAACCGGTCCGGCCGGTGCACGCCTTCAATCCCCTCGTCCAGATCGAGTCGCCTGCCGCCGAGGAGACACGAGTATGAGCGGCCGGGAATCCGGACGAACCCCGGCGGCGCCACATGAAGTGATGGCTGACCCCGATGTCCTGGAAGTCGCGCCGGGTGCGGCACGGGAGAAGCTCCAGGGTTCGGTTCCCCAACTCGCCACTCCAGAGGATCTGCGGGCCGCGCTGGAGCGAGCCTTCGACTACCGCGGAGATGTGCTGATCACGCGCAAGGACGGCGTGAGCGTCGAGGGCTATGTCTTCGACCGCCGCGGCGGCACGACCCTCGAAGATTCCGTGGTGCGCCTGTTACCGAAAGACGGAGGCGGAAAGGTCTCTGTGTGCTACGCCGACATCGCTGCTCTGGCGTTCACCGGACGCGATATGGCTGCCGGCAACAGTTGGGAGTCCTGGGTCCGCCAGTATTGGTCGAAGAAAGCGGCCGGCGAGAGCGATATTTCGTTGCAGCCGGAGATGCTGGAGTAGCACTTGGCAATTAGCACTTGGCATTTGGTCTACGAACAGTGTGATGGCTAAATGCTAAGTGCCAATTGCTAAATGCTGGCTTTCGTTACTGGCGCGACCGGATTTGTTGGCAGCCACGTGGCCCGGGTTCTGGCTGAGCAAGGCGCCGATCTGCGGCTGCTGGTTCGGGCCACGAGTGACACTCGCAACATCGATGGCCTGAACGCGGAGAGGGTTCTCGGTGACCTCCGCGATCCTGTCTCGATTGAGAAAGCCATGGCCGGCTGCGACAGCGTGTTTCATGTGGCCGCCGACTATCGGCTGTGGGTGCGCGATCCCGAGCAAATGTACCGTGCAAACGTCGAAGGCACACGGACGATTCTGGATGCTGCCCGCAAGAACCGCGTGCGGCGGTTGGTGCACACCTCGAGCGTCGCGACCATGGGGTTTACTTCCAACGGTCAGCAGGCAGATGAAAATTCTCCGGTCAGACTGGAGAGCATGATCGGCCCTTACAAGCGATCGAAATTTATGGCCGAGCAGTTAGCCCTCCAGGCAGGCGCTGGCGGGATGGATGTAGTCGTGGTGAATCCGACCACGCCGGTGGGGGAGCAGGATATCAGGCCGACGCCCACGGGCCGCATCGTGGTGGATTTTCTGAAGAAGAAGTTTCCCGCTTATGTGGACACCGGATTGAACCTCGTGGACGTCCGGGAGTGCGCGCGCGGGCATCTAACCGCGTTTGAGAAGGGAAGAAGCGGGGAACGCTATATTCTGGGGGGTGAGAATCTGACCCTGAAGCAGATTCTGGACAAGCTGGCGGCGATCACCGGACTGCCATCACCTAAGGTGAAAGTTCCTTACGTGCTGGCTTTGGCCACCGGCGTGGTCGATGAAGTAGTCACCGGACGCATTCTTGGTCGAGAACCCCGCGCCACCATCGACGCGGTGCGCATGGGACGCAAGAAAATGTTTGTTTCCTCCGTCAAGGCCGAGCGTGAATTGGGATGGAGTCCGTCGCCGGTAGATGGCGCGCTCCGTCGGGCCGTTGAATGGTTTCGGAGTCATCAATACGCCTAGGGAATCAGGTTTGTCAGATTCGTGCAAAGTCGCGATCGTAGCCGCTCTGGAGCGGGAAGTGTGGCCGCTGGTGAAGGACTGGCGGACGATCTACAGGCTGCACCAGGGTCGCAGATTCAAGTTCTTTCAACACGAAGGCGCGGTACTGGTTTGCGGAGGCATCGGAGCCGAAGCCGCGCGTCGGGCCGCCGAAGCCATCATCACGCTTTACACGCCCGCGCTGGTGATTTCGGCGGGATTCGCCGGAGGCCTGGATCCGGCTCTCAGAGCCGGCCATGCCTTGACGCCGCGACTTGTGATTGATGCCGCCGATGGCAGCCGTAGCGATTCCGGCAACGGCGAAGGCGTGCTGGTGAGTTTTGGGGAAGTGGCTGATTCCGAACAGAAAGCCAGTTTGGCCAAGGCTTACGGCGCCGACGTGGTGGATATGGAAGCAGCGGCGGTCGCCCGTTGCGCTCAGGCCCACGGAATTCAGTTCACGGCCTGCAAAGTCGTTTCCGATTCGCGCGATCAGCGACTGCCCCCGGTCGGGCGCTTTATGGCTGCGGACGGGCAGTTTCAATCGTTCCGCTTCCTGGCGCATGTGGCACTGCGTCCCTGGCTGTGGGTCGGTGTGGGGCAATTGGCGAGGAACACTGCCATCGCCGCGCAGTCGCTTTGCAAGCGGCTCGCGGCAAACACACAATGAGTAGGAACACCTAATTATGGCAAGCGGACTCTTAACCCCGAACCAAACCAAAGCGATTCCCACCACCATGCAGGCGGCGGTGTATCGCGGCGTCGGCGACGTCCGCGTGGAGACTGTCCCCGTGCCCCGGATCGGCGCGGGAGAGCTTCTGCTGCGCGTGCATACCTGCGGCATCTGCGGGACTGATCTGAAGAAGATCGCGACCGGCTCGCATTCCGCGCCGCGCATTTTCGGTCATGAAACTTCGGGAGTGGTGGCCGCGGTCGGCGCCGGCGTGGCTGCGTTCAAGCCCGGAGACCGGGTGGTGGTCTTCCACCACATCCCCTGTAGGGAATGTTTCTACTGCCAGCACAAGACCTTCGCCCAGTGCGAAACTTACAAGAAAGTCGGTTGCACTGCCGGATTCGAGCCCGCGGGTGGGGGATTCGCGGAATATGTTCGCGTCATGGACTGGATTGTTCGCGAAGGAACCGTCACCATCCCCGACGGCGTCTCTTTTGAGCAGGCATGCTTCGTGGAACCGGTGAACACTTGCCTGAAAGGCATTGATACTTTGCAACTTTCGCCAGGCGAGAGTGTTCTCGTGATGGGGCAGGGACCTATCGGCATCATATTGAGCGTATTGGCCAAACGGGCGGGAACTAGGGTTATCACTTCCGATTTGTATCCCCAGAGGCTTACAATAGGCACATCATTCGGTTTACAGCACATGATTGATGCTTCGCGTGCCGATACTGTGCAGGCGGTGCGAGAACTTACCGCAGGCCGGGGCGCTGACGTGGCGATCCTCGCGGTCGGGGGAAATGCCTTGATTCGGACTGCGCTCGACGCAGTGCGGCCGGGCGGTCGGGTGATGTTGTTTGCACAGACCACGCGCGGCGAGGCCATCATCGATCCGGCTGCCATCTGCGTGGATGAGAAGACGTTACTGGGCTCTTATAGCGCTTCCGTCGATCTCCAGAAAGAGTCGGTGAAGTTCGTAATGAATCGCGAAATGGACTTGGAACGATTGATCAGCCACCGTTTTCCATTGTCTCGCAGTGTGGAAGCCTTGAACTTGGCTGCTCATCCCCAACCGGATTCGATGAAGATCGTGATCCAAACGGGGAGCGGCTGGGAAGGGAGTCCAGAGTGAACGGCAAGATGACGGCAGCTGTCCTCTACGGTAAAGAGGACGTCAAGATCGAGAAAGTTCCCATCCCGCATCTGGGGGAGGGGGAAGTACTGGTCAAGGTCGAAGTCGCTCTTACTTGCGGCACTGATTTGAAGGTGTATCAGCGCGGCTACCACGCCCGCATGATTGTCCCGCCGGCCTTGTTCGGCCACGAACTCGCGGGAGTGATTGAAGAAGTCGGACCTGGCGTGCGCAGCTTCCGCAAGGGTATGCGAGTGGTGGCGCTGAATTCCGCGCCCTGCCAGATGTGTTTCTACTGCTCCCGCCACCAGGAAAATCTCTGCGAGGACCTGCTCTTCAATAATGGGGCCTATGCCGAGTACATTCGCATTCCGCGGCGGATCGTCGAAATCAATATGCTGGCGATGCCCGCGGGCGTGACCTTTGAAGATGCCGCGATGGTGGAGCCGCTGGCCTGCGTGTTGCGCGGTTTGCACGAGACCGGAGTGGAGATTGGCGATACCGTGGTCATCATCGGTGGCGGGCCGATTGGTTTGATGTTCGTCCAGGTTGCCCACGCCGTGGGCTGCAAGGTGATTTCGGTGGTGAAGCGTGATTCCCAGGTGACTGCGGCCAAACAAATGGGTGCGCAGGAAGTAGTGCAGATCACCAAGGTAAAAGACCCAGTGGACGCGGTGCGCGCGTTGTCTCCGGAAAAGCGCGGCGGAGACGTGGTGATTGAAGCGGTTGGCCGTCCCGAAGCCTGGGAGTGGGCGATTGACATGGTCCGCAAGGGCGGCACGGTAAACTTTTTCGGAGGATGCGCCAGCGGCACCAAAGTCCAGCTCGATACCAACCGGCTGCACTACTCTGAAGTGACCCTGAAGGCCACGTTCCATCACACCCCGGAAACCGTGCGCAAGGCATTCGCCTTGATTGCCGAAAAGAAGATTCGTTCCACCGACTACATCACCGGCGAAGCGCCACTTTCCCGGTTGCAGCAGGTGCTTCGCCACATGCTGAACCGCAACGGCGACATCAAGACCGCCATTATCCCCGGTCACTAAGGCGGATTTCCGATTGGCTTCTGGCTCAGCCCGGAAACGACACTGACCATGGCATCCATCGCAAGCAACGAAAACCGGAGCGTTATTCCCGCTAGCCCGGCGGCCTGGAGCCGGCTTCCGGCGGAGTATGCGATCCCGGAAAATGCTCCCACGCCCGAACAAGCACAGGATTATTGCCAGCGTCTGGCGCGAAGCCACTACGAGAATTTCTCGGTGGCGAGTTGGTTTCTCCCCCGGCGCTTGCGTCAACACTTTTTCAATGTCTACGCCTACTGCCGCATCGCGGACGACTTGGGCGATGAAGTCGGCGATCCGGCGGCGTCCCTGGAATTGCTCGATCAATGGCAAGCCCAGCTGGATGCTTGTTATTCAGCCAGTCCCCGGCACCCGGTTTTTGTGGCCCTGGCCGACACCGTCCGCAGATTCGACATTCCCCAGCAGACTTTTGCCGACCTGCTCACTGCGTTTCGTCACGACCAAACCGTGACCCGGTATGCGACCTTCGATGACCTGCTCGGGTACTGTCACTATTCGGCGAATCCCGTGGGCCGCCTCGTGCTCTACCTCTGCGGCTATCGCGACGGGGAACGCCAGCAGCTTTCTGATTTCACTTGTACCGCATTGCAGCTGGCGAATTTCTGGCAGGACGTGAGCGTGGACTACGCCAAGGGCCGCATTTATCTGCCGCTCGAAGACATGCAGCATTTTGGCGTCAATGAAGATGATCTTGCAGCGCAGAAGAACACGCCGGCGTTTTGCAATCTGATGCGCTTCGAAGCCGAACGCGCGCATGAGTGGTTTCAACGCGGCTGGCCACTGGTTGCAAAAGTGGACCGGGAACTGGCCCTTGACATTGAACTGTTCAGCCGCGGCGGCCAGGAGATCCTCCGGGCCATTGAACGTCAGGGCTACGGCGTATTAGGCCGGCGGCCGGCGATTTCCAAGTCCCGCAAGCTTGCGCTCGTAGCTCGCGCGGCGTGGAGCAAGCTCGGTGGGGCGGACTGAAATGAGCGCTGCCGTGCAACCCGCCCCGGCATCTTTCGTGGCCACGGAATCCCAACTCGCGATGGCGTACTCGGTCTGCCGCAGCATCACCCGTTCGGCGGCCAAAAACTTCTACTATGCTTTCCTGGTGCTGCCACGGCCCAAGCGCCAGGCATTGTGCGCGGTGTACGCTTTCATGCGGCGCTGTGACGACATTGCCGATGATCCGGTACTGCCTGCCCAGGAGCGGCGGCAGAGGCTGGCATCCTGGCTGGACGCCGCTCACCGGGCGTTGGCTGGCCACGCCACCGACGAACCTGTGCTTCTGGCATTGACCGATGCGCAGCGCCGTTACAACATTCCGGTCGAACTGCTCGACCAGTTGGCGTTCGGCACAGAAATGGACGTTGCAGGCGAAGACTTGCTGCTGTGTGAGCCCGCAGAGCCTGCCGTCGTCCGTTACCGCACCTTCGAAGATTTGCGGGTTTACTGCCACCGCGTGGCTTCGGTGGTCGGGCTGGTCTGCATTCGCATTTTCGGATATCGCGACCCCGCTGCGGAACCGCTGGCAGAACGCTGTGGCCTGGCCTTTCAACTTACCAACATTATTCGCGATGTGAAGGAAGACGCGGCCATGGGCCGGGTCTACCTGCCGGAAGAGGATTTGCTCAAGTTCGGCATCCTGCCGTCGGAACTGGGCGCAGCGGTCAACCCGGCGAGATTCCGGCCACTGTTCACCATGGAGGCCGACCGGGCGCGGCAATACTATGGTGCTGCAGACGACCTGATCCCCTTGATCGACGAAGACAGCCAGCCCGCGCTCTGGGTCTTGATCACGATCTATCGGCGTTTGCTGGAAAAGATCGCGCAGGCCAACTATGACGTCTTCAGCGGCAAAATCACCCTTACCGTCAGAGAGAAAATCACCGTTCTGGCTCGGGGCTTTATGAAGCGTATGGCGTGATGACTCCACCCGCACCCCGGAAAGCCAAAGTCGCCGTTGTGGGCGGTGGGCTGGCCGGACTGGCCGCTGGATGTGCTCTCGCCGACAGCGGGTTTCAAGTGACTCTGTTTGAGCGTCGTCCCTTTCTTGGCGGACGTGCTTCTTCCTACCAGCATCCCGGTACCGGCGAAGTGGTGGACAACTGCCAACATGTCTTGCTTGGGTGCTGCACGAACCTCGTCGAGTTCTATCGACGTCTTGGAGTTGAGCACAGGATTCGCTGGTACGATCAGCTGACTTTTCTGGAACCGGGAGGGCGGGCCTCGGTCATCGGCGCCTCCCGATTGCCTGCGCCGCTTCACACCACTCCAGCCTTTCTGCGAGCGGCGTGCTTAGGTCTGAAGGACAAAGTTGCCATCGCGACGGCTATGGCTTCTCTGGCCCAGAGCTTGCCTGTGGACAATGGCGAAACCTTCTTGGCCTGGCTGCAACACCATGGCCAGACCCCTATGGCCATCGAGCGTTTCTGGAAAACCATCCTTGTCAGTGCCTTGAACGAAGACTTGGATCGAACCTCCGTGCCGTACGCTGCTCAGGTGGTGCGGGAGTCGTTTCTAAAGTCTCCGTCCGCGGGGCGTATGGGAGTGCCGACCGTGCCTCTGACGGAACTCTACGGTACGGCCGAAGCGTACATCAGTGCACGGGGCGGCAAGGTTTGCCTCCGCAGCGGGGTGGAAGGTTTTCGCGCCGAGCCGGGTGGCGTGACTTTGTCGATTGCCAAAGACCACGCGACCTTCGATTTCGTGATCCTGGCGGCGTCGTTCGATGTTCTGCCTCGCTTGTTGCCACAGACTTCCGCCGCTGATCCTTTACGCGAGAGTCTGTCCCACTTCGAGTCCTCGCCCATCACCGGCATTCATCTCTGGTTCGACCGCCAGATCAGCGAGCTTGACCACGCCGTCCTTCTGGATCGAACCATTCAGTGGATGTTCCATAAGTCCAAACTGCTGTCGACGACCCGCGATCGGTCCGCAGGCAAGAAATCCGGCAATAGCCGCGAAGCGGCGCAAGAATGCAGCCCAGGGCGCAAGCCCTGGGTAAGTGTCGAGAATGACCCCGCCCTGAAAGGGCGAAACAGTAGTGGCGATTCAACTACTGGGACAAACGGCAGCTACGTGGAACTGGTCGTGAGCGCTTCCAAAACCCTGGTGGAGAAATCGCGGCAGGAGATCATCGACCTGGCACTCAAGGAACTGCGCGAATTCTTCCCCGGCGCCCGCGATGCGAATCTGCTGAAGTCCACCGTGATCAAGGAAGTTCACGCCACCTATTCACCGCGGCCCGGCGTGGACGCGTATCGTCCAGCGAACGAAACCGTGTGGCCAAGGGTCTTTCTTGCGGGAGATTGGACGGCGACCGGCTGGCCTGCCACGATGGAAGGCGCAGTGCGCAGCGGCTACCGGGCGGCGGAGTGCGTTGCCAAGCTGTCAGGCTCGAAGCATGCCGCGTTTCTCCAGCCCGACTTGCCCGCTACGGGATTCATGCGTCTGTTCGGCTAATCACGCCTACACCGCCAGCAGCACGACTCCGCCTGCCACCAGCAATGCCGCCAGCCAGCGCCGCTGGTCCACGCGCTCATGCAGGAAAACCTTGGCCGCAACGGCATTGGTGATGAAGGTGAGAGAAGTCGACGCCGGGACCACCAAACTGAGATCTCCCCACGACAAGCCGAACAGCAGACTGTAGAACGCGGTCGCCATACACAGAACGCCCAGCAGAAAGTTAGGATTCTTGAGAACCCGCGCCAGAACCGCCCACACGCCAATACGGCAGCGCAACGCTCCCACATCACCAACTTGCTTCATCCCGCGGGAGAGCAACACATCGCCGGCAGTCGAGGTGAGCACAATTACAGCGATCGCACCCCAGGCGTAGAGCGACTTCATGGCTCCGTCCTCGCAGCAAGCGACGCACCCACCAGCTCATCGGACTTCTCGCGCGGAGGAGTGAACGCCGGCCCCTGGGTTACAAATCCCACCCCGGCCGAGATCAATAAAATTCCCAGCCAGCGCGTGAGGCTGACGTTTTCATGCAGAGCGAACTTGGCGATCAGCGTCAGCACCACGTAGCTCACCGAAGTCGCGGGCAGCACGTAAGTGAGATCAGCCCAGGAAAGCGCCGTCATGTAACAGCCGAAGAACACCAGCAGGAACAGCACACCCACTGCGATGACGGGATTCAGAACCACGAGCACAATGTCGGGCAGGCGATGCAGAGAAACGTGGCCCACTTGCTTCATGCCGCGGGCGATGAAGCCGTCGCCGGTGGCGGCAAAAAAGGCCACTCCCGCCAGCACCAGATACTTGCGAAATGTCACTGGATCTTCCCTATGCTTTGGCCGGTTGGATGGCGGCGGTGGAATCGTCCTTCTCGCGTTTCGCCAGCACCCACTTATGGCGTGCTGCGCGAAGCTTCATGAAGGACTTGGCTTCCTTGTATAACCGTTTCCGGTCCACGCTGTTGAAGACTGCCTTCCTCAAGATGCGGAACACGGCTTTGGGGCGGAAGTAATACTCGTCATAAAAACGGTGCACGGCTTCCATAAGGTCATCTGCCGGCAGGCCAGGATACTGGATTTGGGCCATCTGGTGCCCGCCATCATCGACCATTTTGGTATCCGCCACGATGAAACCGTTCTTCATGGCGTAGTCGTAGAGTTCGGTGCCAGGGTAAGCGTGGGCCACGGAGACCTGGATGGTTTCCACGTCCAATTCTTTCGCGAACTGGATGGTATTCTCGATGGTTGCGTGGCTCTCACCCGGCAGACCCAGGATGAAATCGCCGTGCACCACCAAGCCCAGCTTGTGGCAATCCTTGGTAAACTGCCGCGCCCGCTCGACCGTCGCGCCCTTCTTGATGTTCTTCAAGATCTGCTGGTCACCGGACTCGTATCCCACGATCAACAACCGGCATCCGGCTTCCTTCATCGCCTTGAGAGTTTCGTAATCGGTGGTCACGCGCGAGGTGCACGACCAGGTCAGACCCAGCGGCTTCAGCTTCGCACACAGCTCGACCGTCCGCGCCTTCTGGATGTTAAAAGTGTCATCGTCGAAAAAGAATTCCCTTACATCCGGCCAGAGTTGCTTGGCCTTCGCCATCTCCCGGGCCACGTCGTCAGTAGAGCGCTTGCGCCACGGATGTCCGCTCAGCGTCTGTGGCCACAGGCAAAATGTGCACTGCGCCGGGCATCCACGAGTGCTATAAAGCGAGACAAACGGATACAACAGGAACGGCACGTTGTAGCGGGTCACATCGAGATCGCGCTTGTACACGTCGGTGACGTGGGGCAGGGAATCGAGGTCTTGAATCTCCGGCCGGTCGGGAGTGTGTACGACCGAACCGTTCTTGCGGTACGAAATTCCTGCAATCTCTTCCAGTGGCTTGCCTTGCGCGAATTCGACCACGGTGTGGTCAAATTCCTTGCGGCATACAAAATCAATCGCCGGGCAGTCTTTCAAAGATTTCTCCGGCAACACCGTCACATGCGGGCCCACAAAGGCAATCTTGATGTTGGGGTTGGCCTCTTTGATTTTCTGCACCAGGCGAATATCCCCCGGGAAGCCCGGTGTGCTGGTAAACAGCACCAGAAATTCGTAGTCGCGGGCGATCTCGATGGTCTCCTCGGCAGAGACATGGTGCGGCGGAGCATCCAGCAGGCGCGCACCCTCCAGCATTCCGGCGGGATACGCCAGCCAAACCGGGTACCAATACGATTCAATCTCGCGTGTGGCGGGCCACCGCGAACTCGCTCCCCCGTCGAAGTTCTCAAACGAGGGCGGATTCAGGAACAAGGTTTTTAAAGGCATATTTGTGAGTAACTTATATTAACATTTTTCACGCGATTCCTCAGTCAGGAGGTGCTTTTCCAGTACATTCCCGGCAACCCCCTCACTTGCCGACTCCTACCCAGGCCGCTAAATCGCCAGTTTCCCGCAGCAGCGCAATCCGCGCCTGTTGGAGTTGGAACTTCGCATCCTGCAGGATGGCGTAATGTTCGCTGGCCTGGGAACGGGCATCGTCCTCGTCGTGGAGAGTGGCTGATCCGGCGTCGACTCGGACGCGCGTGGCCTCCAGATTGGACTTCGCGATCTCATACTCCAGACCAACTACCTCCTGCGCCGCGGCCAGTTGCTGCACCGAGCGCTGCAGTTTCAAGGTCCGCTCCGATACTTGATTCTTCGCGTCTTCGGCCTGCTTTTGAGCGAACAACGCATCGGCGTCCGCAGCCCGCGCCCGGGCCCGCTGCGACGGATTGAAGAAGGGAAAGCGGATCACAACCCCTACTGTGGCGTTGTGCTTCTGGAAACTTCCCGGCACGAAGAAGTCCTGATAGTGATTGAACGTGGCGAGCAACGCGTACTGGGCCGCGAAATCGGCGCTCGGCCACATTGAGCGATGTTCGCCGCGAGCGTGGAAAGCCAGCGCATCAGAGTGCAGCGCAGCCACCTGCACGGCCGGACTCACTTCCACGGCATGGGTAGCCAGATTGTCGTCCTGTTGAACTTCGGGTAGAGCGGGAATGGAGCCGGGCACGGTTTCGATGGAGGCTGCGCCCAGCCCGGTTACATGAGAAAGGCGATTACGCAGAACGTCGATCGCGCCTTGTGCCTGGGAAATACGCAAGTAAACGCGCGCCGCACTGAGGCGGACCTGGTTACGCGCCAGCGCAGTATCCACTCCTTCCTGAATTCGCTGGTTGACGACTTGCTCCATCTTGAGAGCGGCCGCGTAGTCTTCGGTCAAATGAGCGGCCAGCGCCTCCCATTTGCTCAGCTCGGCATAATTCAGCACCGTCTCCAGGATGATCTGATCGCGTTGATCTTTGCCATGAATCGTGCTGGCCTGCCATTCGGTTCGCGCTTCCCGCACAAAATCGCGCAAGGCCGGATTAATCAAGGCCGATTGTGCCGTGGTGTTGACGATCGAAGGCGCGGAACCCTCGAGGCTGAGGGGATAGCCCCAGGTCGCGCCCAGTCCAGAGCCGAGCGTCAGCGCAGGCAAATATCGGTCGCCCACCTCGTTGTAGGCGGCGAACGCCCGCTGTTCCTGGGCTGCCGACATGGCGGCGCTGGCGCTGTGGCTGAGGGCCAGTTCTACCACGCGCTGCAGCGGCACCGCTTCGGCGGCGGCCATCGGAGTGCCGACCAGCGCGCAGCCAAAGCTGCTCAGAAGGAGAATGTGAACATGCAGACGCGACGCAAGCTTCATGGGCTTACCTCATAAGATGAATTCAGAACTCGAAACTCTAAATCTGCGGACCCTTTGCGGCCCGCAGTCCGGCGGAGATCAGCGCGGGCTAGCCACCTCTACCAGGCGATCAATCCGTTTGAGCGCATCTTGGGCGAGAGAGAAATCCCTGGCCAGGGAAAGTGCATTCCGGTACTCCTGGGCAGCGGCTCGGGGGTCGCCTTGCTGTTCCAACAGATTGCCCAACCAGTAGTGTGCTTGGAAAGCGGGAGCATCCTCGACCGTCTCACTGGCGAGGTAACGGCGAAGCAACTCGCCGGCTGCCGGCAGATCGCGTTGGGTTTGGATCAAAACTTCTGCCGCTGCCAGCAACACCTGCTGGTTCTTTTGCGCCGAGGTGGCGTGTTGTATGGCCACTTGCATCTCGTCGAACCGGTTGGTTCGCCGGTAAAACTGGGCAAGATTCATCCAGGTGCCGGGCTGGCCGCCACCGGCTTGAATGGCGGCGCGAAATTCGCGTTCGGCGCCCGCCGGATCTTTGCCTTTTTCGGCGATTTGGCCCCGCACGAAATGGGCCTGTGCCGGATCCAGAGAGGCCAGTTGCTGCGCCTGATTAGCAGCTTTGTCGGTACCGCCGCCAAGGAACCAGGGTGCTTGCACATAGTAGTCAGCAAGATCGGCGCGGGCTTCCACATTGCTTGGGTCAAGCCTGACCGCCGTCTCGAATTCACTGAGCACCTTCCTGGCCAGGACGGTCGCGGAAACGAAGCTCGAGTGTTCCGCCTTTTCGCCGTAAGCTCGTCCCAGCCACAAATGGTATTGACTGCTTCCAGGCTCCAGCGCCACGGCTTTTTGGCAGGCTGCAATGCTTGCGTCCCAGTTGCTCAGCGCCAGATAAGCGCGGCACAACAGGTTCTGGGACTCGGCATCGCCGGGCACAGCATGAATTCGGGCCTCGAGCGTCATGATGGCGTCATCCACGCGGCCCGCAGCCAACAACTTGGCCGGGGAAAGTTCGGCCGCCAGCAGCCCAGGCGCCGCTACCAGCGCCAGAAGACAGACCACTATTTTCCGGATTATCGGAGAACCAGACATCGGCCTAATGGACCACCCTCACCGCCAGGCCGTTGCGCAGAGGTTTGGAATTCATCGGCGCCACTGCCACCAGAGCGTTGTCCGGGAGCCCGCCGGTGACTTCGACTTGGGTCAAGTTTGAGATCGAAGTCTGCACATCCCGCCGCAGCAAATCATCGTTCTGAATTTGATAGACGTAGGTCCGGCTGTCTTCCTGATGCACGGCTTCGCGCGGCACCGTCAACACACCGTGATGTTCGGCGGTGATGATGGTGACCCCGACATTGACGTTGGGAAGGAGCTTGAGATCAGGATTGGCTACCACACAGGTGGTTTCGCCGACATTGCGCGTGCCATGCAGTTTAATGACCGCGGGTGTCATGGTCACTGAGCTGCGCCAAATCCGGCCCGGCAACGCATCCCACGTGACCTCAATCGCATCTCCCCCAACCAAACGTCCTACATCCGGCTCATCTACGAACGCCCGCACCCGAACTTTGGCCAAGTCCGCCTCCTGCAACACCAGATCACCGGGATTGACGTAAGCCCCTTGTAGAACCGGGAGCGAATAGACGATGCCGCTAAAGGGAGCGCGAACGTTCAACTGGCGTAAGGCGTCTTCCGCCGCGGCATAGGCTGCCTCGGCCTCCGCTTTCCGCGATTCTACCCGCGCGATCTCCGGGGAGGAATAGCGTGCTTTCTGCTTCTGCTCCAAAAGGGTCACATCGGCTTGTGCGCGCTGCAGTTGATCCTCGGCTGCTTTTACTTCGCCGGGGGAGGCCGCACCGTCTTTTAGAAGCCGCTGCAAGGCGTTCAGGTTGCGCTGAGCGCTATCCCGCTCCGTGCGGGCCTTGCTGAGGTGGGATTCTAAAGTCAGCACTTCTTCGTTGTTGCCTCCGCTCTGGACCGCGCTGAGATCGGCCTGTGCCGAGCGTATCTGCGCCAGCGCTCGAGCCGCCGCGCTGCGCGCCTCCACGTCATTCATCTGCAATAAGAGTTGCCCTTGCTTGACGTGGTCGCCCTCCCTGACAAGCAACTTTGTCACCGTTGTTCCTACGGGAGCATGAGCCTCGAAACTTTCGATCGGCTCGACCTTGCCATTGGTGGAAACCACGCTGCGGATCGTCGTGCGCTGTACCATCGCCGCCCGCACTGGTACTACCTCACCGCGGGACATGAAGGACGCGAGCAACACTACTCCCGCCACAATGCCAGCCGTCCAAAGCAGCCAGCGATTGCGGTTCCAAAAGCCGCTACTGTTACCGGTCCATGACATACCAAGTGACTGAAACTACTGTACCACCGGGCACTCCATCGATTGTACGCAGGAACCTCATCGGTTAGATGCGAAAGTGCTCCGAAGGAGCTCCAAATCCTGGGAAGTTCGCCCTTTCCCTGGGTTGGTTACAATGAGACATGCCCAAGACGCCGCGCTACACCCGGGAACACGCTGAAGCCGGTCTTGACGCCCGCTTCCCAGAAATCGAGACCTGGCCAAATCAGTTTCCGGGATATGAAATCGTAGTGGATGACCCTGAGTTTACCTCGGTCTGTCCGAAGACTGGCTTGCCCGACTTTGGCACGTTGACCATCCGTTACATGCCCGACAAACGCTGCTTGGAGCTGAAATCGCTGAAGCAATATCTGCAGTCGTATCGCAACCTGGGAATTTTCCAGGAGAACATCGTCAATCGCGTGCTCCACGATGTGGTGCGCTGGGCGAAGCCAGTATGGGCCGAGGTCAAGGGTGATTTCCGGCCTCGCGGGGGGATATCCACGGTGGTGGTGGCGAAGTGGCCGCGGGCCAGGGGACGGCGCAAGGCTTAAGCTGAAACTGGTTGGATAGTGTGCGCTTGGATGGTTGGGCGGCACAGGCGAGGAGTCTACGATGACGGTATCTGTCTTTATCGGGACGAGCCTGGACGGCTTCATCGCGCGGCCGAATGGCGATCTCGACTTCTTGCCGGTGGACGGAGGCGAACCTCACGGCTACAACGAGTTTATGGCCAGTGTCGACGCGCTGGTCATAGGCCGCAAGACTTTTGAGACGGTTCTGGCCTTTCCGACCTGGCCCTATGGTGACAAGCGCGTCGTGGTACTGAGCAGCCATCCCCTTGACTTCTCCAAGGTGCGCGGAGGTGTGGTGGAACAAATGGCCGGGCCTCCGGCGGAGATTGTCTCGAAACTCGCCGCCACCGGCGTCCGCCAAGTTTACGTCGACGGAGGAGTCACCATTCAAGGCTTCCTGCGCGCCGGCCTGGTTCAACGTCTCATTATCACTCGCGTGCCCGTGCTCATTGGGGAAGGGATCCCTCTCTTCGGCGCCCTGCCGCGCGATGTGCGGCTGCATCACGTAGCCACGCAGCACTATCCGAGTGGCTTGGTGCAGAGCGAGTATTGTGTTGTAGCCTGACCGGTTGAGGGTTTCTCGACCGTGAAGTATTGCGGCTACTTTCCTTCCGCAAGGAATCGTCCGATCGTCTCATTCAGGAACTTCTCATCCGCGGGGCTTCCACCCGCGCCGGCAGTGTGTCCCCAAAGCGAAGGAATCGGCACCAGCGAGACCTTGGGCATGAACGCCGCTTCATAACGCGCATCGCCCAGCGGGAAGTACAAATCCGTTTCCGAGGGCATATACAGAAACGGAACCTTGATCGAACGGAGTGCGCGCTCCACATCTCCACCGAAGCCAGGGGTGGTTCCGACATCGTGCCGCTCCCAGGTGCGCATTTGTAGGATCAGGTCATTGGCATCGGCGCCCGGAATAAAATTCGTGCGGAAGTTGTTCAACACCTGGTCGAAGGTTGTACCGGGTTTCTCGGTTTCGCGCCACAGCTCGCGACGCCACCATTCCTGTGAGAAAAGCCATGCTGTCCACACCACCGCAAACGCTTCCAGACCCTTGGTGGGTGGCGTCTTGTAGTCACCATTCTGGAAGGCGGCGTCGGCAGTCAGGGCCGCGACCTGCCCTTCCAGACGCACCACTCCGTGTGGATAGGTCTTGGCCGTGCCGCAGGTGGCCACAATGCGGTCGGCGAAGTCCGGATAGCTGACCGCCCACTGGAAGGCTTGCTGCGCACCCATGGAGAAGCCAATGATGGCGCGCACGTGGGTGATCTTGAGTTCTTCCGTAAGCAAGCGATGTACCGCTTCAACATTGTCGCGAATCGTCATCACCGGAAACCGAGGACCGTGGAACGGCTCCGGAGTGTTGCTGGGAGAAGACGAATGCCCGTTCCCAAAGAGTTCGCTCGTCACCAGGAAAAGCTGCGAAGTATAGAGAGCATGTCCCGGCCCACTCAGCCATTCATAGCCGTGCAAGTCCGCCATGTAGTGTGAAGGCAGCAGCACGACATTGTCCTTGGCGGCGTTCAGATGGCCGTAGGTTCCATAAACAACCCGCACTTGCGGCAGCGTGACGCCGCCCTCGGTCTTGAAGTTCGCGATAACGAACTCGTGGCGTTCGGAAGGTTGCGGCTTGGCACTGGCCGCATCCTGCGCGACCAGTGAAACTGAGACTAGAACCACGAAGAGGAAAACGATCTTTTTCATGAGTGAGATGTTCCTTGTGTCGCCGTCAAATTCGACGTCTTGTACTCTGCCAGTCCAAGAGCTTACCGCAAAGTTCGCGTAAGTTTGTCCACCGCCTGCTCTCAACCGGGACTTCCGCTATCATGGCGGAGTGACGCGAACTGCTGTCGCCATTGCACTGCTCGCAACCCTGACGGCTTGTTACAGCGGGACCCGGCCGCCCCACATCGGTTCGAATGCCCCCGACTTCACGGTGCAGGACGCTGACCGTAAAGTCACGCTGAGCCAGTTTCGTGGGCAGGTCGTGGTGCTGAATTTCTGGGCGACCTGGTGTCCGCCCTGTGTTGACGAAACACCTTCGCTAGTCCAAATGCAGCAGCGATTCAAGGACAAAGGCGTGGTCGTCGTAGCCGTGAGCATCGATGTCGACGACAAGGCCTATCACCGCTTCCTCACCGACTACCACGTCAATCTGCTCACCGTTCGCGACCCGGACGAAAAGACTCCGGCGCTGTACGGCACCCATGGCTGGCCTGAGACCTACATCATCGACCGCAGCGGCGTTCTCCGCCGGAAATTCATCGGACCAGTCGATTGGAACAGTCCGGAAATCACCGACTTCTTAACCAAGCTGTAGAAGCCAATCTGTAAACAGCTTCTGAACTCGCGTCCGTGCTATATTCACCGCCGAGTGACCTCGACCAAACTCTATCCCTGGACAGCGTTGGGCGTGCTCACCACGCTGAATCTGCTGAACTACATTGACCGCTCGGTGCTGTTCGCGGTGCAGCCGCTGGTACAAACCGAATTTCATCTCAGCAACACCCAGGTCGGCTACCTCACCAGCGCCTTTCTCGGTTTCTATATGGTGGCCGCGCCGTTTACCGGGCCGCTGGCCGATCGCTATTCGCGCAAGATGATCATCGTGTTCGGAGCGATTTTCTGGAGCGCTCTTACCCTCCTCACCGCGGTCACTCACACCTATTGGGAGTTGCTGGTCCGCCATACCCTGGTCGGAGTGGGCGAAGCCACCTTCGTGACCATCGCTCCCACCTTCGTTGCCGACCTTTTTCCCGAACGGATGCGGGGCCGCATCTTCGGTATTTTTTACCTGGCGATTCCGGTGGGGACGGCAGCCGGCTATCTGCTGGGCGGCAAACTGGGTCCGAGCCTGGGGTGGCGATATCCGTTTTATCTGGCTGCGGCGCCGGGTTTCTTGCTCGCCCTGGCCATGCTGTTCGTTCCAGAGCCTCCCCGCGGACAGTTCGATTCGCTGAAAGAGACGCCGGAACGGGGAACCATCCTCGGCCTGGCGCACAACAAAGCCTTCTGGACGGTCACCCTGGGTATGGCTGCATCCACGTTTTCGCTGGGCGGTATCCAGGTCTGGATGCCCACTTTTCTTTCCCGCGCTCGCGGTTACTCGCTCGAATCTGCCAATCTGATCTTCGGCGCAATCGTCGTGGTGGACGGCATTCTCGCCTCTTTGATCGGAGGCTGGCTCGGCGACCGCCTGCTGCCGCGCATGAAGGGTTCCTACTACTTCGTTTCCGCCATCAGCATGGGATTGGGCGTGCCGGTCATGATTGTGGCTCTGTTCTTTCAGGGGCCAATCATGATACCCGCCATCGCCGTGGCTGCGTTTCTGCTTCTCATCAATACTTCGCCACTCAATACCGCGCTGGTCAACGCGGTCGGGGCACATATTCGTGCTACCGCCATCGCCCTTAATATTTTCCTGTTTCATCTGCTCGGCGATGTGCCATCTCCCACGCTCATGGGATACGTCGCCGACCGGCGTTCGCTCGAAGCTGCCTTTATTCTGCCGGTCATCGCCATGGGGATTTCCTCCGTCGTGCTTTTCTACGGCATGCGCTTTGCTCCCGCCGTGGCTGGCGCAGGCGATGGGACGGGGTTGAAGGGCCACGCCGGATGAATTACTTCCACTGGATCGCAGGCTGCATTTTGGCCCTGGTCTGGTTCTCGCGTCTGCTGGAAGCTGCTGTGGGCGTCCCCAGGATTACAGATGTCGCCCTGCCCCAGTGGAATCGCAAGCCTGCAACCGGCAATCCCCGCGTGAGCATCATCGTCCCTGCCCGCAATGAAGAAGAGCATATTGAGCAAACGCTCACTCAGTTGCTGCAACTGGACTATCCAGACTACGACGTGGTCGCCGTCAACGATCGCTCCACCGACCGCACCGGCGAAGTGATGGATCGAGTGGCGTCCACTCCCAAGGGACATCAGTTGCTTCGTGTGATCCACGTCTCCCAATTGCCGCCGAACTGGCTGGGTAAAGCCCATGCCATGTGGACCGGCGCCAACCAAGCCAACGGAGAGTGGCTCCTATTCACCGACGCCGACGTGCTGTTCCGGCCCGACACCCTGACTCGAACTCTGGCCTACGCCGCAGCCGAACGGGCCGATCATGTTGTCCTGTTTCCCGATTTCGTCATGTACGGGCCAGGCGAAAGAATGATGATCGCGTTCTTCCAGACACTATTCCTTTTCGGACACCGGCCTTGGAAAGTTGCCGATCCCAAGACCAAAGACTTCATGGGTGTCGGCGCCTTCAATCTGATTCGCCGCCAGGTTTACCAAGCCGTTGGCACCTACGAAGCGCTGCGATTCGAAGTGCTCGACGACATGAAGCTGGGGAAAGTCGTGAAGACCGGCGGCTACCGGCAACGCAACGTCTTCGGCCGCGGATTGCTCTCCATTCGCTGGGCCAAGAGTGCGATGGGGGTGGTGGAGAATCTCACCAAGAACATGTTTGCTGTCCTGTCATATCAATGGTGGCGCTCGCTGGCCTCGACCTTTGGACTCATCTTCCTGAATATTTTGCCGTTTGCCGGCGTGCTGCTGGCGCACGGCTGGGCGCGCGCGCCCTACGCCGTCGCCTTGGCCTCCTTGTTCGGAATCTACGTGGGCATGTCGCGGATGTCAGACATTCCGGCCTACTACTTCGTGCTGCATCCGGTGAGTTCCGTGTTATTCGTTTACATCATGCTGCGTTCGATGGTCTTGACCCTGGGCCGAGGCGGCGTCGTCTGGCGCGGAACGTTTTATCCCCTCAAAGAACTGCGAAAAGGGATGGTGTAGGACCAGGCTACTGGTCGTCGTCTTCAATCTCAGCCGGCACAGTCGGAGTCTGTTTCTTCTTCGTGGTGGTTCGCGCGGCCTTGGGATGGCTCATTGATCCGGCGCTGGCGTGGCCTCGCTTCTCGACATCGTAGTTCTTAGGCAAGCGAGGAATCTTCGCCGCGTCTCCGCCCAACTGGCGAAGCTGGTCCAGCACAATCTCTGCCCGCCCGTCGTAGGTTTTCACCGGGCCGTGAATTTCCACGACTTTGCCTTTCAGTTCCCGCACATCACCAATATCTTTCAGATGTCCGGGGAAAACCACGACCGTGAACGGACACACCCGGAAGTCTTCGCAAAAGTCGAAAAAAGTTACTCCGTGGCTCCCGTGCTTGAGCCCCAAAACCCTGCCGGTGACGCACTTCGTCTCGCCGACGTGGTCACGAGCCTGGGTAAAGGGAATGCACTGTGCTGCCGCCAGTGCGGAGAACATCAATCCCAAAGCCAGCCGTCGCAACGCCGCAAGCATGCCCTCATTGTAGGAGGCGCGTGCCGCCCTCGGGAGAAGGGAGGTGACAAAATTGCCAGGGTTTATCCCAAAAAGGAAAAAGGCGTACAAGGGCCGCTCGTGATGTCGAGGGCCCTTCTCGCCGGCCGAGGAAATCTATTTGAATGACTTTATGGCCGACGCCTCATCGTCCTTCACATCAAAAACCGTATACAGCTTGGTGATCTGCAACAGATCGTGGACCTTCTTGGTCAGGTTGAGCAGTTTGAGATCGCCGCCCTGGTTGCGCACGGTGGTGAAGGCGCTGACCAATTCGCCGATCCCGGAGCTGTCAATGTAGGTGACCTCGCCCAGGTTCAACAGAATCTTTTTCTGGTTCTTGGCAAGCAGATCGCGCACGGCGTCGCGCAGAATCACGCTGCCCTCACCGAGGGTGATGCGGCCACTGCAATCCACAATGGTTATTCCATCCACCTGACGAGTACTGGTCTTCATGCTCACTGGGAAGCCTCCTTGGCGTCCCCGGACGGCCCAGGGACGTGTTTAACGAGTTTGATTTCGGTGCCCGTTTGTGAAGGATGAATTTGTACTTCATCCATGAACGAACGTATAAGAAAAATTCCCCGGCCCGAGGTCTTCATCAGGTTCTCCGGAGCCAAAGGATCGGGAATCTTCGCCGGATCCATGCCTTTTCCCTGATCGCGAATGGTGATGACCAGGTCCCGGCTTGTGGTTTCAAATTCCAGTTTCACTTTCTTTCCCGGATCGTAGGCATTGCCGTGCAGCACCGCATTGACCGCGGCCTCTCGCACCGCCATGGAAATCTGCATGACCTCATCTTCGCCAAAGCCCGCTTCGACCGCGATCCGGGTCGCAGTGGTTTCGGCATTGTCGACGGTTTCGAGCGTCGAATCCAGTGTGTAAGAGACCCGCTGGTCGGTCATGGCTAAGTTTACGAAAAATGAAAGCAGAACCGGATTATCCCCCTGGCTGGCGCCGCGGTCACGCGCACGGTTTGCCGGCAGGCAGGGAATACCCCGTCGGATGAAGTCGCTAGTTTCGCCTGTCCGCTGTGCAAATGTCAACGCGGTCGTGCAGCAAGCCCAAGAGCATTAGACACCGGGGCGGCAAGAGATGGCCACAGGGTCCCCCGGACTAGGGCGTCCCGAGCTACATAGCGCGTGCCCTATCTTGCTGGATTCCCCTCCCAGACTTGAGTATGCTCGGAGCCATGCCCACGGTCACTCTCAGCGAACTGTTGGGCTCGCCAGTGTTTGATCCCGGCGGGCGCTGCGGGCGTGTGCGTGAGCTGGCCGTCTCCCCGCAGGAAGACCCGGCGCGCATTGCGATTCTCGTAGTCCGTACCAAGTCCGGCGACCGCGCCTTGCCGTTTAGTGCGGTGATCTCCATCAACGGAGGACTTTGTACCGCGACCTCGGCTTCCACCTGGAGCACTGCCGACGAACCCGAAGGCCTGCTGCTGCTCTCCCGCGACCTGCTCGATCAGCAAATCATCGACGTCCACGGGCGCAAAGTAGTTCGCGTCAACGACGTGGACTTGCATCAGGATTCGAGCAACAGTCATCCCTCGCTCAAAGTGGCGGCCGTCGACGTCGGCGCACGCGGCGCGGTTCGGCGGCTGCTCAAGGGCGTGGTACCGATGGGGCCGCTGCGCGCTCTGCTGCGCCAGATTCCTGAACGCATCATCCCTTGGGAGTTTGTGGACGTAGTTGAAACTGATCCGGCGCGGCGCGTGAAACTGAAAATCTCCTACGAGCGTCTGGCCCGGCTGCATCCCGCTGACATTGCCGACATTGTCGAAGACCTGGCTCCCGACGAACGGGAAGCCGTATTTGAAACCCTGGATGAGGAAGTCGCAGCCGAGGCCTTGGAAGAAGTCGATCCCAAGGTGCAAAAGTCCATCGTCGAGTCGCTCGATTCAGACCGCGTGGCCGACATCGTCGAGGAGATGGATCCCGACGCCGCTGCTGACTTGCTGGCCGACCTCTCCGAAGATCGCACCGAGGAAATCCTGCTGGAGATGGCGCCGCAGGAACGTAAAGAAGTATCCGACCTCCTCGAGTTCAAGGAAGACACCGCTGCCGGCCGCATGAACACGCAGTACCTGGCGTTAAACGTGAACGCCACCGCCCACGATGCCGTCGAGACGCTGCGCAATTTCGACGGTGGGGTCGAGACCGTAAGCACCATCTACCTGGTGGATTCGCGCGGAACCCTGGCCGGGGCCGTGCCTCTGGCCAAGCTCGTGCTGGCCACGCCCAACACCCCGTTGCTATCCCTGACCAAGGAACCTCTGATCTCCTGCCATGCCGGCGCGGGGGAAAAAGCAGTCGCCGAACTCTTCGACAAGTACAATCTGCTGACGCTCCCGGTGGTGGACGATCACAAGAAACTGACCGGCGTCATCACTTCCGACGACATTATCAGCCTGCTGCGGGCGAAGCTGTAGCGCCTGACCTCCCTAGGAATGACAAATAGGGGCGTGAGTTCAGACGCAATAAATTTTCCAACTTTTCCTGTTCAGATTCCCGCGCTCCGTTTATTCTGTTGCATCGTCTTGCAGCCATCGCGGTCTATGTCGGCGAACTGTGCCCATGAAATTTCTGAAGAGCTGGAAAGCCCGGTTCATACTGTTCTTCGCGGTCGTCGGACCCGGCTTCATTACCGCCAACGTCGACAATGATGCCAACGGCATCTATACCTACTCGGCTGCCGGCGCCCAGTTTGGCCACTTGCTGTTGTGGACTCTGATCCCCATCACCCTGGCTTTGATCGTGGTGCAGGAAATCTGCGCCCGCATGGGTGCCGTCACCGGCAAGGGCCTCAGCGATCTGATTCGCGAAGAATTCGGGCTGCGCATCACTTTCTTCATGATGATCGGAATTCTGATCATCAACTTCGGCAACGTGGTCGGCGAATTTGCCGGCATCGCCGGCAGCCTGGAACTGTTCGGCCTCTCCAAGTACATCACGGTGCCGATTTGCGCGGTCATCGTGTGGTTGATCCCGGTCAAGGGCCACTACAAAAGTGTCGAGAAGGTTTTTCTGGCGGCCTCGTTCTTTTATGTGACCTATATTATCGCCGGCTTTTTTGCCAAGCCGGCCTGGGTTGAGGCGCTGGTTCTGACCATAAAACCGCCACCCCGCGCAGCCTTCATGCTGCCCGGCTACCTCTACATGGCGATCGGCGTGGTGGGAACCACCATCGCGCCCTGGATGCAGTTCTACTTGCAATCTTCGATCGTCGAGAAGGGCGTCACCAAACGGCAATACAAAGCTTCCCAGATTGACGTGATCGCAGGCTGCATCTTCACTGACATCGTGGCCTGGTTCATCATCGTAGCCTGCGCCGCCACGCTCTACGTCCACGGTTACCACAACATTTCCGACGCCAAAGATGCTGCCCAGGCCCTGCGTCCCCTGGCGGGAGATTACGCCTACATCCTGTTTGCCGTGGGATTGTTTAACGCCTCACTGTTTGCCGCGTCCATCCTGCCCCTTTCGACAGCCTATACCGTCTGCGAAGGGCTCGGGTTCGAGTCCGGAGTGGGAAAGAGGTTCAGCGAAGCCCCGGTGTTCTACTGGTTGTACACCGTTCTGATTGTGGCTGGAGCGGGCTTTATTCTCTTTCCCGACCTGCCGCTGGTGAAAATATCCATTCTTTCCCAGGTGATCAACGGAATCGCCATCCCCCCCGTGCTGATTTTCATGCTGCTGCTGGTGAACAAGAGAGACCTGATGGGCGAGTACGTCAACTCCCGCGTTTACAACATCGTTGCCTGGACAACCACAGTGGTGATGACCATCTTGACTTTAGCCTATTGCTGGACCCTGAGGCCGGGTGGGGGTTAGGCACCACGCGGCCCCGCCAAGGCCCTGCACTCCCCAAACGATTGGAGACTTTGGTCTCATCGCCGGATAACTCTTTCACCCCGCGCCCCTTCTCGCTATAATGTGGTTAATTCTGGGGTAGCGCATGCGCAGTCTCCCAATCCTCCTGGCGTCTTCCTTGTTGCTCACCACCTCGCTTTTCGCACAGAACGGCTCGCTGTCTCCATTTTCAAGTGCTGCAACCTCACCGCTCAAGACCTATCACGATGGCAGCATTCGTGACATCGACGCCATCGGCAACCGCAAGATCGGATGCGAACGCGGCGTGGGGAACTGGTACAGCCTGGAAAAACAGATCGAGATGGGAAGGTCCTACGCCCAACAGATGGAGGGTGCGGCCAAATTGATCACCGATCCGGTCATCACCGAGTACGTCAACCGGATTGGGCAAAACCTTGTCAGAAATTCCGACGCGCAGGTTCCGTTCACCATCAAGGTGATCGATACCGACGACATCAACGCCTTTGCGCTGCCCGGAGGATTTTTCTACGTGGACTCCGGTTTAATTCTGGCTGCCGATAGCGAAGCTGAACTTGCCGGCGTCATGTCGCACGAGATTGCCCACGTGGCCGCCTGTCACGTGGCGCGCGAGAACACGCGCAGTCAACTTTTCAACCTGGCATCGATTCCCCTGATTTTTGTGGGCGGCGGTATCGGCTTCGCGGCCCGAAATCTGATGGGACTGGCCGTGCCCATGGGCTTTCTCCAGTTCAGCCGCAACTTCGAAGCCGAAGCCGACTTTCTGGGGATTGAATATATGTACAAGGCAGGCTACGACCCCCAGGCGCTGACTTCATTCTTTGAAAAGGTCAAGGCTCTGGAGAAGCACAAGCCCGGCACCATCGCCAAAGCTTTTGACACCCATCCCCAAACCCCGGACCGCATTCAAAAGACGCAACAGGAAATCAATACCCTGCTGCCTCCAGAACCCGAGTACAAAGTGGACACCTCAGAGTTCGTCGATGTGCGGGCGCGGCTGTTTGAACTTCAGAACCGGCATACACCCAACGATGGCAAGCCAGGAAATCGTCCTACCCTGCGCCGTGCGACGCACGCTCCCGCCGGCGGCGACGACGGCTCGGCCAGCACCAACCCCGGCGATGATCATCCGACTCTGAAGCGGCACGACAACCCTCCGCCGTCGGACTAGTAAGCAGCAATTTGCAGCAGACCCTCGGTTAGAGAACCTTGCCTTCCGCCACGTCCTTTACCAGCTTCACGTCGGCTTCCAGAAAATCGAAGTTCGGCAATTCCGCCCGCGTAGCCCAGCGAATCTCACGAAAAATGCGGTTCTCAATGTTGCCCGCGTAATCCCTTACCACATAGAAGCGCAGTTCCACCGAGTTTCCCGTCTTGTAGGTGTGGCGAATGCGCTCGATTTCTTCGCCAATGGTCGCATCGATCCCCAATTCCTCATCCAGTTCTCGGCGCAGCGCGTCGCGAGGCTGCTCGCCAGTTTCGATCTTGCCGCCGGGAAACTCCCACTTCAGCGGCATGGTCTGGTGGCGTGTGCGTTGGCACACCAGCACCTTGTCATCCTTTACGATCAACGCTGCCACCACTTGTTTCATGAAAAGGCCAGGACCCGGGACAGCGATTGCTCGAGTAATGTCAGGTTATTTATTGGGAAGACTTTTCCAGGCTTTTGCCCACCAGGCCAGCACAGTATTCCACCAGAGCGCGGTCCTCGTCTTTGAAGGCCGCAGCAAAATGACTGTCGATGTCAAGTTCTCCCACCACCTTGCCGTGAACAAAAACGGGGACCACGATCTCCGACTTGGTTTCCAGCGAACACGCCAGGTAACGAGGATCCAGGCTGACGTCATCCACCACCACGGTCGTGCCGGTAGAGGCTGCGGCGCCACAAATCCCTTGATGCAGCGGAATTCGAGTGTGCGGAGTCATGGCCCCTTGAAACGAGCCCAGAACCAGCATCGGCGGCGGGCCTGCCTCCAGCATGTAAAAACCCACCCAGTTATATTTCAACATGCGTTGCTGCAACCGGTCGACGATCTGCTCCATCAGCTCTTTTGCGGACTTCGCTTCGATCGCCAGCTGCCCCAGTTCTGCTTGCACATCCTCAGCTTTTGTCACCGTGGACATAGGGAAAATATTATCTCAGCCGCTACCGGCCCTGCACCGGTACGTCGGTAATACATCTTAGACCCGGAACGTGTGGAAAATCCTCAGGATGAATGATCGCAGCCAGGGCGTGCAGTCCGTGCACCAGCGTGGGTGCGGGAGTGTTCAGGAAGTCGTCAGGAATGCAGTAAACGCGGCCTTGCTGCGCCGCCCGCATCTCCGTCCAGCCGCGGTCGCGAAGAACTCTTTCGAGCGGCACCCGGTCACCTGCTCCGCACCACGCCGCAACCAGCACGTCCGGATCTTCGCGCAGCACAACCTCCGCCGATGTTTGTGCGCCCGGTGTTCCCACGAACGTGCCGCCGGCCGCGTATACCAATTCTGCAACCCACGGCTGCGACGCCATCAGCGGCTTGCCCCATTCTTCGCAAAAGACGCGGGGGCGCGGCTTGACGGCGGTCTGCTGGCTGACGGCTTCGATCTCGCCTTGCATCTCGGCGATCACCCGCTCGCCACGCTCCGGTACACCCATAACTCCGGAAATAGTCGCAATGTCAGTGTAGACATCAGCTAGCGTCTTGGGAGCAAGACCGAGAAAGCGTGCGCCCGTTTTCAGAATTTCCGTAACCGCTTTTTCCTGGTACGGAACCGCGCCGATCACTAACTCAGGCCGGGCCGCGGCAATCTCGCCGCTGTTGGCGGTCCACGAATCGTGTACGATGCCGAGCTTTCGATCGCGGACCTCGGGACACACCTCCGCGCAGTACTTCGTACAGGCCACCAGGCGATCCAGTTGGCCAATGGCCGCCAGAATCACCGTCGCGCTGGGCTGGAGGGAGACAATCCGTCGCGGCGTATGATCGCGCGGCGCCATGATCGTCATCTTATCGCGTAAAGCCCTGGCTCGCTACCGCTCGCAAGCCACGCCTCGCCGGCCAACGCTGCCACCCATGACACGCTACAATTCTTGCGATGTATTCCGCTCAAGTCCTCGATCATTTTCAGAACCCGCGCAACCCCGGAACCGTGGCCGGGCCTGACGCGGCGGCGCAGCTTGAAAACCCCGCGTGTGGCGACATTCTGAAGCTGACCCTGAAAATTATCGACGGCCGCATCGCAGAAATTTGTTTCCTCGCCAGAGGCTGCGTTCCCGCCATGGCCTGCGGCTCGGCAGTGACCGAATTGGTGAAGGGAAGAACGGTTGAAGATGCACGCGCGTTGCAGCGGGAAGAATTGCTGAGCGCCGTCGGCGGCCTCCCTGAAGCGTCTACCCACGCCAGCCATCTGGCGATGGAGACTCTGGCCAAGGCCCTGACTGAAATCAAAAGCTAGCCCCGGATCTCCGCGCCGATCAACATTGTTTCTGTTGTTTGATGAATCCGCGAAGATCCGTGAGAATCCGCGGCGTTGTCAAATTTTGTCTGGCCGGTACACCGTCCAGCCGCGTTCCCCAGCAGTCGTCTCCAGATCAGGGTTGGGATTCACCGCGAACGCGTGCTTTGCCATCGCCAGCATCTCCGTGTCCCAACGCGAGTTGCCAAAAGCGGCATCAGGATCTTTACGAATGACATCACGAATTGCCGCTGGCTTACCGGCGCCGGTCGGCACTCGCACCAGGCGATCGGTGACCATCCCATTCTTCATCTCGATCTCCACCGCTGCGGCCAGAATTCGGTCGTTCGATATCCCGCAATATTTCATGCCGGCGCGAATCACCCATTCGTTGGTGGACGACACTGCCCAGACGTCGCAGCCCGACTCTCGCAGCCGGCGCACCAGTTCGCGCATCTCGGGAAAGATCTGGGAAACAAAATTCTCTTTGAAGTATTGATCCGCGGCCTGCTGCACCTCAGCCTGGGTGAGTCCCCGATGCATGGTCACCATCTCGCCGCACATGTCGTCTTCCATCACTCTTCCCGCCCGATAATCGGCGTAGCGTGGCCGCGCCCAGCGCATGACCTCGCCGGAGACCACGCCCCGCTTCAGTTCCCAATCGAAAAACCCTTCGCCGGCGTCGCCCGCCCACAAGGTTCCGTCGCAGTCAAACACCGCAAGCCGGGGCTGAAGGCGAAGTACGGAATCCACGAAGGCGGCAGCTTTGGACGATATCGAGGGTGCCAAGAAGTTATCTCACTAGCGCGGCGTCGAGCACAGCGCTGAGTAGTCCTGCGGTGTGTTCACATTAAGCGTAACAGCAGCATCATCGACTCGCACATAGGAAATGTGTTGCTGATTCTGGTGCTCAACCTCGCGGGCGGTGGATGTTGGGGCAGCTTTCAGAAAGACTTCCATCATCTCCCGTGCAATCAGAAAAGGATGTCCATGCTTACCGCCAAATTCCGGGACCACCGACCAAGTCCCGGCCGCGCGGGACGCAAAAGCCGCGCACAGAGCCTGTAATGTGCCGGCACCCACCGGCGGCCGGTCCACCAGGGTGACCATGGCGGCATCTCGGCCTTGGTTCAGAACCTCTTGTAATCCCACCTGAAGCGAACTGAACTGCCCGCGTTCGGGCGCTGGATTTTGCACCAGAGAAGCTCCGTTCGAGTACACGACCGCGGCTACGTTGGGTTCATTCCTTCCCGCAACCACAATCACCAGCTCATTGAAAGAGAGCAGAGACAGGATGCCTGCGGAAAGAAATGTCTGGCCGCCTGGCGGATGTCCCGGCCCAGCCGGCGGCCAGGGCAGGAGAGCTTTGTCGGTGCCCATACGAGTGGACTCGCCGGCGGCGAGAATCACTCCGCAGAAACTGGGCGCGTAAGCCATAAACTGAAGATAGCAGAAACCGGGGTTTAGATCAGCGTTCGTCCGCGTTGATCAGCGGCCATACGCTCTGCGCTCTCGGCGTGCTCGGCGGTTAAAGCTCTTGGTCGGGATCTTTCAACACTGCGTGGTCGGAATCGGGCAGCGCATCAGGGCTCTGGACGTGTGTCTTGAACCAGCTCATGTGGGGCAGGGCGCGTTCCGAGCGCCGCCGCACCGCGATCAACTCCGCCGTAATCGCCACCGCAATCTCTTCCGGAGTGATGGCCCCAATATCCAGACCCACCGGCGCGTGCACACGCTCGAACAGATGCGCCGGAGTCCCTTCTTTGGTCAGTTCGCGAAAAATAGAAATCGTCTTGCGCTTCGACCCAATCATTCCAATGTAACGCGCCTCGGTCTGCACCGCCCAGCGCAGCACCCGCATGTCGTCACGATGGCCGCGCGTCACGATGACGATGTACGACGATTCCTGCGGTGTGATTTTCGCCATCGCCTGTTCGAAATCTTCCGCAATTACTTCTTTGGCGTCGGGAAAACGTTCGCGGCTGGCGTAGGCGGCGCGGTCGTCAATTACGGACACGTCGAATCCTGCGCCGCGCGCAACCTTGTAAAGGTTTACCGAAACATGACCTGCGCCGAAAATATAAAGTAACGCTGGAGGTAATACCGGTTCAATAAAAATGTCCAGAGTGCCGCCACAAACCAGCCCAGTGTCGTACTTCGGATTTTCATTCAAGTTGAAAGTGAGGCTGCGCGGCTTCTCCGATTCCATGACGTCGCGGGCCGCCTGCCAGACCTCGGCCTCCACGCATCCGCCTCCGATGGTACCTGCGATCGAGCCGTCGTCGCGCACCAGCATCTTGGCCGTCTCAAACGAGGGGATGGAGCCGCGCACGTTGACGATGGTCGCCACCGCGCCCCGCCGCCCCTCCTGCCGCAGCTTGACGATCTCCTCGTAGATGTCCACAACATGATTATTCTTCGGTAAACAGGAGAAGTCAATCTATCAAAAGGGAAGGCCGGGTTCGTCCTCCACTCCCTGTGGTAGTTTTGGTTTAGGAGATTCTCCCGCATGAAAGCTGTCCGCATCCACGAATTCGGCGGGCCGGAAGTTCTTCGCTACGAAGACGTTCCCGACCCAACGCCGCGCAAAGACCAGGTTCTGGTTCGCGTCCGCGCCTGCTCTCTGAATCATCTCGACATCTGGGTGCGCAAGGGACTTCCCGGCGTGAAGCTGCCGCACATTCTCGGCAGCGACATGGCCGGGGAGATTGTTGAACTCGGCGAGTATGTAACCGGCGTCAAGGCCGGACAACGCGTGCTGCTCGCTCCCATGCTCTTCTGCAATCACTGTGCAAAGTGTACGGCAGGATTGCAGAACCAATGCCGTGAGTTCGCCGTGCTAGGCAACAGTGTGGACGGCGGCAACTGCGAACTCATCGCGGTGCCGGCAGTGAATGTCATTCCGATCCCAGAGAGCCTTGACTTCAACCAAGCGGCCAGCGTGCCTCTGGTGTTCCTCACTGCCTGGCACATGCTGGTGCGGCGGGCAGGCATTCGGCAAGGGCAAACTGTACTGGTTCTAGGCGGAGGATCGGGTGTGGGCATCGCCGCGATTCAGATTGCCAAGCTGTTCCACGCCCGCGTCATTACGACGGCCGGAGACGAAACCAAACTGGAAAAGGCCCGCGCGCTCGGCGCAGACTTCGGCATCAATCACTACAAGCAGAAGATCTCCGAAGAAGTGCGAAAGATCACCAGCAAAGAAGGAGTGGACATCGTAGTCGAACACGTCGGCCAGGCCACCTGGGAAGAGAGTATGAAATCACTCAAGCCTGGAGGAACGATCGTAACCTGTGGTGCAACCACCGGTTTCGACGCCAAGTTCGACTTGCGGTTTCTGTTCGCGCGGCAGCTTTCGTTTCTGGGTTCCTACATGGGCACCATGGGCGATTTGTACGATGTGCTCGGCCATGTCTTCGCAGGACGCTTGAAACCAGTGGTCGACCGGGCGTTTCCACTCAAAGACACACGCGCCGCCCATGAATACATGGAATCCGGCCAGATGTTCGGAAAGATTCTAATAGACCCGTGAAGAACGTAACCACAGAGGACACAGGGAACACGGAGCATTGCCCCTCTGTGCTTTGCGTGTCCCCTGTGGTTTAAAATAGAAGCAATGTCCGACAACCTCGACTTCGGCCCTTACGTCACCGTCGAAAACGGCAAGCGGGTGGTCAAAGAGCTCACCTACGGCAACCACACGCCCGAGGGCGTCGTCCTCACCACCATGGACAACGCGGTCAACTGGATGCGCAAGAACTCCATCTGGCCGATGACGTTCGGGCTGGCTTGCTGCGCCATTGAAATGATGTCCATGGGCGCTTCGCGGTTCGACATTGCCCGCTTCGGCGCAGAAGTTTTCCGTCCCTCGCCGCGGCAATCGGACTTGATCATCATTGCTGGCCGCGTCTCTAACAAAATGGCTCCCGTGATCCGCCAGCTCTGGGAGCAGATGCCCGAACCCAAATGGGTGATCTCCATGGGCGCCTGCGCAACCTCGGGCGGGGTCTTCAATAACTATGCCCTGGTGCAAAGCGTGAATCAGGTCATTCCGGTCGATGTCTACGTGCCCGGATGCCCGCCACGTCCTGAGCAACTGATCTACGCCATCACTCTGCTGCAAGAGAAAATTCAAAAAGAACGCGGCACCATCAAGCGCGCGCTGAACCTCAGCTAAGGCCTCCGCGGCCTTTCGTGGTACAAACACATGCATGGCAAGAACCGCCGTCGCCGCCGCTGCGCCCACGATTGTTGCCCATGCCCCCTGCCGCGCCGATCTGGCGGGTGGCACCATCGATCTGTGGCCGCTGTACCTGTTCCATCCCGGCGCGCTCACCCTCAACTTCGCCCTCAACATTCAAACCACCTGCCGAATCACTCCGCTAACAGGCAATCGCATTCTCTTGCGCTCGCTCGACACTCGCAAGCAAGAAGCCTTTCCCAGCTTTGACGCCCTGCGAACCGCTCGTCGTTTTCGCCTGCCTCTGGCTGCACGCCTGCTGCAATTCTTCGCTCCCAAAGAAGGACTCCTGATCGAGACCCACTCCGAGTCTCCCGCCGGAGCCGGCATCTCCGGTTCTTCGGCTTTGATGATCGCAACCACCGCAGCTTTGGCCCGATTCACCGGCCGCAATCTGACGCTCGAACAGATGCGCGTCATCGCCCAAAACATCGAGGCCCAGATCATCGAAGTCCCCACCGGCTGCCAGGACTACTATCCCGCGCTCTACGGCGGCGTCAGCGCCATCCATCTCGACCCTGATGGCATCCATCGCGAAGCCGTTCCCATCGCTTCCCAGGAGATCGAATCGCGCTTTGTACTGGCTTACACCGGAATCCCGCGCAAGTCCGGCATCAACAATTGGGAAGTTTTTAAAGCTCACATTGACGGCGACCGGCGCGTGTTCCGAAACTTCGAGAAAATCTCGCACATTGCCCGCTCCATGCACCAAGCCCTGCTCAGCGGAAACTGGGACGAAGTTGCCCGCCTGCTGCGCGAAGAATGGAAGCTGCGCCGCACCAACGCTCCCGGCATCACCACGCCTCTCATCGACAAGCTCATCGCCGCCGCTTCCAAACACGGGGGCCGAGCCGCCAAAGTGTGTGGCGCCGGCGGCGGCGGCTGTGTGATCTTTCTGGTCGAAGCAGGAGCCACTAGCCGGGTAGCCAGCGCCATCGCTGAAAACGGCGGCCACGTTCTGCCGCTACAGGTGGCAAGAAATGGGCTGACCGTGTCTGAGGCTGCCCGGTAAAACCAACCAACCGGCGCCGCCGTCTGGGCTATAATCCCCCTAAGCGTCTGTTGGGGTGTTCCATGAAGCCACGCCATCTTGCGGTTCTTCTGCCTGTGTTGCTGAGCGTGGCCAGCGCAAGCGCTTCTGACCAGCAACCTGCGACCCAGAAATCCTCTCCTCCGCCGCGCATGAGTTCGCACACCCGCATGGAAATGATCCGCGCCTTCGAGTCGGAACTGGTTTATATCCGCACCCAGTTTCCCATGGGCAAGAAAGGGTTGACCCTCAAGAACGGCGCGCTCTCGCCCAGTGGTGTAGACCTTCAGCGGCTCATGGTCACATGGGGACCCGCGGTGAAGCCCGGCGACCAGGCCCGCATCACCAGCATTTCCATCAAAGAAGACCGCATTCATTTCGAAATCAATGGCGGTCCCATCAAGAAGCAGAAATGGTACGAGCGCATCCAAATCGACGGCGCTTCTGGGACCGCCCCCATCACTCCCAGTTCCTCCAACGCCAACCCCCGCGGCTCCTCTGTTGACCTGGTCTTCGATCATTACATTCCCGAGATGGATGCGGCGCAGCTCAAGCATCTGCTTCGCCCGGTTTTCGACTTCGACGCCAAGTCGGCCGTGGAAGCCTATCTGGAAACCGTCCCTCCGAAAGTCAAAGAGGCCATCAAGAATCATCAGGTGTTGGTGGGGATGAATCGTGAAATGGTCATTTACTCCAAGGGCCGCGCTCCCAAGAAAATTCGCGAGAAAGACGGAGAGACCGAGTTCGAAGATTGGATCTACGGCGAACCACCGCAAGACGTGGATTTTGTGCGCTTCGTGGGCGATGAAGTCACGCGGGTTGAAACCATGAAGGTGACGGGAGAGAAAATTGTCCGTGTGGAGAGAGAAGTCGACCTGACTCCTAAGCCCAGCGTGGCTGCGGTTTCGCCAACTTTGGAGCCCGCCCATGCTCCTAGCTTGCGCCGCCCAGGAGAAAGCCTCCCCACCGCGCCTCCGACCACGACGGCAACCCAGCCTCTCCCTAACTCGCCGCCACCACCGCCTCCCAGCGATCCCGGCGGTTCCAAATCGCCCGACTTTGCGCCTTCAGAGATCGCCCAGGCTGACTTGCCCCGGTAAGGCTCGAATCTCAACCCTGGGTTTTCTTTGCGATCTTTGCGAATCCTTTGCGTTCTTTGCGGTTAAGAGCCTTGCCGCAAAATACGCGGCCGATCGCTGACTTGGCGGCGCACGCCCGTGCCTTTACACTGGAAGTGTGAAGATTGCGCTGGGGCAGATCAATCCCACCGTGGGAGATTTCAACGGAAATGGCGGGAAGATCATTGACTTTTCCCGCCGCGCCCAGTCAGCCGGCGCCGGACTGGTCCTCTTCCCTGAACTCTCCGTGTGCGGCTACCCACCACGCGACCTTGTCGAACGCCCGTCGTTTGTCACTCATAACCGCGAAACCCTCGAACGCATTGCCGCCGAAACCCGCGGCATCACTGTCATCTGCGGGGTAGTCACCCCCGCTCTGGCGGAAACTGGCAAGTCGGTGATGAACTCCGCCGCGGTGCTTCAGGACGGCAAGATGGCGTTTCTCCAGTCTAAGATGCTGCTGCCCACGTACGACGTTTTCGACGAGATGCGGAACTTCGCTCCAGCGGCACGTCAGCATCTATTTCCGTTTTGCGGCAAGCAAATGGCCCTCACCATTTGCGAAGATGCCTGGAACGACAACCAATTCTGGAACAAGCGTCTCTACACCTTCGATCCGGTCGAAGCCCTGGTCAAGTCGGGCGGGAATTTTCTGCTGAACATCTCCGCCTCACCCTTCTGGCTGGGGAAACGCGAGTTTCGTCGCGAGATGCTGGCTTCGATCGCCCGCACCCAAAAGGTCCCAGTGGCCATGGTCAACCAGATCGGCGGCAACGACAGCCTGGTCTTCGACGGTTCCAGCCTGGTGTTGAATCCCGCGGGCGAAGTCATCGCACAAGGCAAGTCGTTCGAAGAAGACTTGATTTATTTTGACTCCGACCGTCTCACCGGCGAAGTCCATCCCCAGATCGAAGGTGAAGAAGCCAGCGCATACGCTGCCCTGGTGCTGGGCACGCGCGACTATGTGCACAAGTGTGGCTTTCAGAAAGTAATCGTCGGCCTCAGCGGCGGCATCGACTCGGCCCTCACCGCGGTCATTGCCACCGAGGCGCTTGGCCCGGAAAATGTAATCGGAGTAGGCATGCCCGGGCCGTATTCATCCCCAGGCTCGATCGACGATGCCCGCGAGTTGGCCAAGAATCTTGGCATCCGCTTTGAGCTGTTATCGATCAACGAGATCTATGCCAGCTACAGCAAGACGCTGCAGCCCGTTTTTCGCGGTCTGAACCCAGACGCTGCCGAAGAGAACATCCAGTCCCGTGCCCGCGGCACGCTGCTGATGGCGCTCTCCAACAAGTTCGGCGCCATCGTGCTCAGCACCGGTAACAAGAGCGAGCTGGGCGTGGGCTACTGCACACTTTATGGCGACATGGTGGGCGGACTGGCCGTGATCTCTGACGTCCCCAAGACCATGGTTTACCGCTTGAGCCAGTACGTGAACTCACGCCGCCCGGTGATTCCGCAAGCCAGCCTCGACAAACCGCCCTCGGCGGAATTGCGGCCCGATCAGAAAGACAGCGACACCCTGCCTCCCTATGACGTGCTGGACGCCATTCTGGAGGATTACGTCGAAGACTCCCGCACCGACGAGCAGATTGCTGCCAGCCGCGGCTTCGATGTTAGTCTAGTCCGGCGCGTGATTCGCATGGTGGAGCGCACCGAATACAAGCGCCAGCAGGCTGCTCCTGGACTGAAAATTTCCGCCAAAGCTTTTGGCTACGGACGCCGTTTCCCGATCGCCGCAAAATCAGATATCTAGAGAGGACTCATGCATCGTCATTTACTCATTGGCTCTGTGGTATGGTTCGCAGTTTTCGCCGTAGCCCAGCAAAAATCCGCCCCTAAGGTGGCGTCTCCTGCCAAGACTGCCAGTGCTGCCACCCTGCCGTCAGAAGAGTTAGTCAACGCCTTCATGCAACAGACTCTTGGCTACGACCCGGCGATTAGCTGGAAGATTACCGGCATCAAGCCGGCAGCAACTGAGGGCCTCGCCGAGGTCGACGTCACCGTCAGCGGCCCCCAGGGTTCCCAAGGCCAGAAGTTTTACGTCACCCCGGACGCTACCCACGCGATCATCGGAGAAGTCCTTCCCTTCGGCGCCCATCCTTTCGATGCCGCGCGCGACCAACTTCAGAAGGGAATCAACGGGCCTTCCCGCGGTTTGGATGGAGCCACCGTCACCGTGGTTGAATTTAGCGACCTGCAATGTCCCCACTGCAAGGAGGAGCAGCCCACGCTCGATCGCCTGGCCGCCGAGGACAAGAACGCCCGCGTCGTCTTCCAGAACTTTCCCTTGCCCATGCACGACTGGGCGATGAAAGCGGCGACCTATGCCGACTGCGTGGGTCGGTCTTCACCGGATGGCTTCTGGAAATTCATTCAGAGCATTTACCTCGGGCAGTCAGAAATCACTGCCGCCAACGCTGACGAAAAGCTCAGCGCTTTTGCCGATGCTGCCGGAGTCAAGGGCACTGACATGGCCGCTTGCGCCGCCAAACCCGAAACCACCACCCGCGTGCAGCACTCCATCGAGTTGGGCAAGGCGCTCGAGGTCAACAGCACTCCCACCATCTTCATCAACGGCAGAAAACTCAGCGCCGGAGGCCTGCCTTACGATGTGCTGCAAAAGCTGGTCGACTTCGCCGCCAAGGAAGGGAAATAAGACTTATCTCGCCAGCCACAACTCCGCGTTCTGGTTGACGCCCAAATTCATCACGTGCGGAGTGATTACCACCAATATCTCATCATCTTCTTCGGTCTTATTGTTGGTGGTCGCAATTTTGTTCAACACCGGAATCGAATTAACTCCGGGGATTCCCATCATGCTGTATTGCTCGCTCTGGGTCACCGACGAGGCCACCACTGCCGGTTCCCCATCTTCCAGATTGATGCTGCCCTTGTACTCGCGATTGGCGATCACCGGTACACCGTTCACGCTGGTTCCCGCCAGCGTGCGCAACTTGATTTCCAGATCCAGTCCTACATGCACGCCGCCGGAGACCGTGGGCTTGGCCTTTACGTCCAGCCCCAGGTCTTCGTAACTGAACGATGGAATCGGGGCTTGAAAGCTGCCATTTTGCAGCACCTGCGAAATGGCGGCAGTGTTGAAGATCGGCGCGAAACTGGCGTTGATCACGGGATAGCGCTGGCCCAGGCGGAAAGTCATATCGTTGCCCTGCGCCGCTCGCAGCGTGGCATGGTCCAGATTCTTCACCCAACTCTCGTTGAGCGACAACTGCGCTGCCAAAGTATCGAGGCTCAATCCCATCAAAGTCAGACCGCCGCCGAAGGTGGCCAGGGGCTGGCTGAAAATGCCGCTCTGTCCCTGCCCTTGCAGCTGCGCCAGCAATCCCGAAATCGCCGACGAATTCGCCTGATTGATACCGCCGCCCGAGATCAACTGGTTGATCAGGCTCGAAATGTTCTGCCCGCTCGCCGCCAGCAAAGCCGCCGCCGGAATGTTGAACAGATTGAACGTATCCGGAATGTGCAGACCGATGTTGCGAGTCAACTGGTGATCAATCTCATAGACCTCGACGTCCAGTATTACTTGCGGACGCGCCTCGCCGAATTTCTCCAGCACCTGGGCGAGGGCATCCAGTACCGGCATGGGGGCGCGAACCGTCAGAGAGGCGTTTTGCGGGCGTTGTTGCAGAAAACGGATCTCAAACACCGTGCGCATCATCGCCACCACTTCGTTGATGTTCTGTGACGTGGTGGCGGAGTTCAGGTAAAACGTGCGCAGACCCATGCGATCGTAAAGCCGGTGATTGTCCTGCGAATCCTTAGCCAGGAGAATCTGCTTGTCGGAAAGCGACGTCCAAAAAGTTCCAGTCACGTCACATGCGGCGCGCATGGCGGTAGGGAAGTCAACCTCGTCGAGATCGAAATGCACGCGGCGCGACACCACCGAGTCGTCCACTTCCGCGGCCACGCCGTAAGCCTGCGCTACCTGGGTCAAGAGCGTTTTCGAGTCGCCCCGAAAATGGAAAGCATGAAGGTCCGGGTCGGGCGCAGCATGCAATTCACCGCCATCCTCGGTGGCCCGCAGCATCGGGGTCTTGGGCGGCGCCCAACTGCCCAGAGATTCCTGCATACGTTCCCGGGCGAATTGATTCGCCGGATCAAGGCTCAGCGCGCCCCGAAACTCGGCTTGGGCCTCGACCTCGTGTCCATGGTTCAGGTCGGCGTCTCCGTGCTGCACATGATTGAAGATCAACTCCTCGCGCGTGATGGCAAGGGCGGTTACGTAGCTGACATTGTTCGGAACCAGGCGGGCAGCGGTATCGAACTCCTTGTAAGCCTCATCAAGCTGCTTTCCCTTCTCCAGTTTCAACGCCTTGGAAAAAGCCGCCTTGGCCTTTTTGCGATCTGACTTGGAGGGGTTGCAGACCGCAGCGGCCGCTGCGCAAGGCCCCGTGACCAGAGTCTGGGGCGTGCTCTGCGGGGTGTCGTCGCCCAGGGCCATGCGACATACCATCACCCCGATAACGAGCGGCCATTGCCAGCGCATGCGCATCCTCCGATTGTAACCGGGAAGGGTGGGGAAGCAGCCATTCCCGGCAGGGACGTGTACCTTCGGTAACTGTTCAGGAACGCTTCCGAAGCCGCTTCTTGCCAAGATAAACCACCTCCCAACTAGCGCACGGCCAGAGCCTGAGTTGGGGCTGGACCGGTGCCATCGAGCCCACGCGCGGTTGGAAACTTCACCAATTTTGGCGTATAAAAGTGAGTTGCGCGTTTCCCTCCCACGCTGCGACAATCAAAAAATTAAGAAGGTTTGAGCCAGACTCCATGTCCAGCCTATCCACTGTGCACGCCTCCAAGGGTCTTGAGGGAGTGGTTGCTACAACGTCCAGCATCTGTTTCATCGACGGCGACCAGGGTGTTCTTGCCTACCGGGGCATCAATGTTCGTGAACTTGCCGACAATTCCACTTTTGAAGAGACTTGTTACCTGTTGTGGTTTGGCAAGTTGCCCACGCCCGACGAATTGAAAAACCTGCGTGGCCGCCTGGCGCAGGAACGCAAGCTCGATGCCGGTATTGTCAGCCTGCTGCGCAGCGCGCCCAACACCGCGCTGCCCATGGACGTGCTCCGTACCGCGGTTTCCGCCCTCAGTTTTTATGACCCCGAGAACAAGAAAAACGATCACGACGCGAATGTGAACAAGGCCATTCGTCTGACCTCGCAGATTGCCATGATCGTGGCCGCCTATGACCGCATCCGCAAAGGCCAGCCGTTCGTCGAACCCGACCCTTCGCTCTCCCACGCCGGCAATTTTCTGCTTCAGCTAAACGGCGTCAAGCCGTCGCCGACCGCCGAGCGCGCGTTGGATATCGCGCTGATTCTGCATGCCGATCATGAGTTCAATGCTTCCACCTTCGCCGCCCGCGTGACTGCGGCCACTCTTTCCGACATGCATTCTGCCATCACCTCCGCCGTCGGATGCCTCAAGGGGCCGCTGCACGGAGGCGCCAACGAGGCCGTCTTCCTCATCCTGGAAGCGATTGACCGGGCCGGCGCCGATCCCGTCGAGCACATCAAGGGAATGTTGGCACAGAAGAAAAAGATTCCCGGTTTCGGCCATCGTGTCTATCACACCGAAGATCCCCGCGCCACCCA
>JBAWFN010000169.1:0-25152 GCA_049591935.1 Terriglobales bacterium | reverse complement strand
CTCTTCCTGTAGTCGCTCGAATTCTGATGGATCTCGGACTGCTGCAAACCGAGATGGGCACGATCGTAATGTCGTCGGCGATGTTCGACGACCTGGTGGGATGGATTCTGTTTGGCCTGGTGCTGGGGATGATGGACCCACATGCGAACGCGGGCCACGGCATCCGGCACACCATTGTTCTGGTGTTGAGTTTTGCGGTGCTGATGCTGACGGTGGGACGCTGGCTCATTCACAAGATTCTGCCCTTCATCCAAGCGCATACCACGTGGCCGGGCGGAGTGCTGGGCTTTATTTTTTCTTTAACGCTGGGGGCGGCGGCATTCGCGGAATACGCCGGCATCCATGCGGTGTTCGGCGCGTTCATCACCGGGGCGGCGGTGGGCGAATCGGCTCATCTGCGGGAGCGCACTTCCGAGCACATTCATCAGATCGTCACGAATGTGTTTGCACCCCTGTTTTTTGCCAGCATTGGATTGCACACAAATTTTGTGACCAATTTTCATGCCGGCGTCACCGGTGTCATTCTGGGCGTTGCTTGCCTGGGCAAGATGCTGGGCGCGGGATGGGGAGCACGCCTGGGCGGGATGGATTGGCGCACCGCCATTGGAGTTGGACTGGCGATGAATGCCCGCGGCGCGATGGAGATGATTCTGGGCATTCTGGCGCTACAGGCCGGGCTGATTCACGAGCCTATGTTCGTGGCCCTGGTGGTGATGGCGCTGGTGACCTCGCTGATTTCGGCCCCGGCGATTCGAATGCTGATTCAAAGAAAGAAATCGGTCAGTTTGAAGGACATTGTTTCCAGCCAGTTGTTTCTGCCCAACCTTACCAGCGACACCAAGAACGGTGTATTGCGGGAGATGTGCGACGTAGCTGCTCCGCTGGTGGGAAATGCTCCGGAGCGTTTCTTTCGCCTGTTGAGTGAGCGCGAACGGGTGGCCAGCAGCGGCTGGCGGGCTGGGGTAGCGGTGCCTTATGCGCGGGTGGATGGACTGCTACGTCCGCTGGTGGCGATTGGGAAAACGGGAAAGGGGATTGATTTCGGTTCGCGCGATGGACGTCCAGCCAGACTGATTGTGTTGATTCTCACTCCCGACAACCAGTCGCAGCACGATTTGCTGGCCGATGCGGGACAGCTTTTCAGCCAGAAAGAAATGGTGGACCGGGCTCTGGCTGCGAATAGTTTTGTGGAACTGGTGGCGGCGTTGAATGCGCCGGTGAAGTAGGGCGGGTGTTCTACTTCAGTCCCGTCACTATGTAAGCCTGCGAGGTAAGCTGGTTGTAGCGATAGGCGTATGCGGTCCCGTCGTCTGAAAGAAGAACGGTGTCAACGGACGAGAATCCTGCGCCCGAGTTCCCAAAGGTTCTCCATAGGTCCATTTTTCCAGTCACTGTATTCACTTTATAAACTTTCGCCATGCGCTCTCTTGCCCTGGAGGCCACATAAACTGATGCGCCATCGGGGGACCAGCCATCCATACGCCATTTTTCGTCAAGTCCGGGGACCAGCCGAATGCCGGTGCCATCCAAGGGCCAAATCCCCCATTTTCCGTCCGCTTCCTGTACCGCCGTATTTCTGCCGTCGGGCGAGAGCCACACTCCGGAGACGCCCTCCGGAGTAACGGGTTTGGATGCGCCTGTACTGACATCAATCAAATAATCACGGGTGCCGTGTCCGGCTTCAATCCCAGTCGCCAGCAGGTGCTTACCGTCTGGAAGCCAGCGGGTGACACCATAGACGATGGCGTCTCGGGTGAGCGGCCTGGACTCTCCGGCTCCGGTCGGCACCAGGTTCAGGGGGCCACCCTTCGGTGATTTGGTGATGACCCATTTGGCGTCGGGCGAGATGGCGACGCCATCGCCATCGCCCAAACTTGCGGGCGGCGAACCATCGGTGTCGCGCAAAAACACGGTGTAATTGGGGCCTCCGGCGTCACCCACTTCATAGAACAAGATCTTTCTGCCGTCGCGGCTGATATCACTAAGTACCGCCCAGCCGAACCATCCCAGCTCGCGCTCTTCTTTTCCACCCGGGGAGATCCCTCTAAGTCCGGCACGCGTCTGTTGCGTCACCGTCAGTGCGGCTCCGTTGCGGAGGTCCTCCAGCCACATGCCTCCGGGGACGTTGGTGATGATGCGCAGCTTGCCGGCGAGGGTGACTGCGCACGGGTTGTCGGCGCTGCCGCTGGTGGTGGCGGCGAACCAGACCTCATCGCCCGCTGGGGACCAGACGATGCCCTCGATCGATTCCCAGCCGGAGGAAAGTTTCTGCTCTTTACCGTTGCCATCGGCCGCGATGACGGCGACTGAACCTTCGTCGTCGCCTTCCACATTGTCATGGTCGGCAAAGGCGATCCACTTGCCGTCGGGCGAAATTCTGGGGTCACTGATCCAGCCGATGCTATCGAAGAGCACCTTGCCGATGGGATATTCCAGGCGCCAGTGGCGGTTTTCAGGGAGGTAGTGGACCACGGCCATGGTTTCGCCGTCGGCGGCCCAATCCGCGCCCTGCACGTTGTCCAGCATCTCTCGTGGCATTGCCCCACTGAGCGGAACCCGTGCCAGGGTTCCAAATTGCACGAACGCGCTGGGGCTTATGGTATTCAGCCGAACCGCCAGTTCTCCAGTTTTGGAGATGGAAAGCACCTCGGCATTCTTCAGGCCCAGTTCGCGGGCGCTGGGATCGTTGGCGCGTGCCATGTAGAGTTGCTGGTCCCCACCCTCCCACACCGCGCTGTACACAATGCTGCCGTCGGGGGTAAAGCGAGCGTTCCCGATGGAACCCATGCGGAAGGTGATCTGCTTATATTCGGCGGGAGGCGTGTGAGAGCTGTGGCCAAGCCACCAGCCCAGAGCCAGCGTTACCAGAGCGAATGCGAGACTACCTGCGAGTAGGAGCGGCAACCTGCGGCTGGGGCGTGCAGCTTCAACCGGCGTTGCCTTCGTGGATGTGCTGGAGATGCCGGAAAGATGCTCCAGATCAAAGGCGATATCGCTGGCGGAATGGAAACGGGCTTCGGGGCGCTTCTCCAGGCAGTGCTGCACAATGCGCTCCAGCGCGGGAGAAACGTTGCGGTTGGTTTCGCTCAAGTCGGGAGGGTCTTCCTTCAGGATTGAGCTCAGGGTGTCGGCGGCGGTGTCTCCGTGAAAAGCGCGTTTGCCGGAGAGCATCTCGTAGAGAATTGCGCCCAAGCTGAAAATATCGGAGCGGGTATCGAGGGCTAGACCGCGCACCTGCTCGGGCGACATGTAGCCGGCGGTTCCCAGGACCATCCCTGCTTCGGTGCCCTGACTCACGGTTGCCAGCGAGGTGTGGGAGCCGGGTTCGGCCTGGGTGAGTTTGGCCAAACCGAAGTCGAGGATCTTGAGACGTCCGTCTTTCGTCAGGAATAGGTTTTCCGGTTTTAAATCGCGATGAATGATGCCTTTTTCGTGGGCGGCGGCGAGGCCATGGGCGATTTGCAGGGCGTGGTCGAGAGCTTTGCGGAGCGGGATTGGGCCGGTGCGCAGGCGATCACGGAGCGTTTCTCCTTCGAGTAGTTCGGAGACTACATACGGTGCGCCTTCGCTGCTGCCGATGTCGTATACCGCCAGAATGTTGGGATGGTTCAGGGCAGCGGTGGCTAGCGCCTCTTGTTCGAAACGGCGGAGGCGATCGGCGTCAAGCGAGAGTGCGCGTGGCAGGACTTTGACGGCTACGTCACGTTTGAGACGAGAATCGCGGGCACGGTAGACCTCGCCCATGCCGCCGGCGCCTACCAGGACGACGATTTCGTAGGGGCCGAGTTTGGTGCCGGGAGCGAGATTCATTCGTGGAAAAGGTTATCACCTTGGGGGCAATCGCGCAGGGGCCGGTGCCGGTGAAAGGCTTTTAACCGCAAAGGCCCCAAAGTCTTCGCAAAGAGCGCAAAGAGAATCCAGAGCGATGCACGTTAGGCCTGGTTGCGTACGCCGAGTCGCAGTTACAGCCTGGTGACTACGCCGCCGGGAGCGATCCACTCGCTCAGGGGATGGAGTCCGCCGCAATCGAGGCACCGGGTCGTGGCAAATCGAGCGCCACAGTGTGGACAGACGCCTTGCGTCTGGAAGGTGTCGAAGGGCTGACCGCACTGCCCGCATTTCCAGAAGTTTCCCACCGGAGGCGCGGTGTGGCAGCGGGGACAGGCGAAGCCGTCGCGTCGCGGGAGCTTCGCCAGGCGCGAGAGGAATCTCGCGTGTTGCAGTCCGCCCCAGCAATTCAACAGCATGAAGGCGGCAAGAACGCCGTACCAGACAGACTGCGTATATACCGCCAGGACAATGAATCCCGCCACGCCGACAAAGCCGAGGACTGTAGCCACCATCAGGCTGCGGGCGCGTCCCAGAAAAAACCACAGCAAGGAGCGAAGAATCTGCCCGCCATCGAGGGGATAGATGGGCAGGATGTTGAAAATCAGCAGGCCCAGGTTGATATAAGCAATGGTGCGCAAAAGAGCGTGGAAGTTGGGCATGGTCTCGGCCCATCCGAGAGAACGGCTCAACATGCCGAGGCCGAGCAGGATCGGGAGAAGCGCGACATTTACCAGCGGTCCAGCCGCGATGCTCCAAAGCGTTGCGCCGGGGCGCGGCGGAGGGTCTACGTAGGCGACGCCGCCGAGCGGCCACAGCACAATCTGGTTTGCCGATCCGCCAACCTGGCGGCAGGCCAAGGAGTGGCCGAACTCATGCATCAGCACGATGAGAAACAGCCCGAGATACTCCAGCGCGTTGAACAAGGGAGAGGAATAGCTTCTGCCGCGGCCATTAATTTCGTACGCAGCCACCAGGAACCAGGACCAGTGCAGGAACACGGTGATGCCGGCGGCGCGGAACAGACGGATGGATCCTTTGTGGGTCGGCATGTGGGGAAGTTATAGCACGGTTCGCATTACATCATTGTGAAGACATCGGGGGAGCGGCCCCGGGACGCGAAAACACCGCCCCGTGGGGATAGGCGTCGCCTTTGAAGCCGTGCGGCCAGGTTTTGCCGTCCATACTGACCCCGGGTTTGTCACTGCCGGGATCGCGGAAACTCTTGTCGAGGGTCAAGGCTCCAGTTTGCGGGTCGAAGTTCACCATGAATAGACGATGCTCGCCGTATTCGCCAGAGTTAAGAATGATGCGGCGGTGGTCGGCGTCGGCGGAGATCCAGTGAGGTTTCTGTTTGTCATCGAAGGTGAGCCGCGACACTTCGCGAATGTGGGCGAGGTCGGAAATGTCGTACGCGGCGACGGCGTGCACGGAGGTTAGTGTGGCTACCCAGTAATCGCCGATGCGCAGCGGCACGCCACACTGCTCGCCGTCGAAGGTATTCAGGTATCGAACCGAGGGATGAGCAGTTTCAGAGCCGTCCACCGCATATAGACCGCATGAAAAGGTGTGAATGAGCACGGTCTTGCCGTCGGCGAGCGGCAGGGGTTCGCCGGGATACTTTTCCGAGCCACGTTGCCCCGGGGGAAGCACAAGCGTAGTGAGCAGTTTCAGATCGGATAGGCGCCAAACCTGCACGGTGCGCGAGCTGCCGTCTTTATCGTGCATGGCAGTGTTGGTACTGACGACGCGGTCGAGGGCGGCCAGCGCGACGAGGCTGTACGGCCGAATGAGTTCGGTTTTAGCCGCTGGATCGAGGGCGCTGCCACTGCGAATGACGTGGCCGTGCTCATCGAATTCGACGAGGCCGCCGCCATCGGATTTGGGGTCGTGGCCGCCATGATACTGGAAAGTCGCGAGGATGTCGTTGTTCGAAAGACGAACATAGGTATGCGGATGCATGTAGCCGTCAAGATCGCCGAAAGACGTAACCACGGAAGGATGCAACGGATCGCGCAGATCGAACAGAGTTGTGCGGCCGCTTTCAAAGGCGTTGGCTAGCAGAAAGCCATCCGCAGGCATGGTGGCTTCGGTGTGGTGGGGCGTGCCACCGGGGCCGGGAACCGCGACCGAAGCAACGGGCTGACCGTAGTGAGGAGACTTGGGGTCGGCATCGAGCACGGCGAGGAAGTCGGAGCTCTGTTTGGCGTCATCGCCTGCCCAGACGAAGAGGTAAGAGTTGGCTTGGGCGTGTCCATAAAGGGAGCAGAAGAGCAGCAGTACGAAACAGCGGAAATATCGCATGGATACTGATTGTCGTCAGGCAGGGAGGGTGGTGTCAACCAGAGCGGTGACGGTCAGGGCGACACCGGACATTCGCATCAACTCGTAGTAGACTTTCTTGAATTTCTGAACTCCTGGTGAGGCGACGGATCGACGATCAGAAGGAGGAGAGGATGCTCAGGAGCCGGATGGTTTCTGTTTTTCTGCTGGCTTGCGGTCTTGCAGCCCTGGGATCGATGCCAGTGCAGCAAAAGGATGCATCTCGTACCGGTTGGATCAGCGATGAGGGCTGCGGAAGCAAGCACATGAAGCCCGGCGGCGCGGATTGCGTGCAGAAATGCTGGCGCGGAGGTGCTGCGGTGGGGCACCCGGAATGGAAACCGCAACGGGCCGTCTTTGTTGCGGACGATGATCAAGCAATCTGGATCGTCGAGAATCCGGAAGCGGTCAAGGACTTTCCGGCCGTCCATGTGGCGCTCGAGGCCAGATTCGATACTGCGAAGAAGACGGTCCACGTCGAGAAGATCAACCCGGCTGCGCAGTAAGAACGCGGGTCGGACCGGTTGCTGGTCAGGGTTGCGCCGGGGCGTTGTTGGGAAGCTTGGGGGTGAACTTGCGGACCACAAATTCCTGGAAGAGATTGGCGATGGCAGTGGCGCCGATTCCAATGGCGGCGTTTTCGAAAGTCAATCCGGCGCCGTTGCGATCGTCGGCTGGATAATACAGATTTGAAATGCCCCCGGCGGCCAGGTTTCCCATGACGTTCGAGTAGTTCGGCTGCCAGCGGCCATTGTCACCTTTGCAGATCACCGCGTTAGCAATCGCATAGAGAGTCCGCGAGCGGTTGCTGCCGGTTCCCTTGTAGAAATAGCGAGGGTCCTGCTTCAGGATGGAGGGCAGGATGGCGCCTCCGATGAACGTGGCCGTAACCGTGTCGGCATAGCCGGCGCCGAAGCGCTTGCCATAGCCTTCTGCGCCCTGGCCGTATCCGCGGAAGTGATTCTGGGCTTGCTCAACTCCGGCAACAGCCCCCACCAACAAGATGGTGATTGGATCGATGGTCGTCTTCCAGGCTAGCTTGAATTTTTGCTTTGGAGTAAGGGGAACTGCATTGGGGATGTAACTGACGTAGAAATTTGGAATGAAGCCGAGCACACGCTGCTTCTCTTGAATCTTGATCTGCTCCTCTGCCACTTCCTCGGGTGAGACTCCGACCTGTACCTCGACATTGGCAGCAACCGCCATAGCGACCGGCGGGACAATGTAGGTTTGTCCCGGTTGGAGGCTTCCAGAGGAGGTGTGGGTGGCAAAGCGTGCCGACGAAATCGTGAGCTGAAAAGGGCCGGGAGCGAGGTTCGCGAAAGAGAATTGTCCATTGTCCCCGGATAGCGTCTCTTGGGTAAGCGAGGGATTGTCACGGGTGAGCTTTACCCGTGCGCCGACTATGACGGCGCCACTGGGATCGACGACAGTTCCGCTGATGGTGCCGGGCTGTTGGTCTGCCGCTGTGCGTTGTTGAGAGGTCTGTGAAACAGCAGGCGACGCCCAACTCAGAGTGAGGAGTGCAAGAAAAGCGAGGCCGAACTTGAGTTGGAGGGGCACGAATAACTTAACTTTATCCTCTTCGGTAGTCGCAATCCAAATCACCAAGGTGAAACGACCAGGCGATACACTTATCGATGCGATAGGGGCAGTCTTTGCTGCCTGATGGCGGTTTCCCTGAGGCTGGCTGCAGGAGCAGGTCGGTGGTAAGCTCATGGGCGCACCAAGGCTTGGACGGAGGATTATGCCTCGCCGCAACACTACACTGGGTAACCGCGGCCTCCCGCGGCCCACCGTATAATTCGTTTCAGTAGATCATGCGCTTCGAGCTTTTCATCGCTTCACGTTATCTGCGCGCTAAGCGCCGCCAGGCGTTTATTGGCGTGATCACCCTCATTTCTATTGCTGGAGTGGCGGCGGGGGTGGCGTCTTTGGTGATCGCTTTGGCGATTAACAATGGATTTCGGCAGGATTTGCAGGAGCGGCTGCTGGGATCGACTTCGCATATCAATTTGCTGAGGGTGGAAAGCGACGGGATCAAGGATTGGCGGCCGCTGATGGATCGGCTGGCGAAACAGCCGCACGTGGTAGCGGCGGCGCCGGCGATTTATGAGCAGGTGTTGATCTCGCGCGGGCCGCGGGCGCGGGGAGCGGTGTTGAAAGGGTTGATTCCGGAAGATGAGAGAAGGGTCAGCGATCTTTTGAATACGGTGAAGATTGGTTCGGCGGCGGCGCTGGAAGAGCGGAGCACGAGCGGGACGCCCGGGACTACACAAGCAAATTCACAAGCAACGGCGGCGGACAAGAGTGTCCGCCCCACACAGACCGCGGATGCCCTTGAAGCAGTGCAGCAACGCGTGGCAGCGATGCCGCCGATTATTTTGGGCAAAGACATGGCGGACGAACTGGGCGCGACCGTGGGTTCGGTCGTGCTAGTGACCAGCCCGCAGGGGGAATTGACTCCGTTTGGCATTGTGCCCAAGTACTCGCGCTTTCGCGTGGCGGGAATCTTCAATTCGGGCTTCTACGATTACGATTTCTCCTGGGCGTTTGCCAGGCTCAGTGACGCGCAGCAGCTTTTTGGACTGGGCGATGAGATTTCTGTACTTGAATTCAAAGTGGACGACATTTACCAGGCGGGCCAGATCGCCAAGGGAATCGAGCAGGCCGCCGGCAAAGGCTTCATGGCTACCAATTGGATGGAGCAGAACAAGGCCATCTTCCGCGCCTTGCGTCTGGAACGCCTGGTGACGTTCATTACCATTGGGCTGATCGTGTTCGTGGCAGCGTTGAACATTCTGATTTCGCTGACCATGATGGTGATGGAGAAGACGCGGGACATCGCCGTGCTCATGTCGATGGGCACGCGAAAGTCGCAAGTGCGCCGCATCTTTGTGTCGCAGGGAGTGCTGATTGGGGTGATCGGCACGGCGATCGGTCTGGTGCTGGGCTACGCCCTCTCCTGGGCGGGAGGGCATTATCATCTGCTGGCACTGGCTCCCGAGGTTTACTCCATTGATTATGTGCCCTTCGCTCCGCGCCCGGTGGATGGTTTCTTGGTCGCCTTGGTTGCGATTGCAATCTCCTTAGTTGCCACCATTTACCCGTCATGGTCGGCGGCGCGGATCCTGCCGGCAGAAGCCTTGCGCTATGAGTGACCACGGGTCTCTCCCATGAGTGACTCCCGTCACGTCAATGACTTGTCAATTGTGGTATAGAGGTTTAGGTAGGGGCACAATTGAGCAAGTTGGCAAAGAACCAACCACCTGCAACTCGTGTTTAAATGAGAGAGTGGCCAGGCGATGAAAGTCCCGAGCAATGAGTCGCCGGGATTCGTGAGACGAGGAGAGCAGTAGGTGCATCTAAACGATGTAGCCATGCTCAGGATTGAAGGCCTCCAGAAGGTGTTTCGATCCGGCAAGTCGGAAGTCGTGCTCTTTGAAAATCTGTCGTTCCAAGTGGCGAAAGGCGAGATGCTGGCCATCGTGGGCGAATCGGGGGCGGGAAAGAGTACCCTTTTACACATCCTCGGCGCTCTTGATAGGGCTTCTGCAGGTGACGTATACTGCGCGCACTTGAGCTTGAATTCCCTGTCTGAGGCCGCAGCCGCCGAGTTTCGCAACCGCGAAATCGGTTTTGTCTGGCAGTTCCACTATCTGTTGCCGGAGTTCACGGCGCTGGAGAATGTGGCCATGCCGCTTCTGCTGCGGGATTGTCCCTGGCAGGAGGCTCAAAAGGAAGCGATTCGCTGGCTTCGCGAAGTTGGTTTGGAACAGCGTGCGGAGCATCGCGCGGGGGAACTTTCCGGCGGGGAACAGCAGCGAGTGGCATTGGCCAGGTCGCTGATCACCCAGCCGAAACTCTTGCTGGCGGATGAGCCGACCGGTGATCTGGATGGCCACACCGCTGACTCGGTTTTTGAACTGATCGCAAGATTACATCGCGAATGTCAGTTAACCTCTCTCATTGCCACCCACAACCTTGCATTTGCCCGGCGCTGCCAGCGGGTGTTGCAACTCAAGGATGGGAAGGTCGAGGAAGTGGCACCCGAAACGCTACGGGTATAGCACGTTGTGGCAATTGACATTTGCGGAACGGCATGACGGAATGGTAGGTAAGAGAACCGCAATCCGGAATACGTGAAGTTGCAATCTGTTGCAGTGGGGAACAGCGGCGGGATGTCTTTGGTAACTCAAAGCGAAGGACGAAAGTCTCGATATCTTTGGGTAGGGCGTGGCCCGCAGATTGCAACGTCACCAAGACTATGAATTTCGGGAGGGCTGAGGCCACGGAGTTTAGCTGCGCGGCCTTGGGAGAGGTTAGGGGGTAGGGCGATATGTTTGAACGCTATACGGAGAAGGCCAGACGCGTCATCTTCTTTGCGCGTTATGAAGCCAGCCAGTTCGGGTCTCCTTATATTGAGACGGAACACCTGCTGCTGGGGTTGCTGCGCGAAGACAAGGCCCTGACCAATCGCTTCCTGCGTTCCCATGCGTCGGTGGAATCCATCCGCAAGCAGATTGAAGGGCACACCACCATTCGGGAGAAAGTCTCGACCTCGGTGGATTTGCCGCTGAGCAACGAATGTAAGCGGGTGCTCGCCTATGCTGCGGAAGAAGCGGAACGGCTTTCGCACAAGCACATCGGCACGGAACATTTGTTGTTGGGTTTACTGCGAGAAGAAAAGTGCTTTGCGGCTGAGATTCTGCACGAGCGCGGCCTGAGGCTTTCGACCATCCGCGAGGAGTTAGCCCGTACCAGCCAGGAAAAAGCCCAGCCCCAACGGCAGCGCGAATCTTCTTTATTGAGCGAGTTCTCCCGCGACCTGACGCAGGCCGCGATGGATACACAGCTGGACCCGCTGGTGGGGCGCGACGCTGAACTGGAACGGGTGGTGCAGATTCTGTGCCGCCGCACCAAGAACAACCCGGTGCTGATCGGCGAACCGGGTGTGGGCAAAACTGCCATCGTGGAAGGCTTAGCACAGCGCATCGCGGACGGCGAAGTGCCGTCATTCCTGGCAGACAAGCGCATTCTGGCGCTGGATTTGTCGTTGATCGTGGCCGGCACCAAGTATCGCGGCCAGTTCGAAGAGCGGCTCAAGACCATCATGAAAGAATTGATGGAGTCGCAAAATTCCATCATCTTCATTGACGAGTTGCATACGCTGGTGGGCGCCGGTTCGGCGGAAGGCTCGCTGGACGCGGCCAACATTCTGAAGCCGGCGCTGTCGCGAGGCGAGATTCAGTGCATCGGCGCGACCACTCCGGGCGAGTATCGCAAGTCGATTGAGAAAGACCGCTCGCTGGAGCGGCGTTTTCAGGCGGTGAAAGTTCCGCCGCCCGATGAAGCCAACGCCACCAAAATTCTGTTTGGAATTAAAGACCGCTACGAGAAATTTCACGCGGTCACTTATACCGACGAAGCCATCAATTTTGCGGTGTCACATTCCAACCGCTACATTCCGGACCGCTTCCTGCCGGACAAGGCCATTGACCTGGTGGATGAAGCCGGCGCGCGGGTGAAGCTGCGCCAGACATCGCTGCCGGAAGAACTTACGGAAGTGCAAAAGCGGATCAAATTCATCGTCCATCGTATGGAGAACGCCATCGCGAACCACGAGTTCGAGAAGGCGCGCTTCTACTCGGACGAAGAACGCAAGGAGCGCGAGAACCTGCGCGCCCTTCGCGAAAAATACCACCTCGATGAATCCTCCACCGGCGTTGTCGGTCGGGAGGACATCGAGGACGTGGTATCGCGCTGGACCGGAGTTCCGGTGACTTCGATCAAAGAAGAAGAGTCGGCGAAACTGCTGCGCATTGAAGAAGAACTGCACAAGCGCATCATTTCACAGGACAAGTCGATCGTGGCACTGGCACGGGCCATCCGGCGTTCGCGGGCTGGGTTGAAGAGTCCCAACCGGCCGATTGGATCGTTCCTGTTCCTCGGGCCTACGGGCGTCGGCAAAACCGAAGTCGCGCGCACCCTGGCGCAATTCATGTTCGGCAGCGAGAAGTCGCTGGTTCGCTTTGATATGTCGGAATTCATGGAGAAGCATTCGGTCTCGAAACTCATCGGGTCGCCTCCGGGATACGTGGGCTATGAAGAAGGTGGGCAGCTCACCGAGCGGGTGAAGCGCGCGCCGTATTCCGTGGTGCTGCTCGACGAAATCGAGAAGGCGCATCCCGACGTGTTCAACATCCTGTTGCAGGTATTTGAAGACGGCCAGCTCACCGACGGGCTGGGCAACACGGTCGACTTCAAAAACGTCATCATCATCATGACGTCGAACATCGGGGCGCGGCATTTGCAAAAGCGCGAGGGCTTGGGCTTCCAGTCGAGCAAGGAAGAGATGGTCTCGGAAAAGATCCATGATTTGGTGATGAACGAGGTCAAGCGCACCTTCAATCCCGAGTTCCTGAACCGGTTGGACGAGGTCATCCTGTTCAGCGCGCTGGGCGAGGGCGACCTGATCCAGATTCTGGAACTGATGGTCAACCACTTGAACCAGAACCTGGCGCAGAAGTCGATCACGGTCACCGTGACCGACGAAGCCAAGAAGTGGATCCTCAGTCAGACGCTGGGTGATCGCAGCTACGGCGCCCGTCCGCTGCGCCGGGCCTTGCAGAAATACATTGAAGACCCATTGTCGGAAGCGCTGATTCAGGGCACCATCACCACCCGGCCGGCATTTATCGATGTTTTCCTCGAAGGCAACAAGTTGTACTACCGCCCAGTGGATTCGGAAAAGGCCGAGGGCGTGTTGCTGTACGAGAACAGCTAGAGCGCTATCAGCTTTCAGCCATCAGCCGTCAGCGAAATGCTGGCGGCTTTTGTTTTGCAGACAAAGCGGCCAGGGATTTGCACGGATGGGCACGGATAGCTCTTGCTTCTCGACTCGGTGGATTCGGAGCTATAGTGTCACTCAAGGGAAACATTATGAACCGGATGGTTCGTTTGTGCGGATGGTTGGCCGTGTTCGCTGCGGTCATTGGCGGCAACTCCACGACGGCTCACGCGCAGCAGACTCCTGACCCGCACCAGGTGCCGGTGATGGATGGAGAGGCAGGCCCGTGCTCCGTCTCTTTTACCGTGACCGATGAAAAGGGAGCACCAGTTTATGATGCCAGAATTCGTGTCCACATCGCTTACGGATTTGGCGGGTTTCGACGGCTTGATCTGGAAGCGGCCACGAATGTCGACGGCAAATCGCTAGTCAAAGGGCTGCCGCAAAAGGTGAAAGGCGGCATTTTGTATTTCCACGGAGTGCAGGGGAAGCGCGAAGGCGATGCGACTTATGATCCGGCGAAGAACTGCGGTGGGATTAACAGCTTCATCGTTCTGAAGGAAGATAAGCCGGCCACGGATTGAACGCATAAATACGGATTTCATTGGTTATGTTTTATCCGTGAATATCCGTGCGATCCGTGGCGTATTTCTAGCTCAGGCAATGCTCGAAAGCGTGGCTGCCGTGGTCGAGGCACTATTGGCTCCGAGGGCCGCGAATGACTGTTGCACGGCGCTATACGCCTGTTGAGCGCCAGACAGGTTCCCGCCCTGAAGGTCCTGGCTCAACTGGGCGAATTCCTGGGTGATGTTGGACTGCTCGCCCCCTCCTGCACCGCCGCCGTGGTGATGATGATGATGGTGGCCCGAGGCTTGGGTGCTTTGACTTTGCGTGTCTTGCTGGATAGTGGCGAAATCCTGTTGAGCGGCTGAGATATTTCCCGACTGTAAGTCCTTACCGAGTTGGCTAAAGGCTTGAGTGACCGCGTTGCCCGTGGACGTGGACGCGGTGATACCGGACGATGAGGAGCTCTGTTGTAGAGTCGCAAAGTCCGACTGGGCGGCCGAGAGATTGCCGGACTGCAAAGCCTGGCCGAGCTGTTGGAACTCCTTCTGGAACTGCTGTTGTGAGCTGGTTACCGCCTGACTGTTCGAGTTGAACAGACTGCTGCTGAGAATTCCTGCGATGGACATGGCTTCATGCTCCTTCTGTTGCCCGGCTGCCGCCGAGCTGCGGGTCTTGCTGATCCCGGCAGTTCTGTCGCAAATGGCGTGCCAGTCTCGACAAAAGAAAATCGTGCAATTAGGAGCTTGGTGCTGAACGTGTTATCCATCGGCTTCTGCAAGGGAGGGTGGGATCGGCGCTCACCAACTGGGCAAGTCCGGTGGACGCGGGCAAAACCTACCCAGCTCATCCGCGCTGGCATTTTCCTGCGACCTTCACCGCCAACAGCTCATCGTATGGGCCATGGACAAAGTCAACCTCGCTGAAAAGTTTAGCCATATCAAGGAATACTGGAAGCCCTACATCGCGGCCGAGCTCAACGGGCAGCACGTCAAGCTGGACAAGCTGAAGGGCGAGTTCGTATTTCACCATCATGAGCACGAAGACGAGATGTTTCTGGTGGTGAAAGGGCGCTTTCGCATGGAATTTCGCGGCCGGCAGGAGTGGATCGAAGAAGGCGAGTTCATCGTGGTGCCACGCGGGGTCGAGCACCGGCCCGTGGCTGAGGAAGAATGCTGGCTCCTGTTGTTTGAGCCGGCCAGCACGCTGAACACCGGAAATGTGGTGAACGAGCGTACGATAAAGCAATTGGAGCGGGTTTGAAAACCAGTTCTCAGTTCTCAGATCTCGGTTCTCGGTGGCTGATCGGGCTGGCGCTGCTTCTGGCCGCGGCGCTCAGTGCGGTTGGGCAATCGAAACCCAACTACCAGATTTACGCCATCCGTTACGCCACCCTCCCGGACTTTCCGGTTTCAGAATTGGTGGCGGGCGCGGAGCCGGGGCGCAAGCTCGATATTGCCATGATGATCTGGCTGGTGCGGGGCAATGGCCGCAATATTCTGGTCGACTCCGGCTTCTATCACGAGCGCTTTTTCAAAGACTGGCAAGTGAAGGACTTCACCAAGCCTTCCGATACCCTCAAGCGAGTTGGGTTGAAGCCGGAGGACATCACCGATGTGATTATTTCGCATATGCACTGGGACCATGCTGACGGCATGGATTTGTTTCCCAACGCCCGCATCTGGATCCAGAAGGAAGAGCTCGAATACTACGCGGGAGAAGCGTGGCAAGCGAAGGACACTCACGGCGGCATTGATGAGGAAGACGTGCTCACGCTGGTCAAGCTGAATACGCAGGGGCGGGTGGGTCTGGTAAAGGGCGATGCGCAAGAGATTATTCCTGGCGTAACCTGCTACACCGGCGGCAAGCATACCTATCAGTCGCAATACGTGGGCGTGCAAACTGCGGTGGGAACCGTGGTGCTGGCCAGCGACAACATGTACTTGTACGAGAATCTGGAACGGCATGCGCCGATCGCGACCACCGTCGATGCCGCATCGAACCTGCGGGCACAAGATCGTATGAAGCAAATCGCGGCCCGGCCTGGGTTCATCGTTCCTGGACACGATCCGGCGGTTTTCGCGAAGTTTCCCAATCCCGTGCCGGGGGTTGCTAAGATTGAGTGACTTGGCAGGGCCCGCCTGCGACGCATGGCCGGGGTTCGCACCTGGATCAAACTATGGAATTGACGGTCTATTCCGCCTTCTGGTGTCCGGACTGCCGCGTGGCCAAACGCTTTCTGCGGGAGCACAATATTCCATTCAAAGACATTGACATCGAAACCACTCCGGGCGCGGCCGAGGAAGTAGTGAAGCATACCGGGCTACGCGCGATCCCGCAATTCGTCATCGATGGCGAATGGGTCCAGCCCTACCGTCCGGGCGAAGGCTTTCTCTACGCTGAGATGGCCAAGCGCCTGGGCGTCGATCGGTAGCCCACCGACCTAGCAAGCTACGTCTCTGCAACAACCTATACCACCCCGCACGGCCATCGCCTTCCGTACCCTAGGAAACCGTCCGGCAACGCGAGAGCATGGAAGATTCATGGCCGAAGACCCTCTAAGACCCCAGGAAGAACCAGTGTGCACGGCGTGGCAACGCACGGTGCAGGGTGCCTTAGGGGCGTTCCTGCTGGTCACCGTGGCTCTTCTGGCTCGTTATTATCCCGCGGATGGCACCAAGGAACTGGAACAGCAGGTGCGCGGGCTGGTGCGCGAAGTGCAGTTGTTGAAGCAGGAACAGGCGATGCCCGCGCTGGTCCTGAACCGCTATCGCAATTCCATTTGCTACATCTTCGGGGTCTATCAAGTTGGTTTCCCGGGTCAGGCACCCGCATTGCGAGCGCGTATTTCAGGAAGCGGCTTCGTGGTGGCCGATGGACTACTGGCCACGAATCGCCATGTGGCGGAGCCCTGGTACGAGGACCCGGATTCTGCGGTACTTCTGCGCCGAGGGGCGACTCCGCGGCTGGAAAAGCTGGTGGCATTTTTCCCCGGGCAACCCGCCCCAGTGAACATCACACCGGCCGTATTGTCGGCGCAGGGCGACCTGGCCGTGCTACGCATTGAAGATTCCCAGGCAGTGCACCAACTGCGGCCGTTGCCCTTGGCCGACGCGATTCCGACTCCGGGCGAACTGGTTTCGGTGGTGGGCTATCCCATGGGGGTGCTGGGAATGGTGGCCAAGTCGCCGCCAGCAGTGTACGAGAGGCTGGCCTTTCGCCGTGACGATATCGGCGCGGCCAACGAACTGGCGGCGCTTTCGTTGATTCGGCCTTCAGCCACCTGCGGACATTTGGGAGATGTGGTGGGCGACAAGCTGATCTACGATGCGCCGACGGCGCATGGCGGCAGCGGCGGCCCGGTATTTAATTCTCGCGGCGAAGTGATTGGGGTCAACGCCGCGTATCTCGACGGATTCTCCGGCGGCACGCTGGGAGTTTCGGTGCGCGCGCTGCAACCGCTGATTGCCGCGGCGCAGAAGAAGTAATTTTCCTATGGACACATTTCACAGGCTGAAGAGACCCACAGCCCGGTTGGTTGGAGGCTTCTTCATGGCGTTGCAGGCAGTGATGGGAATGCCTTTCTTGCTGACCATGGTCGGCAGTGTTCGTCACTGGGGCGGATGGTTCGGTCCTAGAGGGCCAAAATAGTCATTTCTCTGTCTTCCACGTTTTTAGCCAACCGGTTTCCCGAACATGTTCCTCGTCCAAGCGGCGCAGGCGCGCTGCCATGATTCCTGCTCTGCCCAGGTAACCGACCACCCGCTGCGGCTGATTGCGATCCACCACCGGCAGACGTCCAATGTTGTTGCGCAGCATCTTGGCTGCGGCTTCGTGCAAGGACTCATCGGGATAGGTGACGACAAGATCGCGGTTGGCAGCGTCGAGCACAGTGCTGTTTCCATTGGGGTCTTTGGCCAGGGCGCGCAGCAGGTCGCCGCGTGTAATCACACCGGCGAGATTGCCAGTCGCATCCAGCACCAACATGCCTTGATGGCGAGAAACCTCAGGATCATGGCGGCTGATGCGATCGGACAATTCGCTGATCTTCATTTCAGCGGGCAGCCTGGGGATCTCTTTGTCCATAGTTTCGGCCACCACAACTTGTTGCAACACATCGGTCTCGTAGTCCTGATGGATGTACAAGCCGCGCCGCGCCAGTTTTTCGGTCATGATGGAAGCCCGCGGCATCAGCAGCATGGCGATGCCGTCAGCAATCACGCTCACCAGCATCAGTGGCAGGACCGAGTTATAGTCGCGGGTGATTTCGAAGGCAAATATGATGAATGTAAAAGTTGCCCGTGAGGCGGCTCCGAAGACGGCTCCCATCGCGACTAAGGCGAAGGCTCCGGCGGAGAGATTTGCCGCGGGAAAGATGCCGTTGACTGCCAGCGCGTAGACTCCTCCCAGGGCCGCGCTTGACATGAACATGGGGGCGAGCAAGCCGCCAGAGGTGCCTGAACCTAACGAAATCACCAGAGCGATGGCTTTGGCCAGCATAACCACCAGCAGCAGCTTCCAGGCCAGGCTGGCATTCAGAATGTCGCCAATAGTGTCATAACCGACGCCGAGCACGCGGGGCACGAAATAGCCAATGATGCCCAGACCGAGCGCACCGATTGCCGGCCACCACAGTTCGTCGATGGGAAGCTTTTCGAACTGATCTTCAGTCCAGTATAGAAGCTTGCTGAAACCGACGGCGGCCAGTCCGCAAATGGCGCCCAACAGCAGGTAGAACGGCAAGGCGCGGGGAATGCCGAAGTCCATGGCCGCTACTTTAAACATGGGACCTGCGCCCAGCAGTTGCATGTGCACTGCGGTGGCCAGGGTGCTGGCGATGACCAGAGGGATAAACGAACGTGCCTTGAATTCGAACAAGAGCAGTTCGATGGCTAGAATTACCCCCGCAATGGGTGTGTTGAAGGTGGCAGACATGCCTGCGGCCGCGCCACACGCCAGCAGTACTTTGCGCTCGGATGCGGTGGTGTGCAGTATTTGTCCGACCAGAGAACCCACCGCGCCTCCGGTTTGAATGATGGGTCCTTCGGCGCCGAACGGGCCGCCAGTGCCGATGGCGATGGCGGCGGAAATCGGCTTCAGGATGGCGACCCGCGGCTCAATGCGGCTGCGGTTGACCAGCACGGCTTCCATGGCTTCCGGAATGCCGTGGCCTTTGATTTTGGAGGATCCATATTTCGCCATGAAACCGACGATGATGCCGCCGATGACCGGAATCAGAATCACCCACCCGCCGAGTTGGTTGTGGCGCGGGCTGATGAATTCGGCAGTAAAGCGATGGTAGAAAGCAATGTTGGTGAAGAGGCCAATCAGGTTGTAGAGAGCATAGGCGATGAGGCCCGCCACGAGGCCAACTCCGCCTGCGAGGAACGACATCAAAACCATGCGAAACTGCGCCGGTTCGGCGAGGCGGACGTCGCCGACCTGAGCGCCGGTGGCTCCGAAGGTGGCGGGCGCAGAGCGGGTACGAGAAGATTCGTTCAATTGCTCCTCCGATTGGTTTTTACGGGGAATTTTCGTTGCTGGTGCCGGCTGCGCGGGCGGGGCTCGATGGCGCGTTGCAGAGCAGCAATCAGAATTGGCCCCTGGGTGCGGAGTTCGGCACGATGGTGCAGGGAAAGTTCCCTTAGCACCTTTTCGCCCTTGGGGGTAAGAGTGAGTAGGACTTCACGGCGGTCCTGGTCGCCACGCTCTCGATTGACGTAACCCCTCGCCGCCAGCCGGTTCACCAGTTCCACGGTGCTATGGTGTTGAACTTGCAGCCGCTCCGCCAGCTCGCCGATCCGAGGACGCACCCCCGCTGGCAAACCTTTCAGGGCCAGCATCAACTGGTGCTGATGCGGTTCCAGACCGGCCGCCCGCGCGATGCTTTCGCTGAAGCGCAGAAAGCGGCGCAGCTGGTAACGCGCTTCCGCCAGGGACTCATAGTCCGGCAGCGTTTTCGGGTCCGGCACAGATATATCGTATCACGACATATTGATGCGGGGATGGCAATGGAAGTCGCTGACCGTTTAGAATCCAGAGTCCCAAGTTTGAAATAAAAAAGGTGCCCCTGTGATCCCACGGTATACGCGCCCGGAAATGGGCCGCATCTGGAACGATGAGAACCGCTTCCGCGCCTGGCTGGCGGTAGAGGTGGCGGCGACCGAAACCCTCGCCGAAGTTGGCATTGTGCCCAAGGATGCGGCCAAGGCCATCCGCGAGCGCGCCGACTTTAGCGTGCAGCGCATTCAGGAGATTGAGGCCGAGGTGCGGCACGACGTGATCGCTTTCACCACCGCGGTGGCGGAGATCGTTGGCCCACATGCGCGCTGGTTCCACTACGGCCTGACTTCCAATGACGTGGTGGATACGGCGCAAGCCTTGCTGATCCGTCAGGCGTCAGAGGTCATTGTTGCCGATCTGGAGCGGCTGTCGGAGGCGCTCAAACGCCGGGCGTGGGAGTTCAAAGATACTCCGATGGTCGGCCGCACCCACGGCGTCCACGCCGAACCGATTACTTTTGGCTTCAAACTGGCGAACTGGTATTCCGAGACCCAGCGCAACCTCGAGCGCTTCCAGCGTAGCGCGGAAGAAATGCGGGTGGGCAAGCTTTCGGGGGCGGTGGGGACGCTGGCCCACCTGAGCCCCGAACTGGAAGAGAAGATTTGCCACCGCTTGGGATTGAAGGCGGCGGCGGTGTCTTCGCAGGTGATCCAGCGCGACCGTCACGCCTACTATCTGGCGACGCTGGCAGTCATTGCATCCACGCTGGACAAGATCGCGACCGAGATTCGGCATTTGCAGAGGACCGAAGTCCGGGAAGCGGAAGAATTCTTTAGCGAAAAGCAGAAGGGTTCGTCCGCCATGCCGCACAAACGCAACCCGGTGACTTGCGAGCAAATCAGCGGGCTGGCGCGGGTGGTTCGCGCCAACGCCCAAGCCGGATTTGAAAACGTGGCGCTGTGGCACGAGCGCGACATCTCCCATTCATCGGTGGAGCGAATCATTCTTCCCGATTCCACCACGCTGGTGGATTACATGCTGCGCAAGACCGCCAATCTGATCGATACCATGTTTGTTTATCCGGAACGAATGCTGGCCAACCTGGAAAGCACCGGGGGCCTGGTGTTCAGCGGCCAGCTTTTGCTGGACCTGGTGGAACATGGAGTTTCGCGGGAGGACGCTTATCGCATGGTGCAGGCCCACGCCATGCGGGCGTGGAAGGAAGACCTGAATTTTCGCGATCTGGTGCTGAAAGACAAGGCCATCACCAGCCGGGTGCCGCGGGCCCAGATCGAACACGCTTTCGATTTGAAGCGCCAGCTCAAGAACGTGGATAAGATCTTTGCCCGCGTGTTTACCACAGAGCGCGCAGCCGGCAAGGCTCGCCGGGCCAAGGGTACGCGATAGCCGATCCAGGCCACCTCAGAAAGTGAAGAGTTCTATCTCGCCGCCACCCGCGAGCATCAGAGTCAAATTCGCTACCAGCAGCACCATGGGATATTCGATCCCATTGGGCATGAAGAAACCGTTGTGCCAGTGGAACATGATGATGGCCACTGCCATATCAAAGGCGAGAGCAACGGCGACATAGCGGGTCAAGATGCCGCCAACCATGGCCAGGCCTCCGAAGAATTCCACCGCGGTCAGGATGATGGCAGCGGCGGTAGGCTCGGGAATTTCCAGGCTACCCAGGTATTCCGCTACTTGGTGAAATCCCATAAAGAATTTCTGGCCGCCATGGGCGACAAACACCACCCCGATGGTGACCCGCAGCAGAGTAATTCCCCAGGAACGGAGCAGGTCGGTCCCGCTGTTCATGTTTGCCTCCTTGTGAAGTCCGGCTACCAAGCCGCCACTATAGCCGTCATCCCCAGCATCTTCAAGAACTTCACAAATGTTTACAATTTGCCGGGGTCAGAGTGCATCTAATCTAACCGAACCGTGAGATGGAACTAATTCCTCAGGCTGGGGTTTATGGATTTGCAAGCAAGGAGAAGAACATGAAAACAGTATTTCGAGTTATGGGATTGTTTCTGGCTGTGGGCGTGTTGACTGCCGGTTTGATGGCGCAGACTGCGGGCCGGTATGACCAGACCATTCAAACCCAGGTTACGGAGAAGTTGGCGGCCAGGCAGGAGTTCCGCAATGTTCAGGCCACCGTGGAGGACGGAATCGTCAGCCTGAGCGGCACGGTGGATCTTTATCAGCAAAAGCTGGATGCGGCGAAGAAGGCGCGCAAGACGGCTGAAGTCCAGGGCGTGCGCAACCTGATTGCGGTTGAAGGAAAAAGTGTTTCCGACGCTGAACTGGCGGCGCAGTTGGATCGCAAGCTGTACTACGACCGCGTAGGCTATGACGTTGCGTTCAACTACATCACGGCCTCGGTTGAGAACGGCAACGTAACCTTGATGGGTGAAGCTCGGATACAGGTGGCCGCCGATTCTGCGTTGGCGCTGACCGCTCGTATGGCGGGGGTGAAGGATGTGTTTAACGACATCCGGGTTGCGCCGACTTCAATTTTCGACGATCAGATCAGAATGAAGGCCTTGCAGACCATCTATCGCGACCCGGTGTTGAGCCGCTACGCGATTGATCCGGCGCGGCCCATCAGAATTCTGGTCGACAACGGCCATATCAGCCTGGATGGGGTCGTAGCCACGCAGACGGATAAGAACGTGGCCGGCATTCGCGCCAACCAGGTGTTTGGAGCCTTCAGCGTGAAGAACAATCTGGAAGTGGCGAAGAAGTCATAACCGGTGGTGGTCGGAGGTGAGGCGCGGCGCAAGCCGCGCCTTTTTTTGTAGCGCAGTTTCCTACGATACGGTTTCTCCGCGGCCTCTGCGTTTTGGGATTTGGCGAGACAAAAGCACAGTCTTGAAACGCAGAGATCGCAGAGGGAAGCCGCGGAGGACGCCGAGAGAGCTGATCGCTTATTCAGAGCCGATTGATGAGCGCGGCCACGTACCCTGCCCCGAATCCATTGTCGATGTTAACCACACTGACGTTCGAAGCGCAGGAGTTCATCATGCCCAGCAGCGCGGCCACACCCTTGAAAGCTGCGCCGTAGCCCACACTGGTGGGCACGGCGATGACGGGCACGCCCACCAGGCCGCCGACGACGCTGGGCAGTGCGCCTTCCATGCCGGCGCAGACGATAATCACGCGGGCGCGGGTCAGGGTCTCGCGATTGGCCAGCAGACGATGAATTCCCGCGACCCCGACGTCGTAGAGGTGCTCGACGTCGTTGCCCATGACTTCGGCGGTGGCGACGGCTTCCTCGGCGACCGGAATGTCGCTGGTGCCGGCGGAGACGACGGCAATGACGCCCTTTCCGTACTTCTTGCGATCACGCTTCAAGACAATGGCGCGCGCCAGCTCACGATATTCCGCCTTGCGAACTTTCTTCCTTACTGCGGCGAATTGTTCTTCGCTGGCGCGAGTGGCTAGGATGTTGCCTCCGTGCTGAGCCAGGCGCGAAAAGATCTGCGCCATTTGTGCCGGAGTCTTGCCCTGACCGAAGATCACCTCGGGCATTCCTGCGCGCAGCGAGCGATGGTGATCGAGCTTGGCAAATCCGAGGTCTTCAAAGGGCAGATGTCGCAGGCGAGCTACGGCATCGTCGGGAGAAAGCTTCCCGCGGCGTACTTGCTGGAAGAGCTTGAGGATGGAATCAGAGTTCAAGGGCAGCACTCAGCATTCGGCCGTCAGCATTCAGCTAAGACAGGGATAGATTAGCATCCGTTAGAGGATGAGGGTTGTGGGCCCTCTCGAACCCGGACTTGCTGAATGCTGAATGCCGAGTGCTGAGTGCTGACTTCTGATTCCTGAGTGCTTTCAGCGTGCCGAGGCGCAGGGTTTCTTGCGAGTGGAGCGGGCTTTGTGCAGGATTTCTGTGAAGGCTTTCGCGGCTTTCCCCGGCTCTTCAATATGAGATAGAAACCAGTGCCGCAGCACGGTGCGGCTCACCGATCCGCGGAGATAGGCATCATAGAGTTCGCTGCCCAGGGCGTATCCCAGTTTTTGGGCGGTGGTGTCGAACTCGGCCCGTTCGGCGCGCAGTGCATCGTGTAGCAACTTCTTGCAAACCTGAGGAGAAAGCGTAGAACCCTCAAATGCGGGCTCGGCTGGCCGCGCCGGATACAGCACCCGCGATCCGAAGTACGCCAGACTATGCTCGACGGCGCGAGCGTAGAAGCGGTCAGACGGCTCGGCAGCGGCCGGCGGCCGGACGTTCCGGCGCAGCGGCAGCCCGCGGCAGGCGTGATGCAGAAAGCGCGCGGCTTCTTCCGCGGCGTGCAGCATCTTGAACTCGCGCACGTAGAAGGCGTTGATGGAGGGCAGATAAACGCAGCCACGCGCCTCGACGTGCTGCAGCATGGTTTCGATCTGTTTAGGTTCGTAGGCTGCTCGTGTCAGCAACTGGCGCAGGCGTCCATCGGAGGAGCCGCAGTAGACTTCGGGCAGCAGGTCCACCAGGAACTTCGGCTGGGTGCGGTTGTGCGAGGCGTAAAGATTGATCTCGAGGAAAGATAGCAAGCTGTCAATGAAATTGTAGATGGTCGGAACCAGGTCCGCTTGCCCGGCTTCGCCCTGGCAGCGCGAGAGGTAGAGACGATAGCTTTCGTATTTCTCCAGCGGAGTCGAATTGAACACGCAGACCACATCGTCGTTTACGCGGACAGTCTCCACCCGCTCCTGGCGTTCTGACGTGGCCCGCCAGTAAAGTGAGTCGACATTCTGAAGCACGGTGAGCACGCGCTCGTCGGGCAAGCGCTCCCGCAAGTGGCGGGGAAGATGAGACGGGGCGAAGTGGGACTCGCCGAACAGAACGAAAATGACGGCGTGAGGGTGACGCTCGCGAATGTCGGCGATCTTGGCCACGGCATGGCGGTCGCGAGCGCCGATCTTGCGCAAGTCCTCACGCGGCATGCAGTCGAGTCCGTAGACGGCGTCTCCATGTTCGCGAGCCGTTACCAGCAGTTCATAGAAGGGACTCCATTCGTATCCCCAGTCAGCGTCAAAGCGGATGCGTTCGCGAAATTCGTTTTCCTCGATTTCGCGGCGCCACCATTCCTCCAGCACATGTTGATGACGGGCAAAAATAGTCTCAACCCCGAGCACAATGGGACGGTCTCCGGCGTGGGCGCGCTGCTCCAGCAGGGAGGCGGCAAAACGCTGGGCGGTCGGCAACGCGTGATAGTCGCCGACCAGAACGATGTCGGTAGAACTGACGGTCGCGGCCAGTTCGCGGGAATCGATGACGGAATCGTAGGAGCGAAAAGCCTGGGCGAAGTCGCGCAGATATTTGCGGCGGCCGCTGGAGTCGGTGGCCCGTACCTGGCGTTGCACTCCGGCCAGCGCGTGGCGCTGCACCGCGTTGCGCCGGTCTCCGAGAGTGTTGGTGGTGGCCATAGTTATGTTGTGGGGCGGGCGCCCTCGCCCGCCTGCCTTGACTTCGCTACTCGACCCTCCCTATGCTCAAACTTCGCTGATTCCAGGAGCCTGCTTGCCCAATCACCCGCCGCAAAACCTGACCGTGGCCACGACCGGCGCCAGCGGGTCGGTGTTCCTGCGCCATTTGCTGCTGGCGGTGGAGCGCGACAAGCGCGTTCAAACCGTAAATTTCATCGCCTCCGACAGTGCTC
>JBAWFN010000168.1:0-3773 GCA_049591935.1 Terriglobales bacterium | reverse complement strand
ATCAAGGTGTCGGGAGACTTGACTCAGGTTCTGGATCTGTTCACCCCGTCGGATGTGAGTTATCTCGACCAAACTGACGAAGATTTCGGTTCGGGCGGCGCGATGTTGCTGCCACGTCAGCCAGGTTCAATCCCGAACCTTGTGGTTGCTGCGGGGAAAGAGGGGAACATGTTTCTCATGAACCGCAATGACCTGGGTGGGTTCAGCGTCACGAACAACAACGTGCTCGGAACCTTCAGTATAGGTGGTTGCTGGTGCGGCCAGTCGTTCTTTGTGGACCCTTTCGACCTCGACGCGCGGGTGGTGTCCAGCGGCGGCAGCACGGTCTCGATTTGGAAGGTGCAAACCTCTCCCAGCGTGACTCTCATCAATACCGCCAATTCCACGACCTTCAGCTCTGGACAAGACCCCGGATTCTTTACGAGTATTTCCTCCAACCAGGAGGCGAACCCGATCGTGTGGGCCCTTTCGCGCCCCTTCGGCTCACCGTACTCAATCTATCTGTATGCCTTTGATCCGGAGGCGGGATTGACGCAGCTTTTCAGCGGCGCGGCGGGAACGTGGCCTAACACTACCGGCAATGCCAACCTGGTGCCCGTCGTCGCCAACGGCAAGGTTTTTGTTGCCAGTTACAAGCAACTGACGGCGTTTGGGCTGAAATAAGTGATCCACAGTACGAGACACCTTTCTGGGTGCCTTAAGGAAGGGGTGCTCAGTGACATGGGCGCCCGAGCTCGCTGCTCGAAAGGCTGCGCAAACCGGCCACATCCTCACCTGACACTGGCGGCGCTGTTTGTAGCCCACGCCACCTACACCTCGCTAACGGTAGCCCAAGACGCCCCATTGCGATCGTAGTTGTTGCCCATGGTGCCCCGTTACCCAATCCTGGCACGGCTTTATAATTCACTAGGGCAGGGACACTTGATGAACGACAAGGGTTGCCGAAAGAAAGATGCGTAACCACCGCCAAGCGATGACCCTGCCGACCGAAAAAGTACTGTTTTTCATCCTCCCGCTGGTCTTCTTCTTTGCGGCCGTCCCCGCATTTGCGCAAGGCGGCCCGCCCTACTACACCAATGATCCGGGCACGCCCGGCCATCTCAATTGGGAAATCAATCTCGCTTACATGCCCTTTCTCTACAGCAATCAGTCGGTTTCCCATACCCCTGACGTCGACATCAACTTCGGTATTGGCGATCGCATTCAGCTCACCTACGAAAATGCCTGGTTACGCGTCCACAATCCTTTCGCCGCCACTGAGTTTGGCCTGGGTCAATCGAATCCTGGCGTCAAGTGGCGTTTCTACGACGCCGGGGAGTCCGGCCTCTCCATCTCGATGTTTCCCCAGTTCTTTCTCAACAACCCCAACAACGCTGTCCGCCGCGGGATTACTCCCCCGACCGACACCTTCCTGCTGCCCTTCGAGTTTTCCAAGAAATTTGGCCCCATCGATGTGGATTACGAAATCGGTTACCAGCTTGTCCACAAGGGACCGGACGGCTGGCTCACCGGCCTGGTCCTCGGCCACGATTTCACTTCAAAGCTGGAGATGGACATGGAGCTCTATTCCCAAGGCAGTTTCCATCCCTCGGCCTACCAGCCCACGATCGGCGTGGGCGGCCGCTACAAGATCCATCGCCCGGCGATCCTGCTTTTCATGGCCGGACGCAGCCTTGAACCCACTCGCAGCGATCAGTCCTACTTCGTCGGATATTTCGGCATTCAACTCCTGCTGCCCTCCAAGTCCTACAAATAAGGGTTTCATCTGGAGTCGGTGGCCACGATGGCAATGCGTCAGCCGCGAGATGCCTCAGCGGTAACCGGGTAATCCACTTCCGGGTTGACTCATAGAGAATCGCGGTGACCTAACTCACATTGATGAGAGTCGTACGTCACTGACTGTCAGAAACTCGGAATGCTAAATTCGCCCCGTCCGCCTTGTAGTTCGCAGATCACCGCGTTTTACGTGGGGCGGCTTCGGGCTCACCCATAAACGAAGGAAGGAGAACGCCAGAGTAAGGGAACGTTGGCATCTGGCGTTCGCGTGGCTGGAAGCACAGACCATGGGGAGTGGGGACTATGGCCACTTACAGTCGGTGGATAACAAAGTCTGCGCGCATCGGCGCATCATTTGGTGGTGTCGCTGGGTTTCTCTATGCAGCGTACATCATGGCAACCAGCGCCAGCCTCAGCTGGACAGATGTATTGGACGCAGTGGGATCCGTTGTCGCAGTGCTCATATTCGCGGTCGTAATCGGTAGCTTGTGCATTGCAATCGGTTGCCTGGCTGGGCTGGTTTTGGGCGTTGTTTCGTCCCCTCTCGGTCATTTGTGGAAAAGCGCCAGAGCCATGCCTTCCGGTCCACCAGCGTAGCGCTCTTCTGCGATCGGCATTAAAGACGGGAATATCCGGAGTTCTCAGCTTACCTGGCTAGGGCACTCGACGTTGGTCACGCCCGGCAATTCCTGCAACCCGGCCTTCCGACCCTCGCGCTCCGCAAAGGCGAGCATCGCCTGCTCCCGTTCCGGAGAAATCTCGGGACGCCGGTAGTCCGCTACTAATTCCTCGATCCTCTCCCGTGCGCGTCCCAGAATGTCGGATGCAGCCGCACTCCCGCCGCGATCAATTACCGCCGAAGGGAAGTGCTGCTCCTGGCGAAACAGTGCGCGAGTTTCCTTCAACTTCAGGAAATCTCCGCGCAGTCCAGTTTGCGCGAACATGGCCACAGCCAGCGATTCGGCACGCGGCGCAATGCCTTCAATCAGCCGTTGCGCTGACGCAATCGCCTCCGCATCGATCACCAGCTTCTCGATGCTGTGGCAGGCCAGAAAATCGAGCATCCCTGCCCCTGAAATCATATTGATCCCGGCCAGCGCCCCCAGCACCGCGGAGATGCCACTCTCCATCCCCACCTGTGCATCGACGACTTTCCCATCGCCCGCCACCAGATAGGCGTGGGTGGGCAATCCTAGGTGCTTTCCGACTTGCGAACAGGCCAGATCCAGCATCGCGGTTTCGATCGCGCCCATGGGCGTCCTTCCCGTGCGCATATCGAAAATCGCTGGAGCCCCACCCCAGACAATCGGTGCCCCGGGCGCGGCCAACTGATGAATCGTAATCCCACTGATGCACTCCGCCGCATGCTGTACCACCGACCCCGCTAAAGTGACGGGAGCCGTCGCTCCCGCCAGCGGCATGCTGACAATCTCCGCTGGCACTCCCGCCCGCGCCAGATCCACCAAGTTCTGCGAGGCAAACTCAGACCAGTTTAGCGGCGGGCTCGGACAAACATCAAAGACCGCTCGCGGCCTCTGCCGCAATGCCTCGCTCCCGCCACTTTCGATGGCCAGCAGTTCCAGTAGCGTAGGCAGACTGGAAGCAGAAAACGCCCCCGTGACCACTGGCTTCGCCGAATACCACAACACCAGCAGCAGGCGGTACCAATCCCCGACTTCCTGGGGAACGTCGTTGCACACCATCGCCGTCGACTGCGCTGCGAACTGCGACAGCATCTCTGCCACTTGCACCAACCGCACCAGGTCGCCCGACTGCGCCGGCCGCGACTGCTGCGTCTCGGAATCAAGAATGTTCAGGCAAGACGAGCCGGGATCAAAGTGGACCTTATCTCCCCCATAGCGTACCGCGGGCTGGCCCGTGCGCCCGTAAAGGCAAAACTCGCGCGGCGCCAGCCCAACCATCTGGCGCGCCAGCCTCTCAGGAATGTGCGCCACCCCGTCCTCGACCCTCACTCCCGCCGAACGCAGCAGATCCAC
>JBAWFN010000167.1:0-3132 GCA_049591935.1 Terriglobales bacterium | reverse complement strand
AACTATGGCACTGCGATTGTGCAGGTTGGCGCCAGCAAAGAAGAGGCCAAAAGTTTCACCGAAGAGGGCATTACCGGGGCGATTATCCGCACCCTGAAGCACACCACCCGCACGGTTTGCTTTGTGGCGGGCAGCGGCGAGCACCAGATCGACGATTCCGACCGCAACGGTTATTCGAAATTCAAAGACTTGCTGGGCAAAGACAACTATGTAGCCAAGTCCATTGATTTACTGCAAAAGGCCGAGGTGCCGGGCGACTGCACCGTGCTGGTGGTGGGCGGCCCGACTCGCGATTATCAACAGCCGGAAGTGGATGCCATCAAGCTGTATGTGGAGGATGGCGGGCGGGCGTTTTTCATGCTGGACCCTCCGCTGAAGATCGGCCGCGCCATGACGGCCGACAATGACGCGTTCGCTGCTTTGCTGCAAAGCTGGGGAGTGACCCCGGAGAAAGATCTGATTCTCGATCTAAATCCCATCGGGCAGTTGCTGGGCGTGGGGCCGCAGGTGGCGCTGGTGAGAAATTATGACTCGCATGCCATTGTTGAAGGCATGAAGGGAACGGCGACCGGGTTCCCGCTTTCGCGGTCTTTGGACGTTAAGAACGGAGACAAAACTTCGGTGCAGAAGTTGTTTGACTCGTCGGACACCAGTCTGGCGACCAGCAATCTGGGTTCTCCGGCGGTTGATCCCCGGGATCCCAAGAACAAGAAGGGACCGTTAACCATTGCCGCGGCGGCTACTTACAACACCGGCAAGCAGGATTCGCAAGGACGGTTTGTCGTGGTGGGAAGTTCGTCATGGGCGGCGAACTCGTTCATCACTTTCAACGGCAACAGCGACCTGGCGTTGAACGCGGTTGACTGGTTGTCATCCGACGAAGATTTGATTTCAATTCGTCCCAAGGAGCAGGAAGACCGCCGCGTTACCATGACCCGCTCGCAAAGGAACCTGGTAACCATCACCAGCCAGTTCCTGCTGCCGCTACTGGTGGTAGTCGTGGGCGTTTCCGTGTGGTGGAAGAGAAGATAGCAAGATGAAACTGCGTGGGCTGATGATTGCAATCGCCGTTCTCGCGGCGCTGAGCGGCGCGCTCTACTGGTCGAATCGACAGAAGCCGGCGGAGACGGCTTCGGCTGACGCTCCCCCGAAGATTCTCACGCTTAAGCAAGAGGACATCTCGAAAATCGACCTCAAGAAAAAAGGCGGCGATGAGCTGGTGCTGGCAAAGGACAGCTCCGGAAAATGGCAGATCACGGCGCCGAAACCGCTGGGCGTGGAGCAGAGCGCGGTTTCTCCCATGCTTAGCACGCTGTCCTCGCTCACCGCGGGGCGGTTAGTGGAAGAGAAGGCCAGTGATTTGGGGCAGTACGGATTGAGCGATCCTGCGCTCGCGGCGGTCATCACTGAAAAGAACAATAAGACGCACGCGTTGCTGCTGGGCGATCAAACGCCGGCGGGGAGCGCGGTTTATGCCAAGCTCGATGGTGATCCGCGAGTGTTCACCCTCGCCAGCTACAACAAGAGCAGCATCGACAAGAGCGTGAACGACCTGCGGGACAAGCGGCTGCTGACGGTGGACGCGGAGAAGATCAGCAAAGTGGAATTGATCGCCAACAAAGAAGACATCGAGTTTGGCCGCAACAAGAATGCGTGGCAAATCGTGAAGCCCAAGCCACTGCGGGCGGACGATGGCCAAGTGGAACAACTGGTGCGAACTTTGACCGACGCTCGAATGGATTTAGGCGGCGCCGACCAGGATCCGAAGAAAATCGCGGCGACGTTTGCTTCCGCAACTCCCGTGGCCACGGCGAAAGTGACTGCGGAATCTGTGACGCAAGAATTGCAGGTTCGCAAGAATAAAGATGACTACTACGCCGAGTCGAGCGTGGTGGAGGGTGTCTACAAGGTTCCGAGCAGCCTCGGCAAGGGATTGGACAAAACCTTGGAAGATTTTCGCAACAAGAAGCTGTTCGATTTCGGATTCACTGACCCCAACAAGATCGAGATTCATGACGGGCCAAAAACCTACTTCCTCACCAAAGGCGGCGACGACTGGTGGAACGGCGGCGGCAAGAAGCTGGATGCCGGCAGCGCACAGTCGGTGGTGGACAAGCTACGCGACCTTTCCGCCAGCAGATTTATGGATACCGGATTCACCACGCCGGCGATTGAGCTGACGGTATCGTCTAACGATGGCAAGCGAATCGAAAAAGTGCAGATCGCCAGGAAGGATGCCGCATACGTCGCCAGACGAGAAGGCGATTCTTCGCTCTACGCGCTGGACGCTCAGCCGGTCACAGATTTGGAAAAAGCGGCTGCAGACATGAAGCTGGCTGCGCCGCCAGGCAAGTGAACTAGCTGGCGCCTGCTGGCTTCGACTCGCCGTCTTGCTCCTGCGCTTCCAGATACTTTTGCAGTTCGTCGCGGTCTTCTGGCAACATCCGCTCGAACCTGATTCCGTTTCCTACCTGGGGATCGCAAGTAACCACCGTGGCGGCCACCAGCAAAGTATTTTCCAGCTGTAGCTTCAAGTCCAGAGTTGTTCCGACCGGGAAGGGAAACATGGTCTCGACGTAGCAGCCGCCCGCGCTCAAGTCAGCGGTTGCGCCGCGGATGGGGCCGGAACCGCCTTCGACCTCGATTTCGATCGGGACGCGGATTTTCAGCCGTGAGGATTCGCGGCGATTATGGTGACTGTCGTGCATGTTTATCCCCGGTGCGACACTTCGCTGTGACAGAAGGCTCCATGTTAGTGCCAGCCGCAGGGCCGATCAAGGGGTGGCCTGGGAAGGTAGTGGCTCAGTTTGGTTTGCCATGCTTCGCGCGCTTTGCGAATCCTCGGCGGCCTTTGCAGTTAACCCCTGGGAACGATATTGCCGGGATGGACTTTTCTTCTCTATCGGCTAGCCTCCTCTTGACGGGTACTTTACCCGAAGGCCGAATCGGCCAAGCGACCACCGGACCAGAATTCGCTGCATGATCCCGAAAACGACACCGGTGAAGATTAGACGGCGGAGCAGAAAGCGGACTATTCTTTTCAGTGTAGGCTTGAGTGGAAAGCGAGTTTGGTGTCGTGCGGTCCATTTAACTACTCGATCGAGAATGGACGAACCCAATGTCAAATCTCAT
>JBAWFN010000166.1:0-7709 GCA_049591935.1 Terriglobales bacterium | reverse complement strand
GGGTTGGGCGGGTCAGTGAGTGAAATGGCGATTTATCAACAACCGATCTCTGGAGCCACCAACAACCCCATCGCTTTGATTGACTTGCCGGTTTCCCAGACGTAAGATTCGCGCCAGTGATCGGTCAGACCATCTCGCATTACCGCGACATCGAGAAACTGGCCCAGGCTGTACGGGGTGCGGTAAATTAGGGATGGAGACCCGACTTCTTTTGTAATTCCTTCATGACAAGCCTCGGAACTCGCTTCTTCCTCATCGTACTGCGCCGCTCTTCGTGGAGCATGTGGGGTTCGCCGCTCTTCGAGACACACAAGCTTCTGGACGTGGCCCCACAAAGAGGGCAAGCGATACGTAATCTTACGTGTCTTTCGCCCCCACTCCGCGGCTTTTAGTTCGGCTGGAAGCTTGTCGAGCAGCACTTGCTTTCCGCGCTATAAGCTCGAAACCCTTTGAATGTGCGTTTTTCTCCGTTTCTTCCAGTCGCTTGCGACCCAGGTTAGGATTTTTCCCTTGCAGTTGAATTTCGCCGATGGCAAGTGAGGCCTCCAGCTGCAATCGAAATAGACCCAGGTCGCGCGCTCGGTTCAGGGCGTCTTGAGCGGTGTTCGCCGCTCCAGCCAGGTTTTTGCCGGCTGCCATGACGTAGGCATGATCCAGCATCACAGGGATTCGAACAGTTACGTCTTGGCTCTTTTCCGAACGTCGGACCGCCTCGGCAATGGCTGAGCTCGCCTCGCCTATTTTTCCTTGTTGAAGGAGGGCTCTAGATAACATCGACTGTGCGAAGATTTCCGCATCCGCGTACGAATCCGCGCGAAACGCTTCAACCGCTGTACGGCTGAGTTGTCCCGCTTCGGCCCCTTTGCCGGAATCGCAATCCAACTGTGCCAGTGCCAGGCGGGTTTCAGCGGCGTCGCTCTTATTTCCAAGTTCTTCTTGCAAGGAGAGGGCCTCAACGTACGCCTCATGTGCTTTATCCGTTTCTGCCTGTTGTCGCAATACCTGCCCAACTCTAGTAAGTGTCGAAGCGTACAGGACCTTTCCGCCAGTCTCGCGCATGGTATTCAATTCCTGCTGGTACATCTTGTTCGCCCCAGCGAGATCCCCTTCTTCTAACAAGACGTCTCCGATTGCCCCCAGGGCCTGTGCAGCTGAGACCCGATGTCCCACCTCGTTCGACAACTCGAAGGTCTTCTGAAAATGGTCGAGAGCATCGTGCAGTTTTCCTTGCGCACGTAACATGATGCCGATGTCGCCCATCACGCTCGCCATTCCATACTTGTCACCTACCTTCTGGTAGATCCGGAGTGCCTCGTTATAGAACCGTTGTGCGGTAACGAAGTCTCCTTTCTTCACAGAGATCACGCCGAGGTCCAGCATTTCCCTCGCTTGACCCTTCTGATTGCCGATGGCTCGAGCCAGGGTCAGTGCCTGGCTGTACAACTTCTCGGCCGCAGCGAAATCTCCTTGATTGATAGGAATTTCGGCCATCTCGTGCAGGGTCCGCTCCAAACCGCTGCGGTCTCCCGCGGCTTCATAGATCTGTCTGGCTTCTTCGCAGATACTCTTGGCCTTTTCGTTTTCGCCAAGATCCGCTAAAGCCCTGCACTCAGAATCACGTGCTTGAGCCACCAAAAGTTTCGCGCCCTGTTGACCTGCTTCTTGCGCCGCTAGCTCAGCCGTGTCGCGCCTGAGTTTGGGGTCGCCGAGCGACCCGGCAGCTTCCGATCTTGCCAAATCGATTCGGGGGTTTTCCTTGGTCTGCTTTCCCAAACTATCCAGAGTAGCTAGGGTTTTCAATGCATCTTTGCCGCGGCCACCCGCAGTTTCAGCGTTAGCCAACTGCAACCCGTACTCGAGATTGTCGGGGAAAAAATTGAATAGAGTCTGATAGGCTTCAATGGCCTTTTCCCAATTCTTGCTCGTCTCATAGAATCGGGCTTCGACCAGCAGGTGCTTCTCGCGCGAAAGATGGTCCGCCTCATCCAAGGCTTTCTTTGCTTCCTGCCGCGCGTTGGAGTCATACCCAAGGGACGACCACGTCCTTGCGAGCTCGGAGTGCGCCAGAGGAAAGGAGGGATCGGCTGCGACAGCGTGGCTCAGGAGTCCGCGTGCCGATAGCGCATCAAAGGCCGTGATCTTGGCGAGTCCCTGCGAATAGGAACGCATTGCTTCCGGATTCAACGGTATCTCGGCCCGAACTCCATCGGATTCGACTTGGGAAAGTTTTTCGAGCCCAAGCTGCTGGCGCATGCGTGCAGCAGCCTGCGAAACGAGATCGATTATGCTTGTCTCAGTTCCCGTCTCCGAGACAGCAGCGACAGTCTCCCTCTTGACTGCGTCTTCGAGGCGAAGGTCGAGACGAAATTGGCCTCCCTTTTCTTTTCCTGTGTCGAGATATGAGCCGAGAATGATGAAGTCGCTGGCCAGGTTCTTGCGAACCTGCGTCAACGTGTCCGGAGGCAGACTCTCTACATCAGAAAGACCAAGATCGACTTTCGTTCGCGCGACTGTCTCCTCTGGTACAGTTCGCAATTGCTCGCCGGCCGCAAGTTCCGCAGTCAACATCTCCGACAGCGCGGTCGAAATCCAAACGGTGTCGGGGCGGCTGGAGAGATTCTTAAAACCTAATACAGCGACCGACGGACGCATGCGAACGTGAAGAGCGCTGGGCGGTGACTCGACGGCACTCTGTTTCCACACCCTGCGTGCCGCCAATACCCCCAAACCAGCTGTCAAAGCGAGTATCAGTGTGGCGGTAGCCAACGATTCCCTATGCCGATGGACGAATTTCCCACCGCGATAGAGAAGAGTAGGGTTACGGGCTTTGATGGGCAGGCCCGCGAGGTGCCGCTCGATATCCTTCGAGAACTCTTCCGCCGAGGCATAACGATGTTCCGGCCCTGTGCGGATTGCCTTCATCACAATAGTGTCGAGATCGCCTCGCAAGCATCGCGGCAGCGCTTCGGGCCGAATGGCACGTACTTCAGCAACCAATTGAGGGGTGATTACGGTTCGCGTGCGGCCATCATGAGACGCCAGCCTGCGGACTGCCACACTCGGCTTCTCCGGTTCCTCCCGGTAACGGTGCCACTCGATCTCCAAAGCGGAATCATGACGAACCCAATGCGGCCGCTGCCCGGTCAACAGCTCGTAAAGCAGGACTCCGAGCGAATAGATATCCGTGCTCTTGGTGACCGGTGCTCCGCGCAACTGTTCGGGGCTCGCGTATTCGGGCGTCATTGGACGCCAATCGGTTCCGGTAGCCGTCGTGTCTGGGGACCATCGCGGGTTGAGCACTTTGGCAATGCCAAAATCCAAGAGCCGGACCACGCCCTCCTTGGTAATCAGAATATTGCTGGGCTTCAGATCACGATGGATGACGAGGTTCTCATGGGCATATTGCACTGCCAGGCAGACTGCACGGAACAACTGCAAGCGTTCGGTCATCGACAGTCTGCGAGCATCGCAAAATTCGTCGATGCGAACGCCCTCGACGTACTCCATGATCAGATAGGGCAAGCCTTCTTCAGTGCTCCCACCGTCAAGGAGTCGCACGATGCTGGGGTGGTCCAGAGCTGCCAGAGTCTGTCGCTCGTTGCGAAAACGCCGAAGGATTTTATCCTTCTCGGTCCCTGGCTTCAGCATTTTGATGGCTACACGTTTGCGATACTGGTCATCCGCACGCTCGGCCAAATAGACTACCGCCATGCCGCCCTGCCCAATCTCGCGGATGATGCGGTACGCCCCAATCCTTTTTCCGACCAACGCACGCGACTGCGCGAATAACAGATCAGCGGCGGGACAATCCTCAAGAAAGGTGGCGCTGCCATCCCAGCTCGACAGCAGCGATTCTATTTCGGCGCGCAGACAGTTATCGCCGGCGCAGGCTTGACGCAAGAAACTGCTCCTCTCCTCGGGGTCTCGCTCCAGAGCCAGTGCGAACAGTTCTTTTACCTGGTCCCACTTTTCAGGCATATTTCTGGTCGCCTCTGCGTAGCTCACGCGCAAGCCACGCCTTTGCCACGTTCCAGTTACGCTTAAGAGTCGTGCGGGAAACTCCCAGAACTCCGGCAGCCTCCTCAATACTTAGACCGCCGAAAAAACGCAACTCCACGACTTGGGCGAGCTGAGGATCGAATTCGGCCAGTCGGGTGAGGGCTTCATCCAATGCAATGACATCTGCCGCCTTCCCTTTGGAAACACCGGCTGCTTCTTCCAGAAAAACTCTCTCAAAGCCTTTGCCGCGTTTCTTGGCACCATGGCCACGGCTGTGGTCAACCAGGATACGGCGCATCAGCCGTGCAGCGACGCCCAGGAACTGCTCCCGGTTCTTCCAATGAACCTCTCTCTGATCGGCCAGGCGAAGATAGGCCTCATGCACCAGGGCGGTCGTTTGTAAGGTGTGATCACTCCGCTCCCGCTGCAAGTAATGAGACGCCAGACGGTGCAGTTCCGAGTACAGCGACACGACCAAATCGGCCGCTGCCTTGTCCTTGCCGACATCGAGTTCCCCGAGAAGGGTGGCTACATCTGTTGGCGCATCCATGAGAACCTCGAACGCGATGACCGGACCATCTAGGGAATGGACACCGCACGTCGACGATCACTCGAAGTCAGGAAACGTACATATAGACAAAGATTAGGAGCGAGGGAGGAGTCGGATTGAAATCGCGAACGTTTCGAACTCACCCCAAGGATCGCGGTCTCTGTGGCCCCGAAGTATATACCCATTCGATTGCTAAACCAACGAGGTTTACGCCTTTGTTTTCGCGCATTTGAGCTTGCGGGAGCCGAAAACCAGCGCCACCGGCGGCCTCCACCAAAGAAATTTGGACCTTTTTGCGCGGCTTCTTCGCGTTACTAGATGGAGACCAAGTTTGGATCGTGGGGACGAAAGGCGGCAAGGAGACATACAGGGTCTAAACCCCGCGTAATCCAGGTCCAAAACAGCCGAACTTCACCTACAAAAAAGGAGAATTACATGAAACGGACACTCGCTATCGTGGCTCTAGTTCTGTGCTCTGCATTGGGTTTGCTGGCAGAGGACGGTGTCGTAAGCTCCAGCAACAACCCCAACCAAGTCGCTCTCCTCCGCTGGTATCCCGCTAACCAGGCGCAGACGGTATTCCAGGCTGGAGGCTACCCGATTGCAGCGGCTTTTGATGGACAAAGCATCTGGGTGGCAAATGCGGGCAGCGACAGCAACAACATCATGAAATTTCGGTCGAGCGATGGCGCGCTCCTCGGCACTTATGCCGCTGGCTCAGTGCCCTCCGGCGTAGCTTTTGACGGGTCCAATATCTGGGTGACGAACCAGGGCAGCCTCTTTGTATATAAATTTCAGGCAAGTACTGGCACGCTCATCGGTACCTTTGAAGTAGGATTCCCTACTCTTGGCATAGCCTTTGATGGCACCTGCATCTGGGTGGCGGATTACAACAGCTCGGGGTTCGTGACCAAGATCGACGCAAAGACCGGCACGGTGAAACTCAACGTCGCCGTAGGGTCCTACCCCATTGGCCTGGCTTTTGATGGGACCAATATTTGGGTAGCGAACTCGGACAGCAACAACGTCATGAAGATCAACGAGGCGGGCACGGTTATCGGCACCTACACCGTGGGAACCACCCCCGAATATCTGGCCTTCGATGGGAAGAACATGTGGGTGACAAATTACGGCAGCAATAACGTGATGGCGTTAAGCCTGAGCGGCGCGGTTCTGGGCACCCTTGCCACGCAAGGCGGACCCCAAGGCATTGCTTTTGACGGTGCCAATATGTGGGTGGCGAACCACACTGCCAACACCGTGACCGAGCTGAAGGTGAGTAACGGCGCGAATCTCGGCACTTTTAACGTGGGAATTAACCCCTGGGGCGTGGTTTTTGACGGGGCCAACATCTGGGTGGCGAATCAGTACTACGGCTACGCGAATGGATACCTCTCGAAACTGTAGTTCTTCTCGTCTGTCTTGGGAAAAGGCGTCAGAACTTGATTCTGGCGCCTTCTTCGTTTTCGGGGTTATCTACGTGGAATGTCCAAACCAAATCGTCTGAAATGAGGCGTTTACACGCAATATAAAAACGCGCCCACTTTTGCGGTAGATTGAGATTGTTCGCATCGCCAACTGAACCGCTCCCATTCTCTGTCACAAACAAAGCTAGAACTCATGGAGTTTTCCGATTGCGCCAATAATCGGTTAACAGTGAGCGACGTGGGAAGAATGTTTCCTGCCACTGAGCTACTGCAGCTTTGCGTACTCCGCCTTGGCTTCATTCAGGATGGGGATGTCGGGGTCGGCGTCTTTCCAGAGGCTGAGGAAATCCTTGTGGGCTGCGAGTGCCCGGACGCAGGCGGCGTCGGCATCAGCGCCCTGCGCGGTGTTCGCCTGCGCGGCGTTACCACGGGCCACTCCGAGATGCGCTAAAGCTCCCGTCCAGCAGTTCCGAACGATGCCACTGTGGTCGAGAATTTTCTGAAATTCAGCAGCAGCGGCAGTGCCCTGCCCGGCTGCCAAATACGCCTGTCTGCGTACATAGACAGGATAGAGGCAGGAAACATTGTTGCCGAACTCGACGGGCGAAGGCGAGGATGACCTACGGGAAACCGCTTTCACGCCTGCTTGCGGACGTACCGATTCCGTCCCAGGCGTTTTCTGCGCTTGGCTCTCATGAGCCGCAGTTTTGCCCGTGCCCGACAACGCGCTTGGGCGGCGGCATAGCCAGGGCGACTGTTGAAACACTTACTGCATCCCGTTGAGTGACGGCCTCTGATCCACGCACTGGGTTGAATAGGTCGGTCATGTTTGCGACACAGCCGATCTTCCGGCTCTGGAACCTCAAAGCACAGAGGGCAACCTTTTGTTCGGTAGCCGGACCACCAGCGTGACCGCAAGATTGGACGCTTGTGTTCCTTGCACAGTCTTTTCCTCGCCGGCGGCATCTTTCTCGTGCGGTAACAAGCCGCGCATCCCGTAGTGCGGTGGCCAGAGCGCCAACGGTCAGGCCGAATCGCTCTGCCGTGGATTTTGCATAGGGGCGGCTTGCGTGGATGGTTTCCTCCGACGGGCATCGGTTTCTTCATTGGCATTGCAATGCGATAAGGGCAAAAGATGACTTAAGAAACATCATAATCGTCGCGCTGTCACTGCATCCAATCAAGTAATGGCAACCGCGCCCGCCCGGCATAAAGAGTGGCCTTAGCCCAAATGTACGGGAGTCGCCACACAAATTCCAGGGACTTGATGCAGTCCTACATGTGGTACCTGATCGCCAGCGAAAAGATATCGGAAGCCGGCAAGAGTGTGAGCGCATCGCTCACTACTGAGGAACTGCTCCAAGCCGAACTGATGGCTGCGGACTGGCTGGCCAAGACTAGGGACGCCCTGCCCCCACGCATGAAAAGTGCAACCAGCCGTCCGCCCCGGAACAACGCCAGCGCGTCTTCCGCGTAGTGGCACGACAAAAAAGAAACGCGTGTCTTTAGTTCAGCCTGAAATGAACCGCACCGAAGTTGCTCAAGCTTTCGCCTTCTGTGCGGAAGGGTGGGCAAAGTTCATTCACCCAATGAGTGAAATAGAGATTTTACGCCAACTGACTTTGCCTGCACGAGTCAACTCATTACCTCTCATTGACTTGCCCTCGCGTTCCGCCTACCATGTCGTCGCGCCATGATCGGCCAGACGGTCTCGCACTACCGCATCGTTGAAA
>JBAWFN010000165.1:0-7822 GCA_049591935.1 Terriglobales bacterium | reverse complement strand
AAAAGCCAGTACGGAAATTAGGCCCCGGGCAGCGGAGAAAGGGTAGGGTGTGCCCAAAACTAGCGAGCGATTATGTTCGCCGGGGAGTGCCCTGTCAAGCTGCAAACAGTTGCAGTCGTAAAGGCGGAATGCAAAGGGCAAGTCAATGAAGGCGATGGAGTTGGGGGTGGCTCAGGCGCCGGTTGTTGAAGAATCGCGATAGCACTCATCGAGCAGCATCCATCCGGTTTGATGACCGGATTTCACCCGTGTGCAGAAGCTTGCACAAGGACTAGAGGCAAGCGACCCAAGGAAGCGAGGCCTCTTGTCGGTTGCCGGCAGGCCTGAGATGATCGGGTCGCGTTCGGTCAGCCTTCCCGCTTCGCCCGCCGATGAAAGATCTTCTCGGCGGTTTTTTGTTTAGAAGGCTTCCCGGCCTAGCTGGCGGACGCAAGCTCTACCCTGCGGTAATGATTTCTACTTGAAGGGTTCGTTCCGCGACATGGTCATCGGCATGTCCCCAGTTTGATTGCCTTGCCGAATCACGTTCATGGCGGTGGCAATGATTCCAGCGATGTCGGCGACGTTGGTCGGCAAGATGATAGTGTTGCTCGCCTTCGCCAGCTTGCCGAACTCGGTAATATACGATTCAGCTACACGCAACTGCACAGCTTGAAAGCCTCCTGGGGCCTGTATGGCGTCCGCAACTTTGCGAATGCCCTCGCCCGTGGCGGTGGCTACCGCGAGGATGGCTGCTGCCTGACCTTCGGCCTCGTTAACTTTCCTCTGCCTTTCCGCTTCTGACTGCTTAATCACCTGCTGCTTCTGGCCCTCTGCGGTATTGATAGCTGCGTCTCGAACCCCTTCTGAAGTAAGAATGACGGCGCGTTTTTCGCGTTCGGCGCGCATCTGCTTTTCCATTGCCGCCAGCACGTCTTTGGGCGGAGTGATGTTCTTGATCTCATAACGCAACACTTTGACGCCCCAAGGTTCCGAAGCCTTGTCCAATTCGGTGACGACCTGGATGTTGATGTGGGTGCGCTCTTCAAAGGTGCGGTCGAGCTCAATCTTGCCAATTTCGCTGCGCAGCGCGGTCTGCGAGAGTTGGATGATGGCAAAAGTGTAGTTGGAAATGCCGTAAGAGGCCCGCTGCGGATCGAGCACGCGAAGATAAATGATGCCGTCCACCGCCACCTGCACGTTGTCCCGGGTGATACAGATTTGCTCGGGGATATCAAAGGGCGTTTCTTTGAGTGAGTGCTTGTAGCGAATCACATCAACAAACGGCATGAGAATGTGAAATCCCGGACTGAGTACGCTGTGGAAGTTGCCCAATCGCTCCACTACATAAGCGCTCTGTTGAGGAACGACAACTACCGACTTGAAAAGCACAACCAAGACAGCGAATGCCAGTATGACAAATACGATCAACGCTCCGGTCATGCTGCCTCCTCAAGATTGGGGATTCGAATCACTCCGCCCGTACCTTGATGGTGATGCCGTCCACCCTCTCCACACGGCAACATTCGCCTTTATTTAACGGCTTGTTGCCGACATTCACAGCATTCCAGGGGCTGCCTCGGAGCTCAGCCTGGCCGCGTCCGTTTACCTCGATCGCCTCCATGGTCTTGGCGGTCTCTCCGATCATGGTGTCCACATCTTTACGTTCATTGATGCGAAAGTGTTTGAGCAGAGGCTTGCGAAAGAGAACTACCGATACGATGGAGATTGCCGAGAACAACAGCCACTGCGTCCATTCCGGGCCAGCCAACCCGAAACGGGTGAGTACCCCGACCAGCACAGCGGCTACGCCGAAGAAGATCAGGAACAATGCCATGTGCAGTGTCTCCACTGCCATGAGGACGAAGCCCAAGACTGCCCACAACCACCAAATCATAATTCGCCTGGATTTCCGTCTGGTTCCAAAGGACGTGACATTCTACACCGAAACTCTCCGCTTGCGTTTGGAGTACAGGGGCTACTTGCAGGGCTAGTCGAGGACGAGGCCATTGGTCAAGTCAGCCAGCCGCGCCACCTTGTGGTCTACACACCAGTCGCGGAGGCCGTCGACGATCTTTTCGGTGGCGCAGGGATCCCAGTAACTGGCGGTGCCGATTTGCACCGCGCTGGCGCCTGCCAGCATGAACTCGACGATGTCGACGGGAGTGGAGATGCCGCCCATGCCGATGATGGGAATCTTGACTGCCTTGGCAGCGTCGTAAACCATGCGCAGAGCGATGGGCTTGATGGCTGGCCCGGAGAGTCCAGCAGTCACATTAGAGATACGGGGCTTGCGGGTTTCGGCGTCAATGGCCATGGCCACGAAGGTATTCACCAAGGAAATGGCATCGGCGCCGGCTTCTTCGGCGACGTGTGCCATCTGCGCGATGCTGGTCACGTTGGGAGAAAGTTTCACGATCAGCGGGCGCTTTGAAGTGCGGCGGGCGAGAGAGACGACTTCATCGAGCGAGCGTGGATCGCTGCCGAACTGAATTCCTCCGAGGGTGGTATTGGGACAGGAAACATTCAGTTCGTAGGCAGCGATGCCTTCGCCTTCATTCAGGATCTGAAGGGTGCGCTCGTAGTCCTCGCGGGTGTAGCCGAAGACGTTGGCGAGCACGACGATGTTCTGAATCTGGCGGAGCTTGGGGAGTTTTTCGTCAACGAAGGCGCGAGCGCCAATGTTTTGCAGGCCGATGGCGTTGAGCATGCCGGCGGCAGTTTCGTAAAGCCGCGGCGGGGGATTGCCGGCCATCGGCTCTTTCGATAGCCCTTTGACCACGAAGCCGCCGAGCTTGCTGAGATGGACGATGTCTTCAAACTCGATGCCGTAACCAAAAGTGCCGCTGGCGGCAATGACCGGATTCTTGAGCTGGATGCCGGCAAAACTGACGCTCAGGTCGGGATTGCGAGCACCATTGGGGGATGGAGGCATTGAGGTTTAGTGTAACTCAGCACTCAGCATTCAGCTTTCGGGGCGGTGGTGCGGTGAGTGAGAGCTAACCTTAAAACGCGGAGGGCGCAGGCGCTAACGCGCATCCCCAGAGGCTACGTGATCAAAACCAATTCTCCGTTCTCCGTTCCCAGTTCCCAGTTCTCAGAGTTAAGTGTTAACCTGAAGTCTCCTCCAATTTGCCGATTGAGGTTTCGACTTGGCGCTTCGCCCGCGTAATCAATTCCTGCTTTTGGCCGCGTTTCCAGTGTTTTTTTCCTGCCTGGTTTTTGGCGATGGCACTCGCACCTGGGAACAATCGAAATTTGAAGACTTGATCAAGGGCACCACCCAGGGCGTTGCCATCCGCAGCACCGGCGGGCTGGAGTTGGCGCCTGCGTTCAAGTTGTTGGCGACGACGCCGTCGGCTTATATCTGGTCGATTGCGGCAGATCGCGAGGGCAATGTTTATGCCGCCGCGGGGTCGCCGGCGCGGGTCTACAGGATCACGCCCGAGGGGAAGTCCACGGTGATTTTTGAGCCGCAGGAATTGCAGGTGCAGGCGTTGGCAGTGGACAAGAGCGGGGCCATTTTCGCCGCTACCAATCCGGATGGCAAGATTTACAAACTTGAGCGTCGCGCTGGGCAGAAAGAAAAGGCGGCAGCGGAGTGGAGTTCGTCGGTCTATTTTGATCCCGGCACCAAATATATTTGGAACCTGATTTTTGATGAGGCCGGCAATTTGTATGCGGCCACGGGAGACCAGGGGCAGATCTTCCGCGTGACTGCCAAGGGCGAGCATTCGGTCTTTTTTAAGAGTGATGAATCCCACATCCGCGTCCTGGCTTTCGACAAGAAGGGAAATCTGGTTGCGGGATCGGACAGCAGCGGCCTGGTGTATAGGATTTCGCCGAACGGGGAGGGATTTGTACTCTACAGCGCTCCGAAGAAGGAAATTACTGCGCTCGCCATCGATCAGGATGGGAATATTTATGCGGCCGGGGTGGGAGAGAAACGGGGTTCAGGCTCAAGTTTTGGGGGTGCGCAGATAGCCATTCCGGCAGGAACTTCCGGCGGCGGAGCGCCGACCGGGACCGGGGCAAATGCGGGGCCAAGCGCAACCCCGCCCATGGTGATTAACATTCCCAGCCCGGGAGCTGGGGCCGCGGGCGGGTCGGAAATTTATCGAATTGCGCCCGATGGCTCGCCGGCACGGATTTGGAGTTCGCATGAGGATTTGGTGTATGGGCTGGCCTTCGACCAGCAGGGCGTGCTGCTGGCGGGGACGGGCAACCGTGGACACATCTTCGCCATTGACGGAGGCGATCGCTTCACTGACTTGCTGAAGGCGAGCGCTACGCAGGTGACGGCGTTTGCCGTGGCTCCCAACGGGCTGTACGCGTCTACCAGCAATTTGGGGAAAGTATTTTTGCTGGGTGGGACGGTTGCTCCGGAAGGCAGCTACGAGAGCGACGTTTTCGACGCACGCATCTTCTCGCGCTGGGGACGGGCGGAATTTCGAGGAGCGGGCAGCGTGGAACTGTTGGCCCGCAGCGGCAATGTGGACAATCCCGACCGCAATTGGAGTCCGTGGACGAAAGTTAATGTTGAGAAAGATGGCATGGTCAGTGTCCCCTCGGCACGGTTCGTGCAATGGAAGGCCGTGCTGCACTCGGGCAGCGTGGCTCCACGAGTGGAGAGCGTCACGCTCAATTATCTCCCCAAGAATGTTGCGCCGGATTTTGATGATGTAACGGTGCAGAGCGGGGTGCGCTATCCCTCGATGCCAAAGCTGAGCGGCGGCGATTCCAGTGGTGGCGGGCAACCCCATTTCGATGTGCAACCAGCTGCGACTCGCGACCGCGATTCCATTGGAGTGAAGTGGAGCGTACACGATGACAACGATGACCAGATGGTGTACTCGGTTTATTACCGCGGGGATGGTGAAACCCGGTGGCTTTTGCTCAAAGATAATGTGACCGACAAGTTTTATTCTTTCGACGCGTCGTTGTTGCCGGATGGCGGTTACACGGTGAAGGTGGTGGCTTCGGACGCGCCCTCACATTCTCCGGGTCAGGGGTTGAGCGCGCAGCGGGAGAGCGCGCACTTCGAGGTAGATACGACGCCTCCGCAGATCAAGGAATTGAAGGCCGCGGTAGACGGGCTGCGGATTCACGTTACGTTCGGCGCGTGGGACAGCTTTTCTCCCATCAAGAAAGCGGAGTATTCGGTGGATGCCGGCGGCTGGCAGTTCGTCGAACCGGTGGGACAGCTTTCGGATTCAAAGAATGAAAATTACGACTTCGAAGCGCCGATAGCGGGGACCACCGGACCCGTCGATCATGTGGTGGTGGTGCGGGTTTACGACCGCTATGACAACATGAGTTCGGCGAAGACGCTCATCCGGGCGAAGTAGCCGGTTCTTGTGCGCTGACCATCTGATCCGCCTGCCGCAGTTCGGGAAATTTCCAGGCCCAGATTCCGATTACCAGCAGCGTTCCCACCCCTCCCAATACCACAGCGGGCACGGTTCCGAACCACTGGGCCGTGAGGCCAGACTCGAATTCGCCAAGTTGATTGGAGGCGCCGATGAAGATCATATCTACGGCGTTCACCCGGCCGCGCATTTCATCGGGGGTGCCGAGTTGCACGAGGATGGCACGGATGACCACGCTGACCATGTCAGTGGCGCCGACCAGCAAGAGCGAGATCAGAGAGAGGATGAGACTGCGCGAGAGGCCGAAGATAATGGTGAACACGCCGAATCCGGCGACGCACCACAGCATGGCCGGGCCGACATGACGTTTCAGTGGACGATGCGCCAGCAGGATCGCCATGGCGGCAGCGCCGACGCCGGGAGCACTGCGGAGCAGGCCTAATCCCCAGGGGCCGGTGTGGAGAATCTCACGAGCGTAGACGGGCAACAGCGCTACCGCGCCGCCCAGCAAGACGGCAAAAAGATCCAGAGAGATGGAGCCAAGCACGACCTTCTGCTTCCAGATGTAGCCAAAGCCGGCAAGAACCGTCTTTAGATTGATGGGTTCGCGCGGGCGCGGTTTTTCACGGGCTTTGATCCGCAAGGTTGACAGGATGGCGCCCAGCGCGATGAGTATGGCGGTGGCGTATACGGCCGCGGGTCCGCGAAAGAACGCATATAGCAGGCCGCCGACGGTCGGGCCAAGAATGGTTGCGCCCTGAAAGATGCTGGAATTCCAGGCTACGGCGTTAGAGAAGTGCTCCTCGGGAACAAGTTGCGGAAGCAGAGCACGTCCGGTGGGGAAATTGAAGCATCGCACCGTCCCGAGCAAAACTGCGACTACATAGATGGGGCGGGCCGAGTTGATTCCATGCAGAGCGAAGTGCAAGAGCATCGCCGAACATACCGCGAAGCCGACGTAACATGCCATCAGGAGCCGGCGGCGGTCGAGCCGGTCGACGGTATGGCCTGCGGGCAGGAAGAAGGCGACGCCGGGAAGAAATTGCGCCAGGCCGACGAGGCCGAGGTCGAGCGGACGTTTGGTGATTTCATAAACCTGCCAGCCGATGGCCACCGACTGCATTTCAAGTGCGACCACAATGCAAAAGCGCGCGAAGGCGTAGGCGGTGAAGTCGGGATAGCGGAAGGCGATGCGTCCGGCGAGCCTGGGGTCGGGCAGTGTAGGCATGAATAGTTATTGTGCCATTGTCTCATCAGAATCCGCGACCGTGGCGGCGATGCAAGATGGCCTCGCGACAGCCGGCGGGGCGCCGGCGCTACAGGTGTCGTCGAATGCGACAATGATGCACTGACTCAATGATGCAATGGCTCAATCTGCTGGGATGGCTGGCTTGCGTGGTGTACTCGACGATTCCTTGTTTCTGGTTTCTGGTGCATCCCTGGGCGGAGCATTGGCGGTCGCGGAAACGGTCGCCGTATGTGGTGCTGCTGCCGGCGTGGGCAGCGATGTGGGTCGTCATGGGACTCACCACGGCGCGATGGCGGAATGTGGCGCTTTACGCAACGAGATGGATGTGGGTCCCGGCCTTGGTTCTGTTTGGCATCGGGCTATGGTTGTATGCGCAATCGAGCAAGAATTTCAGCGCGCGGCAACTGGGCGGGTTTCCGGAAGTGATCTCAGGGCATGGCGAGCAGCGGCTGGTGATGACGGGGATTCGGGCGCGGATGCGGCATCCGGTGTATCTGGCACATCTTTGTGAAATGCTGGTGTGGAGTATTGGAACTGGGCTGGTGGTTTGTTATGGATTGACGGCGTTCGCAGTGGTTACAGGCGCGGTTATGATTGGGATGGAAGATCGGGAACTGGAAGTTAGGTTCGGTGAGGAGTATCGGCGATATAAGGCGCGAGTGCCGACGGTAGCGCCGAAGCGGCAGAACTGATCATGCCGATTGGTCTGGCGGCTCGACGACAGATTTCAGCATCCAAGGTGATTCTCAACGACATTTGAACTTATGGATCATTTAGCACCCCATGATTTGATGGTTGTGTTTCTGGCGCTGGCGGCGCTGCTGGCGAGCGCCAAGTTTGCCGGGGAACTGGTCAAGAAATTTAATCAACCGTCAGTGCTGGGGGAAATCATCGCCGGCATTCTGTTGGGACCGACGGTCCTCGGGCACTACCGGCCGGGCGTTTATGGACTGCTGTTTCCGCACAGCGGACCGGTCGCGCTGGTGCTGGATGGAATCACCGCGATCAGCGTCGTCTTCTTTCTTCTCACCGCAGGCATTGAGATCGATTTAGCCAGCATCTTTCGCCAGGGGAAGAGCGCGCTGCTGGTGAGTTCGTTCGGCATGGTGATTCCCTTCGGCTTTGGCTTTGCTGCGGCGGGACTGTTCCCGCGTTTCCTGGGAGCTGATGGGGGAACCGACCGGCTGGTGTTCGCGCTTTTCATTGGCACGGCACTGTCTATTTC
>JBAWFN010000164.1:0-25464 GCA_049591935.1 Terriglobales bacterium | reverse complement strand
AGCCCGAATGCCGTGCCAGCAAGCACACCCGCAGCGGCCATCACGGTGCCCTCCCGGATCACGCCTTTGAGGAGCCGCTGCGGCTCCGATCCGAGGGCCAGGCGGATGCCGAATTCCCGGGTGCGCGCGCTCACCGAAAACGCCAGCACGCCGGCGACGCCCACCACTGCAATGGCCAACGCGACTGCCGCGAATACTCCAAAAACCAGCGAGTTCAAACGGTCCGGCGTCAGCACCTCTGCCCGGATGTCTTCGAGACTGGCGGCATGCTCCACCGGCTGCTCGGCGGACATGTCACGAATGACGCGCGTGACCGGCATGGCCAGCGCATAGGGATTTGCACCGGTGTGGATGAAAAGGCGACCGCCAAAAAGTATGCCCTCGCCAAAGGGGGTGTAAACGGTGAGTGTGGGCCCAGGCACGACGTGTCCGTCGTCAATATCGGCGGTGACGCCGATGATGCGGTGGGGCGCGACCAGACGTGCCTTTTCGGCATCGGTCCCGGTGGCGAATTGCAGCACGGGATCGGTCCAGTAGACATGCCGATTGATCGCATCCTGGTTGGGGAAAATGCGCTGTGCGAGGGTCTGGCTGACGATCACGACTGGCTCCGCATTGGGTTGGTTATCGCGCGCGTCGAAATCGCGGCCGGCCATGATGGGCACACCGAGCGCTGCAAAATATCCGGGAGAGATGGAACGCGGCTGCGCCCTGGGATCCTCCACACCGGTGGCATGGACGAGTCCGTCGGCGGAGAATTGGAAACCAGAAGGCACGGGATTCGCGTCGCGCCAGGGAACGACATCGCCGAACGCGGTCCCACTGACCCCTGGCAGGGCATCAATGCGACGGATCGCTTCCTTGTAGAAATCGACGACCTGCTGAGGTGTCTTGCCGTAGGACATAGCGGGAACATCGATGGCGAGGACGTGCTGGGTGTCCAGACCCGTCTGCGCCCTTTGCAGTGCGATGAGGGTGGCGATCAACGCACTTGCGCCGGCCAGCAGCACGAAGGAGGCGGCGATTTGTGTCACGGCGAAGATCCGCTGGCGGCGGCTGGTGCTGCTGGTGATGCGTACACTGCCACTCGACAGGCTAAGGCCGCTGGAGGTATCGGCGGAGGGCAGGCGCGGGACGAATGCCAAAATCACCGCGGCGACGAGGGCCAGCGCGGCTCCCACCCAGAGCAGGCTGGAATCGACTGTCAAATCGAGCGCGCGAACCGAAAAGCGCGAGGCGTAGCGGGCCAGGATGGCCACCATCGGATGGGCGCTCAGGACACCGAGCGCGGCGCCCGCGCCGCAGAGCAGAAGGCTTTCGGCCAACAGCATGCGGCGCAACGCGCCGGTGCTTGCGCCCAGCGCCACGCGGACCGCCAGCTCGCCTTCGCGGCGGACCGTCCGTGCCAGAATCAGGTTGGCGACATTGCAACACGCGATGATGAAGATCAGCCCTGAGGCTGCGAGCAGTACCAGGAGCACGGTTCGGGCGCCTGACGTGATCTCGTCACGCAGCATCTTGGCCCCGATCTGGAAGTCCCCTTGCTGTTCATAGGCCTCGGGGTGGTCCTTCTTCATCGCGGCGTAGGCGGAGCGCAGCTCAGCGCGAGCCTGATCGAGGGTAGCGCCGGGAGCCAGACGGCCGAAAAGCTCAGTCATGCGATGGATGCGGCCGGTGACCATGGTTGCGGAAAGATGATGCGGGCTGGTGACGATGTTGGCGATGATTTCGGTATCCTGGGGATAGGGGACGCAAGGCTCGAGGACGCCGATGACGGTCGCGGTCCGATCACCGATGCTGCCCAGGCGAACCGTCTTGCCCATGACCGAAGGATCTTTCTTGAAAGTGGTGGCCCAGAAACGGTAGGTGAGAACCACGACACCGGCAGCTTTAGGGCCGTCGTCTTGCGGCCCGATGAGGCGGCCGAGCACGGGGCGAAGGCCCATCACGTCGAAATAGGTGCCGCTGACCACGCCACCGCGAATGGAACGAGGCTCGCCCAGGCCGATCATGGTGAAGTCGATGGCGGAGAAGTCGCCAATCGCGCTCAGGGTTTTCACGCTGGCCTGCAAATCCTGAATCTCGGGCACGGAAAAGGCGCTGTTTTCTTGGCCGAGGCCGGGGGCGCTCTGCCGGATATAGATCAGCCGGTCCTCGTCGCGGTTGACTAGAGGCTTGAGCAGGACTCCGCGCACCAGGGTGAACATGGCAGCGTTGGCGCCGATGCCGAGCGACAGGGTAAGAATGACGGCGATGGCCAGCCCTGGAGTCCGAATCAAGGAGTGAGCGGCAACTCTCAGATCGCGAACGAATGACATGTTCTTCCCCCCAAGCGAGGTATTAGCATCACACTTGCCAATACTAAGCGTCACATTGTAAACAATTTAACATCCGACAAGTTGGTCCGGGCTGTTCGTTTCAGGACAGTGCTATGGCGAATTCGGACACATGTTTGGTCGAACCGAGCTTTCCAGGGATTGCTAGCGGCCTCAGCCTACCCGGCTTAAGTAGCGCTCATGGGGCATCGCCCCTATTGCAGCGCCGAGCTTCCTGTGGTGAGTTCGTGTCTGCCGCCGATGTTGTAGCGCTTGAGCTTGCGGTAGAGGGTGGCGCGGCTGATGCCGAGCATCTTGCCGGCCATGACTTTGTCGCCTTTCACTTGCTCGAAGACGCGCTCGATGGTGGCGCGTTCAATGTCTTCAAGATCGTTGGAGGAAAGTCCGCTCGAGCTGGGAGTTCCGCTGACTTCCGGAGTGGGCGACGCCGAGGCAATGGTCGGCGGCAGGTCACCGATATCAATGGTGCGCCGGTCACCCAGCGCGACTGCGCGTTCCACGCAGTTTTCCAGCTCACGAACGTTTCCCGGCCAGTCATATTGCAGGAGGCATTTCATCGCCGAATTGGTTACCTGCATCGAACTGCCCTCGGCGTAGCGATCGAGAAACCAATGCACCAGCATGGGAATATCGGAACGGCGCTCGCGCAGCGATGGCAGATGGACGGTGACCACATTGAGCCGGAAATAAAGATCTTTGCGGAAAGTTCCGTTGCGATATTCGGCTTCCAGGTCGCGGTTGGTGGCGGCGATCACGCGCACATCAACTTTTGTTCTTACATTGCTGCCGACAGGGCGAACTTCTTTTTCCTGCAAGACTCGCAGCAATTTGGCCTGCATCTCGAGCGGTAGCTCTCCGATTTCGTCGAGGAAAATCGTCCCTCCGTTGGCCGATTGGAAAAGGCCGGTTTTCGATCGCAGTGCGCCGGTGAAGGCTCCTTTTTCGTAGCCGAACAATTCGCTTTCAATGAGAGTCGGGACCAGCGAACCGCAATCCACCGCGACGAACGGCCGATTGGCGAAGGAGCCGCGAAAGTGAATCGCGCGTGCCACCAATTCTTTACCGGTGCCGCTTTCGCCGGCGATCAAGACCGGGGTGCGGATGTCTTTCAAGCGGGAAACGATGCGCAACACGTCTTGGATCTTGGCGGAGGAGCCGACGATGCCATGGAGATCGGTTTCTGTATCCACGCGTTCGCGCAAAAACTGATTTTCTTCCACCAGACGCACTTTCTCCGCCATGCGGCGCAGGAAAAGCCGCAGTTCTTCGAGCGGCGAAAAGGGTTTGCCGATGTAATCGTAGGCGCCGAGTTTCATGGCCTGAACCGCGGTCTCGACCGATCCGTGGCCGGTCATGACCGCGACTTCGGTGCGGGGAAGCAGCTTCTTCACTCTCTCCAGGAATTCGATGCCGGACATGTTGGGCATGACCATATCGGTCAGCACCATGTGGGCGGGCTGCTCTTCGAGCAAGGCCAGTGCGGTCTCGCCGCTATTGGCCTCGAGGCAAGTGAATCCCAGGGCCTCGCCGACGGTCATACAGAGTTTGCGGATGCTCTGTTCGTCATCCACGATTAAAAGCCGGATTCGTAAGTCTTCGCTCACTGCGCTTTCCCCATCGTCTTTTCCACGACTGAAATAAATTGCTGTACGCGAAATGGTTTCTCCACGCAGGGTGCGCCGGTCTTGCGCAGCGTAGCCACGGTGTCTTCGTTGGCAATGTCTCCGGTGATGAAGACAATTCGGTGGGCGAGCTCGGGACAATTGCCGGCCAACCAGGCATGGACATCGGCTCCGTCGACTCCGCCGGGAGTGCGCATATCGGAGACCACGCCGAGGAATTTCTCTGACGCCAGCAAGCGCAAGCCATCGGCCCCGGATTCGGTCGAGACTACGCTGTAGCCGTTACGCTCGAGGGCGGCGCGGACATAGGCCATCACTGCCGGCTCATCTTCGATCAGCAGCACGGGCAGGATGGCCGGCTTGATGGCGGGAAGGCTCATGGCCGAGTCACCCCGGTCACCGCGCCGATTGCGAGCGCCGGCAGGCGCACGGTAAATGTCGCCCCCTCATCATCGGGATTGTTGTGGCAGGCGATCTCGCCTCCGTGTTCATGCACGATGCCATAGCAGATGCTGAGACCGAGGCCGGTGCCTTTGCCCACGTCTTTGGTGGTGAAGAAGGGGTCGAAGATGCGCTCGGCAGACGAAATGCCATGGCCGTTGTCGCGAAAAGTTGCTTCCACCAGGTTGCCGCGGTTGATGGTGCTGATCTCAATGCGCGGAGGCCGTCCGGTATCGCGAACTGCGTCGTAAGCGTTATTGAGGATGTTGAGGAACACCTGCTGCAACTGATGCGAATCGCCGACCACCTGCTGGAGGGTCTCGTCGAGGCGCTCGATGACCTCCGCGCCGCGGCTGCGGAAGTCGTAAGCGCGCAACTGCACGGTGCGATGAATAATCGCATTGAGCTGTACCGGACTCTTTTGTGGGGGCATCTGCCGCGCGAAGCTCAGAAGGTTCTGCACAATCTGCTTGGTGCGCTGCGCCTCCTGGAGGATCACGCGCAGGTCTTTGCGTGCAATGTCGGGCACTTCGGGGTTTTCCATCAGCAAGTCGGCAAAGCCCAGAATCGCAGTCAGAGGGTTGTTGACCTCGTGCGCGACCCCGGAAACCAACTGGCCCACGGCTGCCATCTTTTCGGCGTGCATCAGTTTGGCCTGTAGGGTGGCGGCGTCGGTGATGTCGCTCATGACCACGACAATGCTGGTGACGGTTCCCTGTTCGTCGCGCATGGGACTCAGATTCACCGAAAAACGTCCCACCTCCTGGCCGCGCACGATTTGCAGCTCAAGATTGTCGACTTGCTGCCCCGTCCTGGTGTTGGCGAAAGCCTCGACCAAAGCCTGACGCCGCGGGGGAGCAATCAGATCTTCCAGAGGCCGTCCCAGGAGTTGATGCTGCTGGTAGCCCATTTCATACCAGCGGCGGTTGGCGTAGCTGATCAGACCGCTGGTATCGGCCACCAGGATCAGGCTCTGGGTATGGTTCAGGATCTTTCCGGAAAAGTCGCGTTCGCGATGGAGTTCCGACTGGAAGGTCTTGAGGCCGCTGATGTCGAGCATGACGCCGCGGTACTGCAGGGTGCGACGTTGTGCGTCGCGCACGGCAAAGGCGTTGACCAGAACGTGGACCGCTGCCCCGTCAGGGCGGCGCAGAGTTTGCTCCTGGTTTCTTACCGCGCCATGCTGCTGCATCTGGCGCGTGAACTCTTCGTAGTGCTCGGTGGAGAAACAGACTTGGGAGCGGATATCGGCCTGCAAAAGCTCCTCGCGGCTGGTGTATCCGAGCATGCGAACCAGCGCGTCGTTGACTTCGACAAAGCGTCCCTCGGGAGTGGCGAAGAATACGCCTTCCTGAATATTGTCGAACAATTCCCGGTAACGGCGCTCGGCCTCGCGGCGGTCGGTGATGTCTTTCAGGACATGAATGATTTGCAGGCCTTCGCTGGTGGCGCTGTGCACCCGCGAAGTGGCGACAATGTAGGTTCGGTCGAGCACCGGGAGCACATATTCATCTGCCGCGGTGTCGTCCATGGGAGAACGGCAGAAAGGACAGGAATGCAGCGGGGTTTCATCGTCGGTCACCATCAAGCCGCTCATGTTGACGCCGATGAGTTCCTGGGGCTGAACTCCAATGAAGTCGGCCAGGGAGCGGTTCACGCGCAACACCTTGTCGGAGGGGTCGTGGGCCACAATGAAATCGGTGATGGCATCGAAAATCTCAACCCAGTGGCGGTTGGCCTGGTGCATGCGGGTGAAGAGCCGGGCGTTTTCCAAAGCAATGGAGGCGTGCGCCGCCACTGCCTGGAGCAATTGCTGGTCGCTCGGCTCCAGAAGTTTTTGCCGGTTGGCGAGGCACAGTACACCTACGAGATCCTGGGACGAACCCTGGAGGCGAACCAGGCAGCAGTCGTTCCAGCCCAATGCAGAACTGACGTCGCTGCCCAGGAGTTCGGCGGCGCTGCCGCACACCACCGCCTCGGGGCTGCGGGTCAGGCTGCTGGTAAGGGCATCTTCCAGGCGATGCAGCAGACTATCCTGCCGCCCGTTGGAAATCGAAGTCCCGTGCAAGGCCACGATTTCCAATCCCTGATTCTGCTTCACTGCCAGAGCGGCCATGGGAGCTTCCATCAAGTCCGCGGCCCGGGTGACAAAGCTCCTGGCAAACTCGGGAAGCTGAAGCTGAGAGTTCAGTTCGAGAGCCAACCCCATCAAGGACTCGGCGCGGCGACGGTGCTGCTCTGAGAGATGAAGATTGCGGGTGGACTCGAGCGCCACCGCGACTTGCGCGGCCAGAATCCGGGCGGAACGAATGTCCGCCTGCGAGATGCCAGTACGATCCAGCCGATCCAGGACCCCGAACATGCCCAGCACTTCGCCCCGGGTATCGAGCAGCGGCACGGTCAACATTTGCTTGATATTGAACCTGGCCAAGGCCTCGCGGTTGGCGCCGGGAACTGCGCTGGCGTCATCGGACCAGAAAACCTCGCGCTGAATCAGGGCGCGAGTGGTTGGGCCTTCCGGCAAGACCAGCTCTACGGGTTCGGTTCTTCCGCCTTGGGCTCCCCAGCGGACTCGAAATACGCCATCTTCCAGCAGGCCGAGGAATGCCCGGCCGAAGCCCAGAAGATCGGCGGCACGCAAGGCGAAACGTTGCATGAACTGGTCGAGATCGCCAATCGATCCCAGTTCCGACGAAATGTCGAGCAGTTGCTGCAACTCCCGAGCTTGGGCGCGCGCGGTCCCGCAGAGCTCGGCGTTGGCGATGGCCACCGCGCCAAAACCTGCCACCGCCGCCAATAAGGATTTTTCCTCGGTCCGGAAGGCGCCCTGTTGCCGGGGATAGACCAGGATGGCGCCTTGAGCGCGGGAAGTGCGGATGGGGACTGCCAGCAACATTCCGGCCGGAACCAACTCCCCAAGAGCCTGGGTGAAGGGGTCGATCGACACGGCAATGACTTCGCCGGCGGCCACCGCGCGCGCGGTGAGATCGGCGGCGAACTGGAGCCCCTTGCGGTCGTAACGGGCGCGCACCGAAGCCGCCAGTTGCGGAGATTCCGCCGCCACGGCGTGCAGTTGAACGGTCGCTCCCTCGCGCAAGAGGATGCAAACCAGGCGGGTGTTCAGCAGCATCCGCAGATGAGCTGCGACTGCCTCGGCCACGGTCGAGGTGTCAGGCATGACATGCACGGCTTGCGCCACCTCGGTGAGAATTTCCGCCCGGCGATGCTCTTCGCGGGAGAGCTGGGTTAAACGGTTGGCCTCCAACAGGCTGCCCAGTTGGCCGGCCAGAATGGTGGCCTTGGCGGCCAGGTCGTCGTGGAAGAAATCCGGATCGGAAGCGCTTAGGAAAACTGCGGCGCCGATCACCTCATTGGCCACCACCAGCGGCGCCGCCATCATCGACTTGGCGTGAAACTCCCCGGCCATGGGATAGCGGTTGGGATCCACACGATTCACATAAACTGTCCTGCGCTGCCGGACCGCCTCGACGGCGACCGCACTTTCCTGAGCCTTCAGGCGGCGACCGCGAAAGTTTTCCGCCAGAAAACCATCGGCTTCGGCGGCGATCAACTCATCGGGCGGATTGACCCGCCAAAAATATGTGCCATCCACGTGGAAGAACTCGCGGGTGCTGCGGCAGAACAGTTGGATCACGGAACCGGAGGGCGTACCGTCGGCCGTCGCTTCGGAAAACTGCAACAGCAGTTTTTGGAAAGCGTCGTCTGGGTAGTGCGGTGGGACTTCGGTCGCCGTAATCTGTCCGGTTTGCATAGTAAGCAACAGCGTGAACTACAAGTAATTGAATATAATGGAAAAATAGCCCTTAATCTCAATTTGAGTCAAGACTATTAGGGATGGGAGTGCCCAATTGTGAACCTTGACCCGGAAATCTTGGCTAACCCCTTACGCTTCGTCTCATTGTGAGAGTGTGGACCTCGCCTGAGACAGAAGTGGCCCCATGAGACTTCTGAGATTTCTCCGGAAATGTCTCCAAGTGATTGATGCTTATAGATATTAGCCTGCTCGCCGGTGGTAACTTCGTGGCCGCCATGGTTGGCACCGGCATTGCACCTGAACTTACGACCAGATGTGTCTTGGAGGAGAATGCGGTGCGTTTTCGGGGGCTCCTGAGTTGGAGAGTGATTGCGCTATGGGCGATGTGGGGGCTCTTGCTTTTCCGAGGGGCGGTGGTTCCCGAGGGCGCGCTGGCGCAAGGGGAATTGACGCGCAAGGTGAAGACCAGAGTCTCTCCCACCTACCCCGACCTGGCGCGTCGCTTGAGCATCCGTGGCACGGTCAGGATGATTGTTGTGGTCTCGCCCAACGGCAACCTAAAAGACGCCAGGGTAGTGGGCGGAAATCCGATCCTGGTGAACGCCGCGCTGGACGCAGTGAAGAAATGGAAGTTTGAACCGGGGCAGGACGAGACCATCGGGACGGTGGAATTCAATTTCCAGCCCAACCGGTCGGCGCAGTAGGCCACACCCCCACGCGGCAGGAAGTGAAGCAAGCAGTTCAGGGGAGGAATAGCGATGACGATTGGCAAGAAACTCTATGTGAATTTTGGCGCCATCCTGGCGATGGTGGTGGTGCTGTTCCTCGTCAATCTGGTGGCCGTGCAGCGGGAACACAACGCCAAGGCGGCGGCGTCGCAGGCCTTGCAGATGGCGCAGACCAACGACAAGATCCGTTTTCAGATGATGCAGAACCGGCTGTATCTGAGCAACTACCTGCTCAGTGGAGACACGCGTGAGGTTGAGCGGCTGAACGACGGCTCACGAATTCTACAGGAGGCTTTGCAGAGCGCCCAGAGCCTGGCCAACTCCGAACAACAGAAGACCGCCCTGGCCAAGGTACAAGCCAGCGAAGTGAACTGGGGGCGTGATTTTGCTGCGCCGCTGATGGAGAAGCGCAAGGACGTGGACAGCGGCAATGCCACGGTGGCTGAGCTCCAGATCTTCTACTTACAGAAAGACGCGTCCTCCTGGGTGAAAGCGGCCACGGATTCTCTGGAAGTGGCCGACCAGGAAAACACCAAGGTGCTGGAACTGCGGCGGAAGTCGGACGAAACCGCGGGCACGGCGACCATCGCCATTGCGCTGTTCAGCACGCTTCTGGCGCTGGCCCTGGGCACAGCGATTGCATATTCGACCGCCAAATCGATCACCGAGCCCCTGCGAAACTTGATGAAGGTGGCACGACAGATCGGCAATGCCGGCGATCTGGATCATGAAATCGACCTCCGGCGCCGCGATGAGATCGGAGAATTGTCGCGAAGTTTCGCCACCATGGTCACCTACCTCAAAGAGATGGCGACGCTTTCGGAAGCCATCGCGGGTGGGAACTTGAACGTGGAAGTGCAGCCGCGATCGAAGAATGACACTCTGGGCAACGCGTTCGTGAGCATGATCGAAGGTCTGCGGAACCTGGTACGCAATGTGCGGGACGCGGCCTCGCAAGTGGCCAGCGCGTCCAATCAGGTGGCCGGCGCCTCCGACGAATCGGCCAAGATCAGCCTGCAGACCTCCTCCGCCATCGACGAGGTCACCAGCACCATGCACGAAATGAGCGTCAACGTGCAAAACATGGTGAAGAGCACGCAAACCCAGGCCTCGAGCGTCAGCGAAACTTCCGCCTCCATCGACCAGATGGTGGCTTCGATCCAGCGCGTGGCCGATACCGCGAAAGTGCTGCTGGACATATCGAACCGCTCCCGCGAGGAAGTCCACAGCGGCATCTCGACCATGGACAAGGCCACCGATGGGCTGAACCGCATCAACACCACGATTCAATCGTCGGGTGAAATCATCGACGTGCTGGGCCAACGAGCGGACGACATCGGAAAGATCATCGAAGTCATCGACGACCTGGCCGAACAAACCAACCTGCTGGCGCTCAACGCCGCCATCGAAGCCGCACGCGCGGGCGAACACGGGTTAGGTTTTGCCGTGGTAGCCGATGAGGTTCGCAAGCTGGCGGAAAAGTCGGCCCAATCCACCAAAGAAATTTCTGAACTGATCCAGAGCATCCAGAAAGAAGCCCGCAAGGCGGTGGAAAACATGAATCGCAGCACTGGGATCGTCAATGAAGGACTGGGCCTGGGACAGGAACTCAACACCGCGCTGCGCAAGATTTCCAACGTGGTCACGGAAGTGTACAAGTTCGCCCAGGAAATCGGCGCCGCTACCAACGAGCAGTCGCATGGGTCTTCGCAAATCGCCCGCGCCACTACTCGCTTGAACGAAATTACGCACGAGATCAATTCCGCGGTGGAGGAGCAGGCCTCAGGGGCGCACGCCGTGGTCAAAGCCATGGAGCGGATGCGGGAACTGGTACAGCAAACCACCTCGGGGTCCACGGAACTGGCGGCCTCGGCAGAACAAATGTCGAAGATGTCGCGCGATCTGCTCGACTCCATGGATCGCTTTGCCCTGGAGCAATTGGACCGCGTAGTGGGACGGCGGATGGAAAAAGCAGCCACGCCAGCCAACGCACGCCAGGCGGCTGCCGGGATGCAGGGTTGAAAAGGGGAAGATGGGGATGAACCGCGATTTGCACATCGTCGGCTTCCGGGTGGGACGCGAGATCTATGGCGCGCCCATCACTTCGCTGCACGAAATCGTGCGGGTACCAGAAATCACAGCCGTGCCCGATGCGCCTGACTACATGGAAGGCGTGATCAATTTGCGGGGCAAGATCGTGTCGGTGCAGGACCTGCGCAAGCGGCTGGGGGCGAGCCCGATCGTTTCCGACCGCCGCAACCGGATTCTGGTGGTCGAACACAACGGACGCCTGTCCGGCCTGATCGTTGATTCCGCATCCGAGGTGCTCAAGATTCCGGCCACTGACGTGGAACCGTCACCCACCGAGTATCTGGAGGGCGGTCTGAAGTGCGTGACCGGCCTAGGGAAGCATCAGGGCCGCCTGATCGTTTTGCTCGACATGACCAAGTTATTGGAATTCAGCAGCCAGGCCGGAAAGGGCCTTCCCGGTGAAGACCCGGCTGGGGCCAAGAACAAGACCGGAACGATGACCGAAGCGCGGGGTACGGCGGCGTCCAAATAGCATGGAGAAAGAGATCCAACCCGTTCATGGCTAGCCCTAGTTTGCAGTTGCAACTTACGGAACCGGAACTAAAACTGTTGCAGACGCTCGTCTACCAGGAGTGCGGCATGTATTTCGATTCCCGCCGCACGCATTTCCTTCAGGACCGTTTGCAGCGGCGTCTCAAAGAATGCCGTCTGGACTCGTTCTATAGCTACTACAGCCTGCTGATCAGCCGCGAAGGCAGGGAAGAACTGACCAAGTTGCTGGAAAACCTCACCGTCAATGAGACCAGTTTCTTCCGCAACAAGGCGCAGCTGGAACTGTTTCACAAGCATGTTCTCGATCAGATGCTGCGCGGCAAACAGGAGCGGCGTGAATTCTCGCTGCGGCTGTGGAGTGCGGGATGCTCGACCGGCCAGGAAGCGTACACCATGGCCATGCTGGTGGCGGATGCACTGTCTTACCACTGTTTGCGCAATCCTTCGGGCAAGGAACTGCCGGTGCCGAAGCCCCTGGTCCCGCCGCCCTGGAAAGTGGAAATTCTGGCCAGCGACATCAGCTACTCGGTGCTGCGGGCCGGGCAAGAAGGCATTTACAGCGAGCACCAGATGTCTTCGGTGGACTACAGCTACCGCCTGCGCCATTTCGACAAGGTGGGCGATCGCTACGCGGTGAAAAAGGGGCTGAAAGAACTGGTCCATTTCGACTTCCACAATCTGAAGACGGAGTATCTGCCGCAACGCTACGACGTGATTTTTTGCCGCAATGTGATGATGTATTTCGATGAAGCGGAGCAGAAACGGCTGATCGAAAAGTTCCGCCGCTGCCTGAATCCTGGCGGCTATCTGTTCGTGGGACACGCCGAAAGCCTGCTGGGGCTCACCGACAAATTCAACATGGTTTATCGCGAAACCGGAACTGCATATCAGAAAATTGAGGGGGCCGTATGAGCCGGGTCCCGGACGAGCGCGGTGCGGAACTACGGGCGCTGTTCTTTGAGAGCTCTCAGGAATTGCTGCAAGCCTTGAATGAAGAGGCACTAAAACTGGAAAAGCAGCCCGGTGACGGCGAGACTGTGCGCAGCATCCGGCGCATTGTGCACACCCTGAAGGGGGACGCGGCTGCGACCGGGTTCCAGGAATTGAGTGAAGTGGCGCACAAACTGGAGGATGCCCTCGCCCAGGAAACAACTGCGGCGCACGGTTCGCTGGCGGAGATTGCCTTCCGCGCGGCAGACATCTTTGGCGAAATGTTGAGTGCGTATCGCAGCCAGACGAAACTTCCCTCCACCGCGTCTCTGCAAAAATTGATCCGCGAGCTGGCCGGGGCGCCCAAGTCGAGAAGTTCTCGCGCCGGACAAAACAAAACATCTCCCGCGCAAGCGGTGTGGACCGAATATGAAAAGCTCTCCATGCAGCGGGCGGCTGAGCAAGGGAAGCAGCTCTACCATGTCCGCGTGCAGATTGATCCCGCATGCGCCATGCCCATTGCCGCCCGGCAGTTGGTGCTCAAGGCGCTCGCGGAAGCGGGAGAAGTGCTGGGATCGCGGCCGGATGCCGCATCCATCGAAGTTGCCAAGCAGATGCAGTTGCTGCTGGCGAGCGATAAGCCGGCGCAGATTCTGTCGGCAAAATGCCAAATCCCCACCATCGTTTCCCAAGCGCAGGTCGACGCCATCGAACTTCCCGCCACCAAACTGGCGCCGCCGGCAGCCAGCGCCGCCGCGCCGGCCAGCGGAAGTACGGCCGGGTCCGGAACTGAAACCACAGCGGCGGAGAACGCGAGTATTTCCTCCCCTGAGGATGAGAATGTCAGCAAAGCGGTTTCGGCGCACACGGAAAACATCCTGCGAGTGGACGCCGAACGCATCGACAACCTGTTGAATTTAGTGGGCGAGCTGATCATCGGCAAATCCATGCTGCAACGGACCCTGAATGAATTCTCCCGCCACCATCCCAAGGATTCGACGCGCAGCCGTTTTGCGGATGCCATGGCGTTCCAATCCCGGGTGCTGAATGATCTTCAGCGTTCGGTCATGAAAGTGCGCATGGTCCCAGTCGAACAACTGTTCCGGCGGTTCCCCCGCATGGTGCGCGATGTCGCGAAACAGTGTGGCAAGGACGTAGAACTGCGGTTGAGCGGACAAGATACCGACCTCGATAAGGGACTGCTCGATGGCATCGCCGAGCCGCTGACTCACCTGGTACGGAACGCCGTCAGCCATGGCATTGAGAGTGCCGAGGAGCGGGTCCGAGCGGGCAAGCCGGCGCAAGGAATCGTCCATCTGCGCGCCTATCACCAAGGCAACCATGTAATGGTGGAAATCAGCGACGATGGCCGCGGCATCGACGTGCAAAAGGTAAAAGAGCGGGCCCGCAAGCAGGGGCTGTGGAGCGAGCAGGAATCCGGCGGGTTCGACGAAAGCAACGCGCTCCAGCTGATATTCCGGCCGGGATTCAGCACTGCCGACGAGATCACAGAAGTCTCCGGGCGCGGCGTTGGTCTGGATGTGGTGCAGAGCATTCTGCAACGGCTGAAGGGCACGGTGCAGGTGGAAACCCATCCCGGCCAGGGCACCACGTTCCGGCTGTGCCTTCCACTCACGTTGGCCATTATCAAAGCGCTTCTGTTCCGGGTGGAGCAGCGCCTCTATGCCATTCCCTTGAACGCCGTGGCCGAGATCGCGCGGGTGCAGGAGTCAGACCTGCACCAGGTGGATAACCGCGAGGTCTTGCAATTGCGCAACCGCGCGCTGCCGGTGGTCCGTTTGGGAAACCGCACCTCTGAGATCTCAGAACATCCCGCTTCCGACCGCCGCCACGGAAAGATCTTCGTACTGGTTACCAACCTGGGAGAGCGCAAGCTCGGCCTGTTGGTCAACGGGCTGGAGGGGGAAGAGGAATTGGTGATCAAAGCGCTGGATGATCGCACGGTCGAGAGTGACCTGGTCAGTGGCGCGTCCATCCTGGGCGATGGGCGGGTGGTGTTAATTTTGAATCTGGCTGCGATTGTCGAACGCTTTGCCAAGTCGCGCCCCGGGACCGGGACCGGACCAGCGATGGGATTGTTGTTGTCGCATTCCGAGCGTGCGCAAGCTGCACCGGCAAGCGCGGGAGGGCGGCTATGACGATCGCACCCGTCCGCGTTCTTGTGGTTGATGATTCGGCGCTGATGCGCAAGCTGATTCCGCAGATCCTGGCCACCGACAGTTCGATTCAGGTGGTCGGCACCGCCATGGACGGAAATTTCGGTCTCAAGAAGATCGAAGAGTTGAAGCCCCAGGTTGTGACTCTCGACCTCGAGATGCCGGGCATGGGTGGTCTGGACATGCTGAAAGAAATCATGCGCAGTCACCGTGTGCCGGTGATCGTGGTGAGCTCGCACAGCACCGAGGGGGCATCGGTGACGCTCAAGGCACTATCCATGGGAGCTTTTGATTTCGTGGCCAAGCCGAGCGACGTCTCCGCGCGCATGCCGGAAATCGCCCAGGAGCTCATCTCCAAGATCAAAGCAGCCGCGCAAAGCCGGAGGATGCGAGTCTCTCCACTGACTCCGGCGTCGAGCCCGATTGAGAAAGCAGCACCGGATAGCAAGCGCCGTCCGACCCGGCTGGTGGCCATCGGCGTCTCTACCGGCGGACCCCAGGCTTTGCAATATCTGCTGCCGCAATTGCCCAAGGATTTCCCGGGCACGATTCTGGTGGTGCAGCATATGCCCGAGGGTTTCACCGAAATGTTTTCACGGCGTCTGGATGAAATCTGCGCCATCAAGGTGAAGGAAGCCCAGTCCGGCGATCTCTTGCTGGCGGGCCGCGCCCTGGTCTGCCCCGGCAGCCGTCACCTGAAGGTCAAGCGCATGCCTCTGGGTGACGTTGTGGTGCTGAGTGACGAACCCCGGGTCAACGGCCATCGGCCGTCCGTGGATGTGTTGTTTCGCAGTGTGGCCGAAGAATTCGGCAAAGACAGCCTGGGCGTACTCATGACCGGCATGGGAGAAGATGGGGCTCAGGGTCTGGGCGTATTGAAGGCTGCCGGTGCCATGACCATTGCGCAGAATGAGGAGTCCTGCGTGGTGTACGGCATGCCGAAGGCGGCGATTGAGCGCGGCTATGCGGTACGCGTGGTCAGCCTGGAAGCGCTGGCCAATACTTTGCAGGCGCAGTGCATGCCGGAACGCCGAAGTGCCGATCCCGGAGACGGGGGGCGGGCCGCGGGAGCGGGCAAGACTTGAGTTTGAAGTCTGGGGGTAGGCGATTCCCCCGGATCAATCCGTGACTGGAGGTTGTTATATGGAGCAGTTTGTACCCGTAAAACGCAGCAAGGACGGTCAGCCAGTCCGCTACCTGGTAGTGGATGACTCCGTCTTCGCTCGCAAGAACCTGGCCCGCATGATCGAGACCTTCGGGGGCCAGCTTTGCGGCGAAGCCGGAGACGGCGTGACCGCCATCACCGAATACGACCGAACCAATCCCGATATCGTGCTGATGGACATCACCATGCCGCAGATGGAGGGGATCGAGGCTGCCGAAAAAATCGTGCAGAAGCATCCCGAGGCGCGTGTGGTCATGGTGTCGTCCGTAGGATATCAGGAGAACATTGTGGCGGCGCTGCAGCGCGGCGCGCGCCATTTCGTACAGAAGCCGGTCAAGCCCGAGGTTCTGTATGAAGTGATCAAGTACGTAATGGGGGATGACGGCACCGTGGCCGGCGCCGCGGGCGCAGGAGACTGACCATGAAGATGGAGTTGATCCAGCCTTTCATCAACGCGGCGGACGCCGTGCTGGCCCAGGGACTGCTGTGTCCCGTGTCCATTGGGAATCTCAGCATGGAAGAAGAGGCTTACCGGCGCAAAGGAATCGCGGCATTGATTTGGATTACCGGGGACATTGAAGGCCGAATCATCCTGGATCTCGATCCGGAAACCGCGGTACGGGTAGCCAGCAAGTTCGCGGGAGCCGAACTGCCGGAAACCGATGAACTGGTGCGCGAAACGGTTTTTGAACTGGCCAACCAGGTAATCGGCAACGCCGTCACCGTGCTCAACGATCAGGGTTTTCATTTCCGGGTTCATCCCCCGGTGCTGCACACCTCCGAGCATGGCCCCAAGAGCAGCGAGGACACGGAAGCGCTGGTCATCTGCTTCGAAACCGGAATCGGCGATGTTTTCATGAACATAGCCCTGCGCTACAGCCATTCTCTGCGCACGGAGCAAGCGGCTGCAGCAGGACAATAAGAACGGGATGGGGAATGGTTGATTGTTGACTGTGATTGAGGCCGGGATCCAACCCTGGCGAGCGACAGTCAAGAATCAACAATTCCTCTAGGGTCCAGCCAGAACGAAAACCGGATTCTGTGGCGGAGGAGTTCCACCCGGGGTTGGTGGCGGCTGGGCGCTGAACGGCGCCGGCAGCTGCGTCACCAGGGTGTCGTTGGTAGTCTGAATGATGTACGTATTTCCGGCGTCACAATTCGCCACGTAAACCCTCGAACTGTCCCCGGCTGCGGCGACGGACAATTCTGCCCACGTCTTCACCGCGCAAATCGCCGGCACCGAGGCCAGCGGAATGGTGGTCTTTACCGTGAAATCGGGCGCGTTGATCACCGTCACCATTGAGGTCACAGTTCCACCGCTGAGCGTAGCGCTCGAAATATAAAACCGGGTGCCGTCAGGAAGCGCAGCCACCGATTTGGGATTGGCGACCGATATGAGGGTGGCTGGGAGCGTATCGGTGCTGACATCCAGCGAGGTCACCGTATTGGCTGCCGGATTGACCACGTAAATCCGGTTCAGGGTTGGGTCGTAAACCATGATATTGGCCCCGGTGCCGACCGAGACGCTGCCGACCACGGAATCGAAAGAGGTATCAATGGCCACCACCAGGCCGCTTCCCTGATCCAGCACGTACACCCTTTGGCTATCGGATCGGGCCAGCACCCACACCGGCGAAACCCAGCCGAAACTCGTCAGCGGAGGATTCGCAACCACGCTTTTGTCCTGGGTATTGATGACGGTCACCGAACCGCCACTGCCGTTCGTACCCTGATTGGCCACGTACACCTTATTCGCATCGGGTGTCTCCGCCAGAGCGACGGGACCGGTGCCCACCGTAATATTGTTGGTCATTACGTTGCTGATGGTCGAAATTGCCGATACCGTATTGCTCTTGAAATTGGCCGCATAGAGTTCGGTCGTCTCCGTGGTGCCGAGGAAAACCGGCATGGAACACGGCGGCAAAGCGCAGGACGAAGGCAGGCTGATGGTGATGACCGGCACTGCATTGGCAGCGCTAAATCCGGAAACCGTGTCCTCCAGACTGTTGGCGACATAGACCTGGGTACCGCCTACCAACACCGCATGTACCGGTTCCAGACCAGTTTGTGACTGCGAGGTGGCGCTGTCGCCGGAGACGTCAATGGTGGTGCTGGCGCCTGGGTTATTGGCGCCATTGTCGCTGAGCACCATAACCACGTGAGCAAAGGCGGGATTAGGCTGGGGAGGAATGATCGGATTGGCCACCGGACGGTAGGTTTCGCCGCAGGCGGTCCACAGTAATAGGAGCGCGGCCGCCGTAGCGGCGCCGGCGCAGCGGACTGCTTTCATCGATACCTCGGCCACAAAACCGGTTTGCCCATTAGGATTTCGCAAGAGTTTTCTATTCTAATGGCTGGCCGGAATCTGCGCCACAGGACCAGCACTTGGCAATTAGCATTTAGCGGCTAGCTTTAGGAAGATTAGTGGCGAAAGGTCAAAGGACGGTTGCTTGCCGCCGGGCAAATCAACCCGTTTTGAGGAGAGAAGGCAGCAAATTGAAGCAAATGGCTTGTGACTAAATGCCAAGTGCTAGATGCTAAGCACTTACGCCCCTCCGCGGGAGCGCTTTCCCCCGGCGGATTCGCGCGTGGCTACGGCAGGCTTTTTCTTGCCTTCCATCTGGGCGAGACTTTGTTTCAGGGCGGACATCAAATCCACCACGGGAGCGAGTTTCTTGGGCTTCTCGACTTCGGCGATCTTGCCGCCTTCGAGTTTGGTCTGGATGAGGTTCTTCACATTGTCCTGGAAGGTGTCGTGATATTTTTCCGGGTCCCACTCGTCGGCGAGCGCCTCGATCAACTGGTGGGCGACTTTCACTTCGGCGTCTTTTAATTCCACGTCGGGCGCGCCGAAGCCTTCAACCTTCTTCACTTCTTCGGCGTAATACATGGTGTGCAGCATCATTCCGCCTTGGTGGGGACGCAGGAAAACCGTGTATTCGCGGTTGTGCATGGTCAGTTTCGCAATGGCCACATACTCGCTCTCTTCGAGCGCCTTGGTCAGCAAAGCGTAAGGACGGCGTCCGGCTTCTTCCGGCAGCATGTAATAAGAAGACTCGAAGTAGACGGGATCGACTTCGCTCGACTTCACGAATTCGAGAATCTCCATGGTCTTGGCGGTCCGGGGCTCGATCTTTTTGATCTCGTCGGGTTCAATGACGACGTATTCGTCTTTGCGGTATTCGTAGCCCTTGACCATGTCGCTACGCTCGACCACTTTGCCGTCGGCGAGGCAAACGTATTGCTGCTTCAGCCGGGAGAGGTCGTCGCGATGTAGCATGTTGAAGGAAATGCCCGAGCTGCGCGCGCCGGAAAACAAGCGCACCGGCATGGAGATCAATCCGAAGGTAAGATATCCCGTCCAAACGGAGGCTGCCATGGTTCACCCCGTGAAAATTAATGTCGCCAGAGATACGTAATGACGTGAGTCTAAACTACATCCAATTCTTTGACGCAGAAAGGTCGCGCCGGTAACCCCAAAGCCAAGCACGACGCCGTGGGGCGAGAAAAAGCATAACACTAGGGATAGTAGTATCGAGCGTGGTACGCGATATTGGTGGGGTCTGAGTTGAGAGTCCGATGGCAGATTGGGCACAAAACACGTTGATTCTGTGGGGGATACTGCCGGCGCGAGGCCTGTGGACGGCGCTCGTGGTGACGCTCGGCTTCACCGCCTTGGGACGATTGGTGCGGGGAGTCAGCTATTCCGGGGCCGTGGCCGGGGCTGTGATCTGCTTTGTGCTGTTGGCCGGAGCCGGGCCGGGAGCGTTTCTGGCGCTGGTATCGGTCTTTGTTTTGACCTGGATCAGCACGCGCCTGGGCTATGGACGTAAGCAGAAACTGGGCACGGCGCAGAATCGCGAGGGCCGCAGCGCCGCTCAGGTGCTGGCCAATCTTTCGATCAGCGCGGCTTGCGCCGCGGTTTTCGCTATCACCAAGAATGAGGCTTTTTTGCTGGCCACCGCGGCGGCGCTCTCCGAAGCCGCAGCCGACACGGTTTCGAGCGAAGTCGGGCAGGTGGGATCGGCTAAGGCCCGGCTCATCACCAGTTGGAAAGTTGTTCCGGCCGGGACTGACGGGGGGGTCAGCGTGGGAGGTACATTGGGCGGAATTGCGGCCGCAGCGCTGGTAACTCTGGTGTGCGTGGCTGCGGGAATGTTTCCGCTAAAGCAGACCGCAGTCTCGGTGATGGCGGCGCTGTTGGGCACGATCGCTGACAGCTACCTGGGAGCGACGCTCGAAAAGCGAAAGCTGCTGAATAACAATGGAGTGAATTTTTTGGGCACACTGATCGCCGCAGGGGGCGCATTACTGTTGGCATGATCGGGTCAGGATTTAGCTGCCGGAGGGCGCATGGATGCATCTAAAGTGAGAACACCAATCCTTATGAAACTTCGCACATTTCTTGTAGGCTGCATCCTCGCGGTGACGGTGCTTTTGTTTGCGCATCGCGGACACGGCGGCGCTCAATCTTTGGGTTTTACATCTGTTGTGGATCTCACGCACGCGCTGAATGCGCAGGTTCCAACTTTTGAGGTGGCGGAGAAATCGCCATATCAAGTCAAGACGGCTGCCACGGTGGCGAAAAACGGCTACTTCTTGCGGGAATTCTGTGTGCCGGAACACTTTGGAACTCATCTCGACGCCCCCGCTCACTTTGCGGAAGGCTTATGGACCGTGGACCAGATTCCGCCCGAGCGGTTGGTGTCGCCGTTAGTGGTGATCGATGTGATCGCCAAAGCGAATGCGAATGCCGATTATCAAGTCGCGGTTGAAGACATTGCGGATTGGGAACGGGTTCATGGCGAGATTCCGCCGAATGCGGTCGTGATCGCGAATAGCGGGTGGAATTCCCGGTGGAATTCGGCGGAGGCTTATCGCAATGCTGACGCCAAGGGTGTGAAGCACTTTCCCGGATACTCAAAAGAAGCCGCGAAGTTCCTGGTGGAAGGCCGCAAGGTGAACGGACTCGGGATCGACACGCTGAGCATCGACTACGGGCCTTCCACCGACTTCCCGGTTCATCAATACACTATGGCGCATAGCATTTATCACCTGGAGAACGTCGCCAATCTGGAGCATGTTCCGGCGAGCGGGGCGCTCGTGGTTGCTGCGCCCATCAAGTTGGAAGGCGGGTCCGGTGGACCGGTACGGATTCTGGCGCTGGTGAAGTAGCTCTCGGCTTTCAGCTTTCAGCTTTCAGCTTTCAGCTCTCAGCTCTCAGCTCTCAGCATTCAGCTTTGCAGAGTGCGGAAGTGTGTGTCAGATTCCAGGCGAAGATAATTTTCTGCAGCCTCGCGCGCCCTCCGCTCATCCGATAGTGCAAATCTGCGCCGGAGGCAACAATGAGCGATCCGCGTTATCCCGTCGGCAAGTTCACCTATACCAACCCGCCTGACGCAGCCCAGCGCAGTCAGATGATCGATGACATCGAGAAGGCTCCGGCGGCGCTGCGTGCTGCCATCAAGGGACTTTCCCCACAGCAGATCGAAACTCCCTATCGTGATGGCGGTTGGACGGTGCGCCAAGTTGTGCATCACGTTCCCGAGAGCCACATGAACGCCTACATCCGCTTCAAGCTGGGACTGACCGAGGACAACCCGACCATCAAACCGTATATGGAGGACCGCTGGGCAAGCACGCTGGATGTCCCATCGACGCCGCTGGAAGTTTCGCTCACACTGCTCGACTCTTTGCACGACCGCTGGGTGCGCCTGTTGCGGTCGCTAAGACCAGAGGAATGGAAGCGTCAGTTCAGCCATCCCGACCTTGGGCCCATGCCGCTAGAGAAGACCCTTGCACTCTACGCCTGGCACGGAAAGCATCACGTGGCGCACATCACCGAGTTGCGCAAGCGCATGGGGTGGTAAGTTCAGCTGGGACGAGGCGAATTCTGGCGGCACACGGCGGATTCTCTTACAATCAGTGTGCTGGGGTTTCCAGTCCGGATCAGCCCCATGCCATCACCCATGGGGACACTAATGCTGAATCATACGATTGTTTTGGTTATATTCGCGGTCACTCTCTGTACCATCTCCACTGCGGCTGCGGCCTCCGACGCCAAGTTCGGGCCGTCGAACCCGTTTTATGCGCCCAGTACGCTGCCGTTTCAGGCGCCTCCCTTCGACAAGATCAAGGATGAGGACTATCAGCCCGCCATCGAGGCGGGCATGGCCGAGGAACTGATTGAAGTACAGGCGATTGCGGATAATCCGGCGGCGCCGACCTTCGAGAATACGCTGGTTGCCATGGAGAAGACCGGGTTACTGTTCCAGCGAGCGCTGGCCGCTTTCGGCGCGGTCAGTGGGGCGAATACCAATCCCTTGCTGCAGAAAGTACGCACCGAAGAAGCCCCGAAGCTGGCGGCCCACGCCGATGCCATTTACCTGAACACAAAACTCTTTGCTCGCGTGTCCGCGGTCTACCAGCAGCGCGATTCGCTCAAGCTGGATGCGGAATCGCTGCGGCTGCTTGAAGTCACCTATGACCGGTTCGTCCGTTCTGGCGCAAATCTCTCCGATGCCGACAAAACCGACTTGAAGAAGCTGAACCAGGAGATCTCGACACTGGAGGCTGCTTTTTCGACGAAACTTCTCGCCGCTACCAAAGACGGGGCTTACGCCACCGGGGACAGGAGTGCACTGGCGGGCTTGAGCGATGCGCAGATCGCCGCCGCCGCGCAGGCGGCGCAGGGCCGCAAGCAGGCAGGCTATGTTCTCCCGCTGCAGAACACCACCCAGCAGCCGAACCTGGCTTCGCTTAGCGTTCGGGCAACGCGCGAGGCCATCTTCGAGAACTCGTGGAACCGCACCGAGCACAGCGACGCCAACGACACGCGCGAAACCATATCTCGCCTGGCACAGCTGCGTGCGCAACGGGCACAGCTGCTTGGCTATCCCAACCACGCGGCGTGGAAATTGGGAGACCAGATGGCGAAGACTCCCGAGGCGGCGTTGAAGTTCATGGATGCGCTGGCGCCCGGCGCCACCGCCAAGGCAGCGCGTGAGGGCAAGGACATCCAGGATGTCATCGACGCGCAGAAAGGCGGCTTCACGCTGCAGCCCTGGGACTGGGATTTCTACTCTGAACAAGTGCGCAAAGCGAAGTACGATCTGAATGAAGCCGAGGTCAAGCCGTACTTCGAGCTGAATAACGTACTCGAAAACGGCGTCTTTTACGCGGCCACTCAGCTCTACGGAATCACTTTCAAGGAACGCAAGGACATCCCGGTCTACCACCCGGATATTCGCGTTTTCGAGGTCTCAAACGCGGACGGCAAACCGTTGGCGCTCTTCTATTGCGACTATTTCAAACGCGACAACAAGAATGGCGGCGCCTGGATGGATAGCCTGGTGAGCCAGTCGAAGCTGCTGGGCACGCTGCCGGTGGTTTTCAACGTGGCCAATCTGCCGAAGCCCGCGCCCGGCGAACCGGCGCTGATCAGCTATAGCGACGTGACCACCATGTTCCACGAATTTGGACATGGCCTGCACGGCATGTTCGCAAACACCATGTATCCGAGCCTGTCGGGCACTGCAACCGCGGCAGATTTTGTGGAGTTTCCTTCGCAATTCAATGAGCACTGGGCGCTCTATCCGGCTGTCTTCGACCATTATGCCAAGCACTACAAGACGGGCGCACCCATGCCCGCCGAACTGGTCGCCAAGATAAGAAAAGCTGTGAACTTCAACCAGGGATACAAGCTGACGGAACTGGTCGCGGCGGCCGAGCTCGACATGCAGTGGCATACGCTTCCGCCCAGCGCACCACTCCAGCAGCCGGATGGGTTCGAGAAACAGGCGCTGGAGAAGACACACTTACTGTTGAGCACGGTGCCGCCCCGTTACCGCTCCAGCTATTTCGCCCACATCTGGGGCGGAGGCTACTCTGCCGGCTACTATGCTTACCTGTGGGCGGAGATGCTCGACGACGACGCCTACCAGTGGTTTGAGGATCACGGCGGTCTGACGCGAGCGAACGGCGACCGGTTTCGGCAGATGGTGTTGTCGCGAGGCAACACTGAGGACTTGGCGAAGATGTATGCCGCCTGGCGCGGCAAAGATCCAAGCGTCGAGCCCATGATGAAGGACCGCGGTTTGCTGGAGTCCGGACAGTAAGACTCGGCGTGAGCTAGGCCGTAACCTTGAGCTTCCAGAGCAGGTAACTGGCCGCCTCCCGCACCACCGCTTCTGCGCGCTGCCACGCGGAGTGCGGGCGGGAATCGGGCCGGGGCGCGGTGTACACCTGCACCTTCTCGTGTTGCAGCAGTTTGCGAATGCGGAAGACGTGATAGGCGTCGCTGACGGCCACGCAACTTCGCATGTGGTTGGCGCGCAGGATGACCGCAACCCGTTCCGCCGATTGCGCCGTATCCGCACCCTGAGTTTCGGCAATCAGGCTGGCGTCTGGGATACCGCGGCCCATCAGGTAATCGTGCCCCACTCCGCCTTCGCTGAAGCTGGGATCAGCGGCGGCACCGCCAGTGGTGATGACCACCGGTGCGATGCCTTGGTGGAAGAGGTCGAAGGCGTGATCCAGGCGGGCGCGATAAACTGGCGAAGGCCGTCCGGAATATTCGGCTGCGCCGAAGACGACGATGGCGTCGGCGGAATGAATTGGATCTCCAGCAGCAGCCTGGATAATTCCAATGCAGATCGATAGAAAGTACGCCAGCGCCACCACCACCAGCGCCAAACCATAGCGCACCCAGCGCCCGGTAGTGCGCGACTTCTCTTCTACTATCATCCTTGTGCAAAGAACTCGGAAATTTCCTGGGAGGTGATGGCGCCTTCGCGCATAATGCGCCAGCGGGCTTCCTCGTCGGTGAGATCAACGATGGTGGAAGGGATTTCACGGGGGGAAGTTCCGCCATCGACAATGATGGAAATGCGGCCTTGCAGTTGGTCGCGCACGGCCTCCGCAGTGGTGCACTCGGTCTCGCCGCTGAGGTTGGCGGAAGTCGCGGTAATGGGAATGCTCGCGGCTTGCACCACCGCCAGGGGAATCTTCGCACTGGGTATGCGTAAGGCAACGTTGCCGGTGTTGGCGGTCACCTTCAGCGGCAACCGGGACGCGGCTTTCACAATGATCGTGAGCGGCCCCGGCCAGAACTTCCGCGCCAGCTTATAGAACTCCTCAGGGAGGGGGCGCGCCAGTTCTTCAGCCTGGTCCACACTTTCAATCAATAGCGATAGCGGCTTGTGGCGAGAGCGGGATTTGATGTCATAGACGCGATCCACGGCCAGCAAGTTAAAAGGATCCGCGGCCAGCCCGTAAAAAGTGTCGGTGGGCATGCCCAGCACTTCCCCGGCGCGAATCTGGTCGGCGGCGTAACGTATGAGCGAGGCCTCCGGGTTCGAGCTGTTTATCTTGACGATCTCGGCGCGCACACGGCTCCTTCCAGAAATGTTCTGAGAACGCGAAAGCTAACATACCATGAACTCGCCGTGCAAGCGGTGGAAACGCATCTGGGAACTGGGAACTTAGAACTGGGTTGCGTGATTCGCAGGTGCGTGTCGGGAAAACGCCGGGAAGGGCTGTGGTAGGCAAAAGGCGGGCATGGTTTGAGAATCAGTTGTCAGATCTCAGTTCCCAGTTCCCGGTTTGCGGTGTCGGCGACGCATGATTTTTCTGATGAAACGGGTATGATTCTCCCAGGAAAAGGCCCGGTGACCAGGAAGCTCAGCCCCAATCCGTCTATCCATAAC
>JBAWFN010000163.1:0-8795 GCA_049591935.1 Terriglobales bacterium | reverse complement strand
GGCGTAAGCGGGTGCGATCAGTGCCAGTGCCCAAGCGGCGAGTAACGGCGTGAGATATTTCAAACTTTGCTTCGTCATAACGAGCCTCCCATCAGACTTTAATTAGGTGTTGCCAGGAACGAGACCTCGAGGCCGGCGGCGTCCTGGTAGAAGCCAACCACGACGCCTTTGTTGTTGATATTTTCCGCTATCGTGACAGGTTCGCCGGGAATTTCAAAGGTTGTGAACACGCCTCCGCTCAGCAGATAACCTTCTGTCCAGTCATCGGTCGCGGCGCATTCGGTAGTTGTGCAATAGTCTCCGACAATGACGCCGGAGTCGTTGATTCCGCCGGCGAGCGACGCCGTGGAGCCAGGGAAGTCGATGGCAGTGTAATTCCCCCCGCTCAGCAAGAACCCGTGCGCAATGTTGCTGGCATCGGTATAGGGGCCGACTATGTCTCCGGTGCTATTGACTGAAAACGCTTCAGTCGAGCTAGCGCCGGGAAAGTCAAATGAGGCATAGGCGCCTGCGATCAACGTACCGCTAGTCGTAATCGGTCCGCCCTTCAGTCCTAGTCCGGTGCCCACGCTGGTCACCGTGCCGCCACCTCCGCCGCCAAAAGTCTGACCCGCCGCGAAGGTGATGATGCCGTTGTTGGCCACCGAGAGCCCGGTTTCGGCTGGGGTCGAGCCATTCGCTCCGAAGAGCAGATCGAGTTTGCCCGAGGGCGAACTCGTGTTGTTGCCAACCGGTTCGGCCAGCCAGCGGAAATCCTGATTCTGCGCGGTGCTGCCGGTGCTGTTGAAAACCGAAGTGACTGCGTCGAACGGCTGTGAGTTGAATCCGCTGCCAGCAGTTGCGGTGCCGGTGCTGGGAAGTTGCAATGAACCACGCGAGATCACGCTACCGTTCACATCTAACGTGGCGGCTGGCGTGGTGGTGTTGATGCCTACCATCGCCGTGTTTCCCGAGCCTGACTGAAACAGCACCGAGTCAGCAAGAAGCGAGGTGCTGGTCCAGAGCGGAATAAAGTTGGCGGTGCCGCTCCCGAAAATGAAGGGACCGCCCGTGGCGCCAGGGGCCGCATTGCCGCTGCCGCCGGGCGCATTCGCCGATGCGGGCGCGAGCATAAAGGCTGAGGGCGGAAGTCCGCCGATGGTCTCCGCGTCGCCAGCCTTCAACGCGTAGGGTGCACTGACGAGCAACACTCGTGGCTGTTCTGCTTGTCCTTGTACTTGCACTCCCACCCAGTGCGCCTGCTCGGAGGTGAAGATGCTCTCCGGCAAACCCTGGCCGGTCGTCGAACCGAGCAACACCGTGTAGTGGCCGGTGCTGTCGGCAGTGACGTTCTGCGTCTCCAGCCAGAGAGCACTGCCTCCGATTTGCTCGGAGTAGAGAGCGAAGGTAATGCCGACCACGCCGGTCAGAGGACTACCGTTGAGGTCCTTCACCGTTCCACCGAAGCGGACGAGATGAGGCAGGGCAGACGCAGTTTGAGCAGGCGCCTGGCCAAGGGTTAGTTGCGCCAGAGAAAGAATCATCAACAATCCAACCATCACACGACCGATGCGGAACTTCATGGGAGATCTCCTTTGGATATCTACTTACATTCCCGACAGAACCCAATTGTTGCTGCGAAGAAGTGGACGGAAGTTCCGTCCACTTCTCGCGTTTACTGGCCCGTGCCTACTAATGCAATTCCTTGCGGACTGCCGGGTACGCTGTCCTCAAGGCCGGCCTCGGCTTTGAGCGTGCCCGTGATTTTTGGCGTGAAGGTGATAGTGAAGGTGCATTGCGCACCCGGGGCCAATGTTTTCGGCGATCGCGGGCAGGTGTTGGTTTCGGCGAAGTCTTTTGCGTCTGCCCCCACAATGCCCGTCTTGCTGATGTCAATCGGCGTTCCGCTGGGATTGCTGATGGTGACGACCTGGGGAGCGCTGGTGGTGCCGACCTTCACCGTGCCAAAGTTCAGCGAGTTGGGAAATAGCGAGATGACGGGAAGATTGAGCAGAACAGAAACTGTGTTGGACTCGTAGTTGACCGCAGCCAGATCGGCTCCGCCTTGGCCGCTGAAATCGGCAGAGCCCACGCCGAAGGGAAACCCGCCGACCAGGTAGTCGACGTGAGGTTGAAAAGTGCCGTCACCGTTGCCCAGCAGAAGCGAAACGGTTCCAGCCAGGCAGGGAGAGCCGATGCAATTGAAGTTGGCCACCGCGATATCTAAATTTCCATCGGCGTTGAAGTCCGCAACCGTCAGGATGAACGGGTCGACACCCACCGGGTAAACGAGTTGCGGTTGGAAAGTGCCGTCGCCGTTGCCCAGCAATACCGAGACGGTATTGCCGCCGGACGCCACGGCGATGTCGGTTTTTCCATCGTTATTGAAGTCTCCAACCACGACCCCTTCACCACCATCAATGGGGTAGGCGACTGGTTGTTGAAATGTGCCGTCGCCATTACCCAGTTCGACGTAAACGTCCGATGCGGTTTCAGTGCCTCCGGTAATCGCCAAGTCGAGCTTGCCATTGCCTCGGAAATCACCCGTCGCCGCCAGAGAAACGTACGCAGGGATGCCGGGAGAGGCGATGAAGGGCTGGAATGTGCCATTCCCGTTTCCCAGCAAAACCGCCACCGAGGAGCCAAAGATATCGGTGGTCGCGAGGCCCAGGTGGCCACTGCCGTTGAAATCTCCCGCGACAGTGCCCTCCGGTTCCGCGCCAGCGGCATACTGCTGCTGAGTCTGGAAAGTTCCGTCGCCGTTGCCTAGCAGCACCGAGATCGTATTCTCCCCCTGATTGGCCACCGCCAAATCCACTTGGCCATTGCCAAAGTCTGCGGCTGTAGTTCCATAGGGAGCGTAGCCAACCGGGTAATTCACCGCCGCGCCAAACTTTCCACCTCCTTTGTTGAGCAGCACTGAGATGGTATTGCTTTCGTTGTCCACCGCGAGATCGGGCTTGCCATCCCCGTTGAAGTCAGCGATGGCCACCGTCCCCGGGAGCCCTGCGGTGGCGTAGTTTTCTGCCGCCTGGAAGGTTCCGTTGCCTTCGCCCACCAGAACCGAGACGCTGTTAGCACTGCTGTTGGTGACCGCCAAATCGACTTTGCCGTCTCCGTTCAGATCGCCGACCGCGACCGCTTGAGGCAAGCCGCCGGTGCCATAGACGACCTGGGGTTTGAAGGTCCCATTGCCCTTTCCGAGCAAAACCGAAACCGTGTTGTCGGCGCTGTTCGCTACCGCCAGGTCCAGCTTGCCATCGCGATTGAAATCTCCGACGGAGATCCCATACGGGCCGCTGCCGGTGGTGTAGTCCACGTGGTTTTGAAAAGTGCCGTCGCCGTTTCCCAAAAGGACCGATACGTTGCCTGAGCCGAGGTTAGCCGTGGCCAGGTCAAGCTTCCCGTCGCCCCGGAAGTCGCCGGCAAGAATTGTGTCGGGTTCAAGTCCCGTTACATACTCGACATAGGGCTTAAACGTACCATCGCCGTTGCCAAGGAACACGGCCACCGTGTCTCCGAATGCGACCGTCGTCGCTATATCAAGGATGCCGTCACCGTTGAAATCTCCGGCCACCAAGTATTCCGGACGGGTTGGCGCAGGCGACGCTATCGGGGGCTGGAAGGTACCGTCCCCATTGCCCAGAAGGATGGCTATTGCGCTTCCGTCATAGGAATCCAACGCCAAGTCGAGCTTGCCATCGTGGTTGAAGTCTCCAACCACAACGTCGGTGCAGGTCTCGATGCACGAGTACTGAACCTGAGGCTGAAAGGTGCCGTCGCCATTGCCGAGCAGAATGGAAACCACGGCAGAGTAGGCCGAGACGGCCAGGTCCAATTTGCCATCGCCATTAAAATCGCCTACGGCAATTCCCCAGGGTTGGACGCCAACGGCGTAATCCGTCTTCGGCTGAAAGGTTCCATTTGGGTTGGCAAGCAGGATAGAGACTGTGTCCGAAGCTTGGTTGACGGTTGCGATACTCTGCGGGCCCCCCGTCTGAAATGCTCCGACAGCGACGGCTTGAGGAAAGCCGCCGGTGGCGAGGTCCATTCTGCCGAAAACGTACCTCTCCGCGGCGACAGGCGCGCCCGGCAGCCGAGGAGGAGCGGGCGGAGTGGCATGCGCCGCGTTCTCTCGCGTATTCGGGTCGAGGCGCGCCGGCGGTGATTGAGCCTGCTTATCCGGTGCGAGTGTCTGCGTGGAAGCTCCACGCATTTGCGCCAGCCTGCGCTGCGGCGGAGTTTTGGGTAACGATCCTGTGGAAGAAGTCGCGCCCGTCTGCCCATAGACGCCGGTTAAAAAACCTGGGATGGAAAGCAGCAGAACCGTTAACAATGTTTTTGAGTTCTTCATGGTTTCTCCTGAATCTCGCCTGCGCCGGGAAGATTTTTCGAGGAACAAGCCGACGGCTGACCCCTCGCCCTTGTATGGAAAGGCGGAAAGCGCAGGCGAAACGCCTCATGGCTGGCCGAAAAAAGCGTTCGAGAGAGTGGGGAGAATCTGCATCTTGCAGAAATCAAAGGCGATTGACCGCTCGTTAGGCAGACAAACATGCTGATAAACTCCTCCCGGGGAGGGAAAGCGTGGGCATGCCCGAAGATCAGTCCGGCCAAGTCACCGAGTTGTTGATTCACTGGAAGAAGGGCGACCAGAGCGCCCTTCCCGCGCTTGTGCCCCTGGTCTACAAAGAGCTGCGGCGTCTGGCTCATTACCACTTGCAATCCGAACGGCCGGATCACACCCTGCAAAGCACGGCCCTGGTGCACGAGGCCTATCTACGACTGCTTGGAGGTCAACCGGTGGAGTTGCAGAACCGGGCGCATTTCATCGCGGTAGCTTCTCGGGTCATGCGGCAAATTCTTGTCGACTACGCCCGCAGCCGTCGGGCGGACAAACGCGACGCGGGGTGCAGGATCGCCTTCGAGGATATGGGGGCTCTATCCGTCATCGGAGATGCCGAGCTTCTGAATTTGGACAACGCCCTGGATGAGCTGGCTCGCATCGACGAGCGCCAGGGAAGAATCGTGGAAATGAAGTTTTTCGGCGGCTTGTCGGCCCCCGAAATATCCGAGGTGTTGGGGATCTCTCGCGCGACGGTTGACCGCGACTGGGCGACCGCCCGCGTCTGGCTGCATCGCCAGATGAGCAGGACAGCGGAGTTATGACCGTCGAACATTGGGATCGAGTGAAAGACCTGCTGCACCAGGCGATGCAGCTTGCACCCGCACAGCGTGTTCTGTTTCTCGATAATGTCTGCTCGTCTGACGCTGCACTTCGCAGCGAGGTCGAATCGCTGCTGCTGGCCGATGAAGGCGTCCGTTCCAGCTTTATGCAATCCCCCGCGCGGATTGAAGGGCTGGACGCGGGTTCCAACGGGAACGGCTCGCCGGCTCCCCTGGAAGCTGGGCAGATGTTTGCGCCGCATTTACAACTTGTGCGCCGGTTGGGGGAAGGCGGCATGGGGCAAGTCTGGCTGGCGGAGCAGACCTCGCCAGTGCGGCGGCTGGTCGCATTGAAACTGATCAAAGCTGGGATGTACGACGAAGCCGTCGTGCAACGCTTCCAAGCGGAGCGGCAGTCGCTGGCGATTATGGATCACCCCGCCATCGCCAAAGTGTTTGACGCCGGGACGACGCCGCAAGGGCAACCCTACTTCGTAATGGAGTACGTGCCCGGACTGCCGATTACTGAGTATTGCGATCAGAAGAAGTTGAAAATAGCGGACCGATTGGAACTCTTTGTTCATGTCTGCGAAGGAGTGCAGCACGCCCACCAGAAGGCCATCATTCATCGCGATCTTAAGCCGGCAAACATCCTGGTGGTGGAAGTGGATGGTAAGCCGGTGCCGCGGATCATCGACTTCGGCCTGGCCAAGGTGATCACAGCTCAAGTTGCGGGCGAGAGCATTTTCACCCAAATGGGACATTTCGTGGGAACGCCGGGGTACATGAGTCCGGAGCAGGCTGATCCCGGTTTTCGCGATGGCGTGCAGGATATCGACACGCGCACGGACGTGTACTCGCTGGGAGTCGTCCTCTACGTGCTGCTTGCGGGATTGCAGCCGTTTGAAACCAGGCAGCGGCAAAAGCAACCGCTCGACGAATTGCTGCGGAAGCTACGCGAGGAGGAACCTCCGCGCCCGAGCACCAAAGTCAGCGCCGATCGGGACAGTTCCGCGACCACCGCCGAAGTGCGTGGCACCGAGGTTAAGCACCTTGTAAATCTGCTGCGTGGCGATCTTGACTGGATCACCATGAAGGCGCTGGAAAAAGATCGCGCTCGCCGCTATGGCGCGCCTTCCGAGTTGGCCGCTGACATTCGGCGATATCTGAACAATGAACCGGTTGAAGCGCGTCCGGCGAGCGCTGTCTACCGGTTGCGGAAATATGCCCGGCGGCACCGCGTTACCGTCGGCGTGGTCGCCGGGTTGGTATTGTTGCTGGCCGCTTTTTCGGTTTTACAGGCGCTGCAGTTGCGGCGGATCACCCGCGAGCGCGACCGGGCCAACCGTGAGCGAGATCGCGCCACCCGCATCACGGATTTCATGACCGGTATGTTCAAGGTGTCCGACCCGAGCGCAGCGCGCGGCAACAGCGTCACGGCGCGGGAAATCCTCGACAAAGCCTCGAATGATACGCAGAAAGGATTGGCCAAGGATCCTGAGGTTCAATCGCAGATGACGCAGGTCATGGCGAGCACCTACACGAACCTGGGGCTCTACCCGCGTGCTCATGAACTGGCAAAGCGTGCGCTGGACGCTCGACTGAGCCTTCTGGGCCCCAATGACCCGAAGACACTGGAGTCGATGGCGCAGCTTGGCTGGATTCTGAATCATGAAGGACATTACGCCGAAGCCGAGAAGGTCGAGCGCCAGGCGCTGGAGGGCGAGCGCCGCATTCTCGGACCCGAGGATCCACTTACGCTCGACACCATGAGTAACCTCATCTACATCTTGCAGGGCCCAGGTCATTTCGACGATGCGGAGAAATTGGGTCGAGAGGTGATAAAGATCGCAAGCCGCAAACTGGGCCCGGAGAGCGCGCTGGTGCTGCAGTCAAGGGGCTACTTGGCGGTTGCGCTCTGGAACCAAGGCCGCTATGCCGAGTCGGAGGAAGAGTATCGCCAGTTGATTGAGGTAGACCGGCGCACCCTCGGCCCGGATCACCCTGAAACTCTAAGGGCGATGGCTAATCTGGCACTCGCCATCTCATCGCAAGGTCGCCTCGCGGAAGCCGAGCAGGCGTATCGCGAAGTCTTGGCTGCCGATCAGCGCGTGTTGGGGTCCGAGCATCCTTCGACAACCCACATCATGTTCAACCTCGGGGCCCTCCTTTTCAACGAAGGTCACATCGCCGAGAGTGAGAAACTGTCCCGGGAAACCCTGGCGATTCAGGTTCGAGTCCTTGGGCCCGAAAACCCATACACATTGATGACCAAAACCAACCTGGCCGAGGCGATCTTCGCGGAGGGACATTTCCACGAGGCCGAAACATTGCAACGGGAAACCAATGACACCATGGTTCGCACTCTCGGACCTGAACATCCCAGCACCTTGAGATGCCAGTCCGATCTTGCCCAGGACCTGATCGCGGAGGGTCACTACACCGAAGCAGAAAAAGTCGCTGGCCAGGCTTTCGAAGCCAGCCTCCGCACTCTGGGTCCGCAGCATCCCTATACGGTGGCTGCACTGCAGGAGGTCGGGATCGCGATGGCCCACGACCACCGCTATGCCGAGGCCAGCAAGCTGTTCCGCGAGGTGATCGAAAAGCAAGACAGTTCCAAAGGGCAAGGTAACAGCTTCTCGGTCTGGTACTCGTTCTCCTGTGTGGCCGTGGCTGCTAACCACCCCGATGATGCACTTCAGTATCTGCGCGAAGCCCTCAATCGTGGCTATAAAGACGCCGATGCCTTGATGGCCGACAACGATTTGAAGAGTCTCCACCCCAACCCCAAGTTCCAGCAGCTTGTCGCCGACCTCAAACGCCCGCCGACAAAAATTCAGACTCAATAACGGCAAAGGCTGCCAAGGTAGCTGGGTTAAACAACGCCCCATCCTCGCGTTCCGTGACGGACGGGGCGTTCCCAGCTTTCTATTGCACGGTAATAGATTTTCCAGCCGATGGGATACCGTTAGTCACCACATAAATGGTGCTGGCTCCGGTTTCCGTTCCGGTGGAAACTGCGAACGAGAAGGCTTCGAGGGTTTTGCCGGTGGCGATGCCCATCGTGCTGAAGTTGCTGGTCGCGGCGAAGAAGAAGTGTCCTGTCGCGTTGTTTCGGATCACCGCCAGAGGGAAATTGGTAGCCATCTGGGCGTCGTCGCCGTATACAGCGCCGGCGGAGAACCCGTTGAGCTGCTTACCAAAGATGGTGAACGACTCGCCACGACCAACCAGGGTCGGGAATTTAGTGATCGTCGGCCTCCAGGCATTGTTCGGAGAACCTTTGGGAGTGTATAGTTCGACGTCGATGCTTGAACCATCTGCTGCACAATAGAGTACCTGGCCGGTCGGCAGGACCAGCAACCGGCCTTGCCAGGATTCCAAAGAGCTTCCACTCGCTGTGTTCGGAGCTGTGACGAAAGTGTTGGAGGTAGTGAACTCATAGAATGTTCCGGTGCCCTGGAAGACGCCCGGGCTGGTGTAAACCAGGATGTTGCCATCCGGTAGGATCGCTCCTGGACCGTCCGCCATGTCATCCCCGTTGGGGAAGCTGGGACCCACGGTCCACGTGCCGTTCGCGGTGTTGAATACGGACGTGCTCGTGGTCGCGCCGAAAGCGACGACCGTGCCGTCGGGGCGCTGCACGAGCGGTC
>JBAWFN010000162.1:0-70836 GCA_049591935.1 Terriglobales bacterium | reverse complement strand
CTGCAAGAGCGACCTGCTCCCCGCGTTCTAATGCCAGGGATTTTGGGACCAATTCCCCCAGGATCACGTGCAAGCAGGTAATCAGACTGAAAGCGATGACCAGGGCGATGCCGTGGGCGTAAATCGCGGCATGGGGAACCTTATTAATAAAGCGAAGGGTCTCGACAATGCGGGCGACGATGGGTTCGCCGATCCAGCCCAGGGTGAGGCTGACCACGGTGATGCCCAGTTGTACTCCATTGACGACTTCGTCGAGGTTGCGGTGCAGCTTTTGAACCGTGCGGGCGCCGATGCGGCGGGATTCTATGAGTTGCTGGATACGGGTCTCGCGCACGCTGACCAGGGCAAATTCGGCGGCGGCGAAGAACGCGTTGGCTGCGATCAGCAACAGGATAAGGAACACCTGCAGCAGCACGTAGGCAAGCATAGATTGTGCAATTCTAACATTCCAAAGGAGGTATTGCATTTCAGTGGAGGGCAATTCGCGGTAGAATGGAAGCACGCAGTGGGAGATCTGAAGGTTCGGGTCGCCTCGGAATCTGTCCTAGTTTCTATCCTGGAGTCGCGGTCAGATTTTCTGCTTCCATTTCCTGTATTGAGCGGTCTAACGGTGAGAGCAGGCTGCCAGACAAGCCGGCGGTGTCATCGAACAAAATTGGAACAAAACCGGGGATGGGCCCGTAGTAAACAGTGGTGAACGGCTACTTAGTGCAGGAGGCGGATTGTGAACGGCAATGGTAACGGCAGTAAGAAGAAGCGCCGCAAACGAATCATCATTATTAGCAGCGTGGCAGGAGTCGTGCTGTTGTTCGTGGGCGGTCTGGCGGCATTCAGCCGGGGCGGCACCAAGATAGATCCTTCCAAGCTGGCGAAGGTGGAGAAGGGTGACCTAGCCAAGAGCGTAGTAGCGACTGGCAAAGTGACGCCCATCATCCAGGTCGAGGTCAAGTCGAAGGCCAGCGGCATTGTGAAGAATTTGCTGGTGGATTACGGCGACACGGTGAAGAAAGGCCAACTGCTGGCGCAATTGGACAAGGCGGAAATCGAAGCGCAAGTGGAACAGTCGCGGGCGGCCTTGCTGGCCGCCGATGCGAATCTTTCGAGTTCGGAAGCGGATTACGAGCGCGCCAAAGTGGATGCGGAGGGCCCGGACGTGCCCTTGCTGAAGCGCCAGTATGAGCGCAACACGGAAATGGCGAAGGACGGCGTGGTTTCGGCCCAAGCGCTGGACGATGCCGACCGAAATTACAAAATGGCGCTCAACAAGCAGAACGTGGCCAAAGCACAGATGGCAGTTCTGAAAGCAAAAATCGCGCAGTCGCAAGCAGAAAAGACGCGGGACCAGGCAAATCTGAAACAACTGGAAGAGCAGCTCAGCTATACCGACATCACTTCCCCACTGGATGGGATCGTGCTCTCGCGCGACGTGCAAATGGGCGATGCGGTCAGCTCGATCCTGGTACTGGGTTCGGGCGCCACTCTGGTGATGACGCTGGGTGACACCAGCGAAGTCTACGTCAAGGGCAAGGTGGATGAGAGCGACATCGGCAAGGTGTATTTGGGACAGCCGGCACGCATCAAGGTGGAGTCGTTTAAGGACAAGACCTTCTACGGCAAGGTGACCAAGATTTCGCCGATGGGGGTGGAAAAAGACAATGTGACTACGTTCGAGGTGCGGGTGTCGATCAACAACCCCGGCGGCGAGTTGAAAGCCGAAATGACGGCCAACGCTGAGATCATTCTGGAAGAGCACAAGAATGTGCTGCAGATTCCGGAAGGCGCCATTCTGTATGACAAGGACAAAAAGGCGTCGGTCGAAGTGCCCGATCCAAAGGGGAAGGAAGGTAAGAAGAAGATCGCGGTCAATATCGGGATTTCCAACGGGGCAAAGACCGAGTTGCTCAGCGGCTTGAAGGAAGGCGATCAAGTCGTGCTGCAGTAGCCGGCTTTATGGATAGGACCTGAGAGTGCGAAGGCACGGATGGGAATCCGTGCCTTTAGTTTTTGGAGCGGTCGTTGCTGGGGAAGTAAGGCTTTAAACCACAAAGGACACCCTTCGACTTCGCTCAGGGCAGGCTCCGGTTCACAAAGGAAAGCCTTTACCACAGGGGCACAGGGGAACACAGGGGAGATTTTGTACTCACGATGTTTTGTCTGGTGCGTCTATTGCTACGGTGACATCAGGAGGCTCGAATATGAACCGATCAGCTTTTCGCTTTCTCGTCGTGGTGCTGGCCTTGCTGGCGATGGCACCGGTAGCGGCTAGCGCTTCCGTGCAGGGGTCGTTTGAACGTACCTACCAGGTCAGCGGCGCGGTGGATTTGCAGGTGCTGACGCGCTCCGGAGACATTACGGTGCACACTGGCCCGGCGGGTACGGTGACGGTGCGAGGCAAGATTCACGTGGGTGACCGCTGGTTCAACGGAGGCCGGCAGGCGGAGGTCAGCGAGATCGAGAAGAACCCTCCGATTCAACAGAGCGGGAACGGCATTCACATTGATTATGTGAATGCTCACGACATCTCGGTGGATTACGAGATCACGGCGCCGGCGGACACGGCGGTCGAGACGCGCAGCGGCTCCGGCGACCAGCGCGTGGTAGGACTGCGTAGCAACCTGAAGCTGGAGAGCGGGTCGGGAGACATGCGGCTGGAGGACATCAGCGGCGAGATCCAGTTGCATACCGGATCGGGGGACGTGGAGGCGCGCGAGATTTCCGGACCTTTCACTGCGGAGGCGGGGAGCGGCGACATCCGCGTGGACGAAAAAAGTAAGGGCGATGTGCGAGTACATACCGGCTCGGGAAATGTTGAGTTGCGGGGCGTGAACGGGATGTTGGACGCGCACTCGGGCAGCGGCGATGTAACCATTCAGGGCGCGAACAGCGGGAGGTGGGAAATAAGAACCAGTTCCGGCAACGTGGACCTGGAACTACCCTCGGGGGCAGGCTTTGATCTGGATGCATCGGCAGGATCGGGCAGTGTCACGGTCGATCGTCCCGTGACCATGACCATCCAGGGAGACCTGCGGCGGGCGCAGCACGAGATTCGCGGCAAAGTTTCCGGCGGCGGGCCGGAGTTGCTGGTGCATACGGGCTCGGGAGATGTGAGGATTCATTGAGGGTGATTGTGAGATTCAGTAGAGCAGAAGTTCAGTAGGGGCGTGGTTGGCCGCCGGTTTTCGGTGCTGCGGATTAGAGGGTGGCGATTCGCCGCTGTACCAATAGAAAGTACATAGCCACCAGGATCAGTAACCCTCCGTTCACTCCCAACACAATGGGCGCAGTGAACATGGGAACCAGCCATCCCGACAAGAGGTTTCCCATCGGCATGCCGCCGCGGAACGCACAGTTATAGACGCTCATCACCCTGCCGCGCATGTGGTTGGGAGTGATCAACTGCACCAGCGAAGTTACCGTGGCAAATACGGCCATCATGGAAGCCCCCACGATCAGCAGCATGGAATAACTCAGGGGCAACGACTTGGAAAAAGAAAATACAGAGATTGCCGCCCCCAGGCACATGAGAACGGTCAGAGCAAACCTTCCTTTATTGCGCATGTTGCCCTGGCTGGCGATCAGCAGAGAGCCGCAGATGGAGCCAATCCCCATCAAGGAAAGCAGGTTGCCATAGGTTTCCGGGCCACGATGAAAGATATCTTTTACGAAGACGGGAATGTAGGTGCGCGCGGGCATGCTTAATGCAGTCATGCAGAAGCCGAGTACGGTAAGGGCTTCCATGGAGTTCTGGCTGCGGACGAATTTGATGCCCTGCTTCAAGCTGGTGAACATCGATTCGGTAGTGGGCACGGGAAGGAAGCGGGTCGAGATGATGGAAAGCGAGAGGATGGGGGCAAGAAAGGAGACGGCATTCAAGCCAAAACACCATTTCTCGCCCAACTTAGCCAAGGCCTGACCGGCGAGCGCCGGGCCAATGGTCACCGCCATATTGAACTGAATCGAATTCAAGGCGATGGCGTTGGGCATGTCCTCTCGATCGACCAAGGTAGGAATGAGTGCGGAGTAAGCGGGCCCGCCAAAGGCCTGGGCCAGACCGGAGACGAAGGAGAGACAGAGGATGTGCCACACCTGCACGACGCCGGTTGCGACGAGTACGGTTAAGGTGGCGGCGCTGGCCATTTGCATGTACTGGGAAACCAGCAGAATTTTCCTGCGCTCGATGCGATCGGCCACCACGCCGCCGATCAGCGAAAAAAGAAAGATAGGAATGCCGCCGAGAAATTGGTCGAGCGCGAGCAAGAAGGGGGAATGGGAGAGGCGATAGATGAGCCATCCCTGGGCCACGATTTGCATCCAGGTGCCAATGCTGGAAGTGCAAGCGCCAAACCACATCAGGCGGAAATCACGGTAGTGAAAGGCTTTGAAAACTTTGCGAAGTGTCGAGGTCTTCATTTCTGGGCGCGAGGTATGTCTTAGTCCATCTTCGCACGGACCAGCGGCGGCCCACTACCTGCCTGGCGCGGCCCGTTACCTAGGTGTCTTGACTGTATCCCTCCCACAGGTTACTTTCGCCACACTGGGAGAGTACTGTCTCCCGTTGCGAGGGAAGCTTGTCAGACCGGCCGATCGTTACTCTGACCACTGATTTCGGAATCAACGACCACTTTGTGGGCACCATGAAGGGCGTGATCCTGAATATTGCGCCGCAGGCACAGATTGTCGACATCTGCCACTCGGTGCAGGCCTTTGACGTGCTTGACGGAGCGCTGGCCATCGCCCAATCGTATGCTTACTTTCCTTTGGGGACGATTCACGTAGTGGTGGTGGACCCGGGAGTGGGCACGGCGCGGCGGCCGATTCTGGTGTCGAACGAAAAGCACTTCTTCGTGGCACCCGACAATGGCGTACTTTCGCTGGTGTATGCCCGCGAGGAACGGATACGGGTGCGGCACATCACCGGAGAACATTATTTCGTGCAGCCGGTGAGCAACACCTTTCATGCGCGCGACGTGTTCGCACCGGTGGCGGGCTGGCTGGCCAAGGGGGTTGACTCAGGGAAATTTGGCGACGAAATCACCGACTACGCCCGCTTCAACGCGCCCAAGCCCAAGGCCTCGGATGGCCGAACGCTGCGCGGAGTGGTACTGAAAGTCGATCGCTTCGGCAATCTGGTCACCAATTTCACTCCGCAGGATGTGCCGATGCTGTTCAAAGCTACACCGCCGGCGTTCAAGATCGTGATTGGCAAGACCGAAATCACGGAGATTCGTAGCAACTACGCCGAAGGCATGCCCAATGAGGTATTTGGCATTCTGGGGAGCATGGGGTATCTGGAGATTGCCTCTAACCGGGCAGCGGCGGCGCAGTTAACCGGGTCGGGCAAGGGCAGCGAAGTCAGTATTGTGATCGAGGGCGCGGCAGCGGCTGGGCAGTAGTTAGATCGGGAGCCCCTTTCATGAGTTCCTGGGCCGGGGATGGGCATAGCGCTCCATCTCTCCGGTCCACTTCAGAAAACGCCAGAGATTTCGGCGCTCCCGCCAGGTGAATTCCCAGAATTCCAGCAGGCCAATCTGGTGCATTTTTACACCGGTGTAGGTCTCGATTCTCCACAGCAGATAAGGGCTGCGCCACGGGGTAAGGTGGTGGCCACGCGTGGCGTTCCATAGAAAGCGGAGCATGTAGCGCATGAGAACATGATACCGAAAACCATTCACCGCCGAGGCATGGAGAACCTTAAAGCATGAACCACAGGGGGCACAGAGGCACACAGGGGAAAATCAGAGGATTTAACCACAAAGGACACGAAGGTACACATAGGAAAACCAATCGGAAGTGCGCGAATCAGGCGGGTGCCTTAGAATCGGGAGGGCATGGCCGACGACAACGCGCACAAAAAAGCTGAAGACCATTACTATGCGGCACTTGATTTGGTGGCCGAAGGGCAACCGGAGCGAGCCTTGGCGGAATATGAGAAGTGCCTGGCGGCGGACCCTGCGCACAGCGAAGCCATGCATGGGATGGCGCGGGTGCTGGGAGATTTGAACCGGCTGGATGAGGCGATTGTAGTGGCCAAGCGGCTGACGGAACTGGATGCGGAGGACGTGCTGGCACACACCAGTCTGTCGGTGCTGTATCAGAAAAAAGGCATGATTCCAGAAGCGGAAGCGGAAGGCAATAAGGCGCGGGTGCTGGGATGGAAGCAGCAGTTGAAGAAAGGCTAGCCCTCAGCACTCAGCATTCAGCACTTGGCAATTGGCAATTGGCACTTAGCATTTGGTCGTTGGTATCCGGTTTTGAAGACAGGAGGCCGCATCATTGGTGGCCCGCTAAATGCCAAGTGCTAGGTGCCAAAGGCTGAATGCTGAGTGCTGATGGCTAGAGTTCGTACTTCTTCATCAAATGGCGGAACGAGCGGTAGGAAATCTTGAGCAAGTCGGCGGCGCGGGTCTGAACGCCATTGGATTGTGCGAGCGCTGATTTCAGCAGCGAGACTTCGATGTCGGCGACATATTTCTCCATGTCCACGCCGTCTGGGAGTACGGACCCGCTGGAGACGGCGCCAGTGACCCCGACTCCGGCGGCTGCGGCGCGGGCCTTGGCCCTCTCCACCGGGATCTCGACATGCAGTTCTTCACCGGTCTCGAGCGCGACCGCGCGCTCAATGGTGTTTTCCAGTTGCCGGACGTTGCCCGGCCATTCGTAAGCCGACAAGGCGTCAAGCGAAGAATGGCCGACGCGCAGGATGCTCTTGCCCGCGGCCGGAGCATACTTTTTCAGGAAGTGGTTGACCAGAAGCGGAATGTCCTCGCGGCGCTCACGCAGCGGCGGCGCGGAAACCGGGATCACATTCAGGCGGTAGTAAAGGTCCTCGCGGAAGGTGTTCTCGGCGACCAGTTTGTCCAGATCACGGTTGGTAGCGGCGATGACGCGCACGTCAATGGGGATCTCGCTGGTACCGCCCACCGGGCGCACGCTGCGCTCCTGCAACACGCGCAGCAGCTTGACCTGCATGGTCAACGACATTTCGCTGATTTCGTCGAGGAAGATGGTGCCCGGATCAGCGACCTCGAAGAGGCCGCGCTTGTTCTGGTTGGCCCCGGTAAACGCACCTTTCACGTAGCCGAACAATTCGCTTTCGAGGAGGGTCTCCGGAAAAGCACCGCAATTGATGGAGACGAAAGGCTCGGCGGCGCGGGGAGAACACACGTGCAAGGCCCGGGCCACGAGTTCCTTTCCGGTACCGCTTTCCCCGTAGATCAAAACCGTGCTCTGGGTGGAAGCTACGGTGCGAATGGTCTGCTTCAGTTTTTCCATGGCGGGACTCACGCCGACGATGTTGTCGAGCGAGTTGCGGGTGTTGGCGTCACGTTTGAAGGCGAAGTTCTGGCGGCTGAGGGCCATTTTTTCGAGGGCACGGTTGATGGCCAGCTTGATTTCATCGACCAATCCGGGAGATTTGCGGATGTAGTCGGTGGCGCCTCCGGCTTTGACGGCTTCGACGGCGGCTTCGTAGTCGTCCACCGCGGTGATGAGGATGACGGCCGAGTCTGGCGAAACCTGGTGGGCGTGGCGAAGAACTTCGATGCCATCGGTGCGCGGCATCTTGATGTCGGTGATGATGACGTCGTAGAGGGCGCCATCGAGTTTTCTTTTGGCCACTTCGCCGGAGTTGACGGTCTCGACTTTGTGACCGTCGCGACGCAGCGCGATCTCCAGCATTTCGCAGATGGAGCGCTCGTCATCGCAAACCAAAATGTTACCCACGCGCGCCTCCTCCCACCGCTGCGGCAGTAGCGTTTTCCAGATGAGCGGAATGATTGGCGCACGATGCTGCGTCCTGCGGCAGGGACGAAGCGGCTTCCACCAAACGGCGCAACTTGAGGACAAAGACGCTCCCCTGGCCGACTTTGGAGCGCGCCCACACCTTGCCTTCATGCGCCTGCACGATCTGGTAGACAATGGCCAGGCCCAGGCCGGTGCCGCCTTCGAACTGGGACTGGAAAGGCTCGAAAATTTTCTCGATTAACTGCGGGCTCATGCCCGGGCCGGTGTCGGCGAAGTTGATCTGCCAGTCGTCTCCCATGGGCTCGACGGAGACGGTAAGGGTGCCGAGGTCGCGCATCGCGCGCACGGCGTTCTCACAGAAGTTCCAAAACACCTGCTTGATTTTGTCGCCGTCGGCAAGCGTCCAGGCTTCGGTCAGCTGGTATTTGCGTTCGACGCGGATCGCAGTGTTGTGCGCGGCCAGACGATGTTCGAGCAGGGTGAGAGTGTCTTCGAGCAGTGGGAGCAGGTCCACTTTCTTGAACTGGTATTGCTTGCCGCGGGAGTATCCGAGGAAATCGGTGATGATGTGGTTCAGGCGTTCGGACTCGCGGGTCACGATCTGTAGCAGTTGCCGATGTTCCTGGCTCAGGTCAGGGATGCCGGTCAAAAGGCTGACGGAGCCGGCGATGGAAGTCAAGGGATTGCGGATTTCATGGGCGATAGCGGCCGCCAGGCGCCCCACGGCGGCCAATCGATCCTGCATGCGGACTTCTCGTTCCAGACGGCGGACTTCGGTGAGATCGTCGAAGGTGTAGACGTATCCCAGAGTGCCCTTTTCCGGCACCGCGAGTGCGGAGACTTGGACACGGAAGGTTTTGCGGTAACCGTTGGGCGCGACCAGACGCACTTCGCCGTGGGCGTGCTCGGATTCGACGTGGGGAAGCGGGTCGAGGAAAAGCCGATTGACGGGCTGGCCCAGCATGCTGTCCTCGGGGCACTCCAGGAGTTTCTGCGCGGCGGTGTTAGCCAGGGTGATGTGGCCATCCAGTGCAGTGGTGATCAGCCCGCCGGTGATGGACTGAATGATGTTCTTGTGCAGAGCCTGGAGGTCTTCCAGAGCGCCGCTGGTGTGCTTGAGTTTGACGTCCACCTGGCGGAGCTTGGTGGCCAACTGCCCGGCCAGGTAAGCAACTGCCAAGTAGCCGAACAAGTTCACGAGAATAATGGCTTGCAGGGACTTCAGGCCAGGGTGAGTCGTGGAGTAGGAAGGGACGACTTCAAAGTAGGTAAGCTCGAGGACGGTGCCGTAGAGAATGAAGGCCAGCGCTGCGGAGAGAAACGCCCAGGTGCGCGGCAAAAGAATGCAGGCCACGATGATGACCAGCGGATAGAGGAAGTTGAATGAGCTATCGATGCCGCCGGTCGTGTAAATAACGAAACTGACCAGGGCCAGATCGGTAAGCACCTGGAGCAGCGACTGCACACGGTATTCCTGCCAGAAGGCCAGCAGCAGGATGTAAAAAATCGCGATGGCATACCACAGCAGGATGACATCGACGAACAGCCGCAGCGGGAAGGAACTGGGAGTAAGCTGGGCGATGGCCAGCTCAATGCCGAGCAGACAAGTCAGGACCAGGATTCTGACCTTCACCAGCCAGGCCAGCCATTGCCGCTGATCGAATATGGAATGCATTTCCGTCCCTGTAGCCGGGAGGCGAGGTTAGAGGCGGGCGATAGGAGCGGTCGATCGTTCTCCGGTTCCCGCTGCCTACGCCAGCCTCGGCTGCCTCTTCTTCACTAGCCCGCCAGTTTGGCGATCATCGAGAACAGCGGCATGTACAGCGAAATCACGATGCCACCGATCATGATGCCGAGCAGGCCGATAATGATGGGTTCCAGCATGGCCAGCATGTCTTTGGTGGCGGCATCGACTTCGTCCTCGTAGAAGTCGGCGATCTTCTGCAGCATGGAGTCCATGGCGCCGGTGGCCTCGCCCACACCGATCATCTGGGTCACCATGTTGGGAAACACACCGCATTCGCGCAGCGGATCGACGATGGTGCGGCCCTCTTCGATGGCCTTGCGCACCCTCATCAGCGCTTCTTCCAGCACCTTGTTCCCCGAAGTGCGGGCGGTGATGCTCAAACCTTCGAGAATGGGCACGCCCGAGGTGATCAGGGTGCCAAGGGTACGGGTGAAACGGGCCACGGCGATCTTGCGCAGCAGAAGACCGAGGACTGGCAACTTCAGCAAACACCAATCCATGTAGTAGGCCGCGCGCTCGTGTTTGCGCATTTCCTTGACCCCGAAGAACATGCCTCCGATGCCCAGGATAAAGAACCACCAGAACTGGCCTACGAAACCGCTCAGCCCAATCACAATGCGCGTCGGCAGAGGCAAGGCCACGCCCAAACCGGCGAACAAGTTGGCAAAAATCGGCACCACCCACTTGAGCAGTGCACCGACGATGAGAAAGGCGAGGGAAACCACCGAGACCGGGTAGATGAGGGCGGATTTCACCGCCGCGCGCAGCTTGACGGCCTTCTCGACATAGAGTGCGAGGCGCTGCAAGATGATGTCGAGAATACCGCCGGTTTCACCGGCTTCGATCATGTTGGTGGTCAGATCATCGAAGATTTTGGGGTATTGGCGCATGGCGTTGGCCAGGGTGGCGCCACCTTCCACCGTGGTGCGCACGCCCGTCAGCGTCTTCTGAAACGCTGGGTTTTCCTGGTTGGCGGCCAGAATCTCCAGACATTGCACCAGCGGCAGGCCGGCGTCGATCATGACCGAAAATTGACGGAAGAAAATCGCAATGTCCTTCACTTTGACTTTGCCGGAGCCGAAGGTCGGCATGACAAACTCCTTGCCTTTTTCGCGGATGGCGCCAGGGGTGATACGCTCCCGGCGCAACTGCGTGGCTAAGGTCTGCTTGTTAGGGGCAACTCGCTCGCCGCTGATTTTTTCCCCGGTCTCGTTCTTTCCCGAAAATGTAAACACTGGCATGGTTAACCTCGCTTGGCTACGTTATGTTCTCTGCCCGGCGCACTGACTGCTTTTGTGCTCCGGATTTCCTGCCGGCAAAACTGTACTGCGTTGTTTCCAACTCTTAATCCCGACTTAACGCTTGCCCGGGGCCGCACCCTTTGCCATGGCAGCGGCCGGTTGATTGCGGTTCAGCAGGGTGGCGCCGCGATTGATCATCTCGGTCAATTCGTCCTGATTGCTGGAACGGCTCATGGCCATCTCCATGGTGATCTGCTTCTGGAAATAGCAGGTGGCCAGGGCCTGGTTGAAAGTCTGCATCCCGAACTTGTCCTGGCCGGATTGCATGGAGGAGTAGATCTGGTGAATCTTGTCTTCACGGATGAGGTTGCGGACGGCGGCGTTGGGCACCAGAATTTCCATGCACATAGCACGGCCTTTACCGTCGGACTTGGGCAGTAAGGTTTGGCACATGATGCCTTCCAGCACGAGCGACAACTGCGCCCGGATTTGGGGCTGCTGGTGGGCCGGGAACACGTCAATAATGCGGTTAATGGTGGAGGACGCAGAGTTGGTGTGCAGCGTGCCGAAGGTCAAGTGGCCGGTTTCGGCGATGCGCAGCGCGGATTCGATGGTTTCAAGATCGCGCATTTCGCCGATCAGCACCACGTCCGGGTCTTCACGGAGAGCGGCACGCAGGGCATCGGCGAAGCTCTTGGTGTCGGCGTGCAGCTCGCGCTGGTTGACTACGCAATTCTTGTTCATATGCACGAATTCGATGGGGTCCTCAATGGTGAGGATGTGGTCGTGACGCTCGGTGTTGATCTTGTCGATCATGGCGGCCAGCGTCGTGGACTTGCCCGATCCCGTGGGTCCGGTGACCAGCACCAGGCCGCGTGGTTTGTCACACATCTTGCTGACTACCGCCGGCAATCCAAGCTGGTTGAAAGACTTGATCTCGAAAGGAATCAAACGGAAGACGGCGGAAGTGGCGCCGCGCTGATTGAAGACGTTGGCGCGGAAGCGAGCCAGACCTTTCAATCCGAAGGAAAAATCGAGCTCGAGATTCTCCTCGAAGCGGTGCTTCTGAGAATCGGTCATGACGCTGTAGGCGAGCTGTTTAGTTTCCGCGGGCGTCATCTGCGGAAGGTCCAGCGGCACCAAGTGTCCGTGGACGCGGATTTGCGGCGGCGAGTTGGTGGTAAGGTGAAGATCGCTACCGCTCATTTCCAACATTCTTTTCAACAGATCGCTTAACGAGAGCGCCATTTCATTGTTCCCTTCGTGTACAGAATCTAGTGAATCGTCTCGCGGGCCACTTCTTCGAGTGTGGTCATGCCGGCCGCAACCTTGATGAGACCGCTGCGGCGCAGCGTGATCATGCCGCGCTCGATTGCCTTCTTCTTGAGTTCGACGGCGGAAGCGCCGACCAGCACCAGTTCCCGGATCTCGTCGTCCACTTCCATGACTTCGTATAAGCCGCATCGGCCCTTGTAGCCGGTGCTGTTGCAAACCCCGCAGCCTTTGCCCTTTTGGATCTTGACCCCATCCACTTCCTCGGGGGTGTAGCCCTCTTCGAGCAGCGTCTGGCGCGGGACATCCACGGTTTCGGCACACTCTTTGCAAATGCGGCGCACCAAGCGCTGGGCGCAGATGAGGTGGACGGAAGTGGCCACCAGGAAAGGCTCAATGCCCATGTTCATCAGACGCGTGATGGTTTCTGGAGCGCCGTTGGTGTGCAGCGTGGAAAGGACCAGGTGTCCGGTCAGGGCAGCCTTGATGGCGATTTCTGCGGTTTCAAAGTCTCGAATTTCGCCGACCAGAATAATATTGGGGTCTTGACGCAGGAACGCGCGCAGCGCAGCTGCGAAGTTCAGCCCGATCTGCTCCTTCATTTGCACCTGGTTCACGCCGGCCAACTGGAACTCGACGGGATCTTCCGCGGTCATGATGTTGGTGTCGGGTTGGTTGAGCCGAGCGATGGAGGAGTACAAAGTGTTGGTCTTGCCGGATCCGGTCGGCCCGGTGACCAGCACCATGCCGTAGGGCTTGAGGATGGCTTTCTCGAACTTGACCAGCGACTCCGGCTCGAAACCCAACTTGGTCATGTCGAGGCGGAGGTTCTCCTTGTCGAGCAGGCGGAGCACGATTTTCTCGCCCCACAGCGTGGGCAGGGTGCTGACGCGGAAATCGAGTTGCTTTTTGCGTCCGCCGATGTTCATCTTCAGCATGATGCGGCCGTCTTGCGGCAGGCGCTTCTCGCTGATGTCGAGCTTGGCCATGATCTTCATGCGGGAGGTGATGGCGTCTTTCAGCTTCAGGGGCGGGGTCATGATGCTTTGCAGCACACCGTCAATACGGAAGCGGACGCGAAACTCCTTTTCGTACGGCTCGATGTGAATGTCGCTGGCTCCGCGTTTCACCGCATCGGTAAGAATGAGGTTGACCAACTTGACGATCGGGGCTTCGTCCGCGGCGCGTTCCAGATCGGCCAGGCCCACTTCTTGCTGGTCAGCTTGCAGTTCGACGTCGGCTTCATCCATGTCCGACATCGACTGCATGACCTGTTCGAGGTCCTCTTCCTTGGTGGTTCCGTAGGCCTTGTCGATTCCCTCCAGAATCGAGCTTTCCGAGGCCACGACCGGCTCAATGTTGAAGCCGGTCATAAACTTGATATCGTCCATGGCGAACACGTTGGTGGGGTCGACCATGGCGATGGTGAGTGAAGCACCCACCCGGCTCAGGGGCAGAATCTGATAGCGTTTGGCGGTCTCGTAGGGAATCAGTTTGACGACTGAGGGATCAATCTCGAAATAGGAAAGATTAATTGCGGGAACGCCGTACTGGCGGGAAAGAAAGTTAGTGACATCCTCGTCGCTGAGGAAGCCGAGCTTGACCAGGGCAGCACCCAGACGAGTGTTGTTCTCCTTCTGGATCTTGACCGCCTGCTCCAACTGCTCTGGGGTAATGATCTTCTCTTTGACGAGAAGATCACCCAGCCGTTGAGACATACCTCGATCTCCTATCCGAGCGACAGAGAAATGCCAGCGCGTTTGCGCGGCTCACGCGAAGCGGCAGCTCTCCAGGGGAAAATCGCAGCCTGTTTTCGCGTTGACATAAATTGTCAACGCAGAGGCATTACCGCGCGAGTAACTTTGGTACCTGTACTCCGTGGAGTAAGCGCGTCAGTCGTTTACGGCGCGTGGAGTGTACGCCAAATGCGCATTTTGCGAGCGGGCTGGTGGCGTGGGACATGAACTTCGGTAAGTTCAAGGAGTGGCAGCGGGAGCGATTCCGGCGGGGTGGCGGCAAGGGGCGAGGGTTTTTGGATAGGACGAGGCCGGAGCCCAAACTCCCTGCGGATGGGGACGACCGCTTATAATGTGGGACTCAGGACAGTGGCTTCCTCGAGTCCAATGCGTTCGGATGATAAGCCTTCCAGCCGGAAGAAGATCATTGCTCCGGTGGCTGCCAGCCTGGTGGTGCTGTTCGGCATCCTGTTCGCGCTGACTTCGCTCGACCTGCCGGTAAAGCCCGACAGCAACCAGCAACTCTTATTCTTCGCTTCGCTCGCAGTGCTGATTTTTGTTCTCTTCCTGGTGCTGACCTTTGTTCTGTTCCGCAACGTCCTGAAATTATTTGCGGAAAGACGGCTGGGGGTTCTGGGATCGAAGTTCCGCACCCGATTGGTGGTGGGCAGCCTTTTGCTTTCGTTTCTTCCCGTCATCGGGATGTTTTTTTTCGCCTATGTTCTGATGAACCGCTCGATCGACAAATGGTTCTCGACGCCGGTGGAGGAAGTACGGCGGGACACGGCGACCATGGCATCGTTACTTTCGCAGTATGCGGCGCAGAACGCACGCGCAGAAGCGGTTTCCATCGCAGCTCGGCCCGAGATGCAGCAGGCGTTGGCCGCCGATGACTTGTCAGCGGTCACGGCGGAATTGCGCCGTCACGAATCCACCTTGCAAGGGGGGTTCGCGGTGGTGCTTGACGGGGGGGAAGCGAAAACCAGTTTCGGGGCGCCCGCAGAATGGGGAGCACTCCGGAGCAAGTTGCCGGACGGATTTCTCCAGTCGAGTGTGCCCGCGCCCTTCGTCTGGGAGAATACGGAATATATTCTAGGCAGCGCGCCAGCAGGCGACCACGATGAAATCCTGGTGGCCATGCCTTTACCCAAGAAGTTTTCGGAAACCGTGCGCCAGATCGAGGCCAGCCAGCAGCGCTATCTGGAATTGGCCCATGGACGCAGGTTGGTGCGGCGCACGTACCTGGCAGTTTTGCTTTTGCTGACGGTGGTAGTCCTGTTTGCCACCACCTGGCTGGCACTGTTCCTCTCCAAGTTGGTGACGCGACCCGTGGTGGCCCTAGCCGAGGCGACCCAGGAGATTTCCCGCGGACGCCTGGACTATCGGGTGGAGGTCCCTGCGGCGGACGAAATCGGAGACCTGGTGCAGTCTTTCAATCAAATGGCTGGGGAACTGGAATCCAGCCGGCGGCAGATTGAAGCGTCGAGCCGCGAGCTCAGCGGGGCGAACGTCGCGTTAGAACAGCGCCGCCGCCATATGGAGACGATTCTGGAGAACATTCCGAACGGAGTGCTCTCGGTGAACGCAGCGCACGAGATCACGCATGTGAACCACGCCCTGCTCCGGCTGTTTCACCCCAGCGGCACGGAGGCCGGAATTCCGGAAGTGCTGATCGGGGCGCCGTTGCGCGATGTGTTCAGTGATCCGGTCATGGAGAGTCTGGAACCTCTGCTGCGCCGGGCGGACCGGATGGGTACGACCACGACGCAGATGGAGATGGAGGTCCACCACGCGGCGCTCAACTTCGCCATCACAGTGGCCGCTCTCAAGCATGAAGGCCGGGGCTTGGGATACGTGCTGGTGTTTGAAGATTTGTCGGATCTGCTGAAGGCACAAAAGCAAGCGGCGTGGCGGGAAGTAGCACGAAGGGTGGCACATGAGATCAAGAATCCCCTGACCCCGATCGCACTTTCCGCGGAACGGATTCGCCGTCACCTGGACAAGGGGACGCCTCCGGATGCAGCCTCCATGAAGGTACTGCGCAGCTGTGCCGACACGATTGCTGGAGCCGTGGAAACGGTGCGCACGCTGGTGGATGAGTTCGCGACGCTGGCGCGATTCCCTGCCGCACAACCGCGTCCGGCTAACATCAACTCCATTGTGGAAAGCGCATTGGCCATGTTTAACGGACGGCTGGACGACATTCGCGTGCGCACCTCACTGGCGGCCGACCTGCCGGAAGTGATGGCGGACCCGGACGCAATCAAGCGGGCGCTGGCCAACCTGGTGGACAATGCGGCGGAAGCCATGCAGGATGTGATCTTTCGCGAGATTCAGATCTCCACCACGTTGGTGGCCAGTCGCGATGCCGTGGAGATCATTGTCGCTGACACTGGCCGCGGGGTCACACAGGAGTTGAAAGAGCGGTTGTTTCTACCCTACTTCTCCACCAAGAAACGGGGAACGGGACTGGGTTTGGCGATTGTGAGCCGCATTGTCGAGGACCATCATGGATCGATTCGGGTGGAGGAAAACCGGCCCATGGGAACCAGGTTCGTAGTTGAATTGCCCGTCGTGGCCGAAGCCGTCGGCCCTCCTGTCGTCAGCCAGCATGCATAACATCCTGATCGTAGACGACGAGGTCAGCATCCGGCGGTCCCTGAAGGGCGTGCTGGAGGACGAAGGCTATGTCGCTTTGCAGGCGGAAAGCGGAGAATCCTGCCTGGAGACGCTGCGCAAGCAAGCCTTTGATGTGGTGTTGCTGGATATCTGGCTGCCGGGCATCGACGGGCTGGAGACCCTGGAAAAGATCCGCGAACTGGACAATCCACCTGAGGTGATCATGATCTCGGGACATGGGACGATCGAGACGGCGGTGCGGGCCACGAAACTGGGTGCGTACGATTTTCTGGAGAAGCCGCTTTCGATCGACAAGACCCTCATTCTCATCAAGAACGCGATCGACGCCAAGCGCTTGCGGGCAGAAAATCGTGACCTCAAGAAGCAACTAGTTCCCAAGAGCGTGATTGTGGGGGAGAGCGTCCCCATGAAAGCGCTGCGCCAGCAGATTCAGTTGATGGCGCCCACCAACGGACGTGTGCTCATCTATGGCGAGTCGGGAACGGGTAAGGAGTTGGTAGCACACGCGATTCATGCTCAGAGCCTGCGTAAGGAGGCGATGTTTGTCGAGGTGAATTGCGCGGCGATTCCGGAAGATTTGATTGAGAGCGAATTGTTCGGGCACCAGAAGGGATCGTTTCCCGGCGCGACGGTCGACAAGGAAGGCACTTTCCAGAAAGCTCACGGAGGCACGCTCTTCCTTGATGAAATCGGGGACATGAGCCTGAAGACGCAGTCCAAGGTGCTGCGGACGCTCGAGGAACAGCGATTCGTACCAGTGGGGAGCGACGGCGCGATCACGGTGGATGCGCGGGTGATCGCTTCCACCAACAAGGACCTGGAAGAGGAAATCTCCAGGGGGAACTTCCGCGAAGACCTGTTTTACCGGCTCAATGTGATTCCCTTCTCGGTGCCTCCTTTGCGCGAACGCAAGGAAGACGTACCCCTGCTGGCGCGGCATTTTTTGAAGGAGTTTTCGGCGACCTATGGACGGCGTTCGCGGGAGATCACCGAAGACTGCATTGAAATCCTGATGCGCTATTCCTGGCCGGGCAATGTGCGCGAGTTGCGGAATGTGATCGAACGGATCGTGATTATGAACCCTACAACCACGCGGTTCGAGCGCAAACACCTGCCGCCCCTGGTGCATCGCGATGGCAGCCGCCGCGCAGCGGGTAGCGAATTCTCAACCCTGCATCAGGCGCGGGCCGCTTATGAGCGGGATTACATTCTGAAGAAACTTGATGAGAATCATGGCAACGTCAGCCGCACGGCAGAAGTGCTTGGGTTGGAGCGCAGCCATCTTTACCGCAAGATGAAAACCCTGGGGATTGCCGCGAAGGAGTAGCGGGAATCAGTCGCAAAGAACGTTGGGAGGAACGTCAGCGGGTTATTTGGACTCGGGCTTGAGGCGTTTGACCATGCGGATTTCAGTACCGTTCTTCTGAAACTTGACATCGTCCATGAGTTGATTGATGAGAAAAATACCGCGGCCGTGACTGGAATAGATGTTCTGACCGACCAGCGGGTTGGGAATGGTTGATGGATCGAAGCCTTTACCAGGATCGCGAACCACGATCAGCAGGTCGCCGTGCTGGTCGCAGGCGACATCACATTCAATACTTTTGGATGGGTCGGATTGAGCCCCATGCACGATGGCATTGGCCAAGGCTTCGGTAAGCGCCAGCTCAACGGCGTCTTCGGTACCAGGGGCGCAGTCCATTCTGCGCACGACCTGCATGATGGCGTGCACAACGTGGTCAACCGCCTTCTGATCGGCAGCCAACTTCACGTTCAACTTCAAGACTAAGTTGTCGGCATCAAAAGTATGGCCTGTATCGTCCGATTGCATTCTGCCCTTTCCACGGAAACTTTGTCTGCGGACCAACCTATCCCGGGCCGGCCAAGCGCTCCAATTGCCGCCGCCAGTCCAGATCATCGACGAAGACGTGCGACTCACGCCAGTCGGGACGCACTTTCACGAACAATTCGAGGTAGACTCGCGTACCCATCATTTTTTCGATCTGTAAGCGCGCGGCGGTGCCGATGGTCTTTAGCATCTGACCCTGCCGGCCCACCAGAATTCGTTTTTGGCCATCCCGCTCGCAATAGATGGTGGCGGCAATGCGGGTGAGCTTTGTTCTCTCTTCAAATTGTTCGACCATCACCGTCGTGGCATGGGGCACTTCCTCGCTGGTGGCGAGTAGGACCTGCTCACGAATGAGTTCGGCCGCCATGAAGCGCAAGGGCTGGTCTGTGATCTGATCTTCGGGGAAGTGGGGCTGTCCCTTGGGGAGGGCGGTCACCACGTGGTCCAGCAGGACGTCCAGTCCTATTTTCTTGCGGGCCGAAAGGGGAACGATTTGTTTGAAATCAAACAGCTGGCGGTATTCGTCGATGATGGGCAGCAGTTTGTCCTTGCGCGCCACAAGGTCAATTTTGTTCAGCAGTAGAAACACTGGTGTGCCTGACTTCCTGGCAAGGTCGAGCCCGAACTGGTCGCGGGGCCCGAATTTCTGAGTGACGTCCAGCAACAGCAGAAGTAGATCGCAGCCCTGCAGGGCATCTCTGACTTCCGCCATCATCTTGCGTCCGAGAGAGCTGTCAGGCTGGTGAACTCCCGGAGTATCCAGCAGGACAATCTGGCCGGCGGGCCTTCCCTTGTGTTTTGGAACCTGAACAATTCCCAAGATACGGTTCCGCGTGGTTTGGGGCTTGGGGCTTACAATGGCCAGCTTCTGGCCCACGAGGGCGTTCAGCAAAGTGGATTTGCCGGCATTGGGCCGGCCCAGGATGCACACGAATCCGGAACGAAAAGCCATGGGTGGTTTTGGCGGGCAGCGGGCAGCCCAATACAAGAACTATATCAGCCTCATCTGCTTTGGCTCGACTACAGAGATCCGGACGCGCTTGACGCGGCGCTCGGTGGACTCCAGGACTTCAAAGCGGAGTCCGTCTTCTTCCACCACTTCCCCTTTCTGCGGAATGCGTCCGGCCAGTTCACTCACCAAGCCGGCGACGGTGGCCGATTCCTTGCCTTCCGGCCGCATGCCGAAGAGTTCGTCCAGACGATCGACATCTGTATTGCCTGCCACCACGTAGGAGCGGTCGTTCTCACGGACGATCTCCGCCTTTTCGTGCTCATCGCGAATCTCACCCACAATTTCTTCGACCAGGTCTTCGATGGTGACGAGGCCAGCCACGCCACCGTATTCGTCGACCACGATGGCCATGCGGATGTTGTTCTTCTGCATCTCGCGCAGAAGGTCGCTGCCCCGCTTGCTCTCGGGCACGAAGTAAACGTCCTTACGCATGATGGTGTCGACGGTGCGGGTGCGGGCTTCGGTGTCGGGAACTTGCAGCACATCCTGAGCGTAGACGATGCCCTTGATGCTGTGGATGGTGCCCTCGAAGACCGGCACACGAGAGTAGGGTTTTTCGCGCAACAATTCGACGAACTGCTCCACCGTGGTGTTGGCGGGTACGGCCACAATGTCAGGCCGTGGCTTCATGGCTTCACGGACAGTTTTTTCGCCGAACTCGACGGCCGATTGGATGAGGTCGCGGTTGCTCTCATTCAAAATGCCTTCTTCCTGACCAGCTTCGATCAGGGCATCGACGGCTTCCGCCTGGGTTTCAGGCTGTTCCTCAGCGTGTTCTTTGGTGAGAGCGGTTACCGAGCGCAAGAAGCCCAGCACCAGCGTGGCAGGGACAGCGAGATAAATGAGAATGCGCAAGACAGGCACCCAGCGCGCCAACCACTGGCCCTTGGTTCGCATGAAGAAGACAAAGGGCAGGAAGCGGTTGAAGATGATGACGATGAGAATCAGGCCGAGAGCGGCTTGCAGAAGCTCTTCGATATGCCAGGCACTGTCGCGAAACACCGCGAAACCGAGCAGGAGGGCGATGGCGGCGGTCGTAAGTTGGGAGAGTACAGCGACCGACAACGCGGCGCGCTCGCGGCTGAATTTCAACCGCGGCTCGACGCTTTGCTCAAAGGCGTCGATGTTATCCTGGAATTCGCGGGAAAGAAACTTGCCGATCTCGGAGTAGAGACGATCCACGTAGGAGACGAGGGTCAGCAGCCCGCACAGGACCAGAACCGCTGTGGCGATGGCAAAGTTCATTGGGATGCGCGCGGGGCACGACCCGCGGCGACTCTTTCTGTAAGACCCGAAGCCAGCCCGAGCCGCCGTCGCAAGCTGAGCTCCTTTCTCGCCATCCGACCCTGATCGCATTCATGGTCAAACCCGGCGAGATGCAACAATCCATGCAAACACAGAATCTTGATTTCTTCTACAGGGGTGTGCCCGAGCCGCTTGGCGTTCTGCTTTGCGATATCCACGGAGATCGCAATATCACCCGCGAAACCGTTGCGGGGACCCTCGCCTGCGGGAAACGATAGCACGTCCGTGGGCTGGTTTTTTCCCCGGAAGCGGCGGTTCAAGGCGCGCAAGTCGTGGTTGCCCGCGAGCAATACGTCCACCGAGCCGCGCAGGCCAACCCTACGCTGGGTGCGCTGCACAAACCGGGTGAGCGCGGCCACGCTTACACCGGCCACGGGTTTTCGGATGACGATCACTGGGTCAACTCTGCAAAAAGCAAACAGGAGGGTCGCCGTAGTGGCACCCTCCTGCCAGATTCCAAGTCTTTATCCCTTGATTCTGGTCTTTTCCTCCTTCTCGTCTGACGAAACCCTGTGGTGCGGGATCACCAGATTGCCGCCATTCGATCTCCTCGGATCTGGATCCAGCAATAGCATCTGCTGTTCGGAAATCCGGGTTTTGTGGTCATCGTAGGCACGGATAATCCTCTGCACCAAGTGGTGGCGCACGACGTCACTCTCATCAAAGTAGGCGAAGGCCAGGCCCTCAACAGTCTTCAGAATATCGATGACTTCCAACAGTCCACTGCGACGGGCATTGGGCAGATCAATCTGGGTGATGTCGCCGGTGATCACGGCTTTGGAGTTGAAACCGAGGCGAGTGACGAACATCTTCATCTGCTCGGAAGTGGTATTTTGCGCCTCGTCGAGAATGACGAAAGAGTCGTTGAGTGTGCGCCCGCGCATAAACGCAATCGGAGCAATCTCGATAACGTTTTTCTCCAGATAGCGATCAACCTTCTCAGGTTCGAGCATGTCGTAGAGCGCGTCGTAGAGCGGCCGGAGGTAAGGATCGATCTTGTCCTGCAAGGTCCCGGGCAGAAACCCAAGGCGCTCGCCGGCTTCGACGGCGGGGCGCGCGAGAATGATGCGGTTCACGCGCTTCGAGAGCAGCGCGGAGATGGCCATAGCAACCGCGAGATAAGTCTTGCCCGTGCCCGCCGGGCCGATGCCGAAGACCATGTCATGCTTCTCGATGGCCTCGATGTAGCGGCGCTGGTTGAGGCTCTTGGGCTGCACGGTGCGGCGCCCCAGGGCACGCTGGCGTCCGGCCTCCGCCAAGCCGCGCAGCGTGGCTTTGGGATCGGCCATGAGCACGCGCAGCATGCTGTTCAGGTCGCCGTTGTTGAAGACGTGCCCGCCCCGTCGTAAGTGTTCGTAGTCGGCGAAGACCTGCTGGGCGCGTTCGACAGCGCTGGTGGCGCCATGAAGTTCAATCGCGTTCGACCGCAGGTCGATGGTGATGTGCAGACCGTCTTCGAGGACGTGCAGGTTTTCGTCCCTGGTGCCGAACAGGGTTTCGATGTGAGGAGTGATCTCAATACTTTTCTTCATTCAGTTTGGGCGTAGGCCTCCGCGCGCCGGTTGCTGGTGCTTGACGGGTGGATTGGATGCCGGCGAGGCGGTCTTGCAGCGCAAAAAGTCTTCTTCGGTCTGGAGGTAGAACCCGCCGGGATGCTCGCTCGCAAGGTGCAAGCAACTGCCATTAGGGATAGGGTATCTCGGGGATGGAGGGGAGTCAATGGGACTATGAGGATTGGCAGTGGTATGGCATTATGTTGAAGAAGCGAGGTGGTTTATGCAGGAGCAGGACAAGGTTAATAAGGCAAGAATGATTGGGTACGCGATCGGGATTGTTTGTATTGTGGCGGTTTTGGCGTGGAAACTGGTCGTGCGCTGAGCGGTTCCGCTAGTCGGTGAGTTTGACCCGGCTGGGTTACTCCCGTAAAATAAACAGGTTGGAATCGGCCTGCCGATTTAGACTCATCCACATTCAAGCGAAGGTAAAGAAGCTTCCATGGCTAATCATTTTTCGGCGCTGAAACGCGCCCGTCAGACTGAGAAACGAACTGCCCGCAACCGGGCCAACACGTCACGTTTGCGCTCTGCCCTGCGGCAACTGCGCGAGGCGCTCACCAAAGGCGACAAGACGGCGGCGGAACAGGTGTTCCGGCAGACGGTCTCTGCGCTGGATAAGGCGGTGCAGAAGGGTGTAATCCACAACAATACCGCCTCGCGGTACAAGTCGCGGTTGAGCGCGCGGCTGCATGCGGTGAAATAGTTTCCAGAAAACACTAGCCACGGATTTGCACTGATCTTCACGGATTTTTTTATCCGAGAGAATCTGTGCAAATCCGTGGCTAGCTCTTTATACGGGCAATTCTTCCTGCGACCAGCCCGGAACTTCCGGCTTCAGTTCTGCGGTCAAGTCCAGCACCAATTTTTCCAATACCATTCGTTTGCTTGGAGGATTCGAGCGCAGGGCTAGGTCTGTCTTGGCCACCAGGCGGATGGCGCGGGTTAATTCTCTCTTCGATTTGTAGCGGCGGGCCTGGCGGATGATGTCGTCGGCGGCGAATGGGGGCACGCGGAAGCCTTGCCACAGCGCCGCCCAGAGCATGCGCTGGTCGCGGACGTTGCGTTCGAGGATCACCAGCATTTGGCGGAAAGTCTTGGCCAGCATGTAGAGATGGCCAATGGCGGCCTCGTCGCCGTCGCCGGTGGTGAGAATGGCGTCGAGCATTTCGAGGGCGCGGACGCGGTCCTTGGCGGAAATGGCGTCGGTCAGCTCATATAACGACCGCTGCTTGGCGGCAAGCACCATGGTTTCGACGTCGCCCAGCGTGATGTGTTTCTTCTCGCCCACGTAAAGCATCAGCTTTTCGATTTCGTTTGAGACCATCATCATATCGCCGCCGAGGGCATCGACTAACTCGCGGGAGGCGTCGGCGTCGATCTTTACGTTTTGAGTCTGGCAATATTCGCCGATCCAGCGGACGGCTTCGCTTTCCTCCACCCGCGACAGTTCGACGATGGCGCAGAAGCTCCCCATGGACTCGCGAATGCGCTCGTAGCGGTCTTTATCGGTCATTTCTATGCGGCGGGCGTCGGCGGGGATGCTGATGTGGTCGGCGACGAAGATCAGGACGGCGTCAGGGTTGGGATCCTTGCAATAGGCTTCGATGGCGGCGAGTTTTTCTTCATTTGACCCGCGGCCGAAAAGACTCTTGACGCCGCGAATGAAGAAGACCTGGAAAGGCGCCATGAGCGAAGGGGTGCGGGCGCGGTCGAGCACTTCGGCCAGGTCGGTGTCGGCGAGATCGAATTCGAACAAGCTGAAGTCGCGCAGATCGGCAGGGACCAGATGCTCGAGAATCGCCTCGCGGCAGCGCTTGCGGAAGAAGACTTCGTCCCCGACGAACACATACGCCGGGCGCAGCTTGCGGGCCTGCACCTCGGAAACAAAGCGGTCGGCCTGGGCGAAAGCGCGCATCAGAACCCCTCCAGAATATTGGAAACCAGGGTCTGCGCAAAGTCACGAGAAAGGCGCTGGTAGGCGGGAGTGTCCTCCTCGAAGAAACTGTTGGGGTCGCTCGAGATCTCATATTGCTCACGGAACAGATACGACGCATTCTGGTAGAGGACTTTGCCCTGCTTGTCTTTCAGGGTCACGCTCATGGAAATCACCACCAGTACGCTGGCGGCGTGTCCGGTTTGCGAGTCGTAGGTCATGGGCGTGGTGTAGGTGGAAAGAACCGTGCCCTTTAGGGTAGCGTCGGCATCGGCGTCCGTCTGATTGATGATGTGGTAGTGGGTGCGCAGCACCATTTCGCGGACTACCGCAGCGGTCAACATCTGTTCGATCCGGTAGGTGTGGGTCTGGTTGACGAACGCAGGGACTGCGATGGTGCGGACATTCTCGGGAATGGTGGTGACTTTGTTGGCGGTGTGGTAGCCGCAGCCGATCGCAGGAAGACAGAAGACTAACAGAAGCCAGGGTCTGCGCAGCCTGCCGCTCATTGGATCTTGCCTCGCGGACGGGTGGCAGCCATGGTCTCCGCGCACTCGACTGCCGTGGAAGCGGCGATCCGCAGATTGTCGGAAGCGGCCCACAACCAGAAACTCCGGGGTTGACTGGAATCGGGCAGAACCGAGAGCTGAACGTCGGATTGTCCCGCCGCATTGACGTTGCTGGGGGCGTCATCGGCGCCAGAGGTGAGGTTGACATGCTCCCCGGTCAACGCCTGCGAAATGCTCTGGACGTCAACTGCCTGGTCGATCTCGATGTGAAGCGCGAAAGCGTGTCCGTGGAAGATGGGAGCTTGCAGCAAGAGGAGTGACAGATCAGGAGCGGAAGCCCCGGCGATCTTGCGATAGTGTTTGCGGACGCGATTCTCGACGGCCGCAAGCGCAGGGGCAGATTGCTCGCCGTAGCGGGCCAACATGTTGAAGGCCACCTGAGCATCAAAAACACTCTTCGGCAATTGCTGAAACGAGAGCAAATTCACGGTCTGCTGGTGCAGTTCGTCCATGCCCTTCTGGCCGTGTTCGGACGCGGGCTCAAACACGGTGGCGGAGGCTCGAACTACCTTGCCGGCCTTTTGCACGCGCAGCAACAAGAGAGCCAGCACGACGGAGGCAGGATGCGCCGTCACCACCGGGCCGGGCTGCAACTCTGGAACCAAGGGTTGTCCCAACTGGCGCTCGATCCAAGGCGAGCGCACTAGGGCGTCGGCATCGTCCTCCAGAGCGTAGGAGAGGTCCACGATGTCGGAACCGGCGTCGCGGGCAATCTTCCAGGTCTTGCGGGCGGATTCGGGATCGGCGGCAAAGAAGGTGAAGTCGATATTGCGGAATTCTTCCGCGCGCACCTTCTGGATGAACGTGACCTCGTCACCCAGGGCCTCGAGTTTGCCCAGGGACTCGTCGTCGTCCAGTAGCTTCACGTCCAGCGAAGGGAAATTGCGGTCATTGAGGACCTCTGCCAGTTCCTTGCCCTGAAGCGATCCGGCGCCGACAATGGCCACGCGGTAGAAATTGCCTCCGCGAGTAGGGTCGGCGTGGGAGACAGCGGGCGATTTCAGGTTCGAACTCATGAGGGCTGCGATGCTTCCTTATACGTAGGCGGAGGCGGATTGCTGCGGCGGCGGAAAATCCACTGCAAACGCCAGATTACGCCGGAGGCCATGTAGGTGAGCGCGAGAACGAACAGCAATGGCCGGGAGAAGAACCAAATGCCGGCGAAAAACAACCCAAACAGAATAATCAGGCGAAACGGCTGGCGGGAACGAAAATCGATGTCCTTGAAGCTGTAGAAGCGCCAGGTGCTGACCATCAGGTACGCGGTGGCGACGGTAACCAGCATCCAAGTGATGCAACTCCAGAGGGAGGCGATGGGGTCGCCGGCAGAAAAATGCACCACCGCTGCAATGACACCGGCGCCCGCGGGAATGGGCATGCCCACGAAATACTTTTTCCCGGGACGGCCGGGATTCGAGGGTTGAGGGTTGGAAGTAATGTTAAAACGTGCCAGACGGCTGGCGCCCGCCATCAGAAACAGAAAGCTGGCAATCGCGCCCAGTTGAACCAGCTTGCCGGTAAGTTCCGAAGACCCCAGAAAAACCGGCAACTGGCGGAAGCCCCACATCCAGGCCAGCATGGCGGGGGCGACACCGAAGGTGATCACGTCAGCGAGGGAGTCCAGTTCCTTGCCAAAATCGCTGCTCGTCTTGGTCATGCGCGCGATGCGACCGTCCAGGCCGTCGAACAACACGGCGAACCCAATGGCCTTGGCCGCAAAATCAAAATGCCACGGTTCCGAGGCTGTAGCGTGCGTAACCTGCAAGATGGCGTAATAACCCATCGCGATATTTGCGGTGGTGAAGAGCGAGGGCAGAATGTACATGCCTTTGCGCAGGCGTCCGGTGGCGCGGTCGTCACTGCGTCGCCGGGGAAGGTCGGGGAGTTCCGAGTCCATCACCTTGCTCCTTGGCGGGCGCCTTCGGCACCAGCCGTCGCCAAGTGACTCTTGGCCGTCAAGTGGGCGAGCACGCTGGATCCGCCCTTCACCCGGTCTCCAACTTCGACTCGGATACCGGCCGAAGTGGCCATCAAGACATCCACACGGGAACCGAATTTGATAAGGCCAATGCGCTCACCGCGCTCGACGTGATCGCCTACGTTCCTGGTGAACACAATCCGGCGCGCCAGCAGACCAGCGATTTGTTTGAAGACGACGGTGTGGCCTTCGCCTTCCACGGTCACCAGGTTCTGCTCGTTCTGTTCGGCAGAGGCGGGATTCATGGCGTTAAGAAACTTCCCTTTCCGGTAACTGACGCCCCGGATGACACCACTGACCGGGGACCGGTTCACATGCACGTCAAACACGCTGAGAAAAATGCTGATGTGGAGATATGGAATTCCCTCAAACGTGCTTCGGCAGATGCTGGTCACCTTGCCGTCGGCGGGCGAGACCAGCAGATTGGGGGCGTCTGGAACTGTTCGTTCGGGATCGCGAAAGAACCAAAAGAAGAAAAATGCCAGCAAGACCGCAGGCACGGCCCACAACGGGGCGGCAAGCCACCCCACCAGCGCGGCAGCGCCGAGAAGTGGAAGCGCGTAATAGTAGGCGTCGCGAACCATTCTGGGAGATAGCGAGATTATAGTTCAGGATGACAACTGGGACGGGATTTTCAGGTTTCTGCAAAAAAAGGCGCTTATCCGCGCCGCCTACAAGAAAGGCATTCCCCTGGGCGGCCCGAGGCCGCAGCGGGAGCCTGATGTCTCTAAGCGACCTGGTTCTGTCCGATACCTTGCTGGAACTGCCGCTCAATGTTTTGCATTTGATCCTTGAGGCGGAGCTTCAGCTTCTTCAAGCGCACTTCTTCCAGTTTTTCGTCGTCCGTGAGATAGCGTTTCTGGGTGAGTGAATCGAGACGTTGTTCGTACTGAGTATGCTCTAGCACCAATTGACGGAACTCCTCATGACTGTTCAAGAGTTGGTCTCTAGAAATTAACATCCAGCAGACCTCCTAACCGGGTTGTCAGGTACACGTTACCATAGGACATAGACCGCTTCAATCCGAAATTTCATAGGCAGATGTTTAGGTTTATCAGTGAGTTACATGGCCTGCACCAGGTATAGTGCAGCTAGGAAAAATCAAGTCGATAGGCGATGGCGGCCTCGTCGGGATTGCGGTAATACGCAGGGCGGAGGCCGCTTTCGCGGAACGCCCATTTCTCGTATAGGTGCCGCGCGGCGGAGTTGGATTGGCGGACCTCCAAGAAGACGGCGGTCGCGCCTCGGGAACGAGCGCGACTGAGAAACTCGCCCAGCAGACGGGTTCCTAGGCCGCGACCGCGGGCCGGGCCCGCCATGGCGATGTTTTCGAGCTCCCACTCGTGGTCGACTGCGCGTGCGACCAGGAAGCCCTGAATGAAGCCAGCGTCTTCCAGAACTAAGGCAATCCGAGGAGCTCCGCTGGGCGAGAAGATGGCTCGATATTGCTCGGCCGACCAGTGGGCCGCGGTGACGGAGTGCATTTCCAGAGCCATCAGCGTGGGAACGTCGTCGATAGTGGCGGGGCGGATCACAGGGCAGCTTCTAGCTAATTTTCGCAAAGATCTGGTCGGAGCGGCGGAGGTAGTTGGCGTCCAGCGCTTCGGGTGAAACGGTTTGGCCTAATTGAAGCTTTTTCCAGCCGAGGGGTGCAATGGCGTCGCTGCGTGGGCGGGGGATTTCTTCGACTCTCAGGCCAGCGGTGCGGGTTAGCTCGGCAATCGTCTTGTCGGCGGTTCGTGTCAGCTGACCTCGGGCGGCGGCCAGGAATTCTTCCTGGGTGAGCAGAGACTCAGAGCCGTCGTGTTGGCGGACGTAAACTTCTTTCCGGCCCGCGTCCATGGCGGCGATGGCTGGCTCTTTTGTATTGGCGGCGAGCGCCTCCAACAAGGAAACGGCCGTGATCGGTTTGTTCAGGACCTCGGCGAGCGCTTTGATGGCTGCCAGGCCTACGCGGAGTCCGGTGAAAGAGCCGGGGCCGGACGCAGCGGCGAAGGCATCGATGTCATGCTTGGTGAAGCCGTGTTTGACAAGCAGAGCGGCGATTTGGAGAACGAGTTGGGCTGAAAATGCCCCACCGTCCAGGGGGGCGAGGCCGAGGATGGTACAGTCGCGGCCTTCACAGTTCGCGAGTGCGATGCTGCCGTCTTTTCCGGATGTGTCGATGGCGAGAAGGAGCATGGGCGTCTGCTCCTAGTGTGCCTCGACCAATTCCAAGAGAACACCGCCAGTGCTGGAGGGATGGACAAAGACGTAGCGACGCCCCCCGGCGCCGATCTTGATGTCTTCCGAGACCAAGCGGACGCCGTCTTTTTTCAGACGAGCGACGGCTGCGGTCAAGTCGGGAACGCGGAGGGACACATGGTGCAAGCCTTCGCCGCGCTTGGCGATGAATTTTGCGATCACCGAATTCTCTGAAGTGGGCTCCAGCAATTCCAGACGAGCTTCGCCCACGGGCACCATGACGACGCGCACCTGCTCGGCTTCTACGAGTTCCTCGGCAGAAACGGCCATCCCGAGTTTCTGGTAGATCGCCTTGGCGGAGGCCAGCGATTTTACGGCGATGCCGAGATGGTCGATGGTGAACATGGTCACTCACTCTTTTCCATCTTGCCGACAATTTCCTCGACTAGCGTGTAGGGGTCGCGTTTGTGCTCGGCGACTTCAGCGGCGTAACGGGCGACACTGCCATCTACAAATTGGCTGCGGGCTTTTTCGAGCAGCGCGTCGCGGAGCATCTCGACCAGGCGCTCCTGCCAATGTTGTACCCGGTGCGGCAACGTCAGGTTTTCCTTTTCCAAGTAAGCGTGATAGTCAGCTATCGCGGTGACCAATTCTGGGATTCCGGTACCTTCAGTAGCCACGGTCTTCACGATGGGCGGAGTCCAGCGGTCGCTGCGCATGGCCAGCGATTGCAGGCCGCGGATCTCGCGTTCTACACGGTCGGCGCCTTCACGGTCACTCTTGTTGATCACAAAAATGTCGGCAATTTCCATGATGCCGGCTTTGATGCTTTGCACGTCGTCGCCCATGCCGGGGACGAGGATGACGATGGTGACATCGGCAACGCGCACAATGTCGACTTCATCCTGGCCGACGCCAACGGTCTCGATCATAACCAGGTCGCGGCCGGAGGCGTCGAGTATGGTGGCAACGTCGGAAGTGGCGCGCGCCAGGCCACCCAAGGAGCCGCGCGTAGCCATGCTGCGAATGTAGATGCCGGGGTCGGAAAAGTGGTCCTGCATGCGGATGCGGTCGCCGAGAATTGCACCACCAGTGTAAGGGCTGGTGGGATCGACGGCGATGATGCCTACGGTCTGGTTCTGTTTGCGATAATGCTTAGCCAATTGATCGACCAGCGTGCTCTTGCCTGCGCCGGGAGCGCCGGTGAGTCCGAGGATGCGGGCGTGGCCGGTTTGCGGGAACGCAGCTTTGAGCAGATCGGCCCAGCCGGGGGATCGGTTCTCGACGGTGGTGATGGCGCGGGTGAGGGTGAGCGGATCGCCGGAGCGAAGGCGGTCGAGCCAGGGTTGGAGGTTGGGGGTCAAGGAGTCAGTGTAAAGCATGACCACCCCGTTTCGCCGCGGATCGACGCGGGTGAAGGCAGATCGTCGAGTTTAGCCCATGCACCATGGAAACATAACCCTATCATACGATTGTCATACTTTGTTTCATACCTTTGACCGTGGTACTATCGAGTTGTCGGAGAAGAACAATGCCTAGAACCTCGATTAGTCGTAAGGCTCGGAAGACCTTTTCGCTGTCCCGTGAGACGGTGAAGTACCTCGAAAATCTCCGCAAGGAGAGGAAGAAGGACTCGATGTCCGCGGTGCTGGAAGATGTTGTCCGCCAACTGCAGCAAGCAAAAGAACTGGAGAGGATCTCGGCCTCGGTCAGCCACTACTATGACACTCTCACTGACGCACAGATGGCGGAGGATCACGCCTGGGGCGAGTTTGCCGAGACCCAATTCCCGACGGAAGATTAATTTATGAAGCGGACACCTCTGCGTGGTGAAATCTGGTACGTCAAGCTCCCCACAGACCCTCCTGATAAGCCCGAACGCCCGGTAGTCATCGTTTCCATGGATACGAGGAACAGACACCCAAGGGCGAATACGATCATGGTTGCGCCGCTGACGGGTTCTATCGAACATGAGGTTTCTACCCACGTTCGTCTGTCTCCGGGCGAAACTGGTCTGAATCTCTCCTGCATCAAAGGTGAAGACGTTACCGTGGTGAGAAAGGAATCTCTGGTCGAGCCGAGGTATCCGCTGCGCACGCTCAGCAATACTCGAGTGTGCGAGATCGCCGACAGAGTGCGGATGGCGATGGGATGCGCGGCGAAGTAGGCATCTGCCGAGCTTCGCTTGGCCGGACAGCCGAGAGCGGCTGTCTTCACGCTACCTGTTAATCCTTTAGCAACTGTCTCGCAATCACTAATCGCTGCACTTCGCTGGTGCCTTCGCCGATGGTGCAGAGTTTCACGTCGCGATAGAACTTTTCCGCTGGGTAGTCTTTGATGAAGCCGTAGCCGCCGTGAATCTGTACGCTCTCATTGGCGCAGCGGACGGCAACTTCACTCGTGAACAGCTTCGCCATTGAAGATTCCTGCGTGCTCTTCATGCCCGCATCTTTCATGGCAGCGGCACGGAAGGTGAGCAGTTTGGCGGCTTCGATTTCGGTTGCCATATCGGCCAGCTTCCATTGGATGCCCTGAAATTCGCTGATGGCTTTGCCGAATTGCTTGCGCTGTTTGGAATATTTGAGCGCACATTCATAAGCACCCTCAGCCATGCCGAGAGCCAGGGCAGCAATCGAGATGCGGCCGCCGTCAAGGACGCGCATGGCGTCGATAAAACCGTCGCCTTCTTTGCCCAAGAGATTTCCCGCGGGAATGACGCAGTCTTCGAAGATGAGTTCAGAAGTGTCACTGGCGCGCAGTCCCAGCTTGTTTTCCTTCTTGCCGGTGCGGAAACCCTTAGCGTCTTTTTCCACGATGAACGCGGAAAGGCCATGAGTGTGCGCGGCGCGATCGGTCACGGCAATCACGACCAGAACGTCGGCATAGCGGCCGTTGGTGATGAAAGTCTTGGTGCCATTGAGCACCCAGTTGTTGCCTTTGCGGACCGCGGTCATGCGGGCACTGCCGGCATCAGAACCGGCGGATGGTTCGGTCAGTCCCCACGCTCCGAGATATTCACCGGTGGCCAGCTTGCTGACATATTTTTTCTTTTGCTCTTCGGTGCCGGCGAGAAAAATGTGGTTCGAGCAAAGCGAAGTGTGCGCGGCCACAATGATGCCGACGGAACCATCCACGCGCGACAGTTCCTCTATCGTGGTGACGTACTCGATGTAGCCCATGCCGGGGCCACCGTACTCGGTGGGGAAAATCGTCCCCAGCAGGCCGAGCTTGCCCAGTTCTTTGATGGTGGCTAAGGGGAATTCGCCGGCTTCGTCCCACTCCATGACGTGGGGAAGGATTTCGCGTTCGGCAAATTCGCGGACGCTTTTCTTGAGGTGAAGCTGCTCGTCGTTCAGTTGGAAATCCAAGAATCCTCTTCTGCGGCGGTTGCCTCGTCCTGTTCCCCCTCGGCAAACCGGAAGGAAGGACAACTAATTGATTTAAACACGATGAAAGCAAGCGGAAAAGTTACTGGAGGCGCAAGTCAAGCGTGATGTGGAGAGCCGTATGTTTACTGACGATTTGTGTGCTTTCAGCGAAGCAGCCAACCGACCGATTGGTCGTGAAGAAAATAGCTCCGGCGGATTTCCGCTGTCCAGCGCCCAAAAGTTTGCGCGCCATCCACAGCGCCCCCCGCGACATCCGGCGCGCACGCCGGCGCTACATCGACACAGCGAGGAAGCGTTCGAAGACTTCGTTTGAGAGCAGGCGGCCGCGGGGGGTCAGGCGGATCACCCTTCCCTGCTGCTCCAGTAAGCCGGCTTGGACGAGTTCATCAATGGCGGAGCCGAGATTCGAGACTTCGTGAGAACCGAAGTCATTGGCGACTTGATCGAGGTCTACTCCGCTGTTCAGGCGCAGGCCGAGAAAGAAGGTTTCTTCGAGGGCGGCGTGGCGGTCGATGAAGTTGGGCTGAAGGGTTGCTCCGGCGACGTATTTTTCCAGCGAGTCGGGGGTGGAGAAGCGTACGGCGGCATCTCGGCTCGTTAGCATAGAGTGGGCGTCGACGCCGAAGCCGAGATAGGGCTGGCGAGTCCAATATTTGAGGTTGTGGCGGGACTCGCTGCCGGGGCGGGCAAAATTGGAAATTTCATATTGATGTATTCCGGCATCTTGAAGGCGGTCGCACGCGGTTTCATACAGGTTCGCCGTCAGGTCTTCATCAGGCACAAAATGGGCGTGATATTTTGTGCCTCCCGCGATCAGTTCCCTGCCCAGACGGGAGTCTTCGTCCACCTCAAGCATGTAGACGCTGACGTGCGGCGCCTGCGCGGCGATCAGTTGTTCGAGGGAACAATCCCAGCTTTGAAATGTCTGGTGAGGCAGGCCGGCAATGAGGTCAAGGTTCAGATTGGTGATGCCGGCGTCGCGCAATCTTGCAATATCGTCGAGAACTGTCGAGCGATTGTGCAAGCGGCCGACCGAAGAAGCTTCCTGATCCATGAAAGATTGCACGCCCAGGCTCACGCGGTTCACGTGATGGCGGCGGAACAGTTCGATCACGGGCGGGGTCAGCGTGCCGGGAGCACATTCGACCGTGATTTCAGCCTGGGGTTGGAGGTCGAAATTTTGCCAAATCGTGACAAAAAGGCGTTCAAGCTGGCTTATATCAAGGATGGTGGGAGTTCCTCCCCCGATGTAAACGGAGTCGACGGCTCGCTCCATCATGCCGCCCATTTGTGCGGCGGTCGTCGAAGCCTGGGCAAGGTCGCTGCAGACGCCATCAACGTAGCGTTGAAAGACGGCCTTGGAAAAAACATCCGAAGCGAAGTTGCAATAGGTACACTTGGTACGGCAGAACGGGACGGAAATGTAGAGGCCGAGCGGCATGGGGATGATTATGCCACGCGCAAAGCTCTTAACCGCAAAGGTCGCAGAGGATTCGCAAAAGACGCAAAGGAATAACTAGGAACATGCTTCCACGTGTGGTGATTACCGGAATCGGCGTGGTCAGTCCCAACGGGATTGGCAAGGAGGCATTCTGCCGCGCCATTCTGGCGGGAAAGTCGGGAGTGAAGCGGATTTCGCGGTTTGATCCCTCGGAGTTGCCGGTCCACGTGGCTGGGGAGATTCCTGAGTTCGACGAACTGGCTTGGGTGGATGCGCGTGAGCGCAAGCATGTTTCCCGCGTGGTCCCGTTGGCAGTGGCGGCCTCGGCGGAAGCGATTCAGGATGCGGGGCTCGATCCGGCTGCGATGACGATGGAGGAGAAACGCGAGATTGGCGTTATCTTGGGCACTGGCGGCGGCGCCCAGGAATTTTCCGAAGAACAATACCGGCTGTGGCACAGCGGGCACATCAAGCAAGTCAGCCTGTTCTGTATTCCTAGCGGCACCATGGGCACGATTCCCAGCGAAGTGAGCATGCGCTTCGGCTTCCGCGGCTATAGCCACGTAGTGACCGCGGGCTGCACTTCTTCCACCGACGCGATTGGCTACGCTTACCAGCATATTCAAGCTGGAGTGCAGCCGCTGTTTCTGGTGGGCGGCGTCGATTCGGCGATTACGCCGGGAATTATCAAAGGCTATTCGATGCTGCGGGCGCTGACGCAGTCGTGGAACAACGAGCCGGAGCGCGCGTCACGGCCGTTTTCAGCGGACCGGGATGGTTTTGTGATCGCGGAAGGATCGTGGATGTTCATCCTGGAAGAATACGAGCACGCGCGGACGCGCGGCGCGCACGTGTATGCCGAGATCATTGGTTATGGATCGACATGCGAAGCGTTTCATCGGGTGCGTATGAGCGAGTCGCCGGAAGAGCCGGCGCGGGCGCTGACCTTGGCGCTGGATGAAGCTGGCATTGCACCGCAGGACGTCCAGTATGTGAACTTGCACGGGACCTCTACTGAAATGAATGATCGGGTGGAGACGCGGGCGCTGAAGCTGGCGCTGGGTAAACACGCCGAGCGGATTCCGATGTCTGGGCTAAAGTCGCAGATTGGGCATGCGCAGGGCGCCTGCGGATCAGCCAGCGTGGCGGCGACACTGATTGCGATGGAGCACGGCAAAGTCCCGCCGACCATCAATCTGGACGTACGCGATCCGGAGTGTGATCTGGACTACGTTCCGGATGTGGGCCGTGCAGCACAGATCGAACACGCAATTTGCAACTGCGTGGGGTTTGGCTCGAAGAACTCGGCGCTGGTGCTGAGGAAAGTCGCATAACCAAACGAGACTATGATCTAATCTTGTCGTGCGTGCATTTCCAGGACTGCTTTCCAGCCTCATTTTCTTGCTCGCATTGGCGGCTCAAACCTCCGCTGGTATTAACCCCTCCAGCAATCCTTACCTCTTACGGTTGCAGCATCAAACTGACTCGTTGAACGCGTGCGTGCTGCTGCAGCAGGACGGCGATTATCATCTGGAGCGTACTTACGGCGATGCAACCTCCGTTTTTGAAGGCTCCCTATCGACGATAGAACTGTCCAACGTCAATCATTGGCTTAATGACGGCCGCCTGAGGCAATTGACAAAGGAGAACATTACCGAAGGCGTGGTGCCCTCAACGATGGATCTCTTACAACTGAACGTTTTCCGCGGCGACCACTGGCAAGACCTGATGTTTCCGGATGCAGAAAGTCAAAAACCATTTGAGCCTCTGTTGACTCCGCTGGTATCGTGGATTGATTCATTGCAACACGCTCCCCACAGGGAATTACCGGAGGATCGCGGAAAGACGAATTGCAAGCCTCCGGGAAAAATCGAACTGAAAGTCCGTTCACAACCAGAGGGAAATGATGCGCACCCTACGCCATCCAATGCGGCTATGGCCGTGTCCGCATCTGGAGCTGCCGCACCTCAGCGCCCAGCCCAGGAACCTTTTCTGGTACGTTTCGAATCGATTCGTTTCGAAAATCAGCAGGCGGAGCGCACCTGCGTTGTGATCTATCCGGGTGCGCGCTATCACCTGGAGAAATCCACACAGGAAATCCGCCGCATTCGCGACTTGTTCGACCCCAAAGTCGCGATTACCGGCAGTGCGAAGACCCAGGTTTATCAGGGACTTTTCGAAACCAAGCGATTGCAGGACCTGCGACCACTTCTTGATGATCCGAAACTAATGAGTCTGGAGAAAGGCAATTTGGCAGAGAGCTCTGTGGTTTGGACCACGGAAATTGTGCGTGTGGCGATTTTTCGAGGAAATCATGTTCAACGATTGGAGTTTATGGATCCCGTACATTTCTTCGACCCTGGAGGGAACGGTATTCTTCTTCACGACTCGAACCTCAGGTACATTCGGCCTATCCAGAAGTGGATTAAGGCAGAAATCCAGCCCAGCGGTGCGAGCCTGCTGCCGGGCGCTTTGCCCAACCGTTGTGCCATTGAGTAGAAAAGCTTTTCCATCCCGCCCGCGCCCTTCCCCATCTACATAAGGTATCTTTTAGTAGAGCGCATGCCCCAAGAAGAAGAGGTATTAGGTAAAGCGTACGACAGCCGGCTGATGAAGCGGCTGCTGGTGTATTTGCGGCCCTACAAGTGGCAAGTGGGGATTTCCCTGATTGCCATTCTGATCAAGGCCGGAGCTGACGTCCTCGGTCCATACCTGGTTGCTGTAGAGATCGACCGTTATCTGGCTCCCACCAAAAAATCTGGGTTTCTCGATTCTTTCCTCAGTAAAGAACCATTGGTGGGCGTCGCCGAAATCGCCGCCATCTATGTTGGGCTGATTACTGTCAGCTTCCTGCTTGAGTACCTGCAAACCTACTTCATGCAGTGGACCGGGCAGATGGTGATGTTCGACCTGCGCAGCCAGATCTTCCGCCATCTGCAGCACATGCATATCGGCTTTTACGACAAGAACCCCGTCGGCCGCCTGGTGACACGGGTCACGACCGATGTGGATGCGTTGAACGAGATGTTCACCGCTGGCGTGGTGTCGCTCTTTGAAGACGTTTTTGTGCTGGCCGGCATTGTGGCGATCATGCTGTGCATGAACTGGAAATTGGCCCTGATTACCTTTGCCGTACTTCCCATGATTGCCTATGCCACCACGATTTTTCGCGATAAAGTACGGGATTCTTACCGGCGTATTCGCGTCGCCATTGCGCGCATCAATTCCTATCTGCAGGAACATGTGAGCGGCATCGTGGTGTTGCAGCTTTTCAGTCGCGAGGAGCGGGCGTTTGACCAGTTTTCTGAGGTCAATGCTTTGCATATGGACGCGTTCAAAGACGCGATCATGGCGCACGCGGTCTACTACCCGGTGGTGGAAATTCTGTCTTCGGCGGCCATCGCCAGCGTCATCTGGTTTGGCGGGAACCACGTCATTCACGGCGTGGTCACACTCACGGCCGCGGTGGGGTTCTCGCAGGGGCGAGTGCTATTTCACTGGCTGCCCACGCTGACCACGCTTGGTGTGCTGGTCGCCTTCATCCAGTATGCGCAGCGGTTTTTCAGGCCGATTCAGGATTTCAGCGAGAAATACAACATCTTGCAGTCAGCCATGGCCTCCAGTGAGCGCATCTTCAAACTGCTCGACGCGCCGGTTGAGGTCACGTCGCCGCCAGTGACCAAGACGCCGGATGGGCCGGGACGAATCGAGTTCGACCATGTCTGGTTCGCGTATCGCAAGATGCTGGCGGCTGCCGAGCTTCGCTCGGCTGGACAGCCGGGGGCGGCTGTTCCCACACAAGCCGAGCCAGACTGGGTGTTGCGGGATGTCAGCTTTGTGATTGAGCCGGGAGAGACGGTTGCCATCGTCGGCCACACCGGTGCGGGGAAAACGACGATCATCTCGCTCCTGATGCGCTTCTATGACGTGCAAATGGGTGCGGTCAAGATCGATGGCGTGGACGTCAAAGACATGGACCTGGGCGATCTTCGGCGGCGCTTTGGCGTCGTACTGCAGGACCCGTTCCTGTTCACCGGAACGGTTGCCGGGAATATTCGATTAGGCACGGAGTGGATTCAAGATGAGGACGTGGAAAAAGCTGCGGAAGATGTGAACCTCGCCGATTTCATTCGCACCTTGCCCGGCGGATTCAAAGAGGAAGTGCGGGAACGCGGCAGCACGCTTTCCACCGGACAAAAGCAACTGATTTCGTTTGCCCGGGCGCTGGCACATAATCCGAAGATCCTGATTCTCGATGAAGCGACTTCCAGCGTGGATACGGAAACCGAGTTCCGGGTGCGTGATGCGCTGAGCCGTATGGTCGAAGGAAGAACCTCGGTGATCATTGCGCACCGGCTTTCGACTATCCAGCGCGCGGACAAGATCATTGTGATGCACAAGGGGCGGGTGAGGGAGATGGGAAGTCATCAGGAGTTGCTGGGCCAGCGCGGGATTTACTACAAGCTGTATCAGCTTCAGTATAAGGACCAGGAGATTGCGGCGGAACCGCCGGTGACCGCGGGGGCGGACGATTAGTGGCCTTCCGCGCCCTGCCGTTTCTCCCAACAGTGCAGGCACTAGCGGAACGGTACTAGCGGGCCGACTTCCGTAACTCTGAAGGCTGCCTTCTGCCAGCTAGAATCCGCATGTGGGTGAGCGAGATCAGCAGGCATTTCAGGAAGTAAACCAGAACAGTCCGGAAGCGATCCCGGTGCAGATGCGCCAGATCGAAGGCCGGGAGTGGTGGCTTTGGGGATTCGCGGTCGCAGTCACCCTGGCGCTGACCCTGGGCATTGTCTCCTTCACTTTTCCCTGGTTTCACTTTGAGTCGGACGCCGGCTATTGGTTCGACCTGCGCGAGTGGGTGCGCGGGCTGGCCGGGTTGGTGCTGCTGTTCGACCTGTACACTGTTTATCAGCATTTTCAACTGCAGCGAATCCGACGGCAACTGGCGGAGCGTGATCAGCTTTTTCAACTCATCAGCGAGAACGCTGCGGACATGATTGCGTTGGTGGACAGCGAAGGCCGCCGGCTCTACAACAGTCCAGCGTACGAAAAGGTGCTGGGGTATTCATCCGAAGACCTGAAAAATACTTCGTCGATTGAACAGATCCATACCGATGACCGCCCCAAAGTCTTGCAGGCGGCGGAGAAAGCACGCACCAGCGGACGGGGCGAGCGGGTGGAATACCGCATCCTGCACAAAGATGGATCCTGGCGCACGCTGGAATCGACCGCCAGCGCCATCCGCAACGCCAAGGGACAAACGGAAAAGCTGGTGATTGTGAACCGCGACATTACCGAGCGCAAACGCGCGGAAGAATTGCTGGTACACAATGCTTTCCACGATGGATTGACCAACCTGCCCAATCGCGCGCTTTTTCTAGATCGGTTGCAACACGCGCTCACACTCTCCAAGAAACATTCGAATTATAAGTTCGCCGTGCTGCTGATCGACGTCGATGAATTCAAGGTCATCAATGACAGCCTGGGGCATACGGCCGGCGATGAACTGCTGGTCCAGATTGGCATGCGGTTGACCGAGTCGGTGCGGCGGGCGGATACGGTTTCGCGGCCGCGGGTCAATGGGGTCGTGGAGAAATCAGTCAACAACGGGACGCTGGCCAGACTGGGCGGCGATGAGTTCACCATTCTCCTCGACGACATTCGTGATCCGATTGAGGCGGTGAGGGTTTCCGAACGCGTACAGGCTGAACTGGCAGCGCCTTTTGTGGTGAACGGACAGGAAGTCGTGATCTCGGCGAGTATCGGAATCGCGTCCAGCACCAGCCCCCACACTCAGGCAGAAGACTTGATCCGCGACGCGGACATCGCCATGTACCGCGCCAAACGGAGCGGAAAGGCGCGATGCGAGGTTTTTGACACCGCCATGCACGCCAACGCGGTGAAACGGTTGCGCTTGGAGACAGACCTGAGGAAGGCGCTCGATCAGGGGGAGTTTCGAGTGTATTACCAGCCGATCGTCTCCTTGCAGACCGGCAAGATTACTGGATTCGAAGCGCTCAGCCGGTGGCAACGTCCGGACGGCGTGGTTCCACCCATGGACTTCATTCCGGTGGCCGAGGAAACAGGTTTGATCATTCCCATGAACCGCCAATTGCGGCTCGAAGCCTGCCGACAAGTGATGGCATGGCAGAGCCAGTTCCCGGCAAACCCGCCTCTAACGATGAGCATGAACATCACCGCCAAAGAGTTTGCCCAACCCGACCTGGCCAGCGAGATCGCAAAGACCATCGAGCAAACCGGCATTGATCCCAATTGTCTGCGACTGGAAATTGTAGAAACCATCGCCATGGGCGATGCGGAGAAATCCAGCAAAGTGCTTTCCCAACTGAAAGGCTTGGGCGTGCACTTGAGCATCGATGATTTTGGCACTGGATATTCTTCCCTCAGCCGCCTGCGCCGGATTCCGGTGGACACGCTGAAGATCGACCGCGTCTTTATCATGAACATGGACAGCGACCCAGAAAACCGGGAGATCGTGCGGGTGATCATAACGCTGGCCCATAACCTCGGCTTGAAAGTGGTGGCCGAAGGGGCGGAAACCGAAGCCCACGTAAAGCAGTTGCAGCAGTTGAATTGCGAACAGGCGCAGGGATATTTCTTCTCCCGCCCCGCCGACGAGAAGGCCATGACGCAGTTGCTGGCCGCCAGCCCAGGGGTGCGGAGTGCGACAGCCAGCGGCTGAAACTCACCTCAGGGGCTGAAGCTAGCTTAAGCAGGGCGGGATAGAAGTTGACCTCTGGGCCGGTTTCCCGGCGAGTCTTGTTCGTCGATGCCGGTCTCTACCTCTTCTTGTCTCTCTCCCTTCTCTGCTCTTCATTTTCTTTCACCCTGAACTTAACGATCTTCTTGATCAGACCTGCCGGAATGCTTTTGTCAATCGGTAACTGAATCGCGCCCTTTGAGGTTTTATAACCTGCCAATTTGTCCTTAAAGGCTGCGATTGCGGAAGCTCTGGGGAAAAAGCCGATGTGCTTATTGAAAGCGGCATACCACACCAGCATTCCGTTGTGTCTGAACGCGGGCATTTTGTAGTGGAGGACCTCCTCTGCCTGTGGGGCTGCTTGCAGGATGGTTCTCCGCAGCCTTTCTAAAGCTGTTCTAGCCGTCTTCGGCAACGCCGACAGGTATTCGTCCACATCGTGGAAGTTCTTCATCGATTTGTTGCCCCCTTTACTCGTCATTTCTGCTCAGTAGCTCTCCAGCAACCGTATCGGTGTTCTCCTTACAAGTGCTTGCGAAAAAAACTAGATCATACCTTCCAGCCGAACGTAGCTTGCCTCCATGCCTTGCTCCATGCCAGTGGCAAGCATAGCCGCCCGCGTTTGAGCGTCGGGCAGGGTCATTCGCATGGTCATCAACGTTCCCGTGCCGTCCTGGTCAAATCTCGTTTCAACATGGTTGTCCGGGGTAGGATCCGGCAGATGCATTCGCTCTACATGTACGATCCGGCTATAAGGCTTCAGTTCTAGAAACTCGCCGGTAATATGGAATTTGCCGCGTTTGTCATGTGCCCATTCGTAACGGAACTTGCCGCCCGGCTTCGCCTCATTGATGCATACGGGCATGGTCCATCCTTCCGGACCCAGCAACCATTTCTGGATTAATTTCGGATCGGTGTGGGCGCGGTACACAGCCTCAGGCGGCGCAGCGAAGCGCCTGGTCACAATGATGTGGGTATCTCCTTCGGCCTTCAGCGTCATCTTGCTCATCGCTCTTCTCCTTTTTTGTGTTTTTCCATCCCGGCCAGAACTCCGTCCAGGCGGTCGTAGTTTTTCTCAAGGGCTCTTCGCAGCATCGCCAGCCATTGGTCCATCGCTTCAATACCGGCCTTTGAGAGACGACGCGGGCGCCTTGTGCCATCGACTCGGCGAACAATGAGTCCGGCATCTTCGAGCACCTTCAGGTGTTGCGAGATGGCTGGTTGCGTCATCTCGAATGGCTCCGCCAGTTCCATGACCGTGGCTTCTCCCGTCGCGAGACGAGCAAGAATCGCCCGGCGCGTCGGGTCGGCCACGGCAGAGAAGGTGGCATTCAGATCATTCATAATCGGTACCTTATATAAGTCATGTCTTATTGTCAAGCAAAATTATCGCGGTTTCGCGAAGCAGGTTGAAAAGCGGATCTTAGCGAACGTCTAGACCATGGCAGCCATTTTCGTGTCCAGCCGAAAATAACCCGTACTAACCCTGGACTGCCACCCGACGCGCTTCGGCGTGTTGGGTGGCTTACCCTTACAATGTCCCTCGTGCGCATTTTGATCTCTGCGGGCGAAGCTTCGGGCGAAATGTATGGGGCGCAGCTGATCGAGGCGCTGCGACGCAGAGCGGCAGGGGACAACCTCACGGAGCTTTGCTCCTTCGGACGGCCGGGGGCGGCCGTCCCCACGCGAGCAGAGGGACTCCATTTCTTTGGCGCGGGCGGAGACCGCATGCGAGCCGCGGGCTGCGAGACGGTGGTTGATGCGAAAGACCTGGCGGTGGTCGGCATCACCGAAATTCTCAGTCATCTGCCCAGGATTTACGGACTTTTTCACAAACTGATCGCCGCGGCTGATGCCCACCGGCCCGATCTTGCCATCGTGATTGATTCGCCGGCGTTCAACTGGCGAGTGGCGCGGCAGATGCACCGACGCGGCGTCCCGGTGGTGTATTACGTGTGTCCGCAATTCTGGGCGTGGCGGCAGGGACGCGTGCGCTTGCTACGCAAATACGTGGACAAGGCCCTGGTGATATTTCCCTTCGAAGAGAAGTTCTACCAAGATCGCGGCGTGGATGCGACTTTTGTGGGGCATCCGCTTGCTGGCCTGGCGAAGCCTCAGGGGTCGCGCAGCGACTATGCGGCGCAGCATCGGCTGGAGGTGGCCAAGACGTGGATTACGCTGATGCCGGGAAGCCGGGTAAAAGAAGTGCGTATGAATCTGCCGACAATTCTGGAATCGGCGACAAAGCTCGGGCCGGGATACGAATTCCTGCTACCAGTGGCACCGACGCTGGATCAGACGTGGTTGGAAGGTTTGATCAGTCCGAGCGTCCCGGTGCGGCCGGTGCCGGAAGCGCTGCCCGCGCTGGTTCACTCGCGCGCCGGAATCATTGCCAGCGGTACGGCGACGGTGGAAGCGGCGTTGATGGGGACGCCGTTCGTGATGGTCTATCGCGTCAGCCCGCTTACGTATCTTCTGGGACGTTCGCGGGTGAAAGTCCCACACTTTGCCATGGTGAACCTGATCGCGGGAAAAGAAGTGGTGCCGGAACTGGTACAAGAGAATTTCACCGCGAAAAAAGTCGTGGGAGAGCTTGTCAAAATACTGTCAGACGGGCAGGCACGTGAAAGCATGATCGCGGGCCTGGCTGCGGTGAAAGTCGCACTGCGAGGCGCGCCGGACAGGCTGCCAGCCGCGGAGCAGGCGGCGGAGGCAGTCACGGCGATTTTGGCCCGAACTACAATGGGCGAACCGGCAAAAACGCCCTCCGCTCCGGCCGTGAATTGACACGGCCTTGTGGCGACAGCATCTTTTAGGTCACAATTCTCATCATACTTAGAGGTTCTGGAGATTCTTCCCAAAATGCCCTGTCCAGGTCGGCGTCAGCGACACGCCTTAACCCTCGGCTTCGCCTTCCTCCTCTTTGCGTACTTACCCTCTTGGGCGGCGGAAAAGACGCGTCTGCGGGTGGACGACTATCAAATCGACGCTGAACTGACTCCACATACCCACAAGATTGCAGCCCGTGCGAAAGTGAAGTTCACCGCGCTCGAGACACTCAACATCGCCACTTTCGAATTGCACAATGCTCTGCGGGTCACAAAAGTGACTGACGATGCCGGGCAGCCGGTTTCTGCCGAGCGCGGCGTCCAGGATTCCAGCGTGCGCGTTCAGCTATCCAAGGAACTGGCCAAAGATGAGTCCACCAGCTTGACGTTTGAATACGACGGCACGCTCGACTCCGCCGACGAGAGCCCGGTGCAGGGGCTCAAAGTGGCATCGATCAACGATGACACCAGTTATCTGCTCTATGCCGGACGCTGGTTCCCGGTCAACGGTTATGGGATCAATCGATTCACAGCCACGATGAACATTACGGTCCCCGCCCACATGGTGGTGATTGGCAGCGGGAAGGAGAGTGAGGGAACTCCTCTTCCGCCGAAGAAGGGCGCGGTCGCCGGATTGCCGACGAAAACTTACAGCTTCACCTGGGATAAACCCAGCTTTCCGGGAACCATCATCGCGGGGACGTTTCAGGAGTTTAAGAGCGACGAGGCCGGGGTGGACCTGCACGTTTTCTTTAAGCCGCTCCATCAGAACCTGGGACCGCAGTACGCCACCACCGCCGTCAAAGAATTTACCTATTTCGTGACCCTATATGGCGTGGCGCCTTCGAGTCGACTCAGGGTAGTGGAAATTCCCGACGATACCTTGCCTGCTGCCTGGGCCCCAGAAATCGCCGCCATCGCCAGCCGTGCCGTCACCGAGAAGATCAACTATCGATTGCTGGCTAACACCATTGCCCACCAGTGGTGGGGGGTATCGGTCAGTCCGGCGTCCCTAGACGACTGGTGGTTGTCGGACGGGTTTGCGCGTTACTCGGAGGCGCGTTATATCGAAAACGCGGCCGGAGTTGCGGGCCTGGAAGAAGCGGTCAAGGACATGTCAGTGGGCGCGCTGGCTTACGACACGGTGCCGCTGGCGACGGTTGGCAAGCTGGACATGTTCTCGCCCGAATTTCAATCGTTAGTGACGGACAAGGGGGCGATGATTTTGCACATGCTGCGCTGGGTGGAAGGCGATCAGAAGTACGACCTCACCATGCGCACCTTTGCCACGAAATATGCCGGGAAATCCGCCTCACTGGACGACTTCCGGGCGATCGCCGAGCAGTACTATGGCGACAAGCTGACTTGGTTCTTTTCCCAATGGCTCGACTCCACTGGAGCCCCCGAGTTCAAAACCAAGTACACGGTTTACCGGCTGGGAAACAACAAGGGCTTCCGCGTGGTGGGCCAGATTACCCAGGACCTCGATCTATTTCGTATGCCAGTGGACTTGAAGATTGACACCGACGGAAAAACCGAAAACAAGCGGATTGAAGTGGTGGGAACGGATTCGCCATTCACCATCGAGACCTTCGGCAAACCGCGGCGGATTTCCATTGATCCCGGGAACAACGTGCTGAAGAACTCCAGCGACGTGAAGCTGCGCGCGTCGATTCAACGCGGGCAGGCGTTCGTGCAACAAGGCGACCTGGCGGGCGCGCTCTCCGAATACAACAAGGCGCTGGGGGTCAGCAAGAATAGTTCGCTGGCGCATTACCGGATCGCGGAGGTGTTCTTCCAGCAGAAAAACTACCAGGCATCGGCCAACGCTTACCGCGATTCGCTCAACGGTGACGGCGAGCCGCGCTGGACCGAAGTCTGGAGCCACATTCAGCTGGGAAAGATTTTTGACATCACCGGACAGCGGGAACGTGCCGTCGGCGAATACCGTCAGGCCTTGCAGACCAACGACAACACTCAGGGCGCCTTGGACGAAGCCCGGAAGTATTTGCAGAAGGCGTTCGAGCCGGAGAAGGCCAAGTAACAGTTTCTAGTTTCTAGTTTCTAGTTTCTAGTTTCTAGTTCTAGAAAGCCCAGCGCAGCAGTGACGCTCCCACCGTGAATCCTGCGCCGACTGCGGCCAGAAGAACCATATCTCCCTTCTTCAGTTTGCCTTCCTCACGCGCCGTTTGCATGGCGAGCGGCAGGGTTGCCGAGGTGGTGTTGCCGAAGCGGTCGATGTTGATGATGACTCGATCTGCCGCCATCCCCAGACGATCAGCGGTCGCAGTAATAATCCGGCGGTTGGCCTGGTGGGGAATGAACACGTCGACATCCTTGCCGGTCAGACCATTTCGTTGCAAGAGTCGCTCGCAGACTTCCGCCATCTTGCGGACCGCGAACTTGAAGACTGCCTGGCCGTCCTGGTGCACGTAATGCATGCGATGCGCGACGGTCTCGTGGGTAGCGGGGTTCAAGCTGCCTCCGGCGGGCATGAACAAGGAGCAACCGCCGGAACCGTCGACTTCGTGCAGGAAGTCGATCAGGCCGAAAGCATCGTCCGTCGCTGGTTCCAACAACACAGCGCCCGCACCGTCGCCAAAAATGACGCAGGTCGCACGATCGGTGTAGTCGATGATCGAGGACATAATATCCACGCCAATGACCAGAACTTTCTTGTGGTCCCCTGAGACTACAAATCTTGATCCCACTTGCAGCGCATACAGGAACGAGGAGCATGCCGCATTCATATCAAATCCCCACACACCTTTGGCGCCGAGCTTGTCCTGGACCAGGCAGGCGGTGCACGGAAACTGCATGTCGGGGGTGACGGTGGCGACAATAATGGCGTCCAGATCGGAGGGATCAAGGCCAGCCTGAGCCAGAACTTCCTTGGCTGCCTCCAATCCCAGATCGCTGCTGGCGACGCCTTTTTCCGCCAGGTGGCGCTCGCGAATGCCGGTACGATCCAGAATCCATTGGTCGGTGGTGTCGACCATCTTCTCCAGGTCAGCGTTGGTAAGCACGCGGGGCGGGACATAAGTTCCCAAAGCGCTGATCTTGGCGCGCACAAGTTGACTCACTCGCAAGCATCTCCAGTTGGAATGTAGACCCGCTATTGTGCCGCACACGTGCTAGCCGTGTCCAATGCGGCGAGCAGTGACCGTGAGTTCTGTCGACAACACGATGCAGAGACAAGGACCAGAAAAGCCAGGCACCGGCGGCCCACTGCACACGCAAGAGCCCGTTACCGTTGCTTCCTTCCGGACCTGGCGGGGTTGGCGGGAAGACGTCGCGCGGGACCGATGCCTGACGATCTGATTCTAGCATCTGGGAGCCGCGACTCTAGCTCCCCGGTGCGGACGACTTATGCAAGGTTTACTCACGGGCCCGGCAGTTGGTACTGACTCAGGAACTTCCAGGCATCGTCGTTGATCTGGCCGGCGAGATCGTAGTAGTTGTGATCATGGTCTCGGAGTTCGACGTAGTGAACTGGAAATCCCGATTTGCGTAGGAGATCCCGCGACCGCTCAACGCGCGTAATCGGGACCAACTCGTCCTGGTCGCCGATGTAGATTGCGATCGGCGTCTTGCGTTTGGCTTGGTTTACGATTGAATCGTATTCATCGGCAATCCCCATAGCATGGACGGCGACTGCGGCGAAGTATTCGGAATCGAAGGTGGCGGCGTCATAGGCAAGATACCCGCCCATCGAGTGGCCAAACACGTAAACCCGGCGAGGATTGATTGCGGCTTGCAATTTGGCGTCCTCGACCACGCACTTGAACACCGCCGGTGCCACTCTTTCAAACGTCTCAATACGCGGCAGTTCGGGCGCAATCAGGACGATATGCTTCTGCTTGGCGAATGACTTCCACGCCTCGATGAAGTTTGGAGGGTGATCGCCGGCGCCGTGAAGCAGCAGGATGGCTGGCAACGGTTGTTTGGAAGGTGGTGAGAAAAGCAGGTATTGGTACTCTACCTCGCCGCAGCGGACAGCTTTCGAACGAATGTCTGACGCGGCAAGGCAGACCGGCATAGCAGTGGTGGCCAGAGTCCAGGCGAGGACTAACATCAGACGTCGGGAGTTGGCCACGGGGAATCGCACTGCGGCGAGTGTATCAGGCGCACCGCACACGCTTGATAAACTTGCGTGCTCTTCCCTTCCGCGCGGGAATCGCCAACAATAGAAAAACCACATGGTCGCGTCCGACAACCCGCAACCGCTGCAGTTAGCGATCCAGCGCTACTTTGAAATCGCGCTCTATTTGCTGGTGCTGACGGGGTTTGCCACCCTGGCGTCCACCGGCGGCCTGGATCTGCCAACGATTGTCTTGGCCGGCGGCGCGATTCTGTTTCGCGGGTATGGTGTGGCCACGCGGCGCACCCTGCTGATCCCCGAACATTTGACCACGATTCTGACTTTGGCGTATGTCGCTTTTTATCTCGCCGATTACCTCGTGATCTCGCGTGCCTTCGTCAGCTCTGCTGTGCATCTGGTGCTTTTTGTTTTGGTGATGAGGCTGTTTTCGGCACGGCGCGATCGCGACCACTATTTTCTTGCCGTGATTGCCTTCCTGATGGTGCTGGCAGCGGCGGTGCTGACGGTGGACTCAACGTTTTTGTTGGCCTTTGCCGGATTCATGTTGACGGCAGTGGTGACGTTCATCCTGATGGAAATGCGACGTGCCTCTTCGACCGCGGCTTTTCAGTCAGCGCCGGGCGACATTTCGGTTTCGAGACGAATGGGAGTTTCGTTGGCCAGGGTGACGCCTGCTCTGGTGTTGCTTATCACGATAGGGGCAGCAGTGATTTTCTTTGTGCTGCCACGGGTGTCGAGTGGGTACTTGAGTGCCTACACGCCCACCGGAGAGATTGCCACCGGATTCAGTGATCGTGTGCAACTGGGCCGTATCGGCGAAATTCAACAATCCAGTGTGCTGGTAATGCATATTCAAATCGACGGCGACGCCCACGGGGCCTTCGACCTGAAGTGGCGCGGCGTGGCGCTGAGCTTGTTTGACGGCACCACCTGGTCGAATCCTTACGAACATCAGATGGTTCCGCGGTCGCCAGGCGGACAGTTTCTGCTTTCTTCTACGCCGCAAGCGCGCGGCGGTCACCTCATCCATTACCGGGTGCTGATGGAGCCACTTGCCAACAATGTTTTTTTTCTGGCCCCGGAAGCGGTAAGTCTCGCAGGCAATTATCGGCTGGTGTCCAGGGATGATGCTGACGCAGTTTTCGACAGCGATCTCGAGCATCCGGTGGGCACATACGATGCTCAATCCAACATCGCTCAGCCGACGCCGGCGGAGTTGCGTCGCGCTGCCCAGGGTTATCCTCCCGAAGTACTGCTGAATTACCTGCAACTGCCACGTCTGGATCCGCGAGTGGCGCCATTAGCGCAGCAAATCACGGCTGCGGAAAGCAATAACTATGACAAGACTGTGGCCATGGAACGCTATTTGCGGACGCACTTTGGATACACACTGCAACTTGGGCGCTCGGCGCAGCGCGATCCGCTGGCGTATTTTCTGTTCGAGCGCAAGCACGGGCACTGCGAATACTTCGCCTCTGCGATGGCGGTGATGCTGCGTACCTTGCGGATTCCCTCGCGAGTCGTAAACGGCTTCCGTACCGGCGAGTTCAATGATGTGACCGCGCAATATCTGGTGCGGGCCAGCAACGCACATTCGTGGGTGGAAGGGTATTTCCCCGGATATGGCTGGATCAGTTTCGATCCCACGCCGGCGGCACCGGCTGAAGTCAGGACGGGTTGGAGCCGGTGGGCGCTGTACGCTGACGCGATGGCTTCGTTCTGGCGAGAGTGGGTGGTCAGCTACGACGTGAGTCATCAATACATCTTGGGGCAGCGTGCGGCGCAGGGCGGCTCACAATGGATTCGCCGAATGCGGCGGTGGGGACGGATGCAGTACGAGGCCTGGCTGGAGGCTGCACGCCGAACCGGGCAAGCAGTGTCGGATGCGCCGTGGCGTTGGGGCGGCGTAGCGCTCGGACTGGCTGCGCTTCTGACTCTGGGCGCGTATTCGGCCCGGCTGTGGCGGGCGATTCGCAGGCGTCGAGTGGCGGCGCGGCCGGAGAGATCACCCAGTACGGCGGCGACGATCTGGTACGAACGCGTGTTGAAGATGCTGGCGAAACGCGGCTTGCAGAAGTCGCCGGCGCAGACTCCGGCAGAGTTCGTAGCTGGGTTGCAGAATGACAGTGTGCGTGGATCGCTGGCTCAGTTTGCCGAGCATTATGAGCGTGCGCGGTTTGGCGACTCGGCGGAGGCTGCGGCCAGGTTGCCGGAGGATTATGAGGAAGTGGCGGAGGCGAGCCGGAGATCATGACGCGATTGCTACTCGAGTCCGGATGTGCTTCACAAGCTGCTAAAATAGCTGGATTACATGCCGCCTCCAAACCCCACTGTAGAAATCGACAACCAAGACGAACCCACTGAAAAAGCGGCCTCTGCCCCGCCTAAAGTCGGCTTTGTCAGCCTGGGGTGCCCCAAAAACCTGGTCGATAGCGAAGTCATGATGGGCATGCTGGCGCAGGCGGGGGCACAGTTGATTGCACGCGCCGAAGATGCCGACGTCATTGTGGTAAACACCTGCTCGTTCATCGAGAGTGCGCAGCAGGAATCGGTGAATGCGATTCTCGAAATGGCGCGGCACAAGAACGATGGCCGGGCGCGCAAGCTGATTGTCGCGGGCTGCCTGGTGGAACGTTTTCGCGGCGACATTCAAAAGAACATTCCTGAAGTTGACGCGGTGGTCGGCACCGGAGAGCTGGAGAATATTCTGGCCGCGGCCGGAATCGCGCCGCGACCGGCGCCTCGAGTCGACCCGAATTCGCCCTTCAAGATTTTGACTTCGCGCGCGGAAGGCGATGCGCGGGCAGCCCAAGGCCGCTTCTCACGCGAGTCATGGGATGGCGCCATTGCCGATCTTCCCAATTATCTTTATGACGAGGCCACGCCCCGGGTGCTGGCCACGCCCAAGTACACGGCGTATGTGAAGATTGCTGAAGGCTGCGATCATCCTTGCAGCTTCTGCATCATTCCGCAGTTGCGGGGAAAGTTTCGCTCGCGGCGATTTGAATCGGTGGTCGCGGAAGTGGAGCGGCTGGCGCTGGGGGGAGTGCGCGAGGTCACGCTGATCGGCCAGGACACGACTTGCTATGGCGAAGACTTCGGCCTGAAAGACGGTCTGGCGTTGTTGATCGAGAAGCTCGCCGCCATCGAAGACCTGCGCTGGATTCGCTTTCTGTATGCGTATCCCAATAAGATCACCGGCCGTTTGCTCGAAACCATTGCCAGTCACGACAAGATTTGCTCGTACATGGATGTGCCGCTGCAACATGCGTCGGCAACGGTTCTGAAGCGCATGAAGCGCGGTGGTGGCGCGGACGTTTTTCTGCGGTCGATTGAAAAGATGCGCCGCGTGATTCCCGGCGTGACCTTGAGGACATCTTTCATCGTTGGGTTCCCGGGCGAAACTGAAAAAGAATTTGAAGAATTGTGCGAGTTTGTGCGCGAGGCCAAGTTCGACTGGATGGGAGCGTTCGCTTACTCGGATCAGGATGGCGCGGGCGCGTTTGACGCCGACGGCAAGCTGCCGGGGCGAGAAATCGAACGGCGGCGCAAGCATCTTATGCAGATCCAGAAGCGCATCAGCAAGAAGAGTAAGAAAGCTCTGGTCGGCAAGGAGTTTGACCTGCTGCTCGGAGGCGTGTCGGAAGAAAGCGATCTGCTGCTCGAAGGCCGCACGGCGATGCACGCTCCAGAGATCGACGGCAAAGTGTTTGTGAATGACGTTCGCGACGGGATCGAGCCCAAAGAGGGCGAATTCTACCGCTGCGAAATCACCGAGGCGCACGACTACGATCTGGTAGCAAGAATCGTATAACGCCATGCCCCGCGCGCTCAAGCTGAAGTGTCCCACCTGTAAGAAGCCCGTGACCGGCAAAGATACTGACTTCCCTTTTTGCAGCGAACGCTGCCGCCTGATTGACCTGGGAAAGTGGGCGAGCGGAAAGTATGTGATTTCGTCGCCAGTGATGGATACGGATGATGACGTCGATGAGAAATCGTGACATGTGGGGGCAGGATGCCCCCGCGACCGACGCAGCCGACGGCGGCGCTGCCAAGGTAATACGATGACGCGCGCGCCGCGCTGGGCCACAGCTGTTGCAACGTTCTTTGGCGTAGGACTGCTTCGTCCTGGGCCGGGTAGCTGGGGATCGGCGGCGACGGTGGTCTTGTGGTGGCTGGTGGCCCGCGGGATTGCGCCGGGATGGCAGCCCTGGGCCGCAATCCTGCTGGCAGCGCTGGCGGTAATCGTGGGTATTCCCGCGGCAACCCAGGTCTCGCGCGCCAGCGGTCTGAAAGATCCACAGTTCGTGGTGATTGACGAGGTCGCCGGCCAGTTGATCACGCTGATTGCGGTGCCGGTTGCCTGGAAGTCCCTGCTGCTGGGATTTATACTCTTCCGGGGATTCGATATTGTAAAACCTCCTCCGGTGCGTCAACTTGAGCATCTTTCCGAAGGATATGGCATCGTACTGGATGACGTGGGCGCAGGGATTTACGCGTTGGTGGTGATGCAGGTGGTGCTGCATTTCGGCATCTTGCCGAGATAGAAGGCAAAGGGAATTTGGAGTTCATGGGAATCTCTGACCGGTTGCTGGGGAAGAAGAGCGTGAACGGAAAGCCGCACATTCATGCGGTGCAGCCGGGCGCCGCACTGGCAGGCGGCGAAGTGCGGATCACCGGTAGCGATTTGTCTCCCCACGACTTGCGGCGCCCGCGGGTGCGGTTTGGCGAGGTCGAAGGCGCGGTGGTCATCAGTTCCGATGATTTTGTAGTGGCCAAGGTGCCGCAGGGCGCATCTTCAGGACCCATCATAGTTTCCACTAACGGCCACTCCAGCAACGCCCATCAGATCAAAGTGGCGGTGACCATTGCCGAGGGCCTGCACCCGGTGACCAATCCTGCGCTCGACGCCGAGGGCAACATCTATGTGAGTTTTTCGGGGAGCCGCGGACAGAAAGTGAAAGTGGCGCTGTTCAAGATCGATACCAACTATAACGTCAAGCCGTTTGTTGCGGACTTGATGAATGCCACCTCCATCGCCTTCGACAAAGCTGGCCAGATGTACGTTTCGTCACGCTACGACGGAACCGTGTACCGGATCGCTCCGAATGGGACGATGTCTTCCTATGCCGAGGGCATGGGAGTGGCAACCGGAATTGCGTTTGATCGCATTGGAAACCTCTACGTAGGAGACCGCAGTGGGACGATTTTCAAGATCGCTCCCGATCGGCAGATTTTTGTATTTGCGACGCTCGAGCCTAGTGTTTCTGCCTACCACCTGGCATTTAGTCCCCGAGGCGATCTGTTCGTCACCGGTCCGACAACTTCGAGTTTCGACAGTGTGTACCGGATCGACATGCAGGGCAACGTTACCAATTTCTTTCGCGGTCTGGGACGGCCGCAGGGCTTGGCTTTTGACATCGAGGGCAATCTGTACGTGGCGGCATCGCTCTCGGGCAAACGTGGGATCGTCAAGCTCAATCCCGAGGGCAGGGCTTCGCTCGAGGTTGCGGGTGCCGGACTGGTAGGTCTGGCGTTTGCTCCCGGCCACTCGGTCGTCCTCACGACGACCGACGCAGCCCATCATCTGGCCTGGAACATTCAGGGATGGCCGCTGGTGGAGTAGATTCAGCCGTTTGCTTACAGCACTCAGCATTCCGCCACAAATCCGCTAATCCTCGCCGCTTTTTTCAAGTCCGCTGAGTCCCCATTGATTTTCATTTACACTTTTGACAGATGAATGCTGAGATCATTGCCATTGGCTCGGAACTGCTGACCCCTTACCGCCAGGACACCAACTCGCTCTACCTGACCGACAAACTCAACCAACTGGGAGTGGAGGTGAGCTTCAAGACCATTGTGGGCGACAGCCTGGAGAACCTCACTCAGGCAGCCACGGTGGCGTTTTCGCGGGCCGACGTGATCATTTTCATGGGCGGATTGGGGCCGACGGAAGATGACCTGACTCGTGAAGCCGTGGCCGAGGCGCTGGGATTGCCACTGCGGCGCGATCCAGCGATTGTTACTTGGCTCGAACAACGCTTCGCGGCGCATGGCTGGAAGATGGCGCCCAACAACCTGAAGCAGGCGGATATCATCGCCGGCGCAACTGTCCTGCCCAATGCCAACGGCTCCGCTCCGGGGCTGTGGATCAGCGGGAAGTTTGACGGTCGCTCGAAAATCATCATGCTTCTGCCCGGCCCGCCGCACGAGCTGAAGGCTTTGTTCGAGGAGCAGTGCGCTGCGCGACTGCGAGCAAAGCTGCCGGAGCAATTTATCATCACGCGAGAGTTGAAAATTACGGGCATGGGCGAGTCGCAATGTGACGCGCGAGTGGCCCCGATCTATAAGACTTTCACCGATGTGCGAACCACGATCCTGGCCGGAGCGGGAGAGATCCAACTGCATTTGAGGACGCGCGCGGCCACGCTCGAGGCGGCGCAGAAGCGCCTGGATGAATTGGTGGAGCTGATCGAGGCGGAGCTCGGCGACTTCGTGTTCTCCGACAACGGTGACTCGATGGAGCAAATTGTCGGTTACTACCTGCAGATGCGCAGTGCCACCCTGGCGGTGGCGGAATCCTGCACTGGCGGGCTGATTGGCGAGCGCGTCACCTCGGTGAGTGGCAGCTCACGTTACTTTCTTGGCGGCGCGGTAGTGTACTCGGATGAGATGAAAAGCGAACTGGCGGGAGTGCCGGCGAGGCTGATTGAAAAAGAGGGCGCGGTGAGTTCCAAGGTGGCGGCGGCGCTGGCGGAAGGAATTCGTGCGCGCTGTGGCGCGACCCTAGGGATCGGAGTCACCGGCGTAGCCGGGCCGAACGGAGGAACTCCGGAAAAGCCGGTTGGACTGGTGTTTCACGCTCTGGCGAGCGAGAGCGGGACGGAGGTCGTCGAACGTAAATTTGCCGGCGACCGCAAGCGCATCCGCTGGTTTGCCAGCCAGCAGGCGCTGGATATGGTTAGAAGGAAGTTGAAGTGAACCCGCTCCTGGCTCCTGGCTTCTAGCTTCCTGCGGTACCGGTTTCAAGCCAGAAGCTAGGAGCTAGAAGCTAAGAGCCACCATGCGACTTTTCATCGCTCTCGACATTGACGACGACATACGGCAGCGCATCCAGCGGTTTGTGGAGGGGGCGTCGGGATTCGCTCCCGAGGCCCGGTGGGTGCGTCCCGAGTCGATGCACGTGACCTTGAAGTTCATCGGAGAAAAGCCAGCAGAGGCCGTGGAGGAAATCAAACACATACTTTGCGAGGTGCGGAGTGAATCGTTTGAGATCGGCTTTCGCGGATTTGGATTCTTCCCTACTGCAAAAGCTGCGCGAGTGTTTTGGGCGGGGATCGAGTCTGGTGCGCAATTGGCCAGTTTGGCAGCATCCATCGATCAGGCAATGTCCGGGCTGGGGATTGCGAAGGAGGAGCACGCTTATAGCCCGCATTTGACTCTGGCGCGCGGCGGCGGACGCTCGGGTTCGCCCCGCAAGCGGAGCGAAGATCATCCAAATCGAAGCTTTCAGAAGCTGCAGGAAAAATTGGCGGCGCTGCCGACACCCGAGTTTGGTACCATGACGGCCCGCGAGTTTTATCTTTATCAGAGTCAGCTAATGCGGGGAGGCGCGCGCTACACAAAGATTGAGCGGTTCGCCCTGACCTAGGCCTGCAGGCCGCTCGGACTCAAGATGAAGTCACTGCTGATCACCGCCGCTATCAGTTATCTGCTGGGGACCATCCCATTTGGATACCTGCTGGTGCGCGTTTTCCGAGGGCGGGACGTCCGGCATATGGGCAGCGGCAACATTGGAGCTACCAACGTGTCCCGGACATCGCCGGTTCTAGGTGTTTTTACGCTCGTACTCGACGCATTGAAAGGGCTGTCAGCGGTATGGATTACGGGCGCACTCTTTCCCGGCCGGTTGACCGTGCTGGGTGCCGCGGCAGTGTTTGCAATTATCGGCCACATGTTTCCGCTATGGCTTGGATTTCGCGGTGGTAAAGGCGTCGCTACGGGGCTCGGAGGCTTCGCCCTGCTGGTTCCCAAGATCGTCCTGATGATGGTTGGTATTTTCATCGCAATTTTTCTGATTTTTCGTTTTGTATCACTGGCTTCGATCGTCACGGTTGGCTTGTTTCCGGTCTTGGTGTGGCTTTTGGATCCCGATAAACGCGTGCCCCTAGCGGGCTTTGCAGCGATCTCTTCCGTGCTGATCATCAGCAAGCATCACGAGAATATTCGCCGCCTGCTGGCGCATGGCGAGCCTCGCTTCCAATGGGGCAGCAAATGAGCGAAATCGCGATCATTGGCGCGGGGGCGTGGGGCACGGCGCTGGCCATCGCCCTGGGGCGCAAAGGGACGCATCGCGTACGGCTGTGGGCGCACGAGCCGGAAGTTCGCGACTCTATCAATCAACGACACAGCAATGATCTTTTTCTGCCGGGGCACACCGTTCCGGAATCCGTGACCGCGACTGGCCACTATCAGGAAGCGGTGCGTGGGGCAGCGATCGTGGTGAGCGTGATGCCATCGCATCACTGCCGGAGAGTGTTTGAGGAGCTGTGGGTCTGCCTGACTCCGGAGATGCTGATTGTCAGCGCGACCAAGGGTCTGGAGAACGAAACTCATCTGCGCATGTCGGAAGTGATCACGCAGGTTATCAAGTCGGCACAAGGCTTTACTCCGCGAGTGGGTGCGCTGAGCGGACCGTCGTTCGCCAAAGAGGTGGCGCGGGGGGATCCCACGGCCATCACGATTGCTTCACCGGACGACCGGCTAGCAGAAACGGTTCAGCGCGAATTCAGCGATCCGCAATTTCGGGTTTACACCAGCAACGACGTGATTGGTGTGGAACTGGGAGGCGCGTTGAAGAACACCATCGCGATCGCGGCCGGAGTTTGCGATGGGCTGGGCCTGGGCCACAACTCGGTTGCCGCCCTGATTACGCGTGGCTTGGCAGAAATGACCCGACTGGTAGTGGCTTGTGGCGGGCAGTCAGAAACCATGGCTGGACTGGCCGGGCTTGGCGACCTGGTGCTCACCTGCACGGGGGGATTGTCGCGCAATCGCAGCGTCGGTGTGGAGCTCGGTCGCGGCGGCAAGTTGGCCGATATTATTGCGGGCATGCATGGAATGGTGGCTGAGGGTGTTTTCACCACACGCGCAGCCGTTGAGTTGGCGCGCGTCCATAAGGTAGAGATGCCGATCACCGCTCAGATGGACGCGATCCTGAATCACGGAAAGGCTCCCCAAGAGGCAATTCACGAACTTATGACCCGCAGTGGAAAGCGGGAAACCGCCTAGACTGACGCCTGCCAAAGCGTTCTCGGCCCTATTTTCATGGCAACTCGCCGGCAAGTCACACTCCTCCACGGTACTTTCGTAACGGCGACCGGCGGCGTATTCCAAGTAAACTCGTAGCATCATCCCCCGAAGATTTATCGTGCACCCCGCACGAGACGTAGGGTCACTTTGTCGCTAAAGCTGCCTACACCATCGCGCCTGCCCATTCTTTACGTCATCCTAGGTGTCCTTGTACTGGTCAGCGTAGTGCCCATGTATTTTTACTCGGCGCAGGTGGAGTCGATTAACCGTGATCGGCTGATCACCAACGAACGGCTGCTACAGAATGCCGTGACCCGGTCCCTGGCGGATGACATTTCGCAGCACCAGGAATCGCTGCGCATGATGCTGGCCAACCTCTCGTCGGCGTTGCAGGTAGCCAGCGGCGGAGACTTTACCTCCGAGCATGTGGAAGCACCAGAATTGCGGGCCCTGCTGGAGAATTTTGTTTCGTCTTCGGATGACCTGGCCTATGCAACGTTGTTGAACTCTGAGGGCAAGGGAATCTCCGCCGGCCGGATCGCGGCAGATGCGTTCCTACAGCGGGAGCTGGAGCGAGGCTACGCTGCGGCCCGCGAAGGCAGAATCTACAACGGCCAAGCCCTGGCGGTGGGGAACGGAAAGTCGTCGCGCACGGTAGTGCTGGTCAGCGCGCCGGTCATGGTGGCCGGACGCTTCGTGGGAATGATCGGATCGGTGGTGGACTTGCAATTTTTGATCCGCCGCCTGCAGGAAGTCAGCCACGGCGGACTTGTTCCTTACGTCGTGGATAGCGAGGGGCGTCTGGTTGCGGGCGCCGACCCTGAATACGCCACTGGTCAGGACATGACCGATCTGGAAATCGTCCGCACTTTCGTCGAACAGGGCAGCAAAACTCAGATGGTAGCGGCGACCCGCGAGTTCAACCTCACCCGCGGAAAAACCACGATCAAGATGTTGGGCACATGCAGTCCGGTCACGAACCTGGACTGGGCGGTGGTGGTACAAAAGCCACGAGCAGAAGCCTACCGCGGGGTTTACGAAATGCAGCGCACGGGGCGAATCCTGGCGATCATGGCCATTGCGCTGAGCATCGCGATCAGCGTCTTTGCCGCGCGACGCATCACCAATCCACTGGAAGTTCTGACGCTTTCCAGCCGCGCGATTGCCCGTGGAGATTTCTCGCAGCGGGTGCATCTGAAGAGCAGCACCGAGATTGGCGAACTCGCGCATACGTTCAACATAATGTCCCAGGAGCTGGAACATTTTGTTCACGACCTGAAGCGTGCGGCCACGGAGAACCGCGAGCTGTTCATGGGCTCCATCCAGATGCTGGCGGGCGCGGTCGACGAAAAGGACCCTTACACGCGTGGTCACTCCGACCGCGTGACGCGCTACTCAGTGCTGATTGCGCGGGAGATGGGCATTTACGAAGACTACATCGAGACGGTGCGCATTTCGGCACAACTGCATGATGTGGGCAAAATCGGCATTGAAGATCGCATTCTCAAAAAGCCAGGCGCGCTCACGCCGGAAGAGTTCGACATCATGAAGACGCACACTACCAAAGGAGCGAACATCCTGCGGCCGGTGGCGCAATTGAAGGACATGATTCCGGGCATCGAGCTGCACCACGAGTCGCTGGATGGGCGCGGCTATCCGCACGGCCTGAAGGGCGATGACATTCCTCTGCTTCCACGGATCATTGCTGTCGCCGATACCTTTGATGCTCTGACCACGAACCGTCCTTACCAGCACGCGCACACTCCGGAAGAGGCGCTGCGAATCATTCATTCACTTTCCGGCAAGCGGCTCGACCCCACCGCCGTGGCGGCTCTTACGGCAATCTATGAACGAGGCGAGATTCGAGTGCAGCGCCCGACGCCCCTGGCAGCTGCGGCAGGGGCCGCGGCAACTCCGGCGCCCGCCGCAGCTGCAGAGCCTATGCCTGAGATTCCGGTGGATCCGGCTAGCGCGGTGCAAACCAGCCGCGTGTGATCGTTTACCGAAGCATCTTCCCGCGGGCCTCTCCGCGTACTCTGTGGTTATTCTCTGCGATCTCAGCGTTTTAGGGTTTGGACAACGTCGGCACACACAGAATCCTACATCGCGGAGGTCGCAGAGAACAGCAGTAGAGTGCGCGGAGAAACTCTCCACGCATTGACTCACAGCTCCCATGATGCCAAGTCTGATCGAATCCACCCGCTATAATGAATAAATGCGCCCCTCACGGCCAGCCTATCCATGATCCAGACCCTTTTTGGCAGCCTCGACGAACAGCAGAAACCCAGCTTCCTGGAGCGCATGAAAGAGGCAGTCACGCGCACGCGCGAAAGCCTCAGCGAGCGCATCGAGGAGGCGGTTTCATTCAGCAAGGAGATCGACCGCAACACACTGGACGAACTGGAAGCCACGCTGATCGGCGCCGACTTGGGCAGCACGACCACGCGTGAAGTGCTGGGCAAGCTGCGGGAAAAAGCCGATCGCAAGCAAATTAGGGATGTCGGCGAGCTAAAGCGGCTGCTGAAGGAAGAGTTGCTGGCGATTTTGAATGCGGCGAACACGCGGCCGGTGGAGAAGGTCGACGGCACCCCGGAAGTAATTCTGGTGGTGGGCGTGAATGGAACCGGCAAGACCACGACCATCGGCAAACTAGCGCAGGTTTTTCGCTCGCAAGGAAAGACGGTACTGATGTGCGCAGCCGACACCTTCCGCGCGGCCGCCATCGAGCAGTTGGAAGTTTGGGGTCAGCGGACAGGAACGGAAGTGATTCGGACCAAGGCGGGCGGCGATCCAGCGGCGGTGCTTTATGATGCGCTGCAAGCGGCGTCGGCGCGGCACACGGATTTTGTGATCGTCGATACAGCGGGGCGGCTGCACACCAAATCAAGCCTGATGGCGGAACTGGAAAAGATGCGGCGCACCGCGCAGCGCATCATTCCGGGGGCGCCTCATGAGACGCTGCTGGTGATGGACGCGACCACGGGACAGAATGGCTTGCAGCAGGCGCGCCAGTTCACCGAGTCGGCGGGCGTGACGGGGATTGTGCTCACGAAACTGGACGGAACTGCCAAGGGCGGCGTGGTAGTGGCGATTTGCCGGGAACTGGGCTTGCCGGTGCGCTATGTGGGCGTGGGTGAAAAGGCTGGAGACTTGCTGCCCTTCGACTCGAAGGATTTCGTGGATTCGCTGTTCGCATGAAATCCTCTCACCACATCTGTGGTGAAATAATGGCTTGGCGTGAACGCAACCCACCAACATGACGAACAATTCCTTCGCCAGGCGCTTGAACTGGCGCGGACAGGCATCGGCCTGACTTCGCCCAACCCGAATGTGGGTGCAGTGCTAGTGGACACGAACGGCACGGTCATCGGCAGCGGCAGCCATACCTACGCCGGCGTAAAGCACGCCGAGATTTTGGCCATCGAACAGGCTGGCCAGCATGCCCGGGGCGCAACGCTCCACATCAACCTGGAACCTTGTTCCCATGAAGGCCGTACGCCGCCGTGCGCCGACGCGGTGATCGCTGCCGGCATCACGCGCGTGGTGGCCTGCATGTCCGATCCCAACCCGCTAGTGAGCGGACGGGGCTTTGAACGGCTGCGGGCTGCTGGTGTCACGGTCACGTCCGGCATCTTGGAAGAGGAAGCCAAGCGCCTGAACGAAGCATTTGCCAGATACATCCGCAAGCGGACTCCGCTGGTGACATTGAAGGCGGCCATGACGCTGGATGGCAAGATCGCGCCACCGCCCGGCGAATCTCGCAACCCGACAGCGCTGGGCGCGGGCGGCAGCAACAGTGGGTACATCACCAGCGAAGTGGCGCGCGCGCACGTGCAGGAACTTCGCCATCAGCATGACGCCATTCTAGTTGGAGTGGGGACGGTGATTGCAGACGATCCGCTGCTTACTGACCGCAGCGGGCGTCCGCGGCGACGGCCATTGTTGCGCGTGATTCTTGATTCGCGTCTACGTTTGCCTGTGGAGTCGCGGGTAGTGAAGACGGCGAAGGAAGATCTGCTGGTGCTTTGCGCTTTTGCCGAGGAGAAGAAGCGGAAGCAACTTCAGCAGCGTGGGGTTTGGGTCGAGCAGATTTCGCAGCCCACAGCGGCAGGGCATCCTGATCTGACTGCCGTTGTGAAACACCTGGGCGAGCGGGAGATTACCAGCCTAATGATCGAAGGCGGGGCGATGGTCAATTGGGCGGCGTTGTGGTCGGGGATCGTGGATAAAATCTTCTTCTACTATGCTCCGAAGATTCTGGCCGGCGTGGGCGCGGTGCCGTTTTCAGCCGGCACGGGGTTTGCTCATCTGGGCGACGCGGCGCAGGTGAAATCGATTCGACTGCACCGCTTCGGAGAAGATTTTGCAGTGGAAGGGTATTTGAGGGATCCATATGGTGATTGAAGCATTCAGCATTCAGCCTGTCGAGGTTGGATAGGGTGGCGCAAGGGGTAGTGCGGGCGCCACTTCTTTGGCGGAATGCTGAATGCTGAGTGCTGAAAGCTATGACGGGAGTTACTCATGTTCACCGGAATCATTGAAGAAGTCGGACGAGTGATCCGAATCGCGCAGGGCAACGGCACCCGTGGTCTCACGGTATCGTGCGAGCAACTGGTGAAAGAACTGCGTAAGGGCGGCAGCATCGCGGTGAGCGGGGTTTGCCTGACCGCGGTTCAGCTCACGCCTGAGACGGTAGGCTTCGATCTGGCGGAAGAGACGTGGAGGAAGACTTCATTCTCTCGCATCCAGGAAGGCGCCTTGGTGAATCTCGAGCTACCCATGCGCGCCGACGGGCGTTTCGATGGACACATTGTCCAGGGTCACGTAGACGGCACCGGCAAGTTCCTCGCCCTAGACCCGATTGAGGGCGCGGAGGACTACTGGTTGCGCATCGAGATTCCACCGGACTTGGCGCGCTACGTCATTTCCAAAGGTTCCCTGTCGATTGAAGGCATCAGCCTCACCGTGGCCAAGATCGAGGGGACACAGGTAACGGTGGCGATCATTCCACACACCGTCGCACTGACCAACCTGAAATCCCTCCACCCTGGAGATCCGGTAAATCTCGAAGTGGACATGATTGCAAAGTACGTGGAGAAGATGATGGGAGGAAATAGCGCCGGCAGCTCGGTTTCGCTCGAGAGGCTGGTAAAAGAAGGTTTCTAGTTTCTAGTTTCTAGTTTCTAGTTTCTAGTCTCAGTTCTCGGCTCCCGGTCAGGCCGGTTCCAGCGTGAGTTCATCGAGGGTGAGGAATTCCTGCACGATGGGCTCGTCGCACTTCTCCATCTCAGCATAGGTGCCGAAGAATAGCGCTTTGGCCTCGTGCAGGAAGACGATGCGATCCGCCAACTTCTTGGCCAGGCGCATGTCATGGGTGACCACGACGCTGGTGAGGTGCAGTTGCGCCTTGAGCCTCTTGATCAAGTCACCGAGCAACTGGGCCATGAGCGGATCGACCATGGTAGTGGGCTCATCGAAGAGCACGCATTCCGGCCGTGCCGCCAGGGCGCGGGCAATGGCCACCGATCGTTTCATTCCTGTAGACAAGTCGGAAGGCAGGAGGTCACGCATTTCCTTTACGCCCACCATATCCAGCAAGCCGTCGACGACCTGAAAGATCTGCTGTTCGCTGAGTTCTCGATGCTCGCGCAGCGGAAAGGCGACATTCTCACCGACGGTAAGTGAGTCGAAGAGGGCACCGTTCTGAAATACCATGGTGACCTTCTTGCGGATTCCGTCCATCTGCTCGTCGGCGTAGTCGGTGACGTCCTGATAGGCAACGATCAGCCGGCCGGAGTCGGGCTTGAGGAATCCCATGATGATGTGAAGGGAAACCGACTTGCCTACGCCGCTGCGCCCCAGGATGCAGACCGTCTCTCCGGGCATGACGCTGAAGCTGACCTTGTCCAGAATGCGCTTGCTGCCGAAAGACTTGGAGACTTCTTTGAATTCGATGTAAGGGCCGAGTTGTTGTTCGTTTTCACCCATGCGCTTGCCACCGATGATAAATGAATCAGGCCCGGTGCGGCTATCTCGCCGAGCTGGACCGGCGCCGTTCCTCTTCCCATTCCTCCGGAGTATTCAGGTTGCGGAACATGGCAGGGGAAAAGCCGGCGCGCGTAAACTCGTCACTTTCGATGGCCCTGGTTTTGACCTTGGCAAACAGGGCATCAATCTTGTTCCTGCCGGCCTGAAGCGCTTGCTCCGCTGGCTGGGAGAATTGCCGGCGATAGACCGCGCACAAGGGCTGGGAGACTCCTTCGGCGTAAGGCACGGTCACTGCCGCGTCCGAGTTTCGCGCCAACCCGACCATAAATTGCAAGAACTGAGGGTCGATGAGAGGCAAATCGACAGCCAGCATCAGGTTCAAGTCGGTCCTGGTGCTCAACAGAGCCGCGTGAATTCCGCCTAAAGGGCCATGATCAGGGTAGATGTCTTCGATCACGGTGCCATAGCTGGCAAACTTCGTCGAGTCTCCGACAATGTACGCGTTTGAGGTCACAGCAGCTGCCAACTTCATGGCATGAGAAAGAAGAGTGCCATCCTCCCACGCAAGGAAGGCCTTGTTACGGCCCATGCGAGTGCTTTTGCCGCCGGCCAGTACGAATGCAGTCAGATCGGTCATGGCTAGTCCAAAACCGCAGACATCGTAGTCCGTGGGGTTGCGTGGGTCAATCTCTGGTTGGCGTGCGTTCAGCGATTTGACCGATGGGATTCAGGAGTTTGCAAGGACAAGCTGACGGCCTGCACGGAAGTAACCTACCCAAACTCGGCGGTCCGTAAGATGATGGGCTTTCCGGCGACAACGCGGAAAGACGAACATGCCTCAGAAGTTACTGGACGTTCTTATGTTAGGGCGTTGCTCCCATGAATTCTCCTGGCCCCGGCGGGGGAGCGATGGGGATTTCTACCAGGTTTGCCTGGTCTGTGCCGCGGAGTACAAATACGACTGGAAGACGATGCGCCGCACCGAGCGCGTCAAGCATGCGGCCGCTCAAGGCACTGCCGAGTCGACCCAGACCCGGCGCAGCCGCACCCACTCTCGCAAACCGACCTGGGTTCCGCGGGCCCGCCGGCTCAAGCTGGATACGCCGGTCCGCTACCGGGTAAAGAACCTGGGAAGCTGGCATGAAGGCATCATCCAGAACCTGAGCCAGTCCGGAGTGCTGTTGCAGGGGCCGCAACGCTTTCCCGATAACACGCTGGTTGAGATGGTGTTCGAAATGCCGGAAGAAATCTCCGGCCAAAAGAACAGCACCGTGCTGTGTCAGGGACGAATCATCCGCACCCGAGAGCCGCGAGAGGCTCAGGACAGCGCAGAAAACACCAGCTTGGCAGCCAGCATCCTCGACTATAAATTCGTTCATCCTCGCAATACGGCGGCGGAGATCAAGCCGTCGAATTGAACCGAGACTGAGTCGGCTAGACGGGTACCCCCGAGCCATTTCCGGCAACCGAAAAACACCCACACACATTCCAATTGTCTATGCCCGGTTCCAGGGGGGTGTGTCGGCATGAGTCAAGCCGCTACTATCAGCCCGTGAATTCTGTCGCCCGTTGACCTTCTGTACACCGCCTTTAGTACCCTGCTTCCCGGCATGGGAATCCCCGTATAATCAAGCAAAATCAGCAGAAATCTGCGTTCAATAACAAAGGAACCTTGGATCCGGCGTTGGCATTGGCGATGTTCGCACTGGGGCTGGCTTTTGGCAGCTTTCTGAATGTGTGTATCTATCGGCTGCCACGGGGGTTGTCGACGGTCAGCCCGCGCTCCGCCTGCCCGCAATGCAAAGAGCCGATTCGGTTTTACGATAATGTCCCCGTCTTTAGCTGGCTGATTTTGCGGGGCCGCTGCCGCAACTGCCGAAGCTGGATCTCGCCGCGATATCTGGTGGTTGAACTGCTCACCGGACTGCTCTTTCTGGCCTGCTATGAGCATTTTGGCTATACGGTCGCGACCGTGAAGTACTGCACTTTCGGCTTCCTGCTGCTGGGGCTGATTTTCACCGATGCCGAAACCCAACTTTTGCCCGACAAGATGACGCTGACCGGACTGGTTCTGGGATTGGGGTTCAGCCTGGCGGTTCCGGTGAACGATCTGGTTTCGCAGCTTCTGCCGGGTTTGGTTTCCATGCCCGCTTTCAGTACTTCCTGGCGCTGGCTGTCGCTGCTGGATTCACTGACGGGAGCGGTGGTGGGAGCGTCGTTCATCTACGGTGCCGGAGCCATCTACCTGCGGGCGCGCGGAGTGGAAGGCATGGGCTTCGGAGACGTGAAGTTGATGGCCATGGTGGGAGCGTTTCTGGGCGTTCGACTGACCATCTTTACCATCTTTGCGGGATCGATCGCGGGCTCGTTGTTCGGATTGTGGACGCTGGTTGCGGTCTGGCTGAAGCGCACCCGCCGGCGGATGGAACGGAATCATGAATCGGGACACGAGGCGCGCCGTCGGGCCTGGGGATCGGCCAACATTGCGTTGCGACGCTTTCCCATGCCGTTCGGAGTTTTTCTGGGCGGTGTCGCCATGATCGCTCTCTTTTTCGGCAACCAGTTCTTGCGCTGGTACTGGAGGTTGCTGTGAAAGTGTTGAGCAATCCCATGGTGCTGCGCATGGCGTTTGGGCTGGTGGTTTCAGGTTTCGCCTGCCTCGTGGGAATCATGCTGGTACGGCGTCTGCGCCGTATGTTCACGGCAGCCGGATCGCTGGAGGACGCGCGTCCGGAGCCGGAACAGTTCCCCATGCACGCCTACAATGCGGTGATCCAGCAACTGAAACAGCAGAAATACGAATTGGCGACTGCCCAGCAGGCGGAACGGCGGCGAGCCAGGACCTCGGAAAACATCAGCGCGGCAGTGCTTTCGCGGCTTCCGAGTGGGGTCATGTTTTTCGCTGCAAACGGCTTGGTGCGGCAGGCCAATACCGCGGCCCGGCAGATTCTGGGGTTCGCATCGCTGGCGGGAATGAGCGCCGGGGAGATCTTTCGTGATACGACATTAGCTCCAGCGGCGGGCTTGCCATCTCAACTCACCGACGCGATTCAGACCGCGTTGCGCGGCGAAGCACCCTCCCGGGGCTTGCAAGCTCACTACGTTACGCCCGCAGGCGAACACCGAATCCTCGATATCACTATGACTCCAGTCTATGCGCCCGCAGGAGACGCGCTGGGAGCAGCCTGCCTGATCAACGACACCACCAAGATGGCAGAGATCCGACAGCAACAGGAACTGCGGGGCGAAGTGTCCGCCGAAATGGCGCTGGCCTTGCGCACTTCGGTGGCAACCATTTCAGGATACGCGCGGCAAATGGCAACCGGTCGTGATCCCGAGCAGACGCAGCGTCTGGCCAAGGACATCATTTTAGAAGCGGCCGAACTGGACCATACCATTGGTGGATTTCTGGCAGGCACGAGCCCCACAAGCCATGCCGCTGAAGCTTAATTTGATTGACGCCGATTCTTCCGCCGAGACGCGGGGAAAAGGCAACAAGGATGGAGCAAATATGAAACGTACAACCTTTGTTTTGCTGGCTGGAATTCTAATGTCGGGGCTGATGACTTCCCTGTCGAGCGCCCAGAACACAACTGTGCAAGAGCCCTCGTTGGGCAGCTATGCGCGCGCGGTGAAGAAGGACAAGAAACCGCAACCGGCAGCCGCCAAGAAATGGGACAACGACAACCTCCCCAAGGACGACACCATCAGCGTGGTGGGCAATGGGGCCACCGCCTCTGCGGATGCGTCGGCGGGCGAGCCGCAGGCTGCGGTCGGCTCGTCGGACAAGTCAGCCGTGCAGCCCGGCCAATCCCAGGAACAGCGGCAGGTGGTTTACGACCAGTGGCAGCAACGCATCTCCGCGCAGCAAGCCCAGGTCGACCTGGTGCAGCGTGAACTCGATGTGTACCAGCGCGAATACCGCGTGCGCGCGGCCGCGTTCTATGCCGATGCCGGCGACCGCCTGCGCAATTCGGCAGCGTGGGACAAAGAAGACGCGGACTACAAGCAGAAGATCGCCGAGAAGCAAAAAGCCCTGGACGACGCCAAGCAAAAAATCACCGACATGCAGGAAGAGGCCCGTAAATCTGGCGTTCCGTCCTCATCGCGTGAGCCTGCACAAGCCGAGCAGTAGCCCTGGTTTCCGCTTTCAGCCTCCGGCGCCAGCCGGAGGCTTTTTCTGTTAGAGGGAAACCTGCGCTGCCGGTTTGACCTTGATCGAATGAGCTCCAGCGGCAAAACCGTCGAGCACGAGATTGTGATGCGCGATGATCTGGGAAGCGGTCAGTACCGGGGTATCGCGAGGAAAATGCGCATCGGCGACGAGCGTGACATCGTAACCCAGAGTGACGGCACGACGGCAAGTTGTGTCGATGCAGTATTCGGTCATGCCGCCGACAATGATCAAGTGCTTGATGCGCCTGCTCTGGAGTTCTTCCGCAAGTTTCGTCTCAAAGAAGGAATCCGATGCCCGCTTGTGAATGACGGGCTCCCCGTCCAGCGGACGAATGGAAGCAGGGATGGCCCAATCCGGGGTATTGACTTCAATCGGATGTCCCTTGGGACCGTCATGCTGAACGAACAGAACGTCTAGCTGCGAAGCGCGTGCCCGGCTGAGCAAAGCTGAGATGTTCGCCAAGACCTGGTCCTGCAGTTCCTGCGCCATCAGTGCCAGCAGACCGACTTGAACATCGATAATCAGCAGCGCTGTCTTCAATGGGCCTCTGATTCCTGGCGGCAATCTCCAGGAAAACTTCCAAAAGCTAGGATACGCCTCACCCACCGGCGTGTGTCAGGTCTGCCCGCGGAGTTTCCAAATCTGTTTCATGTGATGGCGGGCGTGGACCCAGTGGAACTTTCGCCACTGGCGCGCGGTGAGCGGCCCTAGTACGGGATGATCAAGAATGCGGGTTGAGCGGCCGAAGCGAGTTTCGCATTGGGTGATGATCTCGTCCATGACGGCAAGCTTTTCTCCGATCGCTTTCACCACTTCTTCCGCGGCCATGCCTCGTGGAATCGTCCGCTCCGGGGCTTTTCGTCCCTCGGGAAAATAGCCGAGTTCGGTGACCAGCACAGTGGCCAGCCGCTCTTTGAAAGTCACGCTCCGGGCCAGCGGCCGGCCTTCCTGCAGGCAACGCTCGAACCCTTTCACACTTCCTGCGTAGGTCAGGTAGAGATGCTCCAGAACCTGCGCGGCGTTCCACTTGCCTTCAGGGTGGCGGGTGAGAGCCGCTGCATCCATGCCGCGGGTTGCCGATGCGATCGCATCCTGTAACCTTTGCAGGTACGAGTCCATGGGAAATCTGTCGCCCCCATCTAGTAGAATGAACGCCAACATCCACGGTCGCAAATTTTGTGCTGACGGGGAAGGTGCTATGAAGAGACGGCTCATGGCAGTGGCGGCGCTGTTGGCGTTCTTATGGTCGGCGGGTTGTTCTTCGGAGCCAGCCAAGCCGGCACAGGCGGAGAAGCCGCAGCCCAAGCCCACAGAGTTTGAGACTGGCCGGGTCGCGTTCCAGAGGCTCTATGTCGCGGCCCACGGCTGGGCGCGTGACGCGCAGGGCTTTCGGGTGGAATCCCAGCTCACGGCGGATTCCAAAGGTAAGGATGGCAAAGCCGACGTGTGGCGGGCTTCGTTTGCGTCCCCGTCGCAGCGCAGCGTGAAACCTTATATCTGGTCAGGCACGGACGCTGCCGACGCGCCCTCCCGTGGAGTTTCTCCGGGTACAGAGGATACCTACAGTCCCAGCAACTCCTCCACCCAGGTCTTCGATATTGGATTTCTGAAAGTCGACACCGACAAGGCCCTCGAAACCGCGCAGAAACATGGCGGCGACAAGGTGCTGGAAAAGAACCCTGACACCCCCGTCATTTATGTTCTGGATTGGAGCGGAACCACCAACGAACTCATCTGGCACGTGATCTACGGAACCAGCCGCGACGATGCCAAGTTCCGCGTGGCCGTCAATGCCACCAGCGGAGACTTCATCCGCGTGGAAAAATAGGCTTGGGCGCTGGTTATTTTGGAGCAGTCTTCTCCGAGGTTTGCTTCTCCGCGGCTCCCAACTTCTCTACTGCCTTCTTTGCGTCCTTCGACAGTGGCCCTTGAGGCAGAATCCGCAAATACTCCTTGAAGTGAGTGATGGCATCCTGGGGCTGATCCAGCTTTTCATAGCATTGCGCCAGGTGGAAGTTGGCGAGCGCGTCGTTCTGCTTGAAGGTGAGCGCATCCTGATAGCGGGCCAGGGCGGCCTTGTAGTTCTTGCGCTTGTAGTAGTAATCGCCCACTTCGTTGTCTTTGGCGGCGCGATAAGGATTGAAGGGGTGGAGTTCGTGCACGTCCGCAGACTCATCGCCGAACCCAGGAGCCGTGTCTCTGCTCTTAGGATGGTTCTTGTCATCATCCTTCGGCGGGCTGAGATCGATACGGGTGTCGCGGCTGGAGCTCTCACCGGGTGCGGCTTTGGGTTCTTCCGTGTCGGAACGTGGCGGGGCGTCGTTGGCGGGAGCAGATTGCTGTTGAGCAAAGGTCCAACCCGAGATGCAAATGAGCGCCAGTAAAACCAACCTCTGCATAACAAGATTTTAGCGCGTTGGGGGGCTGGAAGGATCAAAAGCTTCAACCATAGGGGGCACAGAGGAACAGAGAGAAAATCAACTCATGATCAAAAAGCCAGGCCATTCCATTTGGGGGAGGGATTGGAATGGCCTGGTTGGCGAAGCCCTCCAGGGAGGAGGGCTAAACCTTATACAGCTCGAATCTATTGTCCCGGCGGCGTGGCCTTGCTAGTAGTCGCTGCCGGAGCCGCGCCCTCGCCGGCAGTGTTGGTCATCAAGCGCACGTCAACCCGGCGGTTCTTGGCCCTGCCGTCGCGGGTCTGGTTGGACTCTACGGGCTTATCCTTGCCCAAGCCAATCAGGTAAATCTTGTAGGCGGGAACGTTATGTTGCGACGCCAGATACTGGATAACAGCGTCGGCACGGCGTTGGCTGAGCGCGTAGTTGTACTCGGCGTCACCGGTTGAATCCGTCGCCCCCTCCACCGTGATGATGTACCCCTTGGTATTGGGAACGTTGGTGGCGAGCTGGTCGAGCGCGTCCTTGGCGTCTTTGGTCAAGTTGTCTTTGTCGAAGCCGAACTGCACTGAGGCCTGGTTCACAACCCGATAGTTGTCGAGATTGGCCACCGCGTTTTGCAGCGTGTCGACGCGGTTCGAAGCATTGCTGGCCAGTGTCTGGGCCTGATCGGCTTGCTGCCCCGCGGCCTGCGCCTTCTGGTCAACCTCTGCGGCTTTGGCTTGAACCTGCTGAATACTGGCCTGCGACCGCGAATCGACATCCTTAAGGTCGTGCGAATTCTTGGCGGTCATGTCGTCGAGTTCATTGGTCTTGTTAATGAGCGGTGTGGTTTCCTGGCGAACATAGTTCTTGCTGGCGCACCCTACCGTGGCGAGCGAACTCAGTGTCAGCAGAACAGTTAGCGAAAGTCGATTCATCTTGGAAGGGCTCCTTTGACCCGGCCAGTACCTGGGCTACGACTCCAGTTAAGCACGAGCACTGCCAACCTGCCGACCAACTGTAACGGCGGTTAACATATTGATGCTACGGACGATAATCCGCGTTGGCTGGCCTGAATCGCTGCTACCAGAGTAGTACAAAGCGATGGGAATTGGGGAAATTTTATACGGTGGGGGCAGGGGATGGAAGAGACATCCCTCAACTATCTAATAAAATGGACTTGATCCTCCCCATGGACCTCAGTTCCAAAATCCGCACCCTGCCCACATCGGCCGGCGTGTATCTCTACAAGAACGCCGAGGGTGAGGTCATCTATGTGGGCAAGGCCAAGAACCTGCGCAGCCGCGTCGGTTCGTATTTTCACGAAGGTCGCATCGCTGATGCCAAGACTGGCACGCTGGTGCGAGAGGCAGTCGATGTTGACTACATCGTGGTGGCCAACAACAAAGAGGCCCTGGCGCTTGAGAATCACCTCATCAAACAAAAACAGCCACGCTTCAATATTCTCCTGCGTGACGACAAAACTTATCCCTACGTGATGCTAACGCTGGGCGAGCGCTTTCCCCGAGTGTATGTCACGCGACGCTTACGCAAAGACGGCAGCAGTTACTATGGACCGTACTTTCCCGCAAACTTAGCGTACCGCATCGTGGATTTGATCCATCGCCATTTCCTGGTGCCTTCGTGCAAGGTGGATTTGACGCATTTCCATCCCCGGCCCTGCCTGCAGTACTACATCAAGCGCTGCCTGGGGCCGTGTGTGGCG
>JBAWFN010000161.1:0-18630 GCA_049591935.1 Terriglobales bacterium | reverse complement strand
CTCTTCTTCCAGTTCCCGGTGAAAGCGTTCCCGCGTGAACAAGATGCTCAACTTCTTGAAGAAGCGAATTATGGCGTCCATTCTCGCCTCCTATGCGTCCTGCAGCACACGGCCGATGGCTGCGATCATCTGCTCGAATTGGGAGAGCTCAAGCCCCAGCTGTTTCCGCCCTAACCCCGTTAAGGAGTAATAGCGCGCCCGCCGGTTGGTCTCGGTTTTCTTCCATTCTGCTTTGACCCACCGTTGCAGCAGCAGCCGTTGCAGCGCGGGGTAGAGTGATCCCTCTTCGACGGTCAGCACATCCTCAGAAATCCGCCTGATAGAAAGTGCAATCCCATAGCCGTGCAACGGCGCGCGGGTCAAGGTTTTCAGGATCAGCATGTCCAGCGTGCCCGGCAGTAATTCCGACTTCTTGGCCATGCGTTGATATATAGATTATCTATGGATAGATTGTCAATGGTATAAAAAACGACAACTCTAGGAACCCGGCAGGGAAGAGCAAACTCTATTTCTTAAGTCCTTGCAGCCAGTTCACCACCAGCGTGAGGTTGGACGAGTTCTGCACTGGGGCTTGGATCATCACGAAACGGTTGCCGTCGGTCGTGGCCTCGAACAGGCCGGGTCCCACGGGCTGCGTAGAGAACAGAGTTTGCGGTTTGCCCAGCTCGATGCTGTCGCCATGCCCCGTGGCTTCCACTGAGATCATGCGTGCGTGGTCGTCCAGGTAAAGAATCTCTTTCCCGTTGCCGCCCCATACCGCCGCAATCCCGTCTCCCACCAGAAACTTGCCCCCAGGTTTGGGAAACGCCACCACATAAACCTGGCTATGTCCGGTCTCGAGCGACTCATAAACCATCCACTTGCTGTCGGGCGAAAACACGCCGTTGCGGGTGTTGAATTTCTCCTGGAGGAAGGGGTATGGCTTGTGGTCGCCGGACATCGGCATCACCCACACGTCGTAGTGGCCGTTCGCTAAGCCTTCGTAAGCGACGTACTTCCCGTCTGCCGACCAACTACTCGGATATTTGTCCGAATCATCGTGATAGAGCAGTTCTTCCTGGCGGGAGCCATTGGCCGGCCGGACGTACAGGTCGATCCGCCCATTGCGTCCGGAGTCAAAAACTATGGTGTTCCCATCCGGAGACCAGGTGGGATCGTCATCTCTGGATTGCGAGAAACTGAACTGCGACTTGGTGCCGCGGGCCACGTCGTAAATGTAAAGCTCGAGATGCCCGTTGGCATCCGCCTTCGCAGCTGCCACCTTCTTGCCATCCGGCGAAATATGCAGGTCCTGGAATGTCCCCGTGTCAATGACGTCGCCCTTTTTTCCGCTGCGGTCGTACCATGCCAGGTCGAGAGTCGCTGCCTGTCCGCCTACGAAGACCAACTTGCCATCATGGGAGAGCGAGAATGCCGCTCCTCCTCGGGCGTCGCCGCGAATCTGCTCAGCTATGGGAACGGGGCTCCCGGTCAATTTGAGTTTCTTCTCATCGAAACCCTGGGCCATCAGATTCCCGCCGCGAACGTAGACCACATATCCGTTGGCATATTCACCACGGTAGTCCGCGCCCGTCAAGGTTGTATCCAACTGCGAATCGAGTGCGCCCAGGTGAATACTTCCCCTCGCTCCAACCGGCGCATTACGCACAAACTGGAAAAACAGAAAGTGCCGTCCGTCTGGCAGAAACCCGGGCCAGCGCTGCGACGAGGCTACCGTCCCTGCGGTGATCGCGGCACCTTCCTTCTGTGGACCCACAGCCGGGGATGGACTTCCACCCGCTGCCGGAATGCGCAGCAAGGGAGAGGTTGGATTCGGCGCAAACACAATCGTACCCTCAACTCCCCACGTGCCACCGCGAGTGTCGGAAGCGTCCGCCAGGGTTTGCACCGCCCCTCCGCTGGCGTCGATGACTTTCAGTTTGCCTTGCGAAAAGAATCCCAGGCTCCGGCTATCGGGCGACCAGAAGGGAAAACTGGCTTCCTCGGTTCCCGCCAACGGCTGAGCTGCCGTCGAATCCAGCGGGCGAACCCAAAGTTGCGGCGCCATCCCCGCAGTCGTTGCCACAAACGCCAACTTGGTCCCGTCGGGCGAAATGGCAGCGCTCATCGGATCAAAAGTGTGCTGCTCCGGTGGCAGAATGCTGACTCGCAAGGGATGTGGCGGCACCGGCGCGCGTAACACAAAGCCAACTGCGAATACGATGGCCGCCGCAATCCCCAACCCGGCCACAACCCAAGCCAACCTCTGCGATGTCTTTCGTCTTGCCACCACCAGCGCGGGTACGCCCGCCTGCGAGCCGGCTTCGGCAATCCACTCGAGTTGCAACTTAACGTCGTGCGCGCTCTGGATGCGTTCTTCGCGCTCCTTCGCCATGCAATAGCGCACCAGTCGGTCCAGCGCCGGAGGGGTCATGGGCGCTGCTTGGGAGAGCGGCGGCGGTTCGGTCGCCAAAATGGATGCAATCACGCTGGCCTGGGTCTTGCCGGCGAACGCCCGCTTGCCGGTGGCCATTTCGTACAGCACGCAGCCCAGTGCAAAGATGTCGCTGCGCGCGTCCGCTTCACTGCCTTCAATCTGCTCCGGCGCCATGTACTGAAACGTGCCCACGATGGTGCCCTCGACCGTCAGCGCCTTGGGCGTGGTCATGGCGGTCAGGGCGCTGGAACTCGGCGTTTTCGCCTGCGCCTGCTTGGCCAGCCCGAAGTCCAGCACCTTGGCTCCGGCTTTGGTCAGCATGATGTTTCCCGGCTTCAGGTCGCGATGGATCACTCCCATCTGGTGCGCCTTATCCAGCGCATCCGCCACCTGGGCCCCGTAGCGCAGTACTTCTTCAAGCGTGAGCGCGCCGCGGACCAGACGCGCATCCAGCGTCTCTCCTTCCAGGCACTCCATCACCAGATAGTCGGAGCCATCCTGGGAGCCGACGTCATAGAGCGCGCAGATATGGGGATGAGAAAGTTGGGAGATGGTCCGCGCCTCGCGTTCGAAGCGCTCCTTCAAGCTGGGACTGGAAACAAAATGCCCGGAGAGGACCTTGATGGCCACATCGCGGTCGAGACGGGTATCGCGCGCCCGGTACACTTCACCCATACCGCCCGCCCCCAGCGGGCCAACGATTTCATAAGGGCCGAGTTTCGTGCCAGAGGCTAGAGCCATGCGTGCGTGGAATTATAGCCCAAAGGGGTTGAGGGCTACTCAGACTTTGCGTCCTTCGCGGCGGTTCTTTGCGATCTTTGCGGTAAGAAAGCGGTTCATCGCAAAGGCCGCCAAGGATTCGCAACGCCCGCGAAGCCTTGCCAACCAAACTGACCCACTACCGGCTTCCATGGCGGCTCTACGGAGGGGGATCCCGGATGCGGGAGGTGGAATTCGCTTCATCCCAGCGGCAGCGTCACTGTAAACACCGCCCCGCCGCCCGGTCCAGACGCGGCCTCCACATTCCCGTTATGTTCCCGCATGATCGCTTTGCAGATGCTGAGACCCAAGCCGGTGCCGCGTCCCGGGCGTTTTGTCGTATAGAAAGGATCGAAAATGTTGGGCAGAATGTCGGGCGGAATTCCCGGCCCATCGTCCTGAAAGACCACCGCCACCCACTTATCGCGCTTCTCCAGCCGGATACGCAATGTACCCCGGTCGCGCACTTCGCGCATGGCCTGCTCGGAATTCAGGATCAGGTTGAGGAACACCTGCATGAGCTGGTGCGCATCCCCGGTCACGGAAGGAATGGAATTCTCCCGCAGAAAATCGACTGTGATGTTGCTCTTGCGCAACGAATACGCGTGCAGATGGAGCGTCCTTTGCACCAGCTCTCCCAGATCGATGGCAGCTTTGCCGGGTGCCGGGGGCCGCGAGAAGTACATCAGGTTCTGGACAATTTCCACCGCGCGCCGCGCCTGCTGCTGCAACATCTCCAGATGTTTGCGGGTCGCCTCCGCGGGCTGCGAATCCTGCAACAGCTCGCTCATCCCCAGAATCCCAGTGAGCGGATTGTTCAACTCATGGGCAAATCCTCCGATCATCTGCCCCATGGCCGCCAAACGCTCGCTCTGGATGATCTGCTGCTCCAGTTTCTTTTCCATCGTGATGTCGCGCACCGAAACGATCACGCCGCTCAATTTTCTCTCGGCATCGAACAGTGGACTGGCCGAGGCGCGCATGGTCCGCCAGCTTCCATCGCGGTGGCGGGCGCCGCATTCGCAGGTGCCGAATTGCTGCCGCCCTGCAATCAGGTCGCGCACCAGCGTCAGTAGTTCGGCGGAATAGTCCTGTCCCGCCTCGACTTTTTTCTTCAACAGCTCTTCCGGCGTGTAGCCCAGCAGGTCGCGGACGCGTGAGCTCACGAAGCTGTAGCGCTCGTCGAGATCGACCACCAGAATCAAGTCAGGGAAGCTCTCGAGCAAGTCGCGCTGAAACTCCTCCTGCCGCCGCAGGGCTTTTTCCATCTCGCGCCGCTCCGTCACGTCAACCAGCGTCCCCTGGTAGCGCACGATTTTGCCCGCGGTGTCCCAAACCGCCCGCGAAGTATCAAGAAAAGTTGCCAGGCCACCGGCTTTGCGGCGTAGCGTGATCTCTCTCGCGCGTACGCCCCCCTGATCGTCCGCAGTCCGTCCCAGTACCGGATTTTGATTGGCATCGGAGTTCAGTGCCTTGGGATCGAGGCCGAGCAGTTCTTCCTTGCTTTCATATCCCAGCACTCGCACCAGGGCCGCATTGCCGTCCAGCAGTTTGCCTTCCGGGGTGCTGAAGTAAACGCCCTCTTGCAACGTCTCGAACAGCTCGGTGAAGCGGCGCTCTTTTTCGTGCTCTTCGGTCACGTCGCGGGCCAGCATGCTTACGCCCACAACCTCATCGCCCTTCACGATGGCGTTGACCACACAATCAAAGTAGAGAGTGCGCTTGCTCGATTTCAGCCGCACCGGCACCGTTCCCGACCAGCGATGCTTCTCCAGGAAACGGCTTAGACCGCGCTCTACATCCTCGCGCTTCGGCTCATCCAGGAACTCGTCGAGCTTGTGGCCCACGACCTCGGTGTAAGGGATATCCAACAGTTCTGCCATGCGACGGTTTACCGTGCGCAACTTGCCATCCAGCGAGACCGCAAAAGCCACGTCGTCGAAGGAGTCAATCAGTTCCTTGAAGCTGCGTTGCGAACGCGCGATCAGCTGCCCCAATTGATCGAGTTGCTGTTCGCTCGGAGTGCTGGCGCGCTCCTGCAAGTCTCGCACCAAGGCCTTGAGCTCCGTCACCCGCTTGCGGCGGCCGTAGGCAAAACCCGCGAATGCAATGGCGACGCACAATAGCCCAATGGAAAGCAGACCCAGATGGTAGGGGAGATTTTGTAGACGTTCCCAGGACTCAGCCGCCAGCGCGGTGGCCATCAGCACCAGGAACAGCAGCGCCGTTCGCCACAGCCAGTTTTCTTCCTTTTCCAGGTGGCTGGGAGTGCGGACCTGCCCCGGTTGTTTTTCTTCCTCTGCCATAAGTTGCGATTGCTCTTACTACGGTGAGCCGCATCTGGCAGCTAGGCCGTAACTGAATCGTAGTGCACGTGACAAACGCAAACAACCGGAGGGATAGTGGACAGTTTGGTTCACACTTAACCTGCTTCAAACATAACTTTGGGTCACTGGTCACCGTTTGGCTGTGATCGCAGTCACTAAGAGTTCTTGGCGAAAGAGGTTAAGTTCGAAGTTTCGGGCGTAGGCGGAGCCTTGCGGCTTACAACCGGGATTTTCTCCAACATAACACCATGCTCTACAAGACCATGAGCGCGGCGGTGTACGGCATCGACGCCAACATCATCGAGGTCGAAGTCGATGTCTCTGGCATCAAGCTCATGGAAGACCATTTCCACACCGTCGGCCTGCCCGATGCCGCGGTGCGCGAAAGCCGCGACCGGGTGCGTTCCGCGCTCCGCAACTGTGGTTTCGACATTCCCTCCACCCACATCACCGTCAATCTCGCGCCCGCCGATATCCGCAAGGAAGGCTCGGGCTTCGACCTTCCCATGGCCTTGGGGATCTTGGGCGCCTACGGAGGGCTTAATAAGAAGGAGGTCCCGGACTGCCTTTTTGTGGGTGAATTGTCGCTGGATGGCGGCGTCCGGGGAGTGCGCGGCGCGCTGCCTATCGCCATTGAAGCCCGTGGCCGGAAGATTCCCCGCCTGGTCGTTCCCGAACTCAACGCTCGCGAAGCCGCTATGGTCGGCGGAGTCGATGTTTACCCCGTGAAGTCGCTGCTCGACGTGATTCGTTTTGTGAACACCGGCAACGGCATCGTTCCGCTCAAAGTGGACGGCCAAACCCTGCTCAGTGAAGCTGCCCATTACATGGTCGATTTCAAAGATGTGCGCGGCCAACAAACCGCCAAGCGCGCCTTGGAAGTGGCCTGTGCCGGTGGCCATAACCTGCTGATGATCGGCCCCCCCGGATCGGGCAAGACCATGCTCGCCAAACGCATGCCCACCATCCTGCCTCCGTTTACCTTTGAAGAAGCGCTGGAGACGACCAAGATTCACAGCGTCGCCGGAGTGCTCGATGCCGGAGCCGGCCTGGTCGGCGTTCGCCCCTTCCGCTCGCCCCACCACACGATTTCTGACGCCGGCCTGATCGGCGGCGGCGCCGTGCCTCGCCCCGGCGAAGTTTCGTTGTCGCATAACGGAGTGCTTTTTCTCGACGAGCTTCCGGAGTTTCCCCGCAACGTCCTCGAAGTGATGCGCCAGCCTCTCGAAGATGGCAACGTCTGCATCGCGCGGGCGGCAATGTCCCTCACTTTTCCCGCGCGCTTCATGCTGGTGGCAGCCATGAATCCTTGCCCCTGCGGTTTCTTCAACGACGCCACCCGCGATTGCCGCTGCACTCAGCCCATCATTCAGCGCTATATGTCGAAAATCTCCGGACCGCTGCTCGACCGTATTGACATTCATATCGATGTGCCTGCCGTGAACTACAAAGAAATCCGCTCGAAAACTGAACCGGAAAACTCCGCCGCGGTTCGTGAACGAGTGGTGAGGGCACGCGAAACCCAGCTGCGAAGATTCGCCGATACCCCACGCGACAAGCTCTACTGCAACGCGCAAATGGCACCCCGCCACATCCGTACCTTCTGCGAACTCTCGGCCGACTGCGAGCGCCTGCTGGAGCGTGCCATGCTGCAACAAAGCCTGACCGCCCGCGCCCACGACCGTATCCTGAAGGTAGCCCGCACCATCGCCGACCTAGAAGGTGTCCCTGGCATTGAGCCGAAGCACATCGCGGAAGCGATTCAGTACCGCACGCTGGATAGAACATTCTGGGCGTAGGCAGAGTCCGCGTGGGGAAGGGCGCCCTCGCCCGTCCAGCCGAGCAAAGCTCGGCAGCAGCCGCGGAGGAGCGAAGCCGCGGAGCGGCGCAAGAGTAAAGCCCACGCCGTAAGGCGTGGGTGAAAAGCGGAATGACACAGAAGCCCCGGAGGGGCGTAAGACCATGGGCCACACCTCCACAAATCTCCTCGTCCACGTCATCTTCAGCACCAAACAACGCGCCCCACTCATCACCACCGAAATCGAATCCGATCTCCACGCTTACCTCGGCGGAATCATCCGCGAAACCGGAGGCGTTGCTCTCGCCATCAACGGAACCACCGACCACGTGCACGTTCTGACCCGCGTGCCGGCCAAACAATCTATCGCTGACCTAGTCTGTCTCACCAAAACCAATTCATCCCGCTGGGTGCACGAACACTGGCCGGAGCATCGCGAGTTCGCATGGCAGACCGGTTACGGAGCATTCTCGGTGAGCGAGTCGGGAGTAGAAGCGGTGAAGGACTACATCTCACATCAGCAGGAGCATCATAAGAAGCAGTCGTTTCAAGAAGAGTTTCTGACGTTCCTCCGCAAGAACAAAATCGCATTCGACGAACGCTATCTCTGGGATTGAGCGTCTAACGCCCCTCCGGGGCTTCCCAATTCGTTGTCGAGCCTACCCACGGCTTGCGCCGTGGGCTTTATTCTGACGCCGCTACGCGGCTCTCATGCCCCGTGCCGCTCGGGCGGAACAAAGCTGCGGAGCAGCGCAAGAATAAAGCCCACGCCGCAAGGCGTGGGTAGAAAGCGGAATGACACAGAAGCCCCGTAGGGGCGTGAGAACATGGGCCCCACCTCCACCATGGCTGTGTTTGCAGTTCAGGTATTCCATTGATGTTCGTCAATCGCCTTTGATGGGTCAGTCAAATCCAACACCCCCCGCAAGTTTTCCTTGACTCCGCGTTCTCTTTGACGTAGGGTATAGCGTTCCGAAGGCTTAAGTAGCTGATTTCGCCCGACGAACCTCCGCTGACAATCGCGGCTTTTCCCAAATAGTGAGAAACTTTCGGGTCAAGCGGAGCATCTATACCAATAACCAGAGCTTTCCTGTACAACCCATCTGCAATGTGTAGTTTACGTGCTCTGGCCCGAAGCGCGGCAGCACGTAGATGGGCGCTCGACTGGACGGCTCGGATCAGGAAGGACAATCTATCATGCGTTCTGATCGCGTTTTTGATGCTTTACAGACATTACGGAACCGATATATGCTTTGCCAGCTTGCCTCCAAAGCTACCCGGAAGTTTCACAAGCCCAACACCCGCATCCAGGAAACCATGAACGAAGTGTTGGACCGGATCGCAAGCTCGGAACGGCAGACGGTTCTGTCGGAGCCGGAAAACTTCGCCGAGGCGCAACGGCGGGCTGCGTAATCGCAGCCCCGCTTTTCCCCTCGCACGGGCAAGTCTTTCCTGAGTTGACCCTCCTTTTGAAAATTCCCTTCGCAGGTGAACTAGAGAATGACCATCGCAGAATTGAAAGAAAAAAATATAACTGAGCTGACCAAGATCGCCCGATCTTTGGAACTCCCCGGGGCCAGCGGCATGCGCAAGCAGGACTTGATCTTCAAGATCCTGCAGGCACAAAGCGAAAAAGAGGGCCACATCTTCGCCGAGGGCGTGCTCGAAATCCTGCCCGACGGTTACGGCTTCCTCCGCTCCCCTGACTACAACTATCTGCCCGGCCCCGATGACATTTATGTCTCGCCCTCGCAGATTCGCAAATTTGACCTCAAAACCGGCGACACCATCAGCGGCCAGGTGCGTCCGCCGCATGAAGGCGAGAAGTATTTCGCGCTGGTGAAGATCGAAGCCGTTAACTTCGAATCGCCCGACGAGGCCCGCAACAAGATCCTGTTCGACAATCTGACGCCGCTGTATCCGCAGGAGCGGCTGAAACTTGAAACCGCCCGCGAGAACGTCAGCGCCCGGGTGATGGATCTGCTCACACCCCTCGGCAAAGGACAGCGCGGCTTGATCGTTTCGCCGCCTCGCGCTGGCAAGACCATGCTGCTGCAGAACGTCGCCAACTCCATTACGACAAACCATCCCGAAGTTGTGCTGATGGTGCTGCTGATCGACGAGCGTCCGGAAGAAGTCACGGACATGCAGCGTTCCGTCAAAGGCGAAGTGATCTCTTCGACCTTCGACGAGCCAGCTGCCCGCCACGTACAAGTCGCCGAAATGGTGATTGAAAAGGCCAAGCGTCTGATCGAGCACAAGCGCGACGTGGTGATTCTGCTCGACTCCATCACCCGTCTGGCCCGCGCCTACAACACCATCGTCCCGCCCAGCGGAAAAGTGCTCTCCGGCGGCGTGGATTCGAACGCTTTGCAGCGTCCGAAACGCTTCTTCGGATCGGCCCGTAACATCGAAGAAGGCGGATCGCTGACCATCATCGCCACCGCGTTGATCGACACCGGTTCCCGCATGGACGACGTAATCTTCGAAGAATTCAAAGGCACCGGCAACTCGGAAATCATCCTGGACCGCAAACTGGTAGACAAGCGCGTGTTCCCAGCCATTGACATTCAACGTTCCGGCACGCGAAAAGAAGAGCTGCTGATTCCGAGGGAAGACCTGACTCGCATCTGGGTCCTGCGCAAAGTCCTGAACCCGCTGTCGCCGGTCGAAGCCATGGAATTGCTGATCGATAAGCTCAACAAGACCAAGTCGAACGGCGAGTTCCTGGCGAATATGAGCTCGCTGTAGGCCTGAATCTACTCCGGCCTATTCGGCCCGTTCCGTAGAGACGTAGCTACCTACGTCTCTACAAGCAATCTTTCTCTGCGATCTCCTTTTCGCAATTCTCTGCGTCCTCTGCGATGAGCTTTTGCTCTTGTGTATACCTATGTACCAAGGTACACTGATTGAGTGAACGACGCCAACTTCCTCATTGAACGCGTGCAAACCGGAGTCCGCATGGAGAAACGCCTGCTGAAAGTGCTCAAGGCGTTCGCGGAATACAAAGACATGACGCTGGGTGATCTGCTCGAAGGCATCGTCCTCCACGCCTTCGACGGCAAAGCGCCGTTCAGCCCGGAATCCCTCCGCAGAATCGCCGACCTCAGGAAGTTTTATGGCCTGACGCTTAGCGCCAGCGCCAGTCATCGCCTGCAAGAAGTCGCAGTCCAGCGACCTGCCCTCACATCCCGGCGAGGGGCGAGGAAAAAGTCATGACCAAGGACGCCAACAAACTCGCCAGAACCGGCCTGCAATGGTCACTGGGACTTGTCCTGATCTACGAATGTTCCCGTCTGGTTTTTTCCGCGGGCGCGAAGCATTCCTTCGAGACCACTCACCTGCCGCAGTGGTTCCGCCTTGCCATTGGATCGGTGGAACTGCTGGGAGCAATTCTGTTCCTGCTTCCGCCCACCGTGCTGGCCGGAGGCCGGTTACTGCTCGCCACCTTTGGGGTCGCAGCCATCGTCCATATCCTTCACGGCCAGCCCGACGTCGGATACTTGGTCATCTACGCGATGGCGGTGCTGACGGTGATGACCGGTCAAGAATAGGCGTCTACCGATAGAAGTTGAATCGTGACGCATAAAGGCTCGGGTGTCTTCGCCCCAACCGCGCACCCGTTCCGGCAGATTTCCCTCTGTGGGCATCCGCATGTGTTTCCAGCGCGTGATTATAGCAACTTGGGTCACACAATCCGAACGCCTATAATTGAGCTATTCCAGTCCGATGAGGTGCTCGTGCGATTGATCGCGACTCTGTTCCTGCTGCTCATACTCGCTTTGCCGGTTTCGTCCCTCGCACAAAACGCCGCTCCCGGCCCGCGTATACACGATCCTAACGCCGCCCCCGAGGATCCCGATCGTCAGGCGCTGGAAAAAGAGATGCTCAAGAAGGCCAATCAAGAGCGACAAGCTCAACTTCGCCGCGACACCGAGCGTCTCTACCAGTTGTCCACGCAACTGAAACAGTACGTAGACAAGTCAAACGAGAACACGCTGTCCCTGGATGTCATCAAGAAGGCCGAGGAGATCGAGAAGCTGGCCCACAGCGTGAAGGAAAAGATGAAGGGCAACTAAGAACCATCCTGTTGGGTCGGCGAAACCTATCTCCCTCCTTTTTGCCGCCCCCAATTCCGCACGATTCTGCGCCCCGCGTTATAATTGCAACTCGATATCAATAGCGAATCATCGAGCCTGTCATGCCACTACCCCAAACCGAAGCCCCCGGGCGACTGCAAGCGGAACTGATGTCGCGCGGCCTGCGCATGACCCACCAGCGGCGTACCATTCTGAGCGTCGTCGAAACTGCGAAACAACACCTGGACGCCAGCCAAATCCTGCGCCGGGCGCGCAAACTCGATCCCCAGGTGGATCGGGTCACGGTCTACCGCACTCTGAAGCTGCTCAAGCGTCATGGCCTGGTGGATGAGCTCGACCTCATGCACATGCAGGGCGAGAAGCATTTTTATGAGCGGCGCCCCCAGCGCGACCATATTCACATGGCCTGCCTGCGCTGCGGCAAGATCACAGAATTCGAGAGCGACCTTTTCGACCGCCTGAAGGGCCAAATCCAGCGCGATTGCCAGTTTCACATCGTGGTGAGCCGCCTTGAAGTCGGTGGCTACTGCGCGCAGTGCCGTTCCGCCAGTCAGCAATAAGCGCCAGCTACGATTGCAACTGGTTGCAACAATCCTGACACATTAAATTTGCGCCGAGGCTTGACCGCAGACCGAGGGGCCGCTAGTATCGAATCTGCCATCTTACTTGCAACAGAGTTGCAACTAATTAAAGGACTCCATGAAAGCCATAGCACCCCTGCTTCTGGCCACCCTGGCCGTTACCTTGCCCGCGAAAGCGCAGGAGCGTCCCTACTTCGTCACGTATTCTCACGAGATGGAGGAACCTGGAAACCTCGATATCGAACTATTCAACGCTGTTGGGAAGCCACCAGGAGCCAATCGCTTCCTCGGTTCTAATATCGAGTTCGAATACGGGGTGAAGACCTGGTGGACTACCGAGTTTTACCTCGATGGCCAGGCCACCGCCAATGACAGCACTATTTTCACCGGCTACCGCTGGGAGAACCGCTTTCGGCCCCTACTACGCGAACACTGGATCAATCCTGTCATCTACGTGGAATTTGAAAACACCAGCGCCGACAAAGCTCTGCGGGAAGTCGTCGGCCACGATGGCGTCCCTGATTTCTTGGTTCCAAATTGGCTTGCCCGCCAGGACAAAGAACGTGAGATTGAAACCAAACTAATCCTGGGCAGCAACTATCGCAGCTGGAACATTAGCGAGAACATCATCGCGGAAAAAAACTTGTCCAATGATCCCTGGGAGTTCGGCTACGCCTGGGCGGTCAGCCGGCCTCTTAAACTCGCTGCCAGCGCACACAAGTGCGCATTCTGTGCCGAGCGTTTTCAGGCTGGCCTGGAGATGTACGGAGGACTGGGCGATCGCTACAGTTTTGGACTCAATCGCACTTCGCATTACGTCGGACCCACCGTCAATTGGAGCCCGCCCAACGGACCCACGTTCTCGTTTTCCCCGCAATTCGGGCTCAACGATTACAGCATTCCACGCCTTTACCGCTTTGGCATCTCCTACGAGATCGAACAGTTCCTGGGGATCTTTCGGGGAGGGAACTGATGATCCGCAGACTGCCTGCATCGTTGTTCCTGGCGCTACTCTCTGCGGCAACGCTGTTCGCCGCTGCCGACGGCGCCTGGCTGGCCAAGGTCCCGGCCAGCGATCATCAAAAAACTAACCCGTATCGGGCGCAGCCCGACGCCATCGCCGCCGGTCGCAACATCTTTGAGGAGCACTGTTCGAAATGCCACGGTGAAAATGCTGAAGGCAGAAAAAAGCGCCCCTCGCTCCGAAGTCAACGCGTTCAGCAGCAAGCTACCGAGGGCGACCTGCACTGGCTGCTGGTCAATGGGAGCATGAAAAAAGGTATGCCTTCATGGGCCAAGCTCCCCGACCCGCAACTCTGGCAACTGATCGCCTATCTGAAATCGCTTCATGAATAGCGAGTAAAACCGTGGCTAGGATCAGAGCGAAACGAGTGGCCCTTGCAGCCGTGGCCCTGGCCGCGGGCGCGCAGTTGGTCCCGGTGGCGAGAGACAATTCTCCCGCTCCGCCTCCGAACCTTGTGTATGCCACTGCACCGGTCAATGTAAGCACCGTCTTCGACAATGCCTGCAAGAACTGCCACTCCAACCAGACCGCCTGGCCGTGGTACAGCTACGTGGCTCCGTTTTCGTGGATCGTCGCCCACGACGTACACAAGGGACGAAGGCAGATGAATTTTTCCGAGTGGAGCATGTACTCGCCAAGGAAACAGGAAGAGAAACTCGAGGCCATCTGCGATCAGGTGGTCAACGGTGACATGCCTGATGGGAAGTACTTGCTCATCCATCGCAGCGCCCGGCTTACTCAGGAGGAACGGGAGGCCGTTTGCGCCTGGGTCGAAAGCATGCGCTGATTCCGTTCGGAACTTTAGGCCCTCAAACTAAAACGCCCCCCGCGTTGGATGGCGTTTTTCACAACCACCCAAAAGCGTGTCTTAGTGACCCGCTTTCTCCGTTCCGATTCGCATCCCGTAGAACGAGCGGTACACAAAGAAAAACGATACCAGGAAGAAAGCCACAGCTAATCCGTGAGTGAGAGCGCCTCCCTCATCCATCGTCAGCTTGACCGCCAACTCCACCGCCAGCAACCCGAAGAGCGTGGTGAACTTGATGACCGGATTCAGCGCCACCGAAGATGTGTCCTTGAACGGGTCGCCGACCGTATCCCCGATCACGGTTGCATCGTGCAGCGGCGTACCTTTCTGCTTCAACACGACTTCGACAATCTTCTTGGCGTTGTCCCAGGCGGCGCCGGCGTTGGCCATGAAGATGGCCTGATACAGACCGAATATCGCAATCGAGATCAAATAGCCGATGAAGAAAAACGGCTCCACAAATGCGAAACAGAGTGTGCCGAAGAACACCGCCAGAAAGATGTTCAGCATCCCTTTCTGCGCGTACTTGGTGCAGATTTCGACCACTTTCTTACTGTCGGCAACCGACGCTTTCTCCACGCCCTCCAGCTTGATGTTGGCCTTGATGAACTCGACCGCCCGGTAAGCGCCCGTGGTGACCGCCTGCGTGGACGCGCCGGTAAACCAGTAGATCATCGCCCCGCCCGTAATCAGGCCGAGAAAAAACGGCGCATGCAGCAACGAAAGTTTCTGCACGTTTTCCGTCAGCCCATTAGTGAGCGCCATAATAATCGAGAAGATCATCGTGGTCGCCCCCACCACCGCCGTGCCGATCAGCACCGGCTTCGCCGTTGCCTTAAAGGTGTTGCCCGCGCCGTCGTTGGCCTCCAGCAGATCTTTGGCGCGCTCGAAGTTTACGTCCATATTGAATTCCCGTTTGAGCTCCGCCTTGGCATTCGGCACCTGCTCGATTAACGAAAGCTCATACACCGATTGCGCGTTGTCGGTCACCGGACCGTAGGAGTCCACCGCAATGGTCACCGGCCCCATGCCCAGGAAGCCGAACGCTACCAGTCCGAAGGCAAAGACAGCTGGCGCCGCCATCAAAATGCCAAGTCCCTCCAGGCTGAAGTAGTAGGAGATCGACATCAGCGCGACCATGGCCAAGCCCAGGTAATACGCCGAGAAATTGCCCGCCACGAAGCCCGACAGGATGCCCAGCGATGCCCCGCCTTCCTTGGCCGAGGTTACAACTTCATTCACATGCCGTGATTCCACGGAAGTAAACACTTTCACCAATTCCGGGATCACCGCTCCCGCCAGCGTGCCGCACGAAATGATCGACGCCAGCTTCCACCATAGAGTGGTATCGCCACCAAGGTCCGGCACAATGATCGACGAGATGAAGTAAGTCAGCCCGATCGATACTACCGAGGTAATCCAAACCAGCGAAGTCAATGGGTGCTCGAAATTCATCTCATTCGCATGCTCGTACTTGGCTTTGGCGATTGCGCCGTTGATGAAATAAGCGGCGGCACTCGAAACCAGCATGGCAATGCGCATCACGAAGATCCACACCAGCAGCTGAACTTGCACGCCCGGTTGCTTCACCGCCAGCAAAATAAAAGTAATCAGGGCCACGCCGGTGACGCCGTAGGTTTCAAATCCGTCGGCGCTCGGCCCGACCGAATCGCCCGCGTTGTCGCCGGTGCAGTCCGCGATCACGCCAGGATTGCGCGCGTCGTCTTCTTTGATCTTGAAGACGATCTTCATCAAGTCCGACCCGATGTCGGCGATCTTGGTAAAGATGCCGCCTGCGATTCGCAACGCCGCCGCGCCCAGCGACTCGCCGATGGCAAAGCCAATGAAACACGGACCGGCATAATCCCCCGGCACAAACAGCAGAATGAACAGCATGATCAGCAGTTCCACGCTGATCAGCATCATGCCGATGCTCATGCCAGCTTGCAGCGGAATGTTATAGATGGGATACGGCTTGCCTCCCAAGCCCGCAAAGGCTGTGCGCGAGTTCGCAAACGTGTTCACCCGAATGCCGAACCAGGCCACGCCATAACTGCCTGCGATTCCCACCACGCTGAACAGCAGAATGATCGCCACCCGCACCGCTTCGAACTTCAGCAGCACGCCGAAGTAAAGCAGGATGATGACCGCGATGAAAATCCACAGCAGCATCAGGAACTTTCCCTGGGTGACGAGATAGGTCTTGCAGGTCTCGTAGATCAGCTCGGAGATCTCGCGCATGGCGCGATGCACCGGCAGGTTCTTCAGCCGGGTGTAGATGACCAGCCCGAAGCCCAGGCCAAAGATGCAGAACACAATGCCAACCAGCAGCAGCTTGTGCCCATCAATGCCATTGGTCACAAGCTTCTGCAGAAAGCTGACCGACGAAAGATCAGGCAGTTTAAGGTTGGCCTCGCCACCGACTTCGCCGGAAGGCTGGCCCAACGCAACCGATGCCAAAGTCATGATCGCCACAGCGGACGCCAACGCCTTGGCCAAAGTCCGGGCGAAACAGCGTCCCTGGGACGCGGCAGGAGCGAGCCCGATGCGCATAAATTCCTCCACCACTAAGTATTTTAAGGATGACTGGGTTTCAGCAGCTTGTCCGGCGTATGGCCGGAGTTCCGAACACGCTTCCACCGCAAGACTCAATCAGGAATGCTGAGTTTGGCCGCGTCGGATATTCCCTGTGCCACGTATAACTTATCAGCACAAGTGCCTGCGGCGTTAGTCAACGGGCAGGGAACCCACAGTCCCCAAAGCTGACCTGGCAGCAAGACTCGTCTTTATAGCATGTTAGGGAGCGATGGTCAACCAAACCAGGAGACTGGCAGAGCGTCAGTTCCTTTGAGGCTTTCTCCGCGCACTCTGCGGCTGTTCTCTGCGACCTCCGCGATTTAAGATTTTCTTTGTGCGGCGCAAGCCTAGTATGGGGAACCTGATGCCAGAAACCTGCGTACACCCTAAAAGAATGAAGAGACGACGCCGAGGGCAACCGATGACACTGAAACTTCTCCTACTGCAGATCGTCTTGGCCTTAGCTGCATTGCCCGCCGCAGCACAGTCCACGATCAAACGTCTCGACGGCAGCACCATCCCTCCAGCGGAAATCGATGCCACCGTCACTCGCCTAATGAAGGCAGCAGAAGTCCCCGGCGCCGGAATCGCCATTTTCAATGATGGCAAGGTTGCTTACCTAAAGGCCTACGGCTTCCGCGACGAAGACAAAAACCTGCCTTTGACCGTGGACTCCGTGATGACTGCGGCTTCCTTCAGCAAAAGCGCGTTTGCCTATCTCGTGATGCAGTTGGTCGAAGCCGGCAAGCTGGACCTCGATAAACCGGTGTACCAGTATTTCCCTAAACCGCTGCCCGAGTATCCCACCTACAGGGACTTGGCCGCCGATCCCCGCTACCAGAAAATCACCGCCAGAATGCTCCTCAGCCACAGCAGCGGCTTTCCCAACTTCCGCTGGATCAACGACGACAAGAAACTCAACATTAATTTCGAGCCCGGGTCCAGATTTGCCTATTCCGGCGAAGGCATCCAGCTGTTGCAGTTCACCGTGGAAACCATCACCGGTAAGCCCCTCCAAGAGCTCATGCAGGCGCAGATGTTCCAGCCTCTCGGCATGACGCGCACCAGCATGGTTTGGGAAGACCGCTTCGAAAGCAATTCTGCCAATGGCTATGACGAATACGGGCGTTCCCTCGGCCCCGAGCGTCGCCCCACAGCCGACGCCGCCGGCTCCATGCAAACCACTCCACGCGATTTTGCCCAGTTCCTGCTGGCCGTCATGAACGGCAAAGGCCTGAAGCCCAAGACTCGCGACCTCATGCTCAGCCCGCAAATTCAAATTCTCGCGAAACACGAGTTCCCCACCATGCAGAACCTCGTCACCGACGAAAATAAAGCCATTCGCCTGAGCTACGGCCTCGGGTGGGGTCTCTACTGGACCCCCTACGGCAAGGCATTTTTCAAGGAAGGTCACGACGCCGGCTGGCGAAACTACGCCGTCTGTTTCGACCAGCCGAAGACGGGTCTCCTCATCATGACCGACAGTGCCAATGGCGAAGGCATGTTCAAGGAGTTGATCGAGACCTTACTGAAGAACCCGTACACGCCCATCGAGTGGGAAGGATACACGCCTTACCAGAAGCTGCCACCGCGTCCGCCGCTGAAAGTGCACAAGCAGATTACGGTCGACCCAAAATTGCTGGATCAATATGTCGGCCGTTACGGAACCCCGCCCGATCTCATTCTCGTTATCCGACGGGAAGGCGATCATCTTTCCGTGCAGGAAAACGACGAACCTAAACAGGAGCTATTCGGCGAGAGCGACCGCGATTTCTTTGCCAAGGTCAATGACGACGCCTATACATTCGAAGTCGATGCCCAGGGGCGGGTCACCTCCATGACTCTCCACGCCGATGGCAGGGACATCCCGATCAAGCGAATCAATTAGGGATTACCAGCGTTTTGCCTTGCCGATTGTGGCGGTTTTCAGCACCGGCCCTCAGTGATATGATGAAACAGAACGGTGCGCTTCTCCGGCGTGCCTGGCCACACTCCTCAGTAGCTCAATGGCAGAGCATCCGGCTGTTAACCGGAGGGTTGTAGGTTCGAGTCCTACCTGAGGAGCCATTCTTTTCATTCAGTTAGATCGCCCGCTTCCACTGACACCAGTCGATACCGGGGAAAATACCGGGGACTGCGGCTGAATTTCCGCTCCGCTTATGCTCTCCACCGCTCCCCGAAGTTCGTTCAGGGAGAAATGTCCGTAACGCGCCGCCATGCGAACCATCGTGGCCGAACTC
>JBAWFN010000160.1:0-56239 GCA_049591935.1 Terriglobales bacterium | reverse complement strand
TTGTCCACCTTCCCTCTCAACTCCTTCATGTTGGAGTGGCGAGAGCTCGTAATCAGGTCGGCATGAGGGCGAGGCAGCGCAGGTCCGCGTTCCTCCAGAAGCTCAACCTTGGCGGCGATCTCCTCTTGTTCGTTCTGCGACAGGGAGTTCCACCAAGTCTCAAAGTCATCCGTGTACTCGACCTCCCGGGCCGCACGACTACTATGACATATATGGAATAGTCCGTCAAGGGAATATTTAGGACAGCTACGAGCGCCTCTCTGCATGGGCGGCGGCGCGCGGGTTCGGCGTCTGGGCCAGGGAAGTTACCAGATCCCTTGTGACGCGTGCGGCCAGTTTGCGGTCGGCAAATTTCCTGGTTTCCGCGGCAAACCGCACCCGGGCACGGATCTGGTGCCGGGAAAGCAAACCTAGCAGGTGAGGGAAGAAGGACATCTCGCCCCAATAGCAGATATCGCTGGCGGTCGAGCCATCGGCGACGTCGTAGCTAATGTGGGCGGAGACGACGTTCGCGCCAGCCTTGGTGGCGGCGTCAAACAGTGCGGGACGGAAAGGCAGCACCTTGCTGCCGTCAGAACTGGTGCCTTCGGGAAACAGCACCACCACCACGCCCTGCTCGAGGGCGTTTGACATTTCCGTATTGGCAGTATGGGCGGCGGAGGTGCGGGCGCGGTCGACGAACACCGTGCCCGACAGTTTCGCCATCAGCCCGAACAGCGGCCAGGAGCGCACTTCCTTCTTGGCCACAAAGACGCAGGAATGCATGGCGCTGAGAACCAGAACATCGAGATAGCCGAGATGATTGGCCACCAAGAGGCCGCGGGGAGGAAACTTACCGTCAGGTTCCAACGCAATACCCAGACGATGGATGGCCTTCGCACACCAGCGGTGCAGCCAGCAGGCGCGCTCGAATGTGGATACTTTGCCCCGCAGCCGCAAGATAAGGAAGTGCGCGCAGCCTTGCAAGGCGGTAGAAATCAGGATGGCCAGCCGGAAAGCAGCCCGCAGACGGTGGGCTGAATTGTGGCCGGATTTTGTGACAGCCGCGGAAGCCGTGTTCGTATCCTTTATTATGCGGTCGAGCATAGAGCGGATCGACTGGTTCGAGTTCGCAATGCCGGGCGGCTGCGCCGCATACGGGACCGGCAGAAACTCAGGTTATGGCTCTTGCGTAATCAGACTGTACCACACCTGGTGCGCCGGTCCACAAGGCGCCCACCCCAGCTATGTTATGATGCGCGGCATTCCCAACATTTCTTCCACCGTGGGAGGCCAAAGTGGATTGGCTCACGAAGACACTGGTAATTCCAACATCAAACCGTCTTTCCAAGCGCGTCTTGATTGGTGCTGCGGCGTTGATTTGTGTATTGGGGGCGGCGACCGCCGCACTTGGACAAGACAAGAATCCGTTTGCCGGGGATGCGGAGGCGGCGAAACGCGGCGAATTCCACTTTCGCATCAATTGCGCCTTCTGCCACGGGTTGGGTGCGCGGGGTGGAGGACGCGGACCGGACCTTACACGGGCGCGCAAACGGCACGGGAATTCTGACGCAGAGATGTTTCAGACCATCAATCAGGGCGTGCCGGGAACGGCGATGCCGCCCAACGGGACGACGGGTCAAGGGGTGGGGATGACGGAAGAGGAAGTGTGGGACGTGATCACCTATATAAGAAGCGTCCAGGTGAAGGCGCCAGCCCAGCCCACGGGTGACGCGGTCCACGGCAGGCAGCTTTTTTATGGCGATGCCAACTGTTCCGGGTGTCACATGGTGGAAGGCAAGGGCGGGCGGCTGGGGCCGGATCTGACTGCGGTGGGTATGGCGCGGGCCCCGGACGCGATCGTGGATTCGGTGCGCAATCCCAGCCGGAGACTGGCGCCGGGACTCCTGGAAGCGACCAAGGAATTTCCGCAGGAATACGAGACGGTGATGGTGGTGACGGCGAAGGGACAGGAAATCAAGGGCGTCACCATGAACGAGGACAATTTCAGTTTGCAGATGATGGATGCGAGCGAGCAGATTCACCTGTTCGAGAAGGACAAGCTGCGGTCGATCAAGAAGAGCCGGACGTCGATGATGCCGATTTATGCCGCGACTCTGCTGAGTGACAAAGACCTGCTGGATATTGTCGCCTTTTTGCAAAGTGTGGGTGGAAAATGAGGGCAGCCATGAAGATGGTTCGGGTTTTACTGATTTTCCTGGCGTCAGGTTCGCTCGCGCTCGGCGCCTGGGCGCAGGTGACTTCGACGCGGCTGCTGAACTCCTCGAAAGAACCGCAGAACTGGCTGACGTATTCCGGGGACTATGTCGGGCACCGCTTCAGTGGGCTGGATGAGATCAATACTCGGAATGTCAGATCGCTGGTGGCGAAGTGGGTTTATCAGACCGGAGCCACGGGAAAATTTGAAACCACACCGCTGGTGGTGGATGGCATTCTCTATGGCACCGCCCCGGACAACCGGGCGTTTGCTCTCGATGCCCGCACCGGGCGCCCGATCTGGCTGTATCAGCGGCAATTGCCGGCGGACATACGGCCGTGTTGCGGAAGAATCAATCGCGGCGTCGCCATCCTGGACAATAAGGTGTACATGGGGACGCTGGATGCGCATGTGATTGCGCTCGATGCCAAGACGGGCAGCGTGGTCTGGGACGTGGCGGCAGTCGATTACAAGCTCGGGTACAGTTTTACGCTGGCGCCGCTGGCGGTGAAGAACCTGGTGGTGCTGGGAGTCTCTGGCGGTGAGTATGGCGTTCGTGGGTTCATAGAGGCTTATGACGCCGAAACTGGAGAACGCAAATGGAGGTTCTACACCATCCCTGGGCCGGGTGAGCCGGGACACGAGACGTGGGAAGGGGACTCGTGGAAGACCGGGGGCGCGCCGGCGTGGATTACGGGCACATACGATGCGGCCAAGAACGAGTTGCTGTGGCCGACGGGGAACCCGGCGCCATCGAATCGCGGCGAAGGGCGCGCGGGGGACAATCTGTATAGCAATTCGCTGCTGGCCCTCGATGCCGACACAGGAAAACTGAACTGGAGTTTTCAATTCACGCGGCATGATGAGCACGACTGGGATTCGACCCAGGTGCCGGTGATGATTGACGAAGCCGAGAAGCACCGGATCGCGCAGGCGAATCGTAACGGATACTTTTATGTGCTGGACCGGACCACGGGCAAGCTAATCCTGGCGAATCCGTTTGGGAAAGTGACGTGGAGTAACAGCAAGGACACCGAGGGCCGGCCGGTAGCAGTGAAGGAGAGCACGCCGACTCTGGAAGGACGGCGGGTGTGTCCGGGCGCGGCCGGGGTGACGAATTGGGAGTCGCCGACATTCGACTCGCAGACGGGACTGTTTTACGTAAACGCGCGCGAGCAGTGCGATATGTTCAGCACCGCGCCCCAGCCCTATGAAGCCGGACATGCGTACTACGGCAGCGCATACTTTCCGGCGGATGACACCGAGCCATTTTGGGGCGCGTTGCGCGCCATCGATCCGGCGAACGGGAAGGTGAAGTGGGAGTTTAAGTATCCGTCGCCGAGTTGGTCGGGCGTCTTGTCAACGGCTGGAGGGCTGGTGTTTACCGGAGATTCAGAAGGGAACTTTGTGGCTCTGGATGCCGCCTCCGGCAAGGCTTTGTGGCACTTCCAGACTGGGTCGGCAGTTTACGCGGCGCCGATGGCATTCGCGATTGACGGGAAACAGTACGTGGCAATTGCAGCGGGAAGTTCGCTGTACACGTTCGGGTTGCCGTAACCCGCCCGCGATTGTTGAGAACCAGTTCTCAGACCTCAGTTCCCAGGTCTCAGATTGGGAGAATGGCGCATCCAAAATCGGTGTGTACGGGCTATACTTGCCGCGGAAGCAGCGGGCGATACGTCTAAAACGCGCCTGGAAGGTCACATCCCATGCCCTGTGACTACGTGATTGACAAAGAGCGGCGATTGGTACTCAGCAGTGCCTGGGATGTGTTTACGGCTGCGGAAGCAATGGACCACCAGAATCGGCTGAGAAGCGATGTCAACTTTGATCCAGGCTACGCCCAACTGCTGGACGGCACCAGAGTGACGAAAGTTGAGGCCACTCCGAGTGATGTGCAACGGTTGGCGGACAGAACCATATTTTCACCCTCATCGCGGAGGGCATTTGTGACCTCTCGCACGGCAGTTTTCGGGGTGCTACGGATGTTTCAGGTTTACCGGGAACTGGCCGGGGCAGCCGAACAAATTAAAGTATTCCACGATATGCCCTCGGCTTTGGAGTGGCTGAATGAAGTGAAGATCCGCTAGCCGCAGAAAAACTGACCAGTCCAGTTTTCGGCAGAATTCACACAGGATTCATACTACGGTCACCTCACCGTAACACCGCACAGACTACACTGCCGCACCGGGTGGCGCAGGCATAACCGCGCCTTGGTGTCCCTTTGCGCCCGGCTAAAGCAATGAGGCAACTCATTTTTGTGGTCGACGGCGAAATTGAGGTATGCCAGGTGGCGCGACAGTGCCTGGAAGAGGCCGGGTATGCGGTGCAGACGTTTCCGAGCGGCGATGTGATGGCTCAGGCGGAGGACGACCGTCCGCAGTTGATGCTGATCTCATTGATGTTGCCGGAGGGCAGCGGGCTGACGCTGTGCCGTCGCATCCGCGAACATGCTTCATTGGACAGGACGCCGGTGGTGTTCTTGCTGGCCGAAGCGGTCGAGGAACACCGGATTCTGGCGCTCGAATGCGGAGGAGATGATTGCATCGTCAAGCCCTTCAGCCCCCGCGAACTGGTGGCCCGAGTCCAGGCGGTGTTGCGACGGCTCTCGCCAGTGGATGGGTTGCGAGACGCACAGACGGCCGAGTTGGTGATTGACAGCTGGGCGATGAGGGTGTCGGTTCGAGGCAGCGAGGTGCCGACCACCAGCCTGGAGTTCCGGTTGATTGAGTACCTGGCGCGGCATCGCGGCCAGGTGTTCACGCGCGACCTGTTGCTGGACGCGGTGTGGGGCGACATGCAGTTCGTGACTCCGCGCAGCGTGGATGCGTGTATCCGCCGCATTCGGGGAAAAATCGAGCCGGACCGGTCAAGGCCGACCTATCTGAAGACCATCCGTGGAGTGGGCTACCGGCTGGATGCTTTGGCTACCTGGCAATCCACCCCAAGTGAAGGGTGTGACTGCATTGCCTGCACCAGCGCTGTTGGCGCATCGCAGCTATCCTACGTGAGCAGCGCAAGACGCAGAAGAGCTTCCGTCCAGGTCAAAAACTGAATTTCATTCCGAACTGCATGGTTCGCGGCCGGTGCGCCTCGAGGGGATGCAGAAAAGCGCTGCCCGCCAAGCAACCGGGATCACCCGCCGAGTTGTCCACTCCGCCGTAGCAATTCACCGTATTGTTGGCCTGGTTGCCGCGATCGGGATCATAGATGATGAATTGAGTGTGGTTGAAAACGTTGAACGTCTCAGCGCGGAACTCCAGACTGCTGCCCTCGGTGATTTTGAAATGTTTGAGCAGTGCGACATCGAAATTGAGCCGGCCGGGGTTATTCAGGAAGTTGCGGCCGGCATCGCCGAAGGTCAGGCCGGTGGGCGCGGCAAAAGCGGAGGAGTTCAGAAGTGCCGGGCCGATGCTCAACGGGTTCTTGCTTCCATAGGGCGCCTGCAGATGGGGATTTCCGATTACGTCCGGGTACGAGCCGGCGCCGGTGCCGTTGGCTACGCCGGCGTTGTCGAGCACGGAGATGCCGTTGGAACTGCCGCCATTGATCACACTGAACGGGGTTCCCGACTGGAGGGTGGTAATACCGGACAATTCCCAGCCCTCGAAGAGTTTGCGTCCGAAGGAAGAGGGTTCCGGTAGCGCAGTGGTGGAAGGCGAGGCGTCGTAGTCGACATTGGAGAACCAGTAGCGCAATCGGTCGACCACGGAATCAAGTTTGTACAAGTAACTGATGTTGAGCAAATGGCGTTGGTCGAAGTTCGAACTGGCTTTGTTGGAAGCGATGTCGAGAGCATTCACCAAAGTGGTGTCGGAGCGGTCGGAGGAATCGTCGATGGAATGGCTGTAGGAGTAGGAAACCCCGAGGGTCAATGGGCCGGTCGACCGGCGCAGAGTCATTTGCATGGCGTTGTAGGTGGACGTGGCGACGTTCTGTAGAGAGAAGATTCTGCCGAGGCCAGGGGCAAAGGTCCGCAAGGCATTGGGATCAGGAACGGAGATCCCCGGGGTGCCGAAGCATGCGGCTTCCAGGTTGACGAAGGCGGGGTTGGTGGGAGCGACAGTGGCAGTGACGGGAGCTACTCCGGTGATGGGGTCCGGTTGTCCGAAGAGGGTGAATCCGGTCGTGGATTGGAAACTCTGGCAGTCTTGAACGGTGATGGGTTGGCCGGGCAAGAACGGATTGTTGCCGGGATTAGGCGCTAGTTGGTTGATTTGTAGATCGGTGGTGAGGTGTGTGCCCTTGCTGCCGACGTAGGCGATGGTGGCCACAGTGTTTTTCGCGAGTTCCCGTTGAACGCTGAAACTCCATTGCTGGACGTAGGGCCAAACCGCGTGGGTTGGAATGGCAGTCACATTGAGCGGGAAAGCTCCGGTAGCCGGACAAGCACTGGTGGTTCCCGGCACCAGTCCGACGCCTCCGATGCAGCCGTAGTCGTAGGGCCGATTCTCGGTCATATCGAGCACCATGGGCGCGCTGCCTTCGAGCGACCCGGTGTTGGCTTCGTTACCCGTCCCGTGGTGGAAGAACATTCCGTATCCGCCGCGGATGGACATCTTTCCACTGCCGGTGGGATCCCACGCGAACCCGACCCGAGGCGCGGGATTGACGAAGTGGTTGGTCATACAGCCGGCGGGCACTCCATTCACGCCGCATTGCACCAGGCCATTGGTGATGCGTGGATCGAGGTTGCTCAGATTCAGCGGGATCGGGGTGCAGTGTTGCCCATTGGCATCGCAGCTTCCGGCGACGGCCAAGCCGCCGGTTTGGGTGTCGACAGTAGTGGTGGCTGCCAGCGCGGGGTTGAAGGCTGAGGGCACCCAGTTGTACACGTTGTTGTATTTCTCGTGCCACAGACCGAACAGACTGAAGCGCAAGCCGATGTTGACGGTCAGCCGTGGCGTCGCGCGCCAGTCGTCCTGGAAGTAGGGCTCGATGACGTTATAGCGATTGAAGTAGTCGTGCTGGGCACTGTCTTGCTGAAAGTACTTGATGCCTCCCGACGCATTCGGCCGGAAGCTGCCGGGGCCGACCAGAAAATCGGCAAATGAATTTCCCAGACTCAAAGAGCTGCTGATGTTGCTAAACCCCAGGATGCCTTGAACGTCTCCGGTGTTCGCGCCCACCGCCTGGTTGAGTTCGTTGCGCTGGGCGACGACCCACTGCACGCCCATTTGCAACGTGTGCTTGCCGATGACTTTGCTGAGGTCATCGCGGAAGTTGTAAGTGGGATTGGAGTGGTGCCAGGGCAGATATCCGGGATCCACGGCAAAACCGCTTCCGCCGTAGGCGGCATTGGTGCCGCCGATGATGATTCCGGGCACCTTATTACCGAAGCCATTATTGAAAATGTAGCCCATGTTCAAGCCGGCCGGCCGCTGCCACTGCGCCCCGTTTGAATCGATGTTATTGAGGTTGATGTGGTCGGTGGTGTAGCTGAAGATGAATTCATTTAATAGCGACGGCGAAATGGTGTTAGTAAGGTGGGTCACCATGCTGAGTCCGGGTCCGGTGAACTGGCTTTGAACCGTCGGAAAACTGTTCTGGACGGTGCCCCACTGCGGGGTCAGGATGGTGGTGTCCCAGGAATCATGAATGTAGCGGAAGCTGAGCTTCATCTTGGAAGTGATGTTGTGGTCGACCTTGAAGAGTTCCTGCCGCCAATAGGTGCTGGGAGAAACGTCGGCGTCGAAGCATGACCCCACACTCGAATTGCAACCGCTGGTCGCATTGGGGAAAGGAATAATGTTGGTGCTCATGATGGCGGCTGCGTTGGGGTCGATGGGGATGATGTTCCCCGGGTAGGTTTGAAACTGATTGGCGGAGGAAGCAGGAATTCCCGGACAGTCGGGAAACTTGGTTCGGGAGAATGTTGTCTGGCCGCCGGGAACCCCATTGGTGGCAGGCGTGACAAAGGGACACACGTCGCTGAAGTTTCCCGCGCGTTCGGCAGCCGAAGGAACCGCCTGGTTATAGGCCGTGGGAGTGCGCTCAAAGCGGAATTCCTCAGAGAAGAAGAAGAAGGTCTTGCCAGTTCCGTTGTAGACGTGGGGGATTATGACCGGGCCGCCCAGAGTGGCCCCGAAATCGTTCCTGCGGTAGAGCGGGGCTTTCTTGGTCTCATCAAAGTAGTTGCGGGCATTGAAGAATTCGTTGCGGATGAATTCGTAGGCATTGCCGTGCAGCTGATCGGTGCCCGACTTGGTCTCAGCCAGGACGGTGCCGGAGGCGGTACGGCCATACTGGGCGCCGTAGTTCGAAGTCAGGACCTGCACCTCGCTGAGAGCATCGAGACTGGGATAGACGATGAGTGTGCTCTGACTGCCATTGAGTCCGGCGTTCAAGACGTCGCCCCCGTCGACGTTGAATGAGTTGTATTCGACGCGTCCGCCATTGACGCTGTAGCGAACACTGCCGAGGGCGCCCACCTTGGCTTCGTCCTGTCCCGTCTGGTTGCTCACGCCCGGCGTCAAGGCAATGAGCTGGGTGAAATTTCGCCCATTCAAGCCCAGGCTCACCAGTTCCTTCTGGGTGATCGTTCCCACGATCTGCGAGGTCTCAGTTTCGACCTGGGAAACTTTTTGCCCCTCGACGTTGACCGAGGTGGTTTCACCGGCGGGTTCGAGGACGGCGTCCAGGGGAATGCTTTGTCCTGCGGTCAAGGAGATGCCATCGGCATGAAAGTCTTTGAACTTGGGAGCGGAGACGGTAATGCTGTAAGTACCAACCGGCAAGTGTTGGAGCGAGTATTCTCCGCCCTCGTTGGTGGTGGCGGTATGGGTGGCGCCCGCGCTGTCACGAACCGTGATGGTCGCAGCGGGAAGCACGGCGCCGGTCTGGTCGGTCACTGTGCCCGAAATGGAGTTTGGCGCTGCCGCCACGTTGACCGCGGGGGAACTGGTCTGGACGGAAGCAGCTGCGGGCAAGTTCAGGAACACGGCAGCCCAACAGAGCAAGACAGTCAGCAATCGCACAGGGTTCACCCTTCGCCTCGGAGTCAAAAGGAGCCACATGGTTACAGAGAACATGTGACGAAATAATGACGGCAAAGTTAATTTCCGATGAATACCTGCGATGGATGACGGCTGCGATGGCCGGTGTGGCCGACAGGATTACGCGGCGCCTACCGGGTAGAGGCTTCCCCTGGGCTGGCCTGCGGAGCAGGAATTTTCACGTGATATTCACTTTGCGGTGGTTTTCCTGCAACAAATTTCAGCGATAGTTCCGGCGACTCATCCTGCGGCCTTCATGGTTCGTCTCTGGCGATGTTCGAGTTCAGGGCCGTGGCTGGAGTCGATTTGACTGGTGGTAGTGGGCCACCTTGAGGCCAAGTCCTGGCGTGCGACGAAAAGTGCGCACCGCCGCAGCTCAAAACGGGGTGCTCCCCATAGCCGCGCAAATTTGCGCCACGAGGAAAACTGAAATGACGAAGCGAACGACAAAAATCACGACAGTGCTATCGCTAGCCCTGATTGTGTTTGCAGGAGTGAACTGTTTTGGCGCCACCGTTGTGGTGCAGTTTAACGGTGCAGGTTCCACCGGTATGTTCAATCTGGCAGCGCTGGCTGCGGATTCGTCCTCCGGCTGCGGGACCAACATCTGGACCCAGAAAAACGGAGCATCGGGCGTTGACAGCCGCAATAGTCAGATTCCAGTGCAGACCGCAAACATCTGGATTGTGTGGGCCACCAACAGTAACGGCGCCGTTACCACCATCTGCTCGTATCTCGCCGTGGATTCCGTCATTGGCAACCTGCTGCTTTTCGCCCAACCGACGGCGACCCTGTCGATTCCTTCCAGCGAAATCGGCCTGGCCGGTAACAATTTGATTCCGACCCTGACTGATACCCCACTGACACAGGCTGCATACAATGCGATCAACAACCAGCCGTTCAACGCGGCGCCTTCCGACATCCGCGCCGAAGACGCGCTCTTTGCGATGAACCGCGCGCTGGCGCCCTGGAGCAACGATCCCCACTGCACTGGCTTGGGCTACACCGGTAACGGGCTAATCGGCACTCCCATCCTGAGCTCACAGAGCACCAAACAGGTGACCCCGGTAGCGTTCGCCATCAGCGGCAACGATCCGTTTAACAACGCGCCGATCCCGGCTTGGACGTCGCTGTCTGTGGGAGGGGAACCGGTAATCGTTTTTGTTAACACTTCCGACACTTCGTCCGGGGGCTTTGGCAGTTCAAACTTCACCAATGTGGATCGCTTTGACTTGGCGGATTTGCTCAATGGCACCCTCACTCGCACTCGCGACATCGCCAACGTGGCGGGGCTGCCCTCGGTTGGAATGCACGTGTTCCTGCGTGAGCCAACTTCCGGAACCTACAATACGACCGAATTCAATATTCCCGGCAGCGTCGAGGTTGGCTCTTGCCAGGAACTCAATGTCAATCCCGCGACGGATAACCCGCTGAACCTGACTTACGCCAGCGGGGGTTCACGCCAGCGCGTGGTCGGCACCGGCGAAATGGTGAGCACGGTCGGCGCCACCACCGACGCCATCGGGTACTCTTTCTGGAGCACGGGCAACTTCGCCAAAGTCTTAACCACCACTAAGTATCTATCGGTGGATGGCGTCGATCCTCTGAACTACTCGTGGTACCAGAGCCACGGAGCGCTGCCCAATTGTGTGGCCCCGTGTCCCGGACTCATTCCGTTCGTCAACATTCTGAATGGATCGTATCCGGCTTGGACGATTCTGCGGGTGCAGTGCTACACGCCCTGTCCGTCTGGAGTCACCAGGCTGGTTGCGGCAGCGCAGAAGAATGCAAGCAAGGTTCCTGATCTGGTTCCGGTCAGTTCGATGCAGGTATTCCGTTCACACTTCGACCGTCCCCAGCAGCTTGGGGTAACTTCCAACGGCAACGTCGGCGAACCCGCTGAATCCGGCGGTGATGAAGGCGGTGCAGTGTTCACCAAGAATGCTGACACCGATTTCTTCAGCGACACCGGCTTGCAACTCACCAATATCAAACAGTAAGGGAAATCGATTGGATCCAGGGAGGCAGGGTGTCTGGTTGGGCAGCCTGCCTCCAACTTCTTAGGCCCGGCGCTGCGGCGAGGGGTAGGAGGTTCGTAGTAGAAGTTCCAGACGGGGAAGTGTTCGAGGCAGCGCAACAGCCCGAAGAGTGACGCCGGAGAAAGATTCCTCGCAGTCCGTGGGCGGGTCTACGGCACCACGCGCGGTCTGACCACAGTTTTCAAGAGAGAATGGGATGCGGAGTTCTTGGAGGATGAGGCAAGCGAAGCAGCTTTCGCTGGGGTTGTTGCTGGTTTTGGCGATGTCTTTGTCTTTGCCGGCAGGCGCGCAACAGAGCCAACAACCTGAGGCACTTGATCGGCACCGAGGCACGGTTGAGGATTGGAGTTCGTTGTCACTTGCGGGCAGCGAATTGAAGCCCGAGACGCCCACTTTTGGCGAAAAGGACGATCTGCCCGGATTCACCCGCGAACTGATTCAAGTGCAATGGCGGAAGGGCGACCCCATCGACCTGTACATTATCCGGCCGAAATATGTGCGGCAACCGCGGGTCATTCTATATCTCTACAGCTATCCCTCCGAAACCGCGCGTTTCCGTGACAACGATTATTGTGCGCGAATTACCTCCGGCGGAGTTGCGGCGGTCGGATTTGTGTCGGCCCTCACCGGCCATCGCTATGCGATGCGGCCGATGAAGGAATGGTTCGTAAGTGAATTGCAGGAAGCTCTGGGCAAATCGGTGCATGACGTTCAGATGATCCTGAACTTTCTCTCCGCGCGTCAGGACCTGGACGTGAGCAACGTGGGCATGTTTGGGACGGGATCGGGGGGGACGATCGCGATTCTGGCGGCTGCGGTTGACCCACGGATCAAGGCCATTGATGTTCTGAGTCCCTGGGGAGACTGGCCGGATTGGATGGCCACATCTTCCATCATCCCGGAAAACGAGCGTCCCAACTACGTAAAGCCGGAATTCCTGAGGAAAATTGCGCCACTGGATCCGGTGCAGTGGTTGCCGCAGGTGAAGGCGGAGCACGTCCGGATTCAGAACATCGCAGATGACAAGGTCACGCCAAAGGCGGTGCAGGCGCGAATTGAATCCGCTGCGCCTGCCAGCGCCAAGGTGCTGCACTACGACAGCCCGCGCCAATTCTATGGCGCCGCGGCCGGAGGAAGAGTTTTCCAGTGGGTAAAAGACCAAATCCGCCAGATTCCCGAGACCAAGCCGGCAGTAGAAAACACGCGCCGGTTGGCGCCCACCGCACAGATCGCGGAGCGACATGATGACTAGAACTGGTAATCGGCGCGGCCGGATGCTGTGCCCTCCCCAAAGGTCACAACTGAGCTCCCGAATGTGCAAGCATTGGTGGCGGATTATTTTGGTCGCTGTCGCTCTGAGCATGATGGCGGTGGTTGTCAGCTGCGGGGGCGCCAGTTCCGCCCCGATCAGCGGCGCCAGCACCCTGGGCGGAGTTAGCGTAAGTATCGCGCCCGCCACCATGACCGTGTCTACGGGGACGACGCAGCCCTTTGCGGCTACGGTAAATGGATCCGGAGAGCAAACCGTGCAGTGGCAGGTCAACGGACTTCCTGGGGGCCAGGCAAGCATCGGGACGATCGACAGCTCGGGGAACTACACAGCGCCGCAGTTTGTACCTACACCTGCCCATGTGGTGCTCACGGCAGTGGCCAATGCGGACAACAGCAAGCAGGGGAACGCAACGGTTACGATTACCGGCGCGTTGTTGCCGGCGAAGGTTTTCATGTCTCCGGCCGGGACCGCCTACGTGCAAGAGGGCACCGAGCTTAAACTGGCGGGCGGCGTGACCGGTCCGGCCGACACGGAAGTGGTCTGGCAGGTCAATGGCATTGCGAATGGCAACTCCGCGCTAGGAACGATTGCTCCGGGCGCGAACAATACCGCGGTGTACACGGCCCCGGCGAAGGTTCCAAGTCCTGCGACCGTTACCATCCAGGCGGTGTCGCATGCCGAGCCGACGGCAATGACGACCTGTACCGTTACACTTTCCGCCCAGGCTCCCACCATCGCGACGGTCACCGTCATCCCGGTGGTGGCGGTGGTACAGGCGCAAACCAGCTTCACCTTCACAGCCGATGTGATCAATGCCAACGATAATTCGGTTTCCTGGGAAGTGACAGGAGAGGCCGGGAACCCGATTCTTGGCGGGTCGGAAGTCGATGGAACCATCGGCGCGGAGAGCGGCGATACGGGAGTCTACACGGCTCCGGCCCAGATCCCTCCCCTGGGAAGCGCGGTAGTGGTGACCGCAGTCTCCAACGCACAGCCGTCACGGAGTAGCGCTGCAACCATTGCGATCAGCGGGCCGCCGGCCAACGGCATCACGGTGCAAGTCTCTGGTGCGGGTGATGTCCTGACCGGTGCTCCTGCACAATACACCGCAACGGTGGGGAATTCGAGTGTGCAAACCGTGATCTGGCAGGTTGACGGAATCACCGGGGGCAATTCGACCTACGGCACGATCACGCCGGATCTCTTCATAGCGGGACAGGGTGACTATGTTGCGCCGGCGATCGCTCCCAAGCCCGCGGTTGTAGTCGTGGGCGCCGTGCCGACCGCCGATACGAAGATCGCGGCCACGCTTCCGGTGACCATCAGCCCTCCGAAAGTAAACGTTTCGGTCAGCTGCTATCCGACTGTATGCGTGAATGGAACGGAGCAATTGGGAATCAGTCAGATCCAGCAGTTCCAACTGCAGGTCACGGGATTAGACGATCAAAACGGGAGGTGGTACGTTTGCACCCAAAACTCGAATCCCGGAAACTGTGTTCTGGGCGGCAATGCCACGCTGGGCACGATTTCCCCTGATCAAGCATCGGATCTGGTGACCTACACCGCACCGGCCTCGGTTCCCAGTCCGGCGACCGTCATCATCAAGGCGATTCCAGAGGCGGACTCATCGCAGTTCGCGACGGCTACCGTCGTGATCAGCCTCACCGCGATCAGTGTACAAATTTCCCCCCCTGGGCCCCTGAAGGTACAAGTTGGCGAACTGGGAGGGCCGTTTACGGCAAACGTGATCGGCTCGACGGACCAGACCGTGTCCTGGTACGTAAATAACACTCTCGACGGGAACTCGACGGTGGGCACGATGAATCAGGATAGCCAGAATTTGGAGGAGGAGGACTACATTGCGCCGCTGATCATACCGAATCCGGCGACGGTTCTTATCACAGCCGTGCCCGAGGCCGATCCTTCGGTCGTATCCAACACGGTGCAGGTGACAATCATCCCGGTGCAGAACCAGATCACCATCTCGATCTCGCCGGATCCACCTCCGCCGCTATTGCCGGGCCAAAGCAACCCGAGCTTCTCGGCGGACGTGAAAAATACGCCGGACCAGATTGTCAATTGGACATTGTCGCCCACGAACGGTGGGGTTTGCACACAAGGTTTACCCACGCCGTGCGGAACCATCACTCCCCAAACCAACGGTACGTTTGCGACTTACACAGCGCCGAACGTTCAGGGCCTCCCGGATCCTTACAATGTGAACATCACCGCGACGGCGGATGCGAATGCCTCGGTGAAAGCGACGGTTACCCAGGAAGTTACCAACAACGCCCAGGCATCGATTTCCATCTCTCCTTCTCAGCCTCAGGCGCAAGCGGGCTCAACCAATCTGGTCACCTTCGCAGTCACCGCGATTAACATCCCCGATTTCGCCGGGACGACAGTGGAGTGGGAGATGTCATGCGACTCACTTGCGCCTCCAGGGAAGAACGGGACCGGCGAAAACTGTGGTCCCCAGCCCAATTTTGGGCAGTGCTACCCGGACGGGGGTGGGCCCGGACTTGTGCACTATAACGGAGCGCACGGAAACACCAAGCTGTGCGGAGAGGGTAGCTTCTTTGCCGACGGCGGAGAGACCTTTACTTACCAGGCGCCGACGGTTCTCGGCAGTTTCTATATGCAGATCCAGCAGTGCAACACCTCGCCGGGACAAACCGACGGCTTTGTAGCGATGACGGTGCAGGTGGACGAGGAAAACTGTCCGAACGGGGTTTGCCAAGCGACGGTGTGCGTTGATATTTCGCCGCCGGGGGCGAAGTAGGCGGCGCCCCAGCTTGGTCAGGGCAACCCAGACTCGCAACCAAACCTGGCCTGTGGGCCGCGTCTGCGTGGCCCTGAGTCTCGGATCATGGGGTCAATCTGAATCCTGGAACGCATGCCCTTGAAATATCCACAGCTTCAATAAGACGGGGGTCGCAATTCATCCATCTTTAACAGTCACGTCAAACTCCTGCCGCGTGGATTGTCTACTCTGATTGTTCCTCGGCTGAATGACATCTGTCGCAACGGAGCCCTCATACTGGCCGAAGGATGGAGGAAGAGATGTTGGAAAAACTGAGAGCATCAGCCGCCCCCAGGAAAATGCTGGCATCGCTAACAGCATTGATGATTGCCCTGGGACCGAGTGTTGCGCCCGCTTACGCCGCTTCAAGTCCGACGACCAAGACAGCGACACCCATCCAGCACCTGGTTGTGATCTTCCAGGAGAACGTTTCGTTTGACCATTATTTCGGGACCTACCCCAACGCGACTAACCCAGCCGGAGAGCCGGCCTTTCATGCCCGTCCGGGCACACCGACGGTAAACGGTTTCAGCAACGCGCTGCTGAACAACAACCCCAACCTGAACCCGGCCAACGGCACCGGCGCCACCAACCCCTTCCGCCTGGATCGTTCGCAGTCAGTGACCGCCGATCAGAACCATGACTACACCGCCGAACAGCAGTCTTTCGACATGGGCGCCATGGATCTGTTTCCGGAATATGTGGGCACGCCTGGGCCGCCGCCGCAGGGTGGTGGAATTCTCAATACGAATGGCTTGAACCTGGGCTACTTTGACGGCAACACCACGACCGCGTTCTGGAACTACGCTCAATACTTTGCCATGAGCGACAACTCCTACAGCACGACCTTCGGTCCGTCTACCCCTGGCGTGATCAACCTGGTCTCCGGCCAGACCAACGGAGTGACCACCGGAACCGGCGGCACGGTAGACGGCGGAGACGGATCGCTGACCGTGATCGGCGACCCTGACCCACTCAACGACCTTTGCTCGGGCAGCAGCCAGGTGCAACTGGGTGGAAAGAACATCGGCGACCTGTTGAACGCAGCCGGCGTGAGCTGGGGATCGTTCATGGGCGGGTTTAACCTGAATCTCAAGAACTCCAACGGGACCACGGGCTGCAGTCGAAATTCGACTGGGCTTGCAGGTACGACGAACGATTACATTCCGCACCACTCCTTCTTCGGGTATTGGGCTTCCACCGCCAATCCCACCCATGCCCGGCCGAAGAGCATCGCGGAAATCGGCAACAGCGGCCCGGCCAACCACAACTATGACACCGATGATTTTGTAAACGCGGTCAAGGCAGGCAATTTCCCGGCAGTGAACTTCATCAAGGCGCAAGGCTACCAGGACGGACATGCGGGCTACTCCGATCCTCTGGATGAGCAGACCGCCGTGGTCAAGCTGATCAACTTCCTGGAAGAGCAATCCACCTGGAGCAGCACCGCGGTAGTAATTCTGTACGACGACTCGGACGGCTGGTATGACCACCAGATGAGCCCGATCGTAAACCAGTCCACCGGCTCGGCCGACGCGCTGACCGGACCGGGTGCTTGCGGAACCGGCGGGCTCTCCCTGCCCGGAATCGACCCCGGCAACGCGCACGCGCTGGCTCGTTGCGGCTACGGCCCGCGGCAACCCCTGATCGTGATTTCGCCCTGGGCGCTGGAGAACGCGGTTGACCACACGATAACGGACCAGACTTCGGTCATCCGTTTCATCGAGGACAACTGGCTCCAGGGACAAAGAATCGGCGGCGGCTCATTTGACGCCATCGCCAACTCCATCACCCAGATGTTCAACTTCAGCCAGATCAGGACGGATGGAACCCTGATCCTGAACCCCTCGACCGGAGAGCAGATTCCGTAGTCGGGTGGCGTGAACCTGTTGCTGCAAAGACGGGCATGCGAGCATTAAGTTCGCATGCCTTGTTTTTGGTATCGTGGGATTTGCCTGCACGGGTGGATTGTGCTTTACAGCAGTTCATCGAGGAGTCGGATTGTCCATAACACGGCGGAAGTTCCTGCAACAGAGTGGCATTACCGCGGCGGCGTTGATGATGCCGCAAATGGCGCACCGTCAGCCGCCCAAGCTGATGAAGCCGGTGCTCGATCCGGAAACGCTGGCCGCGTTTGTGGATGCTTTGCCCATTCCTGGTGTGGCCCGTTCGACCGAACTGCGGCCTAGTCCGGATGATCCCAAATTGAAGATTCCTTACTACCGCCTGGCGATGCGGCAGTTTCAGAGCAAGGTCCACCGTGACATGAAGCCGACAAGGCTTTGGGGATTTGGAACATCCTCTCCCGGTCCGACCCTGGAAACTGAGAGCGGCAAAGGGGTGCTGGTGGAGTGGGCGAATGAATTGCCGCCGCAGCATTTTCTACCCATGGATCACAGCATCCACGGGGCCGAGTCCGACAAACCGGACGTGCGCAGCGTGATTCACCTACACGGAGCGAAGGCACCGCCGGAAAGCGATGGCTACCCAGAAAATTGGTATGTGCCGGGGAAATCCGCCACCTATTACTATCCCAACCAGCAGGACTCGGCGACGCTCTGGTATCACGATCACACGTTGGGAATAAACCGGCTGAATGTGCTGGCCGGATTGTTCGGGCTCTTTATTGTGCGTGATCCGGTGGAGGATGCGCTCAATCTTCCGCGGGGCAAGTATGAAGTGCCGCTGCTGCTGTGCGACCGCATGTTCGATCTGGACGGGCAACTTTACTATCCCGTGGCACAGAACTCGACGAATCCTTGGGTGCCGGAGTTCATGGGGAATGCCATTCTGGCCAACGGCAAGCTATTGCCGTATCTGGATGTGGAGCCGCGGAAATACCGCTTCCGGGTGCTGAACGCGGCGAACAGCCGGTTCCTTCGTCTCGGCCTGCTCAACGGGCAGATGCTCCACCAGATCGGGACCGATCAGGGGTTACTGGCGGCGCCGGTGACGCTGAAAGAGGTCACGCTGGCTCCGGGGGAGCGGGCCGACCTGGTGCTGGATTTCAACGATCACGCGGGCGAGCAGATTGTCCTGAAAAATGATTTCGCATCGCCGATCGTGCAGTTCCGGGTTGCGCGCGGAAAGGTGAGCGACCCGAGTTCGTTGCCCGCGGCGTTGCGGCCGGTGGCGAAGATTCTGGAATCGGACGCGGTGAAGACCCGCGACCTGAAGCTGGGTGAGGTCGATGATCTGCATGGTGATTCCGTGACCGTGCTGCTGAACGATGCCCACTGGAATATGCCAGTGACGGAGAACCCGGTTTTGAACTCGGTGGAAATCTGGAACCTGATGAATACCACTGACGATGTGCACCCCATTCATCTGCATTTGGTGCGCTTCCAGATACTCGAGCGGCGGCGCTTTGATGGGTTCGCGTATCAGAACCGGGGCGTTCTCAAATACTGGGGCAACGCGATTCCGCCGGAGCCGAATGAAGCCGGGTGGAAAGACACGGTGCGGGCAACTCCCGGGATGGTCACGCGAATTATCATGCGGTTCGAGGGTTTCACCGGCCGCTACGTGTGGCATTGCCACATTCTGGAACACGAAGATAATGAGATGATGCGGCCCTACGATGTGATCGCAGGCCGCTGACTGAGTCGGCTGCAATGGGCCCCTACGATCACCATAGGCCTTTGTTCTTGCACCGCTTTGCGACTGGCCGCACTCCCGGTTGACGCGAACATGGATTGGGCGGAGAATGGCAGCTAATTTTTGAGGTCAAAGAGGAAATGCCAGTTTCCACCCGTCGGGAAAGTCGCGGAGGGTTGGCGCTGCGGATCGCTGTCATGTGCCTGGCGCTGCTGTGGTTGTACTATGCGTTGTTCCCCTTCATAGCGGGCGGCTGGGTCGTCTCCCAGTTGGAGGCAGTGTCAGCGGCGCTGTTTGGTTTTGGAGTAGCCATGTTTCTCGGTGCGACGGCCACCATAGGTTCCGCGCTCTGGTTGCTGGTCCGCTTGGGACGGCCTCGACGGCCCTTGTGGATTGGGGGAATCGGTTCGGTGCTGGCCGGAGCTGCTTTGAGTACGGCTGCATTCACGCACATCTATCCTTGCTCCGGGCCGGATTGAACTCGCAGAAAAGTGGCCTCCGGCGGAGTCCAGATAGCACTAGGGTCGATCGCGATGCTGACAGCATGGCTGGCAGCTGGCCGGTCGGCGATTGCCACGCGAGATGCGGATCCCAGCGTCTGAAACAGAATATAAGGACCGTAAAGCTCAACCGACTCACAGGTGGCAGGGGTTTCTTTAGTCACTTCTGATTCTGCACGCCACTTTGTTATTGTTTACACTTGGGGCAGATCGCCCCGTCCTCTCCCGCTTTTCGCGGTGCGCTGTGTTTTTCTTTCGTGTGCAGGAAACCGACACATCACGGCCGGAGTTGCAGGAGATCCTGGATAAGCCCATCCGCGAACTGGGTTTGAAAATTGAAGGCTCCCCGCTGGAGCGTTTCGTGCAGCAGTTGTACCGGGAGCTGGATCAGAAGCGGCTGGTGAAGTTTCGTCCGGCATGCTACCTCACCGATGAATGGGGCTGCCCGTCGGGAGAGCCAGTGATTGGAATCCCGTTTTATCTGGCCGACGCCAAACTGGCGCAACTGGAAAAGCAAACCAACGATCTCGAAGACGCGCGCGAGATCATGATGTACCTGCGGCACGAAGCCGGGCACGCATTTAATTATGCTTACAAGCTGCATCGCACGGCGGAGTGGAAGCAATTGTTTGGGCCGTTCCGGCGGCCGTATCACGATAATTACCGGCCGGTCCCGTTCTCACGAAATTATGTGCGCTACCTGGCAGGGTGGTATGCGCAGAAGCATCCGGATGAAGACTTTGCCGAAACTTTTGCGGTGTGGCTGACCCCGCGTTCGGCCTGGCGCAAACGCTATCGTGGTTGGGGCGCGCTGGCGAAATTGCGTTACATGAACCGCATCGCGCGAGAATTGGGCCACACCGACCCGGTTCGCCGCCGCGGCGTGACCGATGTGACGGTTGACGAGATGGAGATCACCGTCGCCGAGTTCTACCGGCGAAACGGCGAGGAGGCCGGGCTGGGAGATCTGGCGCTGGACACCGACCTGCGGGATATTTTTAACGTGTCGAAGCGGCGCAAACGGGCGACTCCGGCGCAGCAATTTCTGCATCAGCACCGCAAAACGGTGGTGGACAAGGTCGCGTACTGGACGGGAGCGCAGCGGCCGCTGATCAAGAAGCTGGTGGAATTGATCGAGAAGAGAATCGGCGAGCTGAAGTTGTTTGCCGATCCGCAGCGTGAAGCGGAGCATTTGATTCAGGTCACGGTGTATGCCACGGCGCTGGCCATGAATTACATGACCAGAGGAAAGTTCGTGCAGCCGTGAGAAATGGAGGTGCAAAATGACCGGCGCGAAGCTGAAAGTGGCGGTGCTGTACGACGTCTGGGGAGACGAAGCAGCGGCGCCCGAAGCGCTCGAGCAGAAGGTGTCTGCGAAGAAGAAAAAGAAGAAAAAACCGCAAAGCAAGAGCAAGCGGGAGAAAGAAGACCGGGAAGAAATCTTCGAGGCGCTGGAAAAACTGGGGCACGAGCCGTTCTATCAGGTGCTGGATGGGACGCAGCCCTGTCTGGGGGCGCTGGCGAAGTGCGGGGCCGACCTGGTGTTCAATCTGACGGAAGCCTTCGCCGGAGATGACACCAAGGAAATGAACGTCGCGGCCTACATGGACCTGCTGGGAATTCACTACACCGGCGGCGGCCCACACGCGCATTTTCTCGCGCAGGACAAAGCGACGGCTAAGAAAATGTTTGCCTTTCACGGCATCAAGACGCCCTTCTTCGCCACTGCGTACCGCGGCCGCATCGAGCATGCCCACGATGTATCGTTCCCGCTGATTGTGAAGCCGATGTGGGAGGACGGGTCGATCGGGATTGACGCGGCGTCGGTGGTGAGCAGCGTAAAAGAACTGATGGAGCGGGTGGAGTACATCCAGAACGAGTTTGATTCGCCGGCGCTGATCGAGGAATACATTGAAGGCCGCGAGATGTATGTGGGAGTTCTGGGCAGCTACGAACGAGCGCAGGCGCTGCCGCTGGTGGAGCTCGATTTGTCGCGCTTGCCGGAAGGTACTCCGAAGATCGCCAGCTACGACGTGAAATTCGAGAAAGACACTCCGGCACACAAGCTGACCAAATCCTATCTCGTCGACGACCTGGACGAGAAGACCACTGCCCGGCTGCAAGCCGTTGGCCTGGCGGCGTATCAGGCGGTGAAGTTGCGTGACTACGGGCGCATTGACATGCGGCTGACGCCAAAAGGCGAAGTGTATGTGATTGAGGCCAACCCCAATCCGTGGCTCTCAAGCAAGCAGGAGTTTGCCATGGCCGCGAAGGCTTCCGGCCGTTCCTACACCGAGCTCATCGGCGAGATCGTGGAACTGGCGATGGCCAGGTACGTCCCGGGATCGGGCGCAGAGAGCTCGTCTTAAGCTAGGCTGACCTTTGCAGTTCCGGGGCGGCGACAATCGCCGCGCGCTTTCTCATCAGCTCCACAATTCGATGTTTCACGTAGCCATCTTCGGTGAGGTGTGCCGACGCAGTGTCTTCCAACTTTGGCACCACCATGCGGTCAAGGGGTGGGCGGCTGGCGAAATCAGGATCCAGAGCAGAACAGAAGCGGCACTCGCGAACGTTGCGGGTGTCACTATGCTCAGACCTGCGGTGGAATCGGTCCATGGGGGGCTGGTCTCCTTGCACCTAGGGTAGATAAGAAAGCCATGTATACATGAAGGATGGAAGGTGGGCAACGCAGTTGGCTGTGTATGCCTGTGGAAAAGTGGGGTAATCGGTTTGATCCCCTGTTCTGTGCGCCGCCGTACAGCGCATCCCGGAAACGAACGGTCCATCCCCATCGCAACTGTATTTTGTCTAGTGGTTTCAGTAAGTTAGCGAATGGTCGCGCGGAAGAAAGATTGCGACAGCCGGGTCGAGTTGCAGTCTATTGCAGGGGGGGTGGGATGCAATCGCTCATGCAGGACTTTCGCTACGGGCTGCGGGTCCTAGTCAAAACGCCGGGATTTACGGCGATCGCGGTCCTGACTCTGGCGCTGGGAATCGGCGCCAACACGGCGATCTTCAGCATCGTGAATACGGTGTTGTTGCGGCCGTTGCCATTTCAGGATTCGCAACGGCTGGTGTCGCTAGGTAATTTCGACACGCGTCTGGCTCCTGCGATTCCTCAGGGAACGGTCTCCTATCCCGATCTCATGGATGTACGGGTTCGCAATCATTCTTTACAGGAAGTGTCGGTCTATAACGACAACGATGCCACCTTGACCGGGATTGGCGAACCGTTGCACGTCAATGTGGAAAACGTGTCGGCCAACATATTCCGCTTGTTGGGGACGCAGCCGGCGGTGGGTCGCGCTTTTCTCGACTCGGGTGTCAACTCGGAAGATGCGCCCGGTCATCACGTGGTAATTCTCAGCGACAGCTTCTGGCGCGCGCACCTCAACGCCGATCCTAACGTGATCGGGCGATCACTAAACCTTACCGGTCGAGCCTACACCGTGGTGGGTGTGATGCCACGAGGCTTTCAGTTCCCGGTGCGGGCTGAAGCGCGTGACCTGTGGCTGACATTCTCGCGCCAAGCCGAGGTCGACGATCCCAAGGACAAGCCCTCCACTGAGCAGCGCGGCAATCATTCTTTGCAGGCAATTGCCCGGCTCAAACCCGGAGTCACACTGGCCCAGGCGAACGCCGATCTGGCTTCGATCTCGAGAGCTTTGTCTTCGGAATATCCGGCTAGCAACGCGTATGAGGGCATCGGCGCAGGATCAGAACTCGATTCCATCGTTGGAGATACGCGAGAACCGCTGCTGATTCTTTTTGGGGCGGTGGGCTTGGTGTTGCTGATCGCTTGCGCCAACGTCGCCAACCTTATGCTGGCGCGCAGCATGACGAGAGCGCGTGAGATTGCCATCCGCGCCGCGCTGGGCGCAAGCCGCGGCAGCATCATGCGCCAGTTGATCGCGGAATCGTTGCTGCTTTCGCTGACGGGGGCGGTGCTTGGGGTGGGGTGCGCGGAGTGGGCGCTTTCGGCGATCTTGCGCCTGTATCCCAACAATCTTCCCCGCGCCGCGGAGATTGGAATCGACTATCGTGTGCTGCTGTTCACGGCCGGGCTGGCGATCATGACTGGCGTTGTGTTCGGTCTGGTGCCCGCGTTGCAGGTTTCGAAGCCGAACCTGACCGAGGCCATGCGCGAAGGTGGCCGCGGCGCCACAACTGGAGCTGGGCATAACCGGCTGCGCTCTGGATTGGTGATTGCAGAGACGGCGCTGGGAATCGTGCTGCTGGCGGGCGCGGGACTGTTGATCCGCAGCCTGAGTCGCTTGTCCCATGCCGACCTGGGATTCAACCCCGAGCATGTGTTGACTGCAACCTTCGATCTTTCCGAGACTCGTTACAATCCCGATCAGCAAGACCAGTTCATCCACGAACTCGTCACTCGCATCAGAGCATTGCCGGGAGTGAGCGGCGCGGCGGGCGCGCTGCCACTGCCACTGTACCAAGATCGCTGGAGCGTTTCGTTCAACCTGCTCGATCATCCCGTTCCCGAGGCAAATGAGCCCAACGCCGGCATCTACGATGTTGTGCCGGGGTTCTTTGAGACTATGCAGATCCCACTGCTGCGCGGCCGCACTTTCGATGAACGCGACCAGCGCAACTCGGCGCCGGTCATGATCGTTACCCAGGAGTTTGTGAAGAAGTTTTTCCCCAATGAAGATCCCCTGGGCAGACGGGTTAAGATCGGCGCGGGGGACGGCGCTGCGCGGGAGCGATACAAGACCAGAGAGATTGTTGGTGTTGTCGGTGACATCCGCGTCAGCAAACTCAGCATCGAGCCGCCGGCCGCGTATTACATTCCCTTGCCGCAACTCATGTGGGGACCGCCGGTTCTGGTGATTCGTTCCACACTGGCTCCGGGTGCGGTGGAGACGGAAGTGCGCAAAGTGCTGACGGCGATGGACCCCGACGCGCCGCTATACCAGGTGCAGACGATGGAAGATTGTCTGGCGTTGGACCTTGGCCGGGCGCGCTTTCAGACTATGTTGCTCGGACTCTTCGCGGGGATTGCGCTGCTGCTTACCGCGGTTGGCCTCTATGGAGTGATGAGCTTCACCGTGCTGCAACGCACTCATGAAATCGGCATTCGGGTAGCCTTGGGTGCAGATCGCGCGGATGTTCTGCGAATGGTACTTGGCAAGAGTCTTGCGCTCACCTGCGCCGGTTTGGTGATCGGAATGGTTGGCGCCAGCATGCTCACGCGATTGTTGGCGAACTTGCTGTACGAGGTGAAGCCGACGGATCCGGCGACGCTGCTGGCGGTTTCAGTGGTGCTGATCGCGGTGAGTGCGTTCGCAAGCTATATTCCAGCGCGGCGGGCGGCGAGAGTGGATCCCATGGTGGCGCTGCGCTATGAATGACTGGCGCTTAGATCAACACCTTTAACCGCAAAGGTCGCAAAGAACTGCCGCAGAGATCGCAGAGAGAATCCGTCTAGGGCTTCAGCTTTTTTAAAATCTCCTTTGCCGCATTCGCTCCCGATCCGCCCGTCAATCCTGCACCCGGATGCGTCCCTGATCCGCACAAGTACAAATTCTTAATCGGCGTGTTGTACTTCGCCCAGTCGAGCATGGGCCGCATGGTGAAGAACTGATCGAGCGCGAGCTCACCGTGGAAGATGTGGCCGCTCGTGAGTCCGTATGTGTCTTCAAGGTCCTGCGGGGTGATGATCTGGTGGGTAAGGATCAACTCCGGCAGGTTGGGCGCATATCGCGTGAGAGTTTTTACTACGGTGTCGCCGAGCGCCACCCGCTGTTTCTCCCAGTCGCTGTTCTTCAGTTTGAACGGCGCGTACTGCATGTAGATCGACATCACGTGCTTGCCGGCGGGCGCAAGCGAAGGATCGCCAATCGTCGGGATCGCTACTTCCAGATACGGCTGTTTGGAGAAATTGCCGTACTTGGAGTCGTCGAAAGCGCGCTCTAAGTAGTCAATCTCAGGTGCGATCAAAATGCGCCCGCTCAGAGCTTCGTCACCGGCGTCCTTCAATGCGGCGAACTTGGGCAGTCCGGAAAGCGCGAGATTCACTTTGGCCACGGTGCCGGGCATGCGGTAATGCTGAAGTTTCATCACGAAGTCCGGCGTCAGGTGCATGGGATCGACCAGCTTCAGCAGCGTGCGCTTGGGATCGGCATTGGAAACGATCGCCCGGGCGTTGATTTCCTCGCCGCTCGAGAGCACCACACCGCTAGCCACGCCGTTGCCCACGGTGACTTCGATGACTTCCGCGTTGGTTCGGATCTCCGCGCCAGCTTCGGTCGCAGCAGCCGCCATCGCCTGCGTGATGGCGCCGGCCCCGCCGATTGCAAAAGATGCCAAGCCGGAGGCATGAGCGTCACCGGCAGCGCGAATCAGAAGCACCAGGCTGGTGCCGGCTGACCATGGACCCAGGAACGTTCCGAAAACTCCACGCGCGGCAATGGTTGCACGCAGCAGTTCGGTCTCGAAGTATTCAGCCACCAGGTCGGCCACCGCCATTGGCCCCCAGCGCAGCAGGCGGTACATATCTTTCTTGCCCAGCTTGCGAATGGCGCGTCCGGTCTGCAACATTCCCCAAAGATCGCCTTTGCTGGGATGATCAATATCAGGCGGAGTTAGCGCCAGAGCTTCGGCGATCAGCTTGCTGATTTTCGAAAGCGTCTGCTGAAACTCGGGATAGCGGGCGGCGTCCTTCTGCGAAAACTTGCTGATCTCCTGCGCTGACTTTTCGAGATTGCGATAGAGCGTGAGGGCGCGGCCATCCGGCGACAAAGAAACGGTGGCGACGTCGGGGCTGATCAGCTTCAGCCCATGTTTTTCAAGCTGCATGTCGCGAACAATGTCGGGACGCAACGGGCCGGCAGAGTGCGCCAGAGTGGAGCAGCGAAAGCCGGGATGAAATTCCTGGGTGATGGCTGCGCCGCCGGGCTGCGGCCGGCGCTCGAGCACCAGCGGTTTGTATCCAGCTTTGGCAAGATAAAACGCGGTGACCAAGCCATTGTGGCCGCCGCCGATGATGACCACGTCCCGTGTGCTGGCCATGGCTACGCGGCTCCCTTGACGTCTTTGAGAATTTCCAAAGCCGCCAGGCGGCCGGGGCCGCCCATGATGCCGCCACCGGGGTGCGTGGCCGAGCCGCAAAGATAAAGGTTCTTGATGGGAGTGCGAAACTGCGCGTATCCCGGCACCGGGCGGAGAAAGAAAAGCTGCTCCAGCGATAGCTCGCCTTGAAAAATGTTGCCTTCGCTCAGGCCCCACTCGCGTTCCAGATCCAGCGGTGTGATGACCTGCTTGTGCAGGATGATGTCGCGAATGTTGGGCGCATGCTCGGCGATGGTGTCGATGACGTTATTGCCGAAGGCTTCCTTCTGATCGTCCCAGTTGAGGCCCGGCCGCAGCTTGTAGGGCGCATATTGCACGAAGCAAGAGAGAATATGTTTGCCGGGCGGGGCTACGGAGGGATCGGTGAGGGTCGGAATCACCATGTCGATGTAGGGGCGGCGCGAGAAGTTGCCGTACTTGGCGTCATCGTAAGCGCGTTCCATGTACTCGACGCTCGGCGAAATGGACATTGCGCCGCGCAGATGCGCGCCCGGGCCGGGCAGGCACTTGAAGTTGGGCAGCGCATCCAACGCCATGTTTACCTTGCCGGAAGAACCGCGGAACTTGTAGCGATTGACTTCTCCAAGAAATTCCTCAGAAAGATTTCCCTTTTCGATGAGCCTGACAAAAGTCTGCCGCGGGTCGAGGCTGGAAGAAATGACGTCGGCGTAAACTTCATCGCCGTTGGCGAGGACAACGCCCTTGGCTTTGCCTGACTTGATGATGATGTTTGTAATTCCAGTCTGGGTGCGGATTTCAACTCCAGCTTCGCGCGCCGCATCGGCAATCGCATTCGAGATTGCTCCGGTGCCGCCGCGGGCGAATCCCCACGAGCGAAAGGCGCCGTCAATCTCTCCCATGTAGTGATGCAGCAAAACGTAAGCCGTTCCCGGCGAGCGCACGCCGAGAAAAGTCCCGATGATCCCGGATGCCGACATGGTGGCCTTGAGCACGTCGGTCTCAAACCACTGGTCGAGAAAATCGATGGCGCTCATGGTCATCAACTGCACCTGGTTGTATTTGTCGTCGCTGGTCATGCCCTGGAAGCGTTTGCCGATGAACAGCAACTTCATCAACTCCTTGGGGTTCAGCGTTGCGGGATCGGGTGGCACCATGCTGAGAATTGGTTTCACGAAGCGGCACATGGCCTGCATGGCTTTGCCGAATTCGTCGTAAGCCTCGGCATCAAGTTTGGAGTGGCGGGCGATCTCGCGATGGGTCTTGCCGTGATCGTTCACTCGCCACAGGTAGTCGCCGTTGAGCATGGGCGTGAAAGTGCCGTCGAGCGGAAGAATTTCCAAGCCGTGGCGGGGAAGATCGAGATCGCGGATAATCTCTGGCCGCAGCAGCGAAACCACGTAGGAGCAGACGGAAAACTTGAATCCGGGAAAGACTTCTTCGGTGCAAGCCGCGCCGCCGAGCACATGGCGGCGTTCGAGCACCAGAACTTTCTTGCCGGCGCGGGCAAGATAAGCGGCATTGACCAGGCCGTTGTGGCCTCCGCCGATTACGATCACGTCATATGAGTTAGCCATTAGCTCTTAGCCTCTAGCTGTTAGTCTTTCCTGGAAAGCGAATGATACAAGGAAAACGGGGGCTGCGGCGCAGGGAAAATCAGAGGCCGCTGGGTAGGGCACGCCATTGGATGAGGCGACGCATCTGGTGACTTGATTTTACCCGAGGTTGGTGAAAACTGTCTCGTGCTGAGGCCTAGCCATTACTTGCCGATTACCTCGCCGAACCAGCGTCATCCCGAAGCCCCGCGCTTTTACCAGCGGGGCGAGGGATCTCACGGCCTACTGGCTTGTACAAATTCCCCCAATCTGCAGCGAGATCATTCCATTCTGGGTTCGTGGATCGAATTAGCTCCAACTTCTTCTCGCGCCGCCAGCCTTTGATCTCTTTTTCGCGCATGATGGCTGCATCCGGATAAGCAAACATTTCGCAATAAACCAGCCGAGTGAGGTTGTAGCGACTCGTAAAGCCAGGAATCTTGTGATTCTTGTGCTGCCAGACTCGACGTTCGAGATTTCCGGTCATACCGGTGTAAATCGTCGCGGACCTGGGCCCATTGCTCATGATGTAGACGAAAAATCGCTTTGTCGCAGGAGGCGGGTATAGATTGGGCGTTGCTTTCAGGTCTGTGACGGATGAACACGATCGCTGTGAGATCCCTCGCCCCGCTGGAGAAAGCGCGGGGCATCGGGATGACATCTAGTAAACAAAGTTGCTCATGACTGTGCAGGCTCATATAATCGCGTTTTATAGGAAAGGCTCGAGGTCATTCCCTTGCCCGTTGGAACCGCGTTTCACGAACGAACGTTCGCCCTCTGCAACAGTCTGAATTACCGCGAGTGGTCTGGATACTACACGGTCAGCGTGTACGAGGTGCATCATGAGCACGAGTACAACGCCATTCGCAATGCCTGCGCGCTGATTGACATTTCGCCGCTTTACAAATATCTGGTGAGCGGCAAAGACGCCACGCGGCTGGTGAATCGCGTCATTACCCGCGACATTAACAAGGTTGCGGTGGGCCAGGTGATTTACTGCTGCTGGTGTGACGAAGAAGGCAAGGTGATCGACGACGGCACGATTACCCGTCTAGAAGAAAACAAGTATCGCTGGACAGCGGCCGATCCCAGCCTGCGCTGGTTTCGCCAGAACGCCAGCAATATGGATGTGCAGATCGAGGACATTTCCGAGAAGGTGGCGGCGCTGGCGTTGCAAGGACCGACTTCGGGAAAGCTGCTGAAAGCCGCGGCGGAAGCTGAGATTGCGAACCTGAAATATTTCCGCATGACTCGGGGCAAGATTGCCGGCGTGCCCGTGGATATTTCCCGCACCGGGTACACCGGCGACCTGGGTTACGAAATCTGGGTGCCGTGGAACGATGCGGTAAAAGTCTGGGATGCGCTGATGGATAAGGGCAAGCAGTTCGACATTCACGCGGCGGGCATGCTGGCGCTCGATGTGGCGCGGGTCGAAGCTGGGTTATTGCTGATCGAGGTGGATTACTCGAGCAGCAAGAAGGCGCTGATTGCGTCGCAGAAGTATTCGCCATTTGAATTGGGGTTCGGCAAGATGGTGCATTTGCAGAAGCCGAATTTTGTCGGTAAAGCCGCGCTGGAAAAAGATGCGAGAGAAGGCGTGGCGCGGCAGTTCGTGGGCCTTGAAATCGACCGGCCGGAAGTCGAGCAGAGCTACGAGAAGTACGGCCTGACTCCGGCCGCTCCCAGCCAGGCGTCGCGGGTTGCGGTACCTGTCTATTGCGGCGAGAAGCAGGTGGGGAAAGCCACGACTACCACGTGGTCTCCGGTACTGAAAAAGATGATTGCGCTGGCCAGCGTTGATACCGACCATTCTCAAAACGGCCATCGTCTACAGATGGAAATAACCATCGAGGCCGTCCGCCAGAACGTGACGGCGAAAATCGTGCCCATGCCGTTTTTCAATCCCAAACGGAAGACGGCGGTGCCGGTGTAGGTTATTTTCACCACGGAGACACGGAGGCACGGAGCACACCAAAGGATCTTCGACAGTTAAGGTGCAATCGCTCGTGCCGTTCTTCGTTTCCCAGCCCAATAGATTCCCGCCCCAATCGCCACCAACACCACCGACCCTCCCACCACTTTCAATACGGCCAGCGGCTTATTCAATTCATCCGCCTGCGGAATCACAGACACGGCAATCGTAAAAGCCGTGGTGAGCAACCCAACCGCTGCCACCAGCCACGCGACTTTCTTTCCGCCGGGAACGTGAATCACGTCTGGCCCGGCCGGCTCGGCTTGCAATTTGATCATCGCGGCAAACACAAACAGGTAGGGAATGAAATAGGTGATCACGGTCATGCTGGCCATCACGTCGTAAGCGCCTTTGACGCTGGTTCCGGCCTGGCCGAGGAAAATAAAAATCACTCCCAGAAGCCACTGCACCAGCAGCGCGACCCACGGCGTCTTCCAGCGCGGATGCAGCGCGCCGAATAGCGGCGGCAGAAAGCGGTCGATGCCGGCAACAAACGGCAGCCGCGCCACTGCCGCCAGATACGCCCCGGCAGCGCCGACATTGCTCAAGGCAATGAGAAACGCTGCGTAAGGAACCACGTGTTCAAAGCCAATGCGGCCGGCAGTTTTTGCAATTGCTTGCATCAGCCCGGACAAATTGCTGACTTCCGCCGGCGGCAGCGCCACCAGCACGCTGACCGTCCCCAGGATGTAGCACAGAGCCACGGTCACTCCGGCGATGAATAAACCCCAGGGAAGCGTCCGGCGCGGATTCTTGATTTCATCTCCCATAAAGGAAGCAGTCTCGCATCCGCCGAAAGCGAAGATCAGCAGCGACCAGAAGATGACATCGTGGAAATGGAGGCTTGGAACCATGGAATGCATGGTGAATGAAGTCGCCGTGCCGAAGCGGTGCCAGGCGATCGCGCCCATCAAGATCAAAATGCCAGCGGGAATCCACATGGCCAGCGCGCCCACGTTGTGCAGCCATTTGCCGACGTCGAGACCGACCATATTGAGCAAGGCTGCGGCAGTCAGCGTGAGCAGCGCGAAAATAATGTAATAGGTCGGGTTATTCGACAGGTATCCCCAGGAAGCTTGCCGCATGTAAAGCGCGTTGCTGGCGGCGAAATAAAGTACGGCGGGGAAGTAGGGAAGATTGCTGGCCCAGTAGGTCCAGGCCGACATGAATCCGGAGAAGTCGCCGAAGGCTTTCTTGCTCCAGACATAAAGTCCGCCTTCGCCGGGATAACGCGACGAAAGTTCGATGACCGAAAGCGCCAGCGGGGTATAGAAGGCCAGCCATGCGCCGATCCAAATGATGATGGAACTGGGGCCGGCGGCGGCAGCGGTTGCGATCCAGCGCAGGCTGATGCCGGTGACTACGTAGAACAGAACCAGATCGCGGAAGCCCATGACCCGCTTGGGGCGGTTGGGGTCGTCGGGGGTGAGAGCGGAGGTTGAGTTGGTTCTTTCCACGATGTGCGCCGGAGCTACACCGCGTCATTTAACCACAGAGGGCACAGAGAACACAGAGGACAAACAGGAAGATTCACACTGCTTGCTTACCGCTTCTCTTCCAGTACAAATATCCCGGCACGCCGAGCAGCACAATAATCGTCCCCGCCAGCGATTCCTTCGGCCGGGTGAAAATCGTATTCAACGTCCAGGCGGTTCCGATCAGCACATAAATCGCCGGGAGCCACGGATATCCGGTGCAACGGTACGCCCGCGGAATATCCGGACGCTTCCAGCGCAGCACGAACAATCCCACCACGGTCAGCGTGTACGACAGCACCATGCCGAACATCACATAGGTGTAAAGCTGATCGTACCGGCCGCTGAGGGTGAGAATTCCCGCCCAAATTCCTTGTCCGATGAGGGCAAATGCCGGCGTACGCCATTTGGGATGGACTTTCGCCATACGCGGGAAGAAAAGGCCATCTTTCGCCATGGCGTAATAAATTCGGGGGCTGCCGAGGATGGCGCAGGCGGCCGCGCCAAAGCAGGAGACCGCGACCAGCGCCGAGAGCCAGACCGCGGCTGCGGGTGAGAACAGCGCCACCGCAGCGGCGTGGGCGATGGTCTCATGCTTCACGATTTCGGTAATTGGCAGAGCGTACAGGTAGGTCATGTTCATGGCAACGTAAATGATGCCGACGATCATCACTCCGAGAAACATGGCCAGAGGCACATTGCGGCGCGGTTCCTTCATTTCGCCAGCCACCCAACCGATATAGACCCATCCGTCGTAGGCCCAGAAGACGGCGATCAGGGCGATACCGAATGCCGAAAGCAGTTGACCAGAACTCACGCCCAGACTCAGCCCGTGAGCCGCGCCTGCGGTGAAGTGATGCCAATCGCCCTTGCCGATGGCGAAGCCAAGAATCACAAATGCAGCCATGGCGACAAACTTGGCCCAGGTAGCGACATTTTGCAGCAACGCACCCCAGCGCAGCCCAGTGACGTTAATCCAGGTGACCACTGCAATCATGATCAGAGCGGCGACTTGAGCGCGAGTCAGCACAACCCCTGCAACGGTGAGAACCACGTGTTGCTGCGAAACCGCCGGGAGGATGCCGCCGAGGTATGCGGCTGAACCTACGGCAAGGGCCGCGATGGAGCCGCCATTGCCCACGCTGAACATCATCCACCCATAGAGAAATGCGGGCAGGTCGCCGTAAGCTTCGCGCATGTACACATATTGACCGCCGCAGTCGGGGAACATGGTGCCCAGTTCGGCGAAGGCGAAGCAGGCGCATAAGGAAATCAGGCCGCCGAGCACCCACACCAGCAGAAAAAGCACTGGATGCGGCAGCGGCCCGGCAATATCTTTCGCAGTCAGAAAAATCGACGAGCCGATCACCCCGCCGACCAGCAACAGGACGGAATCAAGCAAAGTGAGGCCACGGACCAGCGTGGGCTGAGATTCGGATTGGGTTGCCGAGGGCGGTGAAGTGGCGGCAAGACCCATGACTTATCCCATGCCCAATTCGTCGGGGGACTCGAGCGGGGCGCCACAGCGGCGGCAAATGACGGCCGAGCAGTCGCCGCAAATGAGCGGGTCGGTGACCTCGACCGCACACCGGGGGCAGTAGAGAGGTTCGGGGTTGGCCGGCGGCTGCGGGCTGGTAGCCATGACCGGGCCAATGTAGCATATTTCGTGTGTTTCAACCCTTGCCCTTCAGGCTTGGCCCCGCGACTGGCGGGCGTTTGAGGACGCCAGTTCGACGCACGGGCAGCAAGGTTTTACATATTATTGACAATCAAAACCGGGAAGCGCACGTACCATGTTTCGGGCCGCTTTCAGGCTTCGGGTTGGTTCGGCTAACGCCATTTCAAAAGGATATTTTTCATGAGACTCAAGAGGATTGCGGTCGTGGTTTTGCTTGGTCTGTCCGGTTTGGCTGTGTCCGTGGGCGCGGTGGCGCAGAGTGCTAGCCACGGGTCTAACGGAGGCCCCATCGGGCCGGCCAATGTTGTGGTGCATACCGCGCTGGGCGGCTTCATTCTGGGGTACGACATCGACCAGACGGGGACAGAAGGGATTCTGAGCGAGGCGTTTGTGTTGAACGATGGCAATGCCAATGTCGCGGTCGAAACTTTCGATCAAAAAACCGGCAAGATTGTTAAGATCCTTGCCCAACAGATGGACAGCAAGAACGACTTTGTCACCCTCGGAATCTTCGGCAATTCTGTGGCACTGACGGAGTTCGAGCACGTAACCAATCTCTTCGTTGATAAGCGGCTATATGGTGTTTCAAACCCGCTCAACTCGAACCAGATTACGGGCAAGTGGACGCCTCCCTTCCCCAAAGCCGATCACATCATTACCGGTACGGCTGTGAGCCAGGGATTTGCTACGACTGCCGTGATGGCCATGAACAACACCGGCAACGATTTCAGTTCTTATGTGTTCAGTTCGAATGTCGCGGCCAATACCTTTGGGCCAGTCTTTAAGGTGACGGATACGGTTTTCGATTGGGACAATTCTCCGGTGATGGCGATGGACACCGCAACCAATCAGGCAGTTCTGGGGTCCTCAGCGGGGTGCTTTGGCTGCACTACGGAGATTGGGACGGTGGATCTCACGACGGGTGCGCAGACCGAGTTCGAAGGGCTGGGGTTTGGGTTCATCAACGGGATCGCGGTCGATTCCGCGACCGGAATCGCATGCACAACCACGGAAGATGATTTCAGCGTGGAGTTTTATGATCTAGCCAACCAGACTGGCATTATCGTCGTGCTTCCCGGAGCCACCAACCAATCGCAGAGCGGACAAGCCGTCTCGGTCGATCCCATTCACCACTTGTTCCTGATCGGGCAGGAGTTCTCCAGCACCGCGCCCACAGGCAGCAGCATCCAGGTGTTTGACGAACAAGGAAACTTTGTGGAGTCACTCAATGGGTTTGGCCTGCCCGCTAGCCCGGCGTTCATGGCGTTGCACCCCAGCCAGCGCGCCGGCTACGTGTACGGTAGCGAGACCACACTCCAGTCGTTCACGTACTAGAAGAGTTCCTGCCCTCTGCGATCAAAAGCTCTTGATCGCAGAGGTCGCAGAGAGCGGCCCGCAGGGGACGCGGAGGAAGCTCTTAACCGCAAAGTGCGCAAAGTACCACGCGCGAAGGGCGCTGAGAAGATCACGCCACACCGCCCCATGGGCTCGTGTAACGTCGCATCCGCGTGGTAAAAAGGAATATACCCGTGGCGGAGAAACTACCCACTCCCGATGAGAAGCTGCAACTGGAATTCAATCGCTGGGCCGAGCAAGGCCAAGGCGAGACGATGCAGCGCCATCATCTCAACATCACGGAAAAAACCATTCGGCTGATGGATTTGCGGCCCGGTGAGCGGGTGCTGGATTTGGGTTGCGGTGCGGGCTGGGCTACGCGGCTGTTGGCCCGTTTGGTGGCCGAGGGCCCGGAAGGCTTCGGGCAAGTGGTGGGCCTGGATGTTGCCGATGAGATGATCCGGCGGGCGCGGGTGGCGTCGAAGGACTTCGAGAACATCTTGTATGTGTGGGGCTCAGCGCAGCAAATTCCCTGGGAAGAGAATTTCTTCGACAAGGTGTTGTCGGTGGAATCTTTTTATTACTATCCCGACCAGGATCGGGCGCTGGCTGAGTTGTTTCGCGTGATGGCCCCGCACGGGCGGCTGTTCATTCTGATCAACCTCTACAAAGACAATCCCTATTCTCTGCAATGGGTGGACAAGCTAAAAGTGCCGGTGCATGTGCGGTCGTCCGCCGAGTATGTGGAACTGTTCAAAAGGCATGCGTTTGAGCAGGTAGAGGCACGCCAGATTCCTGACGACACGCCCACGCCCGACGATTACCAGACCCAGTCGTTTCATAGTCTGGAGGATCTGCGGGCCTTCAAACGAGTGGGAGCGCTGCTGCTGATGGCCTCGAAACCTGATCTGCGAAATCCCGCGCCGGGATACACCATCTACTGACAAAGGCTTTAGCTACATCGGCTAATCCCTAGTGCATTGCAGGCCGATATCCCTCCTTGGTGAAGTGTCCGAGCGTGTTGGGAGGGGACGTGTCCGCAGGTGGGAATTCTCCGGATTGGAACCGCGATCCAACTTCGAGCGACGACCGCACACCCCGTCCCACCTCACTTGTGCAACGAACTTGGGCAAGTGTGCAGCAGCGGGCGAAGCGCGCCGGGGAGTGGTTCTATGTGCATCCTGCGCTGACCGTTTCCGGCCTGTCGGTGCTGGCGATTTTATCGGTGCTCGGGCTGCGGCGTTCCTGGAGTGGAAGTGTGCTGGCCCAGAGTCCCGACCTGCGTTCTGAGGCGGTGTTCCTGGCCCTCTGGCTGGTGCCGCTGTACGGGTTCTATCAGCAAATGCGTATGTGGCAGTTGAAAACCCGGCTGACCAGGCGAGAAGAGTTGTTCCGGCTGATCAGCGAGAACGCAGCCGACATGATCGGGTTGGTCGATGTAAATGGAAAACGCCTGTACAACAGCCCAGCCTACCAGAAGGTTCTGGGATACTCGGCAAAGGAGTTGAGATCGACATCCTCTTTTGAGCAAATCCATCCCGATGATCGGGAACGGGTGAAAGCTGCGGCTGCCGAGGCGCGGCTCACGGGTGTGGGCAGAAGGCTGGAATACCGCATCCGCCACAAGAACGGGGAATGGCTGGTCATCGAGTCGTCGGCCAGCGCCATCCGCAATGAAAAAGGCGAGGTGGAGAAGCTGGTGATCGTCAACCGCGACATCAGCGAGCGGAAACGCGCCGAGAAGAAGCTGGAACACAATGCGCTGCATGACGGGCTTACCGACCTGCCGAATCGGACGATGTTCCTGCGGCGGCTGCAGCGGGCATGCGATCGCGCGCGGCGTGATTCCGCCTACAAGTTCGCCGTCTTGTTCGTCGACATCGACGGCTTCAAGGTATTCAACGACACCATGGGGCACGGAGCGGGGGACGAACTGATTCTGGACATCAGCCAGCGTCTGGCCAACTGTCTGCGTTTTGAGGACACGCTTTCGCGGGCGGCAGGCAAGCGGTCGGCTGATCTCCAGGAAGCGGATGAAGCGCTGGCCCGGCTTGGCGGCGACGAGTTCACGGTTCTGGTGGGATCGATCCGCGACCCCAGTGACGCCATGCGAGTGGCCAAGCGCATCCAGGGCGCATTGGGTGAACCATTTTCCATTCAAGGCCGGGAGGTATTTACCTCTGCCAGCATGGGAATTGCCCTGAGCACAGGCTCGCATGACCGCGCGGAAGACTTGTTGCGGGATGCCGATATCGCGATGTTCCGCGCGAAAATGCTGGGCAAATCTCGCTGCGAATTCTTCGACGAAGAAATGCACACCCAGGCGGTGGAACAACTCCAGCTGGAGACGGAACTGAGGCGAGCGGTCGAAAGCAAAGAATTTCTGCTTCACTATCAGCCCATCGTGTTGCTGGAGACTGGAGAACTCGCCGGTTTCGAGGCGCTGGTGCGGTGGCAGCATCCCGTGAAGGGGCTGGTGTATCCGGACGGGTTTCTGAGCGTGGTGGAAAAGACTGGGCTGGTGGTGCCGCTGGGCAAATGGATACTGCGACAAGCCTGCCAGCAGGCGCAGAGTTGGGAATCGCAGTCCACGCAACCCGCGAAGCTGGCGGTCATGGTGAACGTCTCGCCCCGTCAGTTCACCTACCCGGATCTGGTGAGCGACGTCGAAGGGGCGCTGCGGGAAACCGGAATGGACCCTCGCCGGCTGCACTTGGAAGTTACCGAAAGTGCGGCCATGGCCGATCCGGAACGAACCAAAGGGGTGTTGACCAGACTGAAGGGGTTGGGAATCTCCATCAGCATCGACGATTTTGGCACTGGACATTCTTCCCTCGGCCGCTTGCGGCGCTTCCCGGTGGACGTGGTCAAGATCGACCGCTCGTTTATCACCCACATGGACAGCGACCAGGAGGCGCGCAAGATCGTGCATCTGATCATCGAGTTTGCGCATGCGGTGAGTCTGAAGGTCATCGCCGAGGGAATCGAGGTTGCCGCCCACCGCGACCAACTCAAAAGTTTGGGCTGCGACTATGGCCAGGGCTATTTCTTCTCCAGGCCGGTCGACCAAGAGGGTGTGGAACGACTGCTGGCCAGGAGTGCGGTGCCGCGGGCAGCCGAGACTGCAAGCCGCGCGGTGGGGACGGACTAGGGGAAATTGGGGTGGCAGGCCCTCACTGCGCCAGCCGATTGTATTTCTTCAGCAGTTCACGGAGACGGTCGTGCGGCAGGGCGATCACGGTGCGATTGTTAATCCCGGTCATGGTTTCGGCCGCCACCAGGGCATTGACCACTGCTTCTTCGGTGGCCTGCACGGTGGCGAGAAAAATGGGATCGAGCGAATCGTTGGGCAGCATGGTGATTTGACGGAGACCGCTGGGAGAAATGGCCCCAGGATTGGCGGTGGAGAAGGCGACGAAGATGTCGCCGGATCCGTTGCCGGCATAACTGCCATCTCTGGCCAGCCCCATGGCCACGTGCCGGGCAATACGCTTGAGTTGGGTCGGGATCAGCGGAGCGTCGGTGGCGACGACAACAATGATGGAACCTAGGTCCTTGTTGCGGACTTTGTTGTCCTGAATTTCCCGGCCCACCGGCACGCCGGCAACGCGCAGTTGATCGCGGTCTCCGTAGTTGCATTGCACCAGCACGCCGACGGTGTAGCCGCCGTTGGCCGCGCTCAGCACTCGCGAAGCGGTGCCGATGCCACCCTTGAACTCGTGGCAAATCATGCCCGTGCCACCGCCCACATTGCCTTCTTCGACCGCGCCGCTGTGGGCGGTATCGATGGCATGGAAGGCGTCTTGCGGTTTCACGTGGAATCCGTTGACATCGTTGAGATCGCCATCCCAGGTTTCTGCCACCACTGGGGCTGACCACCAGTAGCCTTCGGGATCGCGCACGCCGCTTTTGACTTTCCAGGCGATGACGGCATCGTGGACCACGCCCACGCTATGAGTGCTGGTGATCATGACCGGGCCATCGAGGAAGCCTGAATCCTCCAGCCAGGTAGTGCCGGTCATTTCACCGGCGCCATTTTCCGTGAACCATCCGCCGAAGACGGCGTCGTTGGAATCTTTTCCCCGGGGCAGAATGGCAGTCACGCCGGTGCGTACCGGGCCCACGCCGACTTGCAACGCGCCCTCGCCGGAAATCAGCGTAGTATGGCCGACTTCCACGCCTTTGACGTCGGTAATGGCGTTCGAGGTGCCGGGTGTCCCGTCGAAAGGAACACCCAGATCGCGGGCGCGGGGCTTGGTTTGGCCGAACACGGGAAGGGTGAACAGAATCAGAAGCGAGGTGGGAATTATCCGGCGGCGCGGGGTTGGCATCTGGAGCAGTATAGAACAGGAGTTACAAGTGTTCCGGCAAGGAACTCAGAAGCTAACTGCGACTCCTGGTCAGGTCTCGGCCGCGGCTCAAGCCGAGGCCTCTGGTTCCTATTCGATTCCCAGTTGCTTTCGAGCTTCGGGGCTCAAACGCTCCGGGCCCCAGGGCGGAGTCCAGACCACATTCACAACGGCGGTTCGAATTCCCGGCAATTGCTCCAGCCGCGCCTTCACTTGTTCGCTGATGGTCACATGCGCCGGGCAGCCCTGCGAGGTTAGAGTCAGGTCAACCGTCACGTCTTGCTGCTCACCGTTCTGGCCGGGGGCAACGGGTTCAAAGCGAACCCCGTAGATCAACCCCAGATCCACGATGTTCACGGGAATCTCGGGGTCGTAACATTGCTTCAAGGCGCCCATAACGTCAGCTTCGGTGACAGTAGACATGAGATGCTCCTAAACGATAAGTTTACCTCACCTTATGAGCCCTGAACTGAAGCAGAGGATTCAAATCGCGCTGGGGGCGGCGATCCTGGTTGCCGGCCTCCGGACAGCCTACATCTTGTACGAGCGCCACCAGGCGAACCAGCCGGTCAGCAAGCAGGAACTGCCGCTGAATGCCGACTACTATGTAACGCCCAAGAAACTGCATCCCTATGATTTGCAGTCGGCCAAGGCGTTGACGAAGCAGCCGGTGTGGGTGAAGGAAGGCTATCGTTACACCTACTATCCCTATGACCACCATCATGCCAAGTTCAAACAAGAGGCAGGGCTGTTGTTACCCATCGAAAAGCTGCAAATCACGGACGTGGTAACGGACGCCACTCCCGGAGCGCCGGGTGAGCGGCAGATACTTGCGGTGTTCGAGAAAGACGGCAAAAGCTATGCGGTCCCCATCGGTTTGGTGAAGGGCGGCGACTACCAGATCTACTCCGATGAAATGCTCTATATTCAGGACCCGCACGAACTGTACAAGCATTGGACGGCCGAGACCTGGGCCACGATCGAACAGCACCAGGTGAAGCCGGGAATGAACGAATTACAGGCGGATTTTGCTATCGGCATGGGAATTCCGGAGCGATCCGGCGATCCGCGTGTGAAAACCGTGAATTATCCCAACGGCGGCCACCCGGTGAGCATTACCTATCAGGATGGGAAAGCAACGGAGATCAGGCAGTAAGCCGGCTTGAGGTCGATTTCCGCCCCCCGTGGCTGGCTCTTACTTTACCCTCGGCGAGTTTTCGTCGGCGGCTTTCTGCTCCTCCCCGTGGAGCACGCCATCTTCCTTGGCATAGAACGAGCGATGGTCGGGGTCCATTTGCCTGGGAGTAAGGAGCAGGTCAAAGCCATCCTTGTGGGGATGGAAACTGACGGTATAGTCGCCGCGGTCGGGGTTCACCATGCGCCGCGTGAAGGTTCCGGTGTGGACCAGATTAGCCAGGGAATCGGCGTATTTGCCATTCTTCACCTTGTAGGTGTGTTCTGCCCGCAGCACGGTGCGCATATAGCCCAGGGCGATGGCTTCGGAGTCGGAGTGGGCGGGGTCTCCGGGGAACTTCGGCTGGTAGGCGGTCTGTGCGGCTGCGAAAAGTGCCGTGCCCACCACCCCTGCTAAAACCCAGTGCAACGCGCCAGGGTAACCATTTTTCATGCCTTCTAACCCCTTCTTTTTGAGCTGCTTTTCATGTTACTCCCGTAATTGGCTAACCCCTAACGAGCTTTGTATCCGGGATGAATGCAGCTATTCTAGGCCCATACATCGTTGTTAGGAATATTATGAAAGCGACCGCCGCAAAAACTGCACTCGCGAAAAAACCGCCCATCCGGCTGGCTGTGGTGGAAAGCGATCCACTACGGTTCGTCGGATTCCGCACATTGTTTGATAACGAATCAGACTTCGAGCTGGTTCCCGCAGTGCTTGCGGAGATCGGCACTCTGCAAAACATTGATCTGGTCCTGCTGGGCAACCGTACCGGTCAGAATCTGTTTGATGTCATGGCCAGCATGAAGGCTGCGCGCCCCGACTTGCGCATCATCGTGACCGGCTCGGGCATTGACGAAGAAACCATTCTCAAGGCCATTGCTGCGGGCGCCAAGGGCTATGTGGACGAGGCGGCGTCGCCGGCGGAATTTGTGCAGGCGATCCGGGTGGTGAACGAAGGCTCGGTGTGGGCTCCGCGCCGCGTGCTCTCCTTGTTCATTGAGCGGGTGTCGTCATCTCCGGGGAGAATCTTTCCCGCGGGCCGTGTCACCTTTACCGATCGGGAAAAGCAAGTTCTTGAGATGCTGGTGGCTGGCCGCTCCAACAAAGAAATCGGTGCAGCCCTGGGCATCGAAGAGCGAACCGTGAAAGCGCACGTGGCCAAGTTGATGCGCAAAGTGGGAGTGCAGAACCGGATTGCGCTTTCGGTGCATGCCATTACGCACTCGCTGGTGACCGCGAAGTAGGCGGTTACCAAAGGACAATGACCTCGGTAATCTTGCCGGTTTCTCGATCTCGACGCATACTCGCTTCACCTACCACAGAACCTGGGAGACGGGGTTGGGAACGGGGATTTAGGGTCACCGTTGCCGACCCCGCATTTTTTTGTCCCCCTGCCCTGCTGGACCTCACGTTGTGAAGTTCCGCCGCAGTCGAAGCATCCCTGCCGTCAACCCAACGTTACTCCCGCATCGACAACCAATTTTCGCCTTTATGAATCTTCTAGAGTTGGGGCACTACTTCCTCAATCGAGTGTAGAAAGTTCCACTGAATGCCGCCGCCAAGTTTGACACAGCATTTCCCGGATGCTACCGTCCCACTTTCCCGCCCCATGCGTCAGCGACTCGAGTACGCGCTTGCCTGGATACTGATCAAGTTCATGGGATCATTGCCGCGCCCTTTGGCGCGGACGGCGGGGATCACGCTGGCTTTCATGATTTATCTCCTGCATGTCCGCTTACGCCGAGTGGGCATGCGCAACCTGGCCCTGGCATTTCCGGAAAAGAGCCAGCGGGAGCGTAGGCAGATTCTAAGAGGGGAGTTCCGTTCGTTGGGCCGTCAGTTGGCGGAGGTGACGCTGTTTCCCAAGTACACCGTCGAAAATGTGACTCAGGTGGTGGTGTATGACGGATTCGAGAACTACGACCGGGCATTCGCGCGTGGCAAGGGAGTCCTGTTCCTGACCGGACATCTCGGCGGATGGGAACTGTCGGCGTTTGCCCACTCGTTGCAGGGCCATCCCCTGCACGTTTTGATGCGTTCGCTGGACAACGTATCTCTGGACAACCTGACGCGACAATACCGGACCATGCACGGCAACAAGACCATGGACAAGGATGCTTCTCCACGCGGCCTGCTGGCTGCGATGAAGGCGGGTGAGGTGGTGGGGATCCTCATGGATACCAACATGACTCCCCCGCAAGGAGTCTTTGTCGATTTCTTTGGCATTCCGGCGTGTACCGCGATCGGCCTGGCCAGAGTCGCCCTGCGCACCGATGCCGCCGTCGTGCCCACCTTCACGATTTGGGATCCGGTGTTGAGAAAATACCGGCTGCGTTTCGATCCGGCGGTCGAACTGGTACGCACCGGGAACGACGAAGCCGATGCCGTGACCAATACCGCGCGCTTTACCAAGATTATCGAAGACTACGTGCGCCGCTATCCCGATCAATGGCTCTGGGTACATCGCCGCTGGAAGACGCGGCCGGAGGGGGAGAAGCCGCTGTATTAGCCCCTCCCCCACTGACGACTCTAAGGCGTAATGTGAAACACCGTCCCGAAGCCGCCGACGCCGCCCATCGACATGCTGCCGTATACATCGCGGGCCGAGCCTAGAACTATGCCATCGGGGAAGAACCCGTCTTCATTGAATCCGTCTGACTGCTCCTGAAAATCAAAAAGGTCGGTATAGTTTCCGGCGGTATCAAGTCTGAACAAGAACCCAGTACCGTGGGCACCGAGCATCCATTGGGCGCCATACAAGTTGCCTTTCGGGTCTCTCGTCAGGAGGTTGGTAACGAACGGGTTAGAACCGGGGACCTCAGGAGTAAAGGTGAACAGCACGCTGTAAACACTGGTGTTGGTGTCCAACTTGAAAATAGTCCCGTAGCCGCAACAGTTGCCCTGGAGATCTCCGCCTCCTGCTGCAATGCCATAGAGGTTGTCTCCCGAGTCGATAATCAGGCCCAGAGGACCCGAGCCGTCTGATTGCCCGGTGAACGTGTACAGTACGCTGAAGTTGCCGTGCACATCTACTTTGAAGATGGTTCCGCAGCCCGAGGCAGTATTATTGCGACCGTTGCCCACGCTCCGGCAGGAGCGGATGCCGCCAAAGACGGCCGCGCCGTAGAAGTTGCCCTTGGAGTCGCGCACCAGGCCACTCGCAGGGAACATTCCGTCCGTTCCGACAAAGTTATGGACTATGGTGAACTTGCCGTTCGGCGTCATCATAAAGAGAACGCCACAGCCCAACTCTTCACGGTCCCAACCGCAGTTGGGCGTGCCTCCATAGGGCGTCATGCCGTAGAGGTTGCCTTTCGCATCTACTACGACAGGAGCATTTAAGGAGCCCTCTGGGGCGGCGAAGGATGTCTCCTGTCCATCCGGAGTTAGCTTGAATACCACCGATAGATTAAAAGTGCCGAGACCCTCGGTCGTCCCGTAGAGATTGCCACTAGCGTCCCGCGCCAAGGCCGCAATTGGATATCCGCCGTTGGGCCCGCCAGCGAAGTCATAGAGCACGGTCTGGTTGCCCGCGGGGTCGATCTTGTACACCATTCCACAACCGAACTCGCAGTTATTGTTGTCGTTGCCGCCAGCCTGAGCAGTACCGTACAAGTTGCCTTCCGCATCGCGGATCAGTGGGCTAGAGTAGACACCGTCTGGTGAACCTGTAAAGGTATGCAGAACGGTGTAGACTTGCGCGCTCGCGAGCGGCGTGGCAATTGCAAACAGCACCCCTGCAAGTAAGGTGCTAACCAGCATGTATGTTTTTTCCATGGTTCGCCTTCTTCGACTACAGCCACTCAAATGATCAGGTGGCTATTCGGCAGAAAACACTAACATCGCGGCACAATCGAGTTGTCAACGAAATGTAAAAGAAAAGTCATAGAAACCACGCAAATGTCGGTTGAACGCGGGCGTGCAGCGGCCGTCAACGGTGGATCTACGAAGCTGCCAAGCGGGGGCGCCGAACCGGGAGGGAGCGGTCTCCCTCAGAACTGGTCGCTGCGGTACTCCGCCCACCAGCTCACTTAAGCAAGCGGGACAGTGCGGCCGTCAGGCCGCCTTGGGCAGGTTCCAGTGCCGCCAAATACTGACCACTCGGAGCAGAAAACAAGTGATTCCGCCGATACCGGCTGCCAGATTGGAGGGAAAGCGCAGCCGCTTCGCGGCGATCATGCAGGCAGATCCCACAAGTGCCGCAGTTGCATAGACTTCAAACCGCAGCACATTGGGGATTTGGTTTAAAAGAACGTCCCGGATAGTGCCTCCGCCCACGCCGGTGATCGTGCCTAGCATGACTGCGACCAGCGGATTCATCTTGTGCAGCATGGCTTTCTCCGTGCCGGCAATTGCGAATAATGCCAGACCGGCGGCATCCAGGACCTGAAGGGCTGAGATAGGAATGGCTCGCACATAGGGATGCAGAAAGAAAACCAGTGCCGCCCCAGTGAAGGCTACCGTCGGATAACGCCAATCTCGCAAGGCCGCAGGTGGAAGCGCTCCGAGCAGAATGTCCCGAATGACGCCGCCTCCCAATGCGGTGCAGAAGGCCAGAACCATGATGCCGATGAGGTCGAGATTTCCGTTCGCTGCGGCCATGGCGCCTTCCACTGCGAAGACCAGGGTTCCGGCGATATCTGCCGCGAATAGCAAACGGTCTTTGACATCGGTTCCAAATACCTGCACAGTCTGTGCCACTCGATTCACTCCTGGTGGTTCACAATTCTATGGTTTAATGAACGACGCCGTCCTGCTCTCAGAACCAGTCACTGCGGTAGGCCACCCACCAACTCACATAGACGATCGGGATGGTCGCTGCCAATGCCCACCAGATGGGCAGGACGATGTCGGCAAGTATCCCGAGCACGGAGAAGATGATCCAGAAGATCTTGCGCTCCATACCAGCATTCTAGCCCCGGCTTTCCTTTCCAGCAGTAAACGTATAAAAAGGTGCAATGGAGCGTTCGGCAAAAGAAGTGGCCGACTTGGTGCACGCCCGCCTGGTAGGAGACGGTTCCACCCGGCTGCGCGGAATTGCCAGCGTTGCATCGGCGTCACCCGGCGACCTGGTGTTCGTGGAAGATGAAAAGAACCTGGCACGGGCATTGCAGTCGAAGGCATCGGCGGTGATCGCGGGAGAGTTCGCGACCGGGAAGACAAGTGCCAAGCCTCTTCTCATACATTCTCAACCGCGCATGGGATTTGCGCGGGCAGCGGAGTTGTTCAAGCCGCTCTCGGAGGCGAAGCCCGGCGTCCATCCCAGCGCGGTTGTACATGCTTCCGCGAACCTGGGAAAGAACGTCACCGTGGCCGAGCGCGTGGTGATCGGAGAAGGAGCGAAAGTCGGCGACGGCACGCGGATGGGAGCCGGTTGTGTGCTTGGTGCAAATGTAAGCGTAGGACGAGATTGCGAGCTGTATCCGAATGTCACGATTTATCCCGCCGTGCGACTGGGTGACCGCGTGATCGTTCACGCGGGAGCGGTGCTGGGCAGCGACGGCTTTGGCTACGTGCGCGACCGCGAAACCGGCCGTTACGAAAAGTTTCCCCAGATCGGTCGCCTGGAGATCGAAGACGACGTCGAAATCGGAGCGAACTCGACCATCGACCGCGGAGCGCTCGAAGTCACGCGCATCGGCCGGGGAACGAAGATCGACAATCTGGTGCACGTGGGACACAACTGCCAGATTGGAGAAGATGTGGTAATCGCCGCCCAGACCGGGCTTTCCGGCAGCATCACCATCGAAAAGAATGTCGTGCTAGGCGGACAGGTCGGCATCGGCGAGCACGCGCGCATTGCAGAAGGCGTGATGCTCGGCGGCCAGGGAGGCGTACTTCCCAACAAAGTGCTGCGCGGAAGCGGTGTGGCCTTTTGGGGAACTCCGGCAAAACCGGTGCGTGAATACTTGAAGCAGTTGGCAGCTCTGGCGCGGCTGGCGAAGAAGGAGTAATGCACCGTGGCGATTGTCGTGGTCGGCGGGCATTCGCGAAGCGTAGGCAAGACCAGCGTGGTCGCTGGCCTGATCGCCGCTTTGCCGGAATACGACTGGACCGCCTTCAAGATCACGCAATACGGCCATGGCATCTGTTCACAGAACGGCGAGTCCTGCCACTGCGCGACTGACGACCACAGTTGGGCGATCTCCGAAGAAAAAGACCGCGGGGGAGATTCCGACACTTCGCGATTCCTTGCCGCCGGGGCGGCGCACGCGTGGTGGGTGCGCACAGAGCAGGGTCGGCTTGCGGAAGCTCTGCCCACCATTCGCCGTAAACTTGCCGACGCCAAAAATGCCATTCTGGAGTCGAACAGCATTCTGAAGTTTGTGAAACCTGATCTTTACTTGACGGTCCTGGATCCAGCAACGGCGGACTTCAAACGGTCGGCACAGGAGTTTCTTGATCGAGCGGATGCAGTGATTCTGCATGAGACGAACGGAGAGCATACTTGGAGCGGCGTTTCACTCAAGCCGGTCGGCGATTGCCCCATGTTCCATGTTCGTCCGCCTGAATACGTAACCAAGGAAGTGACAGAATTCGTGCGCGGTCGGATGCTCAAGCCCTCATAAGCGCCGGGGACGCAGAGAGCGTCGAGCTTACTGGCTCGAATACATTTCTATGATCCGCTCAATCGCCCGGCGGCACACGGCACAGAAAGAATCATGCCGGGTGAACATGATGCAGTTCTCCTGCGGCCGATAATAACCGTGGGTCTCGTAGTCCGCGCCTTCGAACGCACCCACCCGGTCTGAATACTTGTCGCTGGCCAGCATGGCGTCTTCTTTCTGGCGTTCTTCTTTGAACAGCTTGTCCATCTCGGCTTCAGGACGGTTCTGTGCCCGAAGCTCGCGGCGCTGGGCTTGGATCTCGTGCTCCATGGCCTCGAATTCCTCTTTGCGCCAGGGCGTGGGCACCGGCGTGCCAGCGACGACCAGGTCTTTCCACTTAAGATTGGCGGGATCAAGCAGGGCGGTGGCATTGGGCTCCCAGGGCTCGATCTTCTTGGAGGGTGGCAGGTAAGCGACCTGCGAGGTGTAGTACTCGTCGGCGAGACCGGCAATGTGGTGGCCGAACTCGTGGACGAAGACATACGGCGCCCACTCGCTGTCCGCCGCCACAGTCGCATAAAGATTGAAGATTCCGCCGCCGCCGTAGGTTGCGCCGTTCACCAGAATTTCAATGAACTCATAGGGCGCGTAAGAAGCGAAGTCGCGCAGGGCGCGGTTTTCGGGAGTGAGAATGTAACGCTCGGTGTCAAAGGTGTCGTAAGTGGTACCCAGGGGCGAGCGACGATGGATGCCGCTGGAGGGTCGCGAAATGCCGGACTCTTCCGCCGGCGGGCACAGCCCCCAGACGTTGAAATCGGTGCGGTGCTCGCGAAAGGGGGAGCGCGTAAACAATATTTCCGTGAAGTGGCGCGCGTCATTCTCGAACTTTGTGCGTTCGGCGGCAGTGTAGCCGTCGCCCATGATCAGCAGATCGACCTTGCTGGCCGACTCGCCGCTCTTTTGAATGGTCAGGAGCGGCCCGGGCGAGGGCGGGCGCGAAGTGTCGATGAACTTATCTTTGGGATCGATGCGGGTTGTCCATACCTCGTGAAACTGGCCTTCATCGCGCCTTGTCACAACAATCTTCACCGGCGCTTGGGGAGCAGGGAAGCGCAGCGACTCAGAAAATGTCCGGCTGGCGGTCTTGGGTTCTTCGGTGGTGATCCACTCCCCGTACACCGAACTGAATCCGCGGGAGTAAAGCACGCGTCCGCTCGCCTGGTCGCATACTTCGAAGAAGTAGTTGCCGAGGTTGGTGTCGTCAATGGTCTTGGTCATGTCGCCGGGCCAGGGCAGCGGCTCGATCACAATGCGATCCACACTGAAAAGTTCGTGGGTCGCATCGCCGGTGTGGTAGTAGTCCAGACGCATGGTGGACGGCGCGGCGAAGGCGGCGAGCGAGAGGCAGAACGGCAGGAACAAGATGAGTCGCGAGAGGTAGCGCATGGTCAGCATTGTAGGGAAATCAGGGGAAGCAAACAACGCTGGCTGATTTTAAGGCCAGTTCTCAGATCTTAGTTTCGGTTCTCCGATGTGAGGGTTTGTTATCCTGCGATGTGATGCGAATTCATAGAAACGCCTGGCTGCTGGTCCTACTGTCCGCAGGCTTGCAGATTCTCGTCTTCCCGCTCCCCAATCTCTACCTCCTCGGATGGGTTGCGATCGCGCCTCTGGTCGTAGCTCTGTTGCGGGCGCGGCCTCCGCAGACACTGCAAATTCGCGCTGGAATCAAACTGCTTCCCGCCAAGCCTTTGCAAGCTTTTCTAATGGCTTACGTGTGCGGGATTCTGTGGTACGCCGGGACCTGCTATTGGATCTACGACGTCATGCACCAGTATGGCGGAGTGAACACAGCGGCGGGGCTGGGCATCCTCATTCTTTTCTGTATGTATTTGGCGATCTACCACGGAGTTTTCGGGCTCCTCGTCAGCCTGCTTGCGGGAGGCAGTCACTTCAGTCGCCGGGCGCTGTTGCTGTCGCCAGTCGCGTGGGTAGCGGTCGAACTGGCGCGTACGCGCATCACCGGATTCCCCTGGGACCTGCTGGGAACGAGCCAGGTGGACAACATTCCGTTGGCGCGAATCGCGACGGTGACCGGTGTGTACGGGCTGTCTTTCGAAATCATGGTGGTGAACGCGGCTTTGGCAGCGGCTTTCATGGTGCGGCGTGAACAGCGCAGGAAGCTCCTGTTGGCTACAGTCGCAGCTGCCGTTATCTTGCAATCGGGACGCCTGATTCCGGCGCCGGCAATTCCCTCCGACCGCACCGCGACGTTAGTGCAGGCAAATGTCCCGATTCTCGAAGGTTCGGATTGGACAAGAGAGTATTTCGCTGGCACCTTGCGCGATCTGAGCCGAGTCAGCTTCGTCGGGCAGAATTCGTCACACTTAGTAGTGTGGCCGGAATCGCCGGCGCCGTTTTATACGAGTGATCCTTTTTTTCGCGACGCGGTCAGCAATCTGGCGCGGCAAGCCAACACCTGGGTCCTGGCCGGCAGCATCGGCGTACGCAATGCGACCATGAGTCCAGGCGGAGCAACCGAGATCTACAATTCCGCCGCGCTGGTGAGCCCGGCCGGCGAATGGACCTCCCGCTACGATAAGACCCACCTTGTGCCCTTCGGCGAGTACGTTCCGTTCAAACGAGTATTCGCGTTTGCCGGCGGATTGACTAAGGAAGTCGGTGACTTCTCGCCGGGAACATCGCGCGCGCCGCTCGATGCCGGAGGTACGCGGCTTGGCGTCTTCATCTGTTACGAGTCAATCTTCCCAGACGAAATCCGGCAGTCCGCCGCCCAGGGCGCGCAAGTCTTCGTCAATATTTCCAACGACGGATGGTACGGCGACAGCGGCGCTTATGCTCAGCATCTGAAGCAAGCGCGCATGCGGGCAGTCGAAAACGCCCGTTGGTTGCTGCGGGACACCAATACCGGCGTCACCGCATCAATCGATCCTTATGGCCGAGTCGTCGCCAGCATGCCGCGCAAAGTCCGCACCGCGCTCCAGGCCCCGTATGCGCTGTCGAGTGAAACCACTTTCTACACCCGCCATGGAGACTGGTTTGCGTACGCCTGTGCGATAATTTGTGTAGCGGCGCTTTTCATCCCGCCGCCGCAATCCACGAGGTCATGAATATGGTTGATGAACTGGAACAGGAATACGCAGTTCTGAAAGACAAAGTCCGCGAACTCCGGGAGTACCTTTGACACAGGCAAGCTGCGTCAGCAACTGAGCGAATTGGAAAAGCAGGCTGCCGACCCGAACTTCTGGTCCAATCCCCAAAAATCTCAGCAAGTGATGCGCGAGAAGAAGCGCGTGGAAGATGGTTTGGCGACCGACGCCGACCTGGCGCGACGCATTGACGATATTGCTGCGTACTTTGACCTGGCGCGCGAGGGAGAATCGGTCGACGCCGACTTGCGCCGCGAAATCACTTCGCTGCGGCAACGAGTCGATCACCTGGAAACCGAGACCCTGCTCTCCGGTGACAACGATCCCCTCAATGCCATCGTCACGATTCATCCCGGCGCCGGCGGTACCGAGTCCCAGGACTGGGCCGACATGCTGCTGCGCATGTATTTGCGCTGGGCGGAGCGGCAGGGCTTTAAAACCGTTCTCTACGACTACCAGCCCGGGGACGAAGCTGGACTTAAGTCGGCGACCTTCGCCGTCAATGGCCAGTACGCTTTCGGGCTGCTGACCAGCGAAATCGGCGTGCACCGCTTGGTGCGCATTTCCCCCTTCGATCAGGCCAAGCGGCGTCACACCTCATTTGCCAGCGTGTTCGTCTCCCCGGAAATTGACGACAGCATCGAAGTCATCATCAAGCCAGAAGACCTGCGGATTGATACTTACCGCTCCAGCGGCAAAGGCGGGCAACACGTGAACACCACCGACTCGGCGGTGCGGATCACGCACATTCCCACCGGAATTGTGGCTGCCTGCCAGAATGAGCGTTCGCAACATAAAAACAAGGATCGCGCCATGAGCATGCTGCGCTCGAAACTTTATGAATATGAAGTGGAGAAGAAGCGCGAAGTTACGAGGAAAATCGAGGACTCAAAACTCGACATCGATTTCGGCTCGCAGATCCGCTCTTACGTGCTGCAGCCCTACCGCCTGATCAAAGACCACCGCACCAAGATGGAAGTGGGTGATGTAGATCGTGTGATTGATGGCGACCTGCAACCGTTCATCCGGGCATACTTGCAGATGCGGAGGGGCGGGAAGGCGGCGCAGAACTAGCGAATCCCAGCCCTGATGCTTGCCGAAAGTGCCTTTCGTAACGTTACCTGCCACGAAAAAACTGGAAAGCCCCGCCACTCTGCCTGATCCTTGTAAACAGACCTATGCCGCGCATGATCGAGCTAATCCGTGCTTCGGCGGTGCCCTCCGGGCTGATGCAGACGGCCGCCCGCGGCGCTCTCGCCGTACCGCCGCAGGAAATGATCGAGATTCTCGTATATCTGGCGACGGAGAACAAAGTGTTCGCCGAGCGGGCGCGACTCACCCTGGCGGGGTGGGAGGAAGGCTCGGCCCGCGAAGCCGCGGCCAACCCGGCCACCTCCAAGCCCGTACTGCACTATCTGATGGATGCTCAAAATCTTAGGCCGGTGTTGCTGCCCCTCCTGCTGGAGAACCCGTCAGTGAGTGCGGAATCCATCATGACGCTGGCGGTATCGGCAACCCGCGAGCAGGTCGAGGCTATGTTGAGCAGCGCGCGGGTCAACGCGACGCGGGAAATCTTGAACGTACTCGGCTCCAACCAGAACCTCACGGAAGCTGAGGCGAAGGCGATACAAGAGAAAGAGCCGGCCTTGGAAGCGGCGGGTACGACTTCCCAGGCGGCCGACTCTGCCGGTTCACCAAACGATGACGCGATAGAAGTTTCCGAAGAGGCCATCCATGCGTATCTCTCGGAGCACGCGGCGGAGATCGTAGCCGAGGCCGGCAAGGCATTCCAGCCCATTGGCGGAGTGCATGAGGAGATCGCACCAGAAACCCATGCAGCGGTCGTAGCCCAGGTTTCAGCTACGCCCAGCGGTGAGCACGGGGAAGCGGCGGCAGCCAAGAGAGCTCCGCTTAAGAAATGGATTTTGAGCGCCGACGAGCAGCGCGGCAGCGCCCTGCAAAAAATTTCCAAGCTGGACATCAAAGGCCGCATCCAGTTGGCGATGAAAGGAAACAAAGAGGAGCGCTCGCTGCTGATCCGCGATGGCACAAAAATCGTGGCGCTGGCCGTGCTGGAATCCCCCAAGATAACCGACGGCGAAGTCGAGAGATTTGCCGGGCAGAAGAATGTGCTCGAGGCAGTACTGCGTCATATCCCCATGAAACGGCGATTCATTAAGCAGTATCCGATCGTCCGTGCTCTGACCTCCAACCCCCGAACCCCAATCGATGTCTCGCTGGGCTTGATCAAGCACCTGCTCATGCAAGACTTGCGACATCTCTCCGGTAACAAGGAAGTTTCTGATACCGTGCGCAAGCTGGCGATGAAAATGTTCCGGCAAAAGCTCGACGTGACCGCCAAGAAGGATTAGCCGGATCGAATTGGCGTCTCTTCCGCAACGCCACTACAATGTTCCGGTATGGCCTCGCCTTGCGCCGACCCCATCACAGAATTGCTGAAACGTGCCAGGACCATTGCCGTGGTCGGGCTATCGAACAGCCCGTTGCGTCCCAGTCACGGAGTTTCCGCGTATATGCAAACCCAGGGCTATCGGATCATTCCAGTGAATCCTGAAATTAAAGGCGCGCTGGGCGAGAAAGCCTACTCATCTCTGAGTGAAGTTCCGGAGAAGATCGACATTGTGAACATTTTTCGCCGCCCGGAATTCGTGGAAGAGATAGTGGATCAGGCCATCCAGCTCAAGATTCCAGCCGTGTGGATGCAGGAAGAAGTGATCAACCCAGCCGCGGCCGAGAAAGCGCGAAGAGCGGGAATGTTTGTGGTGATGGACCGCTGCATCCTCAAAGAACACAAAGCGCGATTCGGGTAGATATTCTTTCCACCCTCCTTACCCATAACTGCGACAGAATCCTTTCCCAGCGGCCGTCCCCGGCTGAGGAAACCTGCGCAGCGTAGCCCTCTTTGGTAGTGGGTCAGTTTCACGGTTGAGGGCTACTCAGACTTTGCGCCCTTAACGGCAGTTCTTTGCGATCTTTGCGGCAAGAAAGCGGTTCACCGCAAAGGCCGCCGAGGATCCGCAAAGCCCGCGAAGCATTGCCAACCAAACTGACCCACTGCCGCCCTCTTTGTTGGGTTGACATCTTACCCATAAATTCCATACACTCGGGTTATATGTCGACCCAAGAAACAGAAGACCGGCTGGAACTGCTGCAGGGCACACTTGACCTCCTCATCCTGCGCACGCTGATTTTAGGATCGCAGCACGGCCAGGGCATCGCGCGCGCCATTCAGCAGACGTCCGATGAAGAACTCCTGGTCGAGCACGGGGCCCTTTATCCTGCGCTCCAACGCCTTGAGGAGCGCGGCTGGATTTCCGCGAAATGGGGAGTTTCCACAAATAACCGCAAGGCCCGTTTTTATTCACTGACCGCTGCCGGCCGCAAGCAATTAGGGAAAGAAACTGCCAAGTGGAAGCGAACCGCGGCGGCGATTGGACGCATCCTGGGAGCGGAAGAGACTTAGGCTATGTTTCGACCCAAGCGCAAGACCAGCGACTTCGGCGCTGAAATCGAAGCCCACATCGAGCTGGAGACCGAACGCTTGCAGGAACAGGGACTGAGCCATGACCAAGCCCGAGCCGCAGCACGCCAGGCCTTCGGCAACGTGACGCGGGCCCAGGAACGCTTCTACGAATCCGGCCGCTGGCTGTGGTGGGACGATTTCTGGCACGACCTTCGTTACGCGCTGCGCATGTTGCGCAAGCAGCCGGCTTTCACGCTGGTGGCAGTTTTGACTCTGGCTTTGGGAGTCGGAGCCAACGTTGCGATTTTCAGCATTGTGAATGCCGTATTGCTGCGCTCTCTTTCGTATCGCGATCCCGGTCGTTTAGTAAGAATCTTCTTTAACGAGCCAGGGCTGGGATTGCGGGACATTACGTTTTCCAAACCCGAACTGGATGATCTCGCAACTCGAGCCGATGTCTTTGAACAAATGAGCGCCATCGCCGGCGGCAATGTGTCCATGACCGGCGTCAAGCAAGCGGAACGCCTTGAGTTAGCCGTAACCGGTTTCGACTACTTCACCATGCTGGGCGCCGTCCCACAACTTGGACGGTTATATGGCCCGCAAGACTACGATCCCGGTTTTTCGCCTTACGCTGTGATCAGTGACGCATTCTGGCGTCGCGAATTTGGCGGCGATCGTGATGTTCTCGGCCGAACCATACTGCTCGACGGCGATCCGAGCACGATTGTTGGTGTTCTTCCTCCCGGATTCCATCATCCTGCCGTGACTGCCGGCAACGTGGATGTGTGGTGTGCCGGCGGATTCAGCGCCGATCCTTTCCCTAAGCCCATCCGCTCGAACCGTGGGCTAAACCCCGGAATCGTCGCGCGACTCAAGCCTGGCCTGACACTGGCCCAAGCTCAGGTACGGCTCACCAGCCTGGCAGCGCAACTGCGGCGCGATTTTCCGGCCGACTATCCCGCGCAGGCTGGATGGACGATTGAGATTCAGCCTCTTCAGGAATTTCTTGTGGGCAATGTTCGAACCATGCTGCTGGTGTTGATGGCAGCGGTCATGCTGACCGTTTTCATCGTGTCGTTGAACATCGCCAACCTTATTTTGGCGCGCGCCTCGGCGCGACAACAGGAGATGGCGGTACGCTTGGCCCTGGGAGCAAGCCCCGGGCGCATGGTTCGTCAGGCGCTGACGGAGTCCTTGCTTCTATCATTTATCGGCGGCCTTGCCGGGATTGCCACTGCATTTGGCACTTTGGGTTTCATCCTGCGCTTTGTCCCGCCAAATATTACCCGCCTGAGCGAAGTTCGAATCGACTGGGTAGTACTGGCCTTTGCACTGCTGATTTCCATTCTTACTGGACTGGTGTTCGGACTTGCGCCGGCGCTCCACTCAGCAAAAGTCCCTCTCTCGGGGGCGATTCGTGAAGGCGGTCGCGGTTCCGGCTACAGCACCAGGACCGGTCGCTTGCGAGATGTTCTCATCGTCTCTGAACTGGCGCTTGCCGTCGTGCTTATGGTCGGAGCCGGCTTGTTGCTGCGCACTCTGCGCGATCTGTTGCAACAAAATCCCGGCTTTAATCCAACCCAGGTCGTCGCGGCCAATGTTTGGATCCCGGTTCCGGACGATCCCAAAGACGATCGGTACCGCAGCATCGCTCCCAAAGCCGCTTTTGATCGAGAGTTGCTGCGGCGAATGAATGCGATCTCGGGAGTCGAACTCGCCGCCATCACCTCCGATCTGCCGGCCAGCAATCACACCGTCAACGATCCTCAAGGGAACGACGCCTTGGCGATTGAAGATCGTCCGCTCGAGTCCTCGCAGGATCTGCACGCGGAAAGAATTCGGGTAAGCCCCGACTACTTCAAGGTGATGCAGTCGCCGCTCATCCGCGGTCGTTTTTTCGTCGAGGGCGATGAAGACGGCAAACAGCCGGTCGCCATAATTGACGAAACCACTGCTCGTAAGTATTGGCCAGCCAGCGATCCGCTGGGCCGCCGCGTCCGCTTCGGACAAGATCCTGCCCAGCCTTGGATGACCGCCGTGGGTGTTATTAAGGACATCAAGAGTGACGGTCTCGATATCGACGGCGTTCCACACATCTATGTTTCGATTTATCAAAACCCCAACCGGGGGTTTAGCGTGGTTTTGCGGACATCTTTGCCGGCAGCCATCCTCGATTCGCAAATTCGACACGAAATTCAGAGCATTGATCCAGGGCTGCCCGTTTTCAATGTTTCTTCGATGAATGACGTGCTTGACCGATCGCTGGCGTCGCGCCGCTTCTCTGCACAGTTAGTGGGTGGATTCGCCGGACTGGCGCTGCTTCTGGCGTCTCTGGGGATTTACGGTTTGCTGGCTTATATGGTCAGCCAGAGATCGCGCGAGATCGGCCTTCGCATGGCCCTGGGAGCGCAGCGGGCCAACATTCTCAAACTGATTCTACAAAAAGGGATTGCCCTTGCAGGCGTCGGCGTCATTGCCGGCGTGATCTTGTCTGCATCCACTGCGTCGATGATGGCGAGTTTGCTTTACGGCGTGCGCCCGCATGATCCGGCTGTGTTTCTGGTGGTGCCTTTGCTTTTGTTCGCTGTCGCCGTGCTCGCCAGCTACTTCCCAGCCCGGCGGGCGACGAAGGTGGACCCAATGATTGCGCTTCGCGAGGGATGAACGCGCCGTGTTTACAGCCCGTTGATCGGGGGACGGGCCTGAGGAGACTTAAGATATGTTTCGACGCAAGCGCAAGACCAGCGACTTCGGAGCTGAAATCGAAGCCCACATCGAACTGGAAACCGAACGCCTCCAGGAACAAGGACTCAGCCATGAAGACGCCCGAACCGCAGCCCGCCAGGCTTTCGGCAACAGGACCCGGGCGCAGGAGCGCTTCTACGAATCCAGCCGCTGGCTCTGGTGGGACCACTTCTGGCACGACCTGCGCTTCGGTTTACGTATGCTGCGCAAGAAGCCCAGCTTCACGATCGTGGCGGTTCTGACGCTGGCTCTGG